>NZ_JAMYRC010000001.1:0-618898 GCF_040321205.1 Mesorhizobium sp. M0496 | reverse complement strand
AGAAGTCGAAACACCCGGCTGAACGTGTCGTGGCTCGGGCAACCATGCTCCAGCGCCACGATCTCTCTCAGCTCGTCTTCCCGCCCCTCAACAAAATCGGCAATGTCAACACAGCTCTTGGCCCCACACAGGGTCGCAAGCAGAGCCAAGAACAGAAGCTCCGCCAGATCATGACGCGCGTTGATGTCACGCGGATCCCGAATTTCACGCAAAATCGAAAGCAGAAACGGCATTGGGTCTCCTCTTCAAAGAGAAGGCACCTAAAGAATCAACCTTTCCACTCAACGCAAGACTTACTCTTACTCATATGCGATTCCCCTGCCCGCAAGGGGGGAGATCACCAGCATATCAACCGATTTGCATCCTTACCGCCCGTAATCTCCGCTTGAAGCCGTTTGTGCAACGCGATACGCCGTTGCCGACTTCGACAAGGAGAGACCCGTGACCGCTGCAAAGACCAGAACCGAAACCGACACATTCGGCCCGATCGAAGTCGCCGCCGATCGCTATTGGGGCGCGCAGGCGCAGCGTTCTCTAGGCAATTTCAAGATCGGCTGGGAAAAGCAGCCGGCTTCGATCGTGCGCGCGCTGGGCATCGTCAAGCGGGCGGCGGCCGAAGCCAATATGGAGCTTCAGCGGCTTGATCCTGCGATCGGCAAGACCATAGTCGAGGCGGCGCAAGAGGTCATCGACGGCAAACTCAATGAGCATTTCCCGCTGGTGGTCTGGCAGACCGGCTCGGGGACCCAATCCAACATGAACGCCAATGAGGTGATCTCCAACCGGGCGATCGAGATGCTGGGCGGCGTCATGGGTTCGAAGAAGCCGGTGCATCCCAACGACCACGTCAATATGAGCCAATCGTCGAACGACACCTATCCGACAGCCATGCACATCGCTTGCGCCGAGCGCATCGTGCACGATCTGCTGCCGGCGCTGAAACATCTGCACAAGGCACTTGAGGCCAAGACCAAGGCCTTCGCGCACATCATCAAGATCGGCCGCACGCACACGCAGGATGCCACCCCCCTCACGCTTGGCCAGGAATTTTCGGGCTATGCCGCGCAGGTCGCCTCGTCGATCAAGCGCATCGAGCTGACACTACCCGGCCTGCAGGAACTGGCGCAGGGCGGCACCGCCGTCGGCACCGGCCTCAACGCGCCGGTCGGCTTTGCCGAACGGGTGGCGGATCGCATCGCCACTATTACCGGCATCGCCTTCGTCACCGCGCCGAACAAGTTCGAGGCGCTGGCGGCGCATGATTCCATGGTGTTTTCGCACGGCGCCATCAACGCGGCGGCCGCGGCGCTGTTCAAGATCGCCAACGACATCCGCTTCCTCGGTTCCGGCCCGCGTTCGGGCCTCGGCGAACTGTCGCTGCCGGAAAACGAACCGGGCTCGTCGATCATGCCGGGCAAGGTCAATCCGACCCAGTGCGAGGCGCTGACGCAGGTCTGCGTACAGGTGTTCGGCAACAATGCGGCGCTGACCTTCGCCGGCAGCCAGGGCCATTTCGAGCTCAACGTCTACAACCCGCTGATGGCCTACAACTTCCTCCAGTCGGTGCAGCTGCTCTCCGACGCCTCGGTCTCCTTCACCGACAATTGCGTCGTCGGCATCGAAGCGCGGGAAGACAACATCAAGGCGGCACTCGACCGCTCGCTGATGCTGGTGACGGCGCTGGCGCCGACCATCGGCTACGACAATGCCGCCAAGATCGCCAAGACCGCGCACAAGAAAGGCACCACGCTGCGCGAGGAAGCCCTCGCCACCGGGCTGGTCAGCGAAGCGGACTATGACCGGCTGGTGCGTCCGGAGGACATGACGCATCCGGGGTAGGACATTTCGCGAGGGGAGAATTTACTCCTGTCGCAACCGGGCCCGACGCGAATTTTGCGCAGGTCGTCCGATCACGGAAATGTAAGTGCTGTGAACAATGTGTCGCCAGTCTGGCGGCTTTGGTGAACAGTCCGCGTGCTCTATCTCACCGGTATCAACCCCTTCCCGGAGAGAGTCACCATGTCCACCAACACTTCAGTCGCCGGTTCCAGCGCATCCAATGCCTCGACCACCATCCTCCTCGGTCGCGTCCTGCTCGCGGTCATCTTCCTGCTTTCAGGTTTCGGCAAGCTCACCGCCATCGCCGGCACAGCCGGCTATTTCGGCAGCCTCGGCCTGCCCTTGCCGACCGTGACGGCCATCATCGTCGGCTTGATCGAGCTTCTCGGTGGTGTCGCCATCCTCGTCGGCTTCCAGACCCGGATTGTCGCCTGGGTGCTCGCGATCTTCACCGTTGCCACCGCGTTGGTCGCCCACACCGGCTGGGCCGACCAGATGCAGATGATCAACTTCCTGAAGAATCTGGCGATTGCCGGCGGTTTCCTCGTACTGGCTTCCTCGGGCGCCGGCTCCTATTCGGTCGACGCCAAGCGCGGCTGAGCCAAGCCCGGCAAATAGCTGGACAAAAAAGCGGCGCGGAATTTCCGCGCCGCTTTTTCGTTGTCGGTATGTGCCCGCCCATCTGCCGGCCGGAATTTCTGCTAGGATCAGGGGCATCGGACGAGGCCAACCGGCGGCCGACAACGGAGGTGAACGCATGCCCCGCAACGCGCTGCTTCTGCTTTCCCGGCTGCTGCTCGCCGCCCTGTTCGTGCCCTCCGGTTTTCACGCGTTGAGCGATATCGCCGGCACGACAGGCTATTTCGCCGGCCTCGGCCTGCCGCTGCCGACGCTTGCCGCCTGGGGCACGGGACTGTTCGAACTCATCGCCGGATTGCTCATCCTGGTCGGTTTCCAGACCCGGATCACGGCGCTGCTGCTCGCCGTCTTCTGCATCGCCGCCGGTTTCATCGGCCATTACGGCCAGGGCGGCGGCGACGCGATGCTCGCCTTCCTGCACCAGCAGATGCTGATGAAGGACATCGCCATATCAGGCGGCTTCCTGGCGCTGGCGATGGCCGGCGCCGGCGCATGGTCGGTCGACGGACGTGGTGCAGTTTGATATCGTCTTAAATCTAAAGGCAGGCCCGGAACCAACCAGATATATCGCCCCGGGTTGAACCCTCGACGCCCGAGCTAGGTCGACCCCCACTCCGTCTCGGCTTCGCCGAGCCACCTCTCCCCCGATCGACGGGGTAGAGGAAGGGCGCGAGCCTTTTGCCGCCAGCGCTGTTCCAACGAGGCTCCCTTCCTTTCCCTCCGAAGGGGGGAAAGGTGGCGCTGCGAAGCAGCGACGGATTGGGGGAAGCCGGTCGGTCGACGGGCGCAGCACCGGGGCCTGAAGAACTTCCGGGACGCCCGCCCTTGTCAGGCGCGCTGGAGATTGGCGAGAATGATCTCACGCCAGACGCGGGTCGGCGTTACCCAGGCATCCCAGGCATTGTACTTGCCCGCATAGACTACGGCCGCGATACCCGCCTCGGGCATCAGCCAGAGCCGCTGTCCGCCATTGCCGAAGCCGGCATGCCAGGGCCGCAGGGCGTTGAACGCCGGCGCGGGCGCGTCGCCGATGAACCATAGCCGGCCATAGCCAAGGCCATCCGTCGTCGAGATCGCCGGCGTGAATGAAGCCTCGATCCAGCCTTCCGAGACGATGCGCCGGCCGTTCCACTCGCCCTTGCGAAGGAGCATCTGGCCGATCTTGAGCAGATCGGGTGCAGTGAGCCTGAGCCCCGAGGCTGCCGAGGCGACGCCATCGTTGCCGGCCGACCAGTGGAAACGCCCAATGCCGAGCGGCTCGAAGAGTGCTTCACGCGCGAAGTCCGGCAGCGATTTGCCGCTGCTTCTCTCGATGATGGCGCCAACGAGCGCCACGCTGCCACCCGAATAGATCCAACGGCTCCCGGCTTCCACGATGATCGGTCGTTCGAGGACGAAGCGATAGCGATCGGGGGCAAGCTCCATCGCGATCTCGCTGTTCAGTGGATCGCTGTAGGGACGGTTCTCGTCCCACTCCATGCCAAGGGTCATCGTCAGCGCGTGGCCGATGGTGATCTTGGCGCGGGCGGGGTCGGCGGTGAGATCGGCATATTCGGGAAACTGTGCAACAAGCGGTGCTTCGGGCGGCGGCACCAATCCTCTGTCGAGCGCAATGCCGTAAAGCAGGCTGACGATACTTTTCGTCACCGAGCGGAGATCGTGCAGCGTGTCGACGTCGAAAGCGACATGCCCGAGGGGCCGCCCCCATTCCTCATCGGCGCCTTCCGCATAGTGTTGCAGGAAGACTTGTCCGGCGCGGGCGGCGAGGACGACGTGCAGATCGCGCAGCAAGCCAGATTCGATACCAGCGAGGAGCTTGCGGTGGATGGTGGGATCAAAGCCGAGCGCCTGCGCCGTATCTCCGTCCGGGAATGACGACGCAGAGTCCTGTGCGACAGTCATGAACGTTCACTCCGTGTTTGACGTCGCGCAACCCCAGTCGCGCGGCAATCTTGCCTTCAGGAATGCCCCACTACTTCAACAAGACGCCCTATTTCACCGAGATACTGGGGCCGCCCTCGACGGCCAGCACCAGCCGGCGGTTGGTGATCCTTGCCAGCTGCGCCAGGCGTCCGGCTGGCCGCTCGCCATAGAGATCAGCCAGCGACGCAGGTAACACCAGCGCCAGCACGCCGTTGCCGCGCTGTTCCCATTTCAGCCTGGGCATGATGCCCGGCATCGACGCCGTCAGCAGGTAGACGACTCGCATCATCGCGGCGAGCACGCGGGCGCGCTCCAGATAACGCGGCGGAGCCAGCGCCTTGATTTCGGGCGCGATGGCTTCGTTGAAGATGCCGTCGTGACGATAGGCGTTGGCCATTGCCAGGAAGGCACGGCCGGGATGGTCAACACCGAAGAAGGACGCGTGCGCGATGATGTTGAGCGACTGCTTGCCGCGATATTCGGGATGCGCGCGCCAGCCGATGTCGGCCAGCAATGCGGCCGCGTGGCGATAGCGTGCCTCGTCCTCGGTCTCGTCGATGCCGAAGGCGGCAAAGGTCCTGGCGGTCCAGTCGACGAGTTCATGCGCATGGGTGACGGAGCGGGAGCGAAGGCGGGCGAGTTCCTCCGAGGCCGAAATCAAGGGATCGGCCTTCTGCTCGGCCTCGTCGAGCAACGAATAGAGAAAGCCTTCGCGCACGCCGAGCGCCGAGACGATGATCTTCGACGGCTGCATCGCCGCCATGATCTCCTGCAGCACGATGGCGCCGTAAGGCAGCAGCGAACGGCGGTTCTTGGAAACGCCCTCGATCCCCTTGACCTTCTCGATCTCGGCTTTGGCCACCTGCTTGAGGAAGTTCGCCGCGCTTTCGGCCGATATCTCGTAGTGGTGCATGACGCCGAGCGGATAGTTGGTCATTTCCATGTGCAGCCGGGCGAGATTTCGCCAGGTGCCGCCGACGGCGTAGAAGGGCCTGCCCTGCCCGCCTTTCAACAGCTTTGCCCTCGCCAGCTCATCGCGCGTGATCTTGGCCGCCTGGGTCAGCGAGTTCTTGGCCATGTCCTGCAGGCGCAGGCCGCCCAGCGGCAGCGTTATGCCGTCGCCGATCGCTTCGCCGTCGACATCGACCAGTTCGAGGCTGCCGCCGCCCAGATCGCCGGCGATGCCATCGGCGGGGTGGAAGCCCGAAATGACGCCGAGCGCCGAATAATAGGCTTCCTGACGGCCGCTGATCACACGGATCTCGGTCTTTAGCACGTCCTCGGCGCGGTGAATGAAATCGGGACCGTTGATAGCCTCGCGGGCGGCGGCGGTGGCCAGCACATACATCTGTTCGGCGCCGGCCTGGTCGGAGAGCGCGCGAAAGCGGCGGAACTCTTCCATCGAGCGGGTCACCGCCTCGGGGTCGAGCTTGCCGGTCGAAACGATGCCGCGGCCGAGACCGGCCAGCATCTTTTCGTTGAACAGCATGGTCGGCGAACGCGCCAGCCCCTCATAGACGACGAGACGGATCGAATTCGATCCGATGTCGATGATGGACAGCGGTCGGCGGTCCTGCAACCGGCCCTGGGAATCAGACAGCATCAGCCGGACGCTGCGGCGTTCTTCTTGCGGCGCTTGAACTGCGCAATGCGTTTGGGCGCATGCGACTTCAGCGCGTCACCCCGTCCCGACAGGCTCGGATTGGTCATGAAATATTCCTGCGCGTTGAACGGTTCCTCACCCTCTTCCAGCACCACGCGCCGGGAGGTTCCATCAGCCAATACGTCGAAACTTTGCTGATTGTCCATGATGTTGCCCAGCATGATCTGGCCAAGGATCTGTTCATGCACAGTTGGATTGGTGATCGGCACCATGGTCTCGACGCGGCGGTCGAGATTGCGCGGCATGAGGTCCGCCGAAGAGATGTAGACGATCGCCTCGTCCGACGGCAGGCCGTGGCCGTTGCCGAAGCAATAGATGCGGCTGTGCTCGAGAAAGCGGCCGACGATCGATTTGACACGGATGTTTTCCGACAGGCCCGGAACCTGCGGCCGCAGGCAGCAGATGCCGCGCACGACAAGGTCGATCTCGACGCCGGCGCGGCTGGCATCGTAGAGCGCGTCGATGATGATCGGATCGACGAGCGCGTTCATCTTCATCCAGATGCGCGCCGGCTTGCCTTCCACAGCATAGGCAATCTCGTCGGCAATATGCTTCAAGATGCGGCTTCTCAGCGTGAACGGCGAGATCGCCAGGCGCATTTCATCCGTCGGTTCGGCATAGCCGGTGATGAAATTGAAGAGCTGGGCGACATCGCGCGCAATCGTCGGATCGGTGGTGAAGAAGGACAGGTCGGTGTAGATGCGCGCGGTCACCGGATGGTAGTTGCCGGTGCCAAGATGCACATAGTTGCGCAATTTGCCGTCCTCGCGCCGCACCACCAGCGACATTTTCGCATGTGTCTTCAGTTCGAGAAAGCCGAACACGACCTGCACGCCGGCACGCTCCAGGTCGCGCGCCCAGCGGATGTTGGCTTCCTCGTCGAAGCGCGCCTTGAGTTCGACCAGCGCTGTGACCGACTTGCCGGCCTCGGCCGCGTCGACCAGCGCGCGCACGATCGGGCTGTCATTGGAGGTGCGGTAAAGCGTCTGCTTGATCGCCACCACTTCCGGGTCGGCCATCGCCTGGCGCAGGAACTGCACCACCACATCGAAGGATTCATACGGATGATGGACGACGATGTCCTTCTCGCGGATGGCGGCAAAACAGTCGCCGCCATGCTCGCGGATACGCTCGGGAAAGCGCGGATTGTAGGGGGTGAATTTGAGATCGTCGCGGGGAACGGCGACGATTTCGGAAATCTGGCTGAGCGCCAGCGGACCGGTCAAGACGCTGATGCGGCTTGACGAGACACCAAGCTCGCCGGCGACGAAGTCGCGTAGTTCCGCCGGCATCAGTATGTCGAACTCGATCCGGATCACCGAACCGCGGCGGCGGCGCTTCAGCGCCGTCTCGAACAGGCGCACGAGATCTTCCGACTCCTCCTCGACCTCGATATCGCTATCCCGGATGATGCGGAATGTGCCGGAGCCCTTGACCTCGTAGCCGGGAAAGAGCTTGCCGATATAAAGGCCGACCGCCTCTTCCAGCGGGATGAAGCGGACATGGCGTTTGCGGTCCGGCAGACGGATGAAGCGCTTCAGCGCCACCGGCAGGCGCAGCAGCGCGCTCATCTCTTCGCCGTTCTTGCGATGGCGCAATTGCAGCGCCATCGAGAAGCCGAGATTGGGGATGAACGGGAACGGGTGCGCCGGGTCGATCGACAGCGGGGTCAGCACTGGAAACACCTGCTCCTGGAAATGGTCTTCCAGCCAGATTTTCTCGTCCTTGGTCAGCGCATCGCGGGTGATGGTCTCGATGCCCTCCTTGTTGAGCAGCACCGTGAGTTCAGACAGGCTCTTCTGCTGGTCTTCCTGCAGCCGCTCGACCTCGCGCAGCAGTTGTTCCAGCTGCTGTTCGGGAGTGCGCCCGTCAGGGCTTTTCAGCACGATGCCTTCGCGCACCTGGCCGGCGAGCCCGGCGACGCGCACCATGAAGAACTCGTCGAGATTGGCGGCCGAGATCGACAGGAAGCGGACACGCTCGAGCAGCGGATGATTGAGGTTCAGCGATTCTTCGAGAACGCGCCGGTTGAACTGCAGCCAGGAAAACTCGCGATTGACGAAACGATCGGGATTGCCGCCTTCCGGGCTTGCCGCCTCGACGTTGATGAATTCGCTCTGCACCGGCTTCAATTCGTTCATATTCCGCTCTTCCACACCGTCTGCCGGCTAGGGCGCCGCACGTCCTCCAGGACTCGCAAAGGACGCTCTACCACTCCAAGGCGACGCATGATCCTTTCCGAAAACCGAAGTCGGTTTTCCGGGTCATGCGTTAACCGGCTTAACTTATCCTCTGACAGGCTTTTGCGACAGTTTCATTTCATCGAACTTGCAAAGAGGCCTGTTATGATCCAGATGCAGAAGAGACTGCGTTAAGGAGACGACGATGGCAGGCGGTTCCATTCCCCATTTCCAGAACGATGCGGGCTACCCGGCTATCGACATCGGCGTCAAGGAATTCATGTGCACGGGCGCCAACCCGCCTTTCGATCACCCGCATGTGTTTCTCGACATGGGCGACGACAACGAAAAAGTCTGCCCGTATTGCTCGACGCTGTACCGCTATTCGCCCAAGCTGAAGGCTACGGAAACGCTGCCGGCCGGTTGCATCTATATCGACCAGGCCGCCTGATTCCTTCGCGACAAACCCGATGAACGAAACACGCTCCCGGCAGGTCGTCATCGCCGGGGCGGGCGTCGCCGGGCTGACCGCAGCGCTTGCTTTCGCCAAACGCGGCTATTCCGTGCAGGTGTTCGAACAGGCGCAGCGCCTGGAGGCGGTAGGCGCTGGCCTCCAGCTTTCTCCCAATGCGACGCGCATCCTTGGCCAGCTTGGCGTGCTCGACCGGCTGCTGCCGGCAGCGGTGCGGCCGGAAGCCGTGGTCTTGAAGGACGCCGCGACACTGTGCGAACTGGCACGCGTGCCGTTGGGGCAAGCCGCCGAGACGCGCTGGCAGGCGCCCTATCTCGTTGCTCACAGGGCCGATCTGCAGAGCGCACTGATGGCGCGCGTTGCCGAGATGCCGGATATCCATCTCACCACCGGCGCCCGCATCGGCAGCGTTGCCACCGGCACCCATGGCATCACGGCGACGGCCGAGATCGACGGCAGAACCATTACGGCCGGGGGCTTCCTGCTGGTCGGCGCCGATGGCGTCTGGTCCTCGGTGCGCGGGCTTGTCGATTCGGCCAAGGGGACTGCCTCGCCAAGAAGCCGCTTTTCCGGCGAACTGGCCTGGCGCACGACCATTGCCGCGCAGAGTGCCGCCGGGCATGCATTCGCAGCGATCGGCGCCCCGGACTGCGTCACCACTTTCCTGCACCCAGGCTTCCATATGGTCGCCTATCCCGTCAGCAAGGGTGACGCCTTCAATCTCGTCGCCTTCATCAGGGGCGAACGCATTGCCGAAGGCTGGTCCGGCCATGCCGACCCCGGCATCCTCGCCGGCGCAGTGCGCGGCACCGCGCCCGGCCTCGCAAGACTGGTGGAAATGACTGGCCCGTGGCTGACCTGGCCGCTCCATACGGTCGACCAGAACCAACCCTGGACAACGCCGGACGGCATCGCGCTGATCGGCGACGCCGCGCATGCGATGACGCCGTTCGCGGCGCAAGGCGCGGCGATGGCGATCGAGGATGCGGCGACACTTGCCGGTATCATTGCCGACTCCCCTGCCGATCCGCCACAGAGCCTGCTAATCTGGGAGAACCTGCGGCGGCCGCGCGTCGCCAGGGTCGCACGCCGCGGCGCCATCAACCGCCTTGCCTGGCATGCCGCGGGCCCAGTGGCGATCGCGCGCAACCTGTTCCTGAAAATCCGCTCGCCGGAAAAACTCGCGGCGGATTTGGACTGGCTCTATGGGTGGTCAGCGGAGGCTGTTGTCAGGCGTTGACAGGCCGGCGGGACAGCGCCCCCCTCTGTCCTGCCGGACATCTCCCCCACGAGGGGGGAGATCGGCCGGCACCGCCGATTTCGCCAATCTCGAACATTGTAGAAAAGAGCGGGGCGCCGAAACCGCCAATCTCCCCCCTCGTGGGGGAGATGTCCGGCAGGACAGAGGGGGGCGCGAAGGAACGCGACGCTTGCCAATTCGCGGAATGCCCACGCTAATTATACAGCCGCATCGACAGGCCGAGCGATACCGGCAGCGGGTTCCACCAGCCCGTGCGCAGGCCGGCGGTGCGCAACGCCGCCGCGGTCCAGGTGTTGCAGCCGACTAGCGCGTTGAAATGGCCATTGGCTTCGTAGAAGCCATCGAACCTGGAATAGGCCGCGTCCGGAACAAGGATCGGACCCTTCGGCTCCCGCTGGAAACTCGCATCGATGAAATCGAGCAGCGCCGCGAAGCGCTCCTCGCCGATATCGAAGCCGGCAATGTTGGGACGCCCTTCGTCGATGTCGCCGGCGACATCGACATGCACGACCGACGCGTCGAGGGTCAGTGCCTTCATCACCGGCACCGCCTTCAACTCAGACCATGTCGGCGTCTCCAGATAGAAGGCGCGGCCGCCCCAGCCAAAGACGATGTAGCGGACCTGCGGACTGTCGGCCGGTATGCCGGCGTCGACCAGGAAGTGGAAGCGCTGGCGCACGGTATCGTCGACCGGGATGGCGATGTCCGTGTGGATCGGGTTCTTCAGCACCAGGATGCGGTGCGTGTCGGCGGGTGCTGCGGCGGCCGGCCGCCACAGCGGCCGCGGAACGAGAGCGCCCATCGTCACAGCGAGCGCAATGACGATCAGCAGAAGACCTAGAAAACGTTCCAGCCTTTTCATGATTGGCGGCCCCTGCAAACGCGTCCCGGCGCCACGAGCCGCCCGCCTTCTGCTCATCCATACGCAAAAAAGCCCGGCACTGTTTCAGCCGGGCTCTTTGTGATCATCGGAAGACTAGTGCAGGATCTGCGACAGGAACAGCTTTGTGCGCTCGTGGCGCGGGTGGTCGAAGAACTCGGCCGGCGTGTTCTGCTCGACGATCTGGCCCTGATCCATGAAGATCACGCGGTTGGCGACCTTGCGGGCAAAGCCCATCTCATGGGTGACGCACAGCATGGTCATGCCTTCTTCGGCGAGCCCGACCATCGTCTCCAGCACTTCCTTGATCATTTCCGGATCGAGCGCCGAGGTCGGCTCATCGAACAGCATGATGCGCGGGTTCATGCACAGCGAGCGGGCGATGGCCACGCGCTGCTGCTGGCCGCCGGACAGCTGGCCGGGATATTTGTGGGCCTGTTCCGGGATCTTGACGCGCTTGAGGAAATGCATGGCGATTTCCTCGGCCTGCTTCTTCGGTGTCTTGCGCACCCAGATCGGCGCCAGCGTGCAGTTCTCCAGGATGGTCAGATGCGGGAACAGGTTGAAGTGCTGGAACACCATGCCGACCTCGCGGCGCACCTCGTCGATCTTCTTGAGATCGTTGGTCAATTCCTTGCCGTCGACGATGATCTTGCCCTTCTGGTGCTCTTCCAGACGGTTGATGCAGCGGATCATCGTCGATTTGCCGGAGCCCGAAGGGCCGCAGATGACGATACGCTCGCCGCGCATCACTTTCAGATTGATGTCCTTGAGCACATGGAACTCGCCATACCATTTGTGCATGGCGATGATGTCGATGGCGACATCGGTGGTGGAAATCTGCATCTTGGCGGCGTTGACCTTGATCTCTTCCGCGCTGACGGCATTTTCGGTGGCCATGACAGGGTCCCCTTGTTCTTTTGTTTAGCGTTTGTGGCCGGTGTCGAGCCGGCGTTCGGTGAACATTGAATAGCGCGACATGCCGAAGCAGAACAGCCAGAAGACGAAGGCCGCGAAGATCAGGCCGGACCTGGCCGTCTGCGCGGTTGCCCAGTTTGCATCGGAGAAGTTCTGTTTGACGATGCCGAGCAGATCGAACATCGAGATGATGATGACCAGGCTGGTGTCCTTGAACATGCCGATGAAGGTGTTGACGATGCCCGGGATGACCAGTTTCAGCGCCTGCGGCATGACGATGAAATACATCTTCTGCCAATAGCCGAGGCCGAGCGAATCCGCACCTTCATACTGGCCCTTGGGGATCGCTTGCAGGCCGCCGCGCACCACTTCGGCCATATAGGCGGCGGCAAACAGCGACACGCCGATCAGCGCCCGCAGGAACTTGTCGAAGCTGACGCCGGCCGGCAGGAACAGCGGCAGCATCACACTGGCAAAGAACAACACGGTGATCAGCGGGATGCCGCGCACCGTCTCGATGAAGACGACGCACAGCGTCTTGATGATCGGCATCCTGGAACGGCGGCCGAGCGCCAGCACGATGCCAAGCGGCAGCGACACGGCAATACCGACGAACGACAGGCTGAGCGTTACCAGCAGCCCCCCCCACATCGAGGTTTCGACATGCGGCAGGCCGAACATGCCGCCGACAAGTAGGACGAAGGCGACGACCGGCAGCACGAAGAACAGCAGAATCGCATTCAGCCCTTTACGCGGCACCTTCGGGATAAGCATCGGCACCAGCAGCGCCACGAACAGGATGGCGACCAGAATCGGCCGCCAGCGCTCCTCGATAGGATAGCGCCCGACCATGAACTGGCCGAATTTGGCATTGACGAAAGCCCAGCAGGCGCCGGTCCAGCCATCCGGCCGGATGCCGCCTTGCGCCACCGTTGCGCATACGGTCCGGTCTGGTCCGGTCCACACGGCGTTGATGAACGCCCAGCTGATGATTTGCGGCAGGATCATCGCCACCAGTGCGATGCCGACGATTGTCAAAATGGTGTCGCCGGTAGAAGCGATCAGGTTCTTGCGCACCCACGCACCGAGGCCAGTGACACTGGCGGGCGCCGGCTGCGCCAGCACCATTTCGGTGCGCACCCAGGACATATCATTTTCCTGCATGTCCTTACCTCACCTCTCCACCAGCGCCATCTTGGCGTTGAACCAGTTCATCACAAGCGAGGTCAGGAGGCTGATGGCCAGATAGATCACCATCATGATCACCACGCCCTCGACAGCCTGGCCGGTCTGGTTCAGCACTGTGCCGGCGGTCGCCGTCAGGTCCGGATAGCCGATGGCAATTGCGAGCGACGAGTTCTTGGTCAGGTTGAGATACTGGCTGGTCAGCGGCGGAATGACGATGCGCATGGCCTGCGGCACGACGACCAGCCGCAGGATCGACCCAGGCCGCAACCCCAACGCGCCGGCAGCTTCCGTCTGGCCTTTGCTGACGCCCCTGATGCCGGCGCGTACGATCTCGGCAATGAAGGCGGCGGTATAGCAGGATAGCGCCAGATACAGCGACAGGAACTCCGGCCTGACCTGGAAGCCGCCGGTCAGGTTGAAGGTCGATTGCTTGGGGTAATCGAAACTCAAGGGGAAGCCGCTCAGCGCATAGGCGAGCAGCGGCAGCCCGACGATCAGCGCCAGGGCTGTCCACAACACTGGAAATTGCTGTCCGGTCGCCATCTGCCGTTGCCGCGCCTTGCGCGCGACGAACCACGCCATGGCGATGCCGACAAGCAGAGCGACGAAGATCAGCCAGGAGCCGTCGCCCCAGACGGCGCGTGGAAAATAGAAGCCGCGCTGGTTGAGGAAGGAGCCGAATGGCAAATTGATGCTGTCGCGTGGTGCCGGCAGCACGGCCAGCACGCCGGAATACCAGAAGAAGATGACCAGCAATGGCGGGATGTTGCGGAAGACCTCGACATAGACCGTGCAGATCTTCCTGATCAGCCAGTTCTGCGAAAGCCGGCCGATGCCGACGATGAAGCCGATGATTGTCGCGGTGATGATGCCGACGACGGCAACGATCACAGTGTTGAGGAAGCCGACCAGAATGGCGCGGCCATAGGTCGAATCCGATGAATAGGCGATGGCGCTCTCGCTGATGTCGAAGCCAGCGCGGCCCTTGAGGAAGCCGAAGCCTGAAGCGATGTGCAGGCGCGTCAGATTGTCGATGACGTTGTGGGCAATCCACCAGACGCCCGCCACCAGCACGACGACGACCACCGCCTGGAAGAATATGCCCCGGACTCTTGGATCGTTGATGAAGGAACCTCGGCTGGGCTCCTCGCGAAGAACTTCCTGCGATGCCATTCGACCGTCCCCTGGAAAGAGAAACCGGAAGGCAGACGACCTGCCTTCCGGATCACATTTCGATCAGCGGATCGGCGGAGCGTACTGCAGGCCACCCTTGGTCCACAGCGCGTTGATGCCGCGCGCGATCTTCAGCGGGCTGCCCGAACCGACATTGCGTTCGAACATTTCGCCATAATTGCCGACGGCCTTGACGATGTTGACGACCCAGTCATTGGAGACGCCGAGATCGGTACCGATCTTGGTATCGGCTTCCTGGCCGAGCACGCGCTTGATCTCCGGGCTGGGCGAGTTCTTCATTTCGTCGACATTGGCCTTGGTGATGCCAAGCTCTTCAGCCTGCAACAGTGCGAAATAGGTCCACTTGACGATGTGATACCACTGGTCGTCGCCCTGGCGCACGGCCGGTCCGAGCGGCTCCTTCGAGATGATCTCGGGCAGCACGACGTGATCGGCCGGCGATCCCAGCGTCAGGCGGATGCCATAAAGGCCCGACTGGTCGGTGGTGTAGACGTCGCAACGGCCGGCGTCATAGGCGGCGTTGACCTCTTCCAGCTTCTCGAAGACGACCGGGTTGTACTCCATCTTGTTGGCCTTGAAATAGTCGGCCAGATTGAGCTCGGTGGTCGTGCCACTCTGCACGCAGACGGCGGCGCCGGAAAGCTGCAACGCGGAATTGACGCCGGGCAGCTTCTTGGCATTGATCATGAAACCCTGGCCGTCATAGTAGGTGACGCCGATGAAATTCAGGCCAAGTGCCGTGTCGCGGTTGATCGTCCAGGTGGTGTTGCGCGACAGGATGTCGATCTCGCCGGACTGCAGCGCGGTGAACCGCTCCTTGGCGCTGAGCGGGGTGAACTTGACCTTGGTGCCGTCACCAAAGACGGCGGCCGCGACAGCGCGGCAGAAATCCGCGTCGATGCCTTGCCAGTCACCCTTGTCGTCCGGCGCCGAGAAGCCGGCCAGGCCGGTCGAGACGCCACACTGGATGAAGCCCTTCGCCTTGACGGTATCGAGCGTGGTTGCCGAGGCGGCCGACGCCATCAACCCAAGCGTGGCGGCGCCAAGAATGCCGATAGCAATATGTTTCATGACCCACAGACCCTTTTCTCTGTTTTTCAGGGCAAACCCTGATTTTTTTCCCGTGTGAATGCAGTTCCCATTCCGGCCCATTTCCGGAACCCCGCGTCGTAACCGACGCGCCGCCTCCCATTCACGAATGTCATCGAAGGCGATAATTCCCGTGAGGTCAAGGGAAATGACCGAAACCGAAAGAGTTTGAAAACCGATTGGCGCAAATGCCTGAAATAGCAGACAAACGCGCCCGCGATTTGACCAGCAGAGCAAATAAAAGCGGCAAAACTCATTCAATGCCAATGCCGGGCCAATGCGGGTCCGCTGCAGCGAAAATCCATCCCAGGCGGCACCTCGGCGGTTGTTGGCCCGGTGCGCGATGAATTGTCATGCCGGAAGACTATCATCCGACGTTGTCGGCCGGTTGCCGGGCAATATCGCCCCGGAGGCAACAACTGTTCTCAAAGAGCTTGAAAGACGAGCCAAGCGCCGATCGTAGCCATCAGCGCGCCGGAAACCCGTGGTATCAACTGCCTGGTCGGTACAGTCTTCTCAAGGAGAACAAGGACGGCGATGCCGGCGATCCACAGCACGTTCATGACGCCGCCGACGAAGAGCAGAGCCATCAGTGCCCAGCAGCAACCCAGACAATAGACGCCGTGGTCGATGCCGAGCCGAAGCGCGCCGAGCGGGGCGGAACGGAAACCGCCATGGCTGGCCAGGAACGCGATCGGCGCCTGACATTGGCGCAGGCAGACGCCCTTCATCGGCGTCCATTGATAGAGGCCAGCGGCGATCAGGACGAGGCCGCCGAGGATCGCGCTGTCTGTCGCCATCGAGGGATCGAGCAAGGCGAGACGGGCGAGAAACCATTGCGCAGCGGTCGCCACAATGCTGAACACGACCCACACAGTGAGATAGCCGGCAAAGAACCATCCCGTCGAAGCGATAGGACGGCCATCCGCCCGCGCCTTGCGCCCGACGCCGGCATAGAGCAGCAACATCGGCGCGACCGAAGGCGTCATCATGCCGACCATCATCACCGCCCACATTGTAAAGATGAAAGCGAAATCGGCCGATACCCAGGCCCGGAAACCGGGCGCCATCGTGGCGCCCATATCCATCCCGCCCGTATCCATGGGAGACGAGTCCATGTTCGACATGTCCATTTCGGTCATGTCGCCGCCTGCGCTGCCCGGGACGGGGGAACCGGGCATGACCATGTCGGCGGCGAGCCACAGCACATAGGCCCAGGCGAGCACGGCGATCACCACGAGCGCGGCCGTTACGACCGCGCGGTCGCGCCGCAGCACCGCCTCGAGGGCCGTGTCGGTCATTGGATCAGGTCAATGCACGACGCCGCTCTGCGTGAGATGCAGATTGGCGAAATGGCTGTGCGAATCGGCCAGTTCGAACTTGATTGGGCCCGTCGTCTTGGTCCAGCCACGCCCGACTTCGGCGATCGCGTATTCGAAGCCGTGCGGCAGGTCGATGCGCGCCCGGTGTTCCGCGCCGGTGACCGGATTCTTGATCGGCTCGCCATGGCCGTCGGTTACGCCGTTGACGTGCAGCCGCGCGGTTCGCGCGCCGACATCGACCTTGAATTCGATCGGGGCAAAGATCGGATCGTGGAATTTCTCCAGCGTGGTCGAAAAGACCTGGAATATCGTCGCACCTGGTTCGGTATCCAGACCGCCCAATATGCGAAGCAGCGCACCACGCTGGGCCTCGGTCGCCCTCTCGTCGATAACCACAGCGGCTTCGCCCCTGCCCTGGTGTATGGCGCCGGGCCAGCGGAAAATCCCGACGAACCGCAATCCGTCGAGCTTGGTGTCGCCGTGATGGCCACTCTCGATTTCCATGCCAGCAACCGCTTCACAGAAACCGTATGTCGGCATGGCGTTGAACTGGCACGGGCAGCCATAGGCGCAGTTGCAGTTGGTGAATTCGCGCGCCTTCATTGTCCATTTGACGTCGGGCATGACTTTCCCTCCCCTTGCCGCGCTCACGCTTCGTGAGCGCGATCCGGATCGTGGAGGACCAGAAGGTCAACCGGCAACAACCATCCGGCAGCATCTGATCGAAGCAATCCGGCGATTAATATTAGAAATCGATTATATATTTTTCGCAGCCACCCACAATAGGCCGATTGGCGGAGACCGGGCACCGAACTCAGATTAACAAAAGACCTGACGACAGCCAGTTCGGCGGTGTCGGTGGCTTTTGCGCCAGCAGCTTTTCACAATAGGAATTTTTTCTTGACTTCGTGCCCTCAGCTATGGTACATATTCGTTTATGGTGCTGATTTGCGCCAGCCACCCGCCGCACAGGCGGGTTTTTCGTTTCCGTCAGCCTACGCGCCGGCGAAGGCTTCGAAGGAACCCGTTAACCCCAGTTCGTAGCCCTGTCGGCGGAGAACGGCGCAACTGCCGGCAACGCACCGCCGGGGTCGCACCACACCCCAATCGCCACCTTTTGCCGCGACGAATTGGCATATTCGAAGTCCGTCCCCTGGCGGACGGCGGCTGTTGCACGGTCCATGACGCCGCACTATGGCTAGCGGCTTGGCAAACAAGGCGACGTAGAATGGCGAAAGACGGCAGCGAGCACTTTAGCGGTGGGGTGGGCATCAACACGCGGCTTGCCCATTCGGGCAACAATCCGCATGACTATTTCGGCTTCGTCAATCCGCCAGTGGTGCATGCCTCGACCGTGCTCTTTCGTGACGCGGCGTCGATGGCGGCACGCAGCCAGAAATACACTTACGGCACGCGCGGCACACCGACGACCGATGCCCTGGCCCAGGCCATAGACGCACTGGAAGGCTCGGCCGGCACGATCGTGGTGCCGTCGGGCCTTGCGGCGGTGACCGTGCCGCTGCTCGCCTTCGTGTCGGCGGGCGACCATCTGCTGATCGTCGATTCGGTCTATCACCCGACCCGCAACTTCGCCGACACGATGCTGAAGCGGCTGGGGATCGAGGTCGAGTATTACGCCCCCGAGGTCGGCGCCGGCATCGCGGCGTTGATCAAGCCCAACACCAAGGTGGTGTTCACGGAATCGCCGGCGTCCAACACGTTCGAGGTGCAGGACATCCCGGCCATCGTCAAAGCGGCGCATGCCGCGGGCGCCATCGTCATGATGGACAATACCTGGGCGACACCGCTGTATTTCCGTCCGCTCGACCATGGCGTCGACATCTCGATCCATGCGGCGACGAAATACCCGGCTGGCCATTCCGACGTACTGCTTGGCACGGTGTCGGCCAATGAGAGCTGCTGGAAGCATCTTTATGAGAGCTTCTGCACGCTTGGCTGCTGCGCCGGGCCCGACGATGTCTACCAGGTGCTGCGCGGCCTGCGCACCATGGGCGTGCGCCTGGAGCACCATCAGCGCAGCACACTCGCCATCGCCTCCTGGCTCGAAGGCCAGAAAGGCGTGGCACGCGTGCTCCACCCTGCCCTTCCCAGCCACCCTGACCACGATTTGTGGAAGCGCGACTTCTCCGGCTCCAGCGGCATCTTTTCCATCGTGCTCGCCGGTGGCGGCCAGAAGCAGCAGCACGCCTTCCTCGACGCGCTTCAGATTTTCGGCCTCGGCTATTCCTGGGGCGGCTATGAGAGCCTCGCGGTGCCGGTCTGGCTTGGCGACCGCGTTGTTGCGAAAGCCCCCTATGAGGGTCCGTTGATCCGCCTGCAGATCGGCCTCGAGGATGTCGACGACCTGAAGGCCGACATTTCGCGCGGCCTGACCGCCGCGGCGGCTGCCTGAACGATCAAGGCACCGCCAAAGTGATTCATCGGACCAGCGCAAGCATGCCGAAAGACTGGTGAACCGCCACTTCGCCTGCGGAGCCAGACCGGCACCGCGGCGAGCATTGCGACAAGGTCGTGGAATTCTATTCCCACAAACCGCGGCATCGCGGATCAATTTGGCTTTCAAATTCCGCGATACCGCGCCATTGCGGTGCGATCATCGCGGTTTCTACTTCCCCCTGGAATACCGGCAGAGTTTTCGACGTCATGGCTTTTCGCCTCTTTGTTCCCATTCTTGCCGGCGCGACGCTTCGCGAGCGCCTCGTTGCCTGTATCGGCGCGACGATCGGCATTGCGCTCACCGGCGTGATCGCCAGCCTTGTGCTCGGCAACGGCCCGCATGTACCGCTGCTGGTGGCGCCGATGGGGGCGTCCGCCGTGCTCCTGTTCGCGGTGCCGGCCAGCCCGCTGGCGCAGCCATGGTCGATCATCGGCGGCAACACGATATCGGCACTGGTCGGCGTGATCGTGGCGCATTTCATCCACGAAACCGCCCTTGCCGCCGGCATAGCGGTGGCACTGGCCATCGCCGCCATGTCGTTCACGCGTTGTCTACATCCGCCGGGCGGAGCGGCCGCCCTGACCGCGGTGCTGGGAGGGCCGGCCGTCATCAGCGCCGGCTTCCTGTTTCCATTCGTACCGGTGGCGCTGAATTCGATCCTGCTTGTGGCGCTCGGCTACGGCTTCCACAGACTGGCCCGGCGCAATTATCCGCATGTACCGGCTGCAGCACCGACGAACAGCCACGGCACCGGCGATCCGCCGGCGCAGTCGCGCGTCGGCTTTCGGTCCGAAGACATCGATGCCGCGCTTGGCGCACTCGACGAGACGTTCGATATCGATCGCAACGATCTCGACCGCCTGCTGCGGCAAGTCGAATTGCAGGCGATGGTGCGTGCGCACAAGACCGTTCTGTGCGAGGACATCATGTCGCGCGATGTGATCTCGGTCGACGCGCACACCTCCACCGATGCGGCGCGCCAGTTGCTGCTTGACCACAACATCCGTACCTTGCCGGTCGTCAACGCGGAGGCAAGGCTGGCAGGCACCGTGGGATTGCGGGAATTGACGCAGGCCTCCGGCGCGGTTGGATCCGTGATATCGCCCGCGGCGACCGCCGCCGCCGGTTTCGCCGCCATGGGGCTGCTGCCCGTGCTCACTGACGGCCGCAGCCATGCCGTCATCATCGTCGACGACGACAAGCGGATTCTTGGGCTGATCACCCAGACCGATCTCCTGGCGGCCACGGCGCGCCTGCAGGTTGCTGACAAGTCCTCATTGGACGCGGTAGGTTAGTCGCCGCGGGACCAGGCGAAAAATCTTCGGGAACCTTTTGCCGGCAACAGCGTCCAATCTCTCAATCGAGGTTCCGGTCCGGAGGTTGGGTTGAGGAAACTGGCCATGCCTGCTGTCTTGACGGCCGTACCTTCTGCCGCACCAGGCGACATGCAGCTCGTACGACGGGCGCTGGCGCGCGACGGCGATGCCTTCCGCACCATCATCAAGACGCACAATCAACGGCTCTACAGGATCGCGCGCGGCGTCGTGCGCAATGACAGCGAGGCCGAGGACATCGTGCAGGAGGCCTATGTCAGGGCCTTCGCCCATCTCGATGCCTTTCGCGGCGACTCTTCGCTGGCCACATGGTTGTCGCGCATCGTCATCAACGAGGCGCTCGGCCGCCTGCGCAAGAGGCGCCGAACGGTGGCAATGCCGGAAAATCCGCAAGCCGAGATTATCCGGTTTCCTCTCAACCCCAGCGACGATCCGGAACGGACGATGGCGCAACGGCAGATCCTCCAGCTGGTCGAACGGGCCACCGACAGCCTTCCCGATGTCTACCGGACGGTGTTCGTGGCGCGGGTAATCGAGGGGCTGAGCATCGAAGAGACCGCCGATCTTCTCAGCGTGCGGCCGCAAACCGTCAAGACAAGGCTGCACCGGGCCCGTGCCCTGGTGCGCAAGGCGCTGGACGACCAGATCGGGCCGGTGCTGCTCGATGCCTTTCCCTTCGCCGGCCGGCGTTGCGAAAGGCTGACCGGCGCGGTCATGCGGCGGCTCGGGCTGGAGAGCTGACCCCGGCGGATTCAGTTGCTTTTGGCGGGAACGTTTGCCGCCGTCCCGCATCCAATGATCGTCAACCGAAAAACACTGTCCGGAGCGATTTCAAATGCCCGGACGAAGGAGATGCCATGTCTATCCGACACACCGCCGCGCTCGCCGCCATGCTGCTGCTTGGCACTGCCCCGTTCGCACAAGCCGCCGACAAGCCGACCGACCCGCAGATCGCACACATCGCCTACACGGCCGGCGTGATCGACGTCGAGGCGGCCAAGCAAGCGCTCAAAAAGTCGAAGAACAAGGAGGTGCTCGCCTTCGCCAAGGACATGGTGCGCGACCATGAGGCGGTGAACGTGCAGGCGCTCGATCTGGTTAAGAAACTCAAGGTCACGCCGGAAGACAACGCTACCAGCAAGGCGTTGACCAAAGCGGCGGCGGAGGAGCGGGCGAAACTCGCCAAGCTCAAGGGCGCGGCCTTCGACAAGGCTTATGTCGACAACGAGGTGGCCTATCACAAGCAGGTCGACGGAGCGCTTGAAACGCTGCTCATCCCGTCGGCGCAGAATGCCGAATTGAAGAGCCTGCTGGAAACCGGGCTAAAGATTTTCCAGGGCCATGAGCAGCATGCCGAACACGTCGCCGGCATGCTGAAGTAAGGACCGGGTGCATGCCGAAACGCCCTCCGTGGATTGCGTTGATGCTGGTCGTCGGTATCGTTCCGGCGCAAGCTGAAACCATCCAGGTCACCATCGACAAACTGGTGTTCTCGCCGGCCACCGTCGAGGCGAAGGTCGGCGATACGATCGAGTGGGTGAACAAGGATGTGTTCGCCCACACGGCCACCGTGAAAGGTGGCTGGGAGGTGATGATCCCGTCGAAGAAATCCGCAAGCCTGACATTGAAGGCGGCTGAATCGGTCGACTATTTCTGCCGCTTTCACCCCAACATGAAAGGCCGCTTGGTGGTGGCGCCCTGATCCAGCGCCAACGAGGTCCGCCTGGCCTCGTCGGGGCGCGCGATATGCGTCCATGAGCCGTCATAGCGGGGCTCGCGCCGCTGGATCCAGGCATCGAGCCCTTCGCGCAAATCGGCTGTCGAGGCCATGCGGGCGAATTGCGAGGCTTCGACCTGCAGGCCTTCCGCGATGCTCTGATCGAGGCCGCGCGCCACCGCCGTGAGGATGCTGGCGATCGCCAGATCGGAGTGCCGCAGGATACTCCTTGCCAGGCCGATCGCAGCCGGCATCAACTCGGCATGTGGCACGACTTCGTTGACGAGACCCAGCTCAAGCGCCCGCGGCGGCGGAAACCAGTCGCCCGTCAACAGCAGTTCGAGCGCCCGCTTGCGCCCGGCGAGCCTGGGCAAACGCTGCGTTCCGCCAAAGGTCGGCGGCATCGCCAGGTTGATTTCCGGCTTGGCGAAAAGGGCACGGTCACTGGCGATGGCCAGCGGCACAGCCTCGGTGATTTCGCAGCCGCCGCCAAAGGCAACGCCGTTGACGGCGGCGATGACGGGTTTGCGGAAGGCTTCCAGCCTCGCTGTCAGCCGCTGTCCGCGCATGACGAAGTCACGCATCGCGACGTCGACGCCAAGCGCCACGCTGGCCGAGAACTCGTGGATGTCGCCGCCCGCCGAAAACGCGCGCTCCCCTGCCCCGGTAAGAATGACCGCCCGAACGCCGTCATCGACTTCGATGTCGTCGAGGATCGCAAGCAGGCGATCGATCAGGGCATAGTTCAGCGCGTTGAGTTTCTCCGGCCGGTTGAGGGTAAGGATGGCAATCCCATCCCTGGTCTCGTTGAGGACAAGATCGGTCATTGGCTCTTCCTTCTCCATAATGCTCATGAACCGGAAGACTATGCCCTTTCCCGCTTGTGTATATTCACTAGTCGGTATACTTAAGCTCATGCCCGACGCACAGAGCCCCACCCGCAAACGCATCGTCGATGCCGCGACCAAGCTCTTCTATGCCGAAGGAATCGGTCGCGTCAGCGTCGATGCCGTTGCCGAGGAGGCGGGTCTCACCAAGCGGACGCTCTACTACCATTTCAAGAGCAAGGACGACCTCATCGCCGCCTATCTCGATGGCCGCGACCAACCCAACCTGAAGCGTATGGCCGGCTGGTTCGATGCCGCCGAGGGCGGCGCGGATCGCAAGGTCGAGGCGATCTTCAGCAATCTGGCGAGGGCCGCTCGCCATCCGAAATGGAAAGGATGCGGCTTCCTGCGCACGGCCGCGGAACTCGCCTCGATGCCCGGACACCCAGCGATCAAGGTCGGGTCGCGGCACAAGTCAAATTTCGAAACATGGCTGGCTGGCGCATTGTCCGATCGCGGCGTCGAGGAGCCGCAAGCCTTGGCACGCGAGGTCGTGCTCCTGATCGACGGCTCCTTTTCGATCATGCTGATCCACCGCAACCCCGATTATATCGAGGCGGCCGGCCGCGCCGCGGCGACGCTTGTGCGGGCGCGAACTTCAAGCAGCCAGGTCTAGAATCCCAACGCCAACCATGCCGTGCCCGCGCCAAGCGTCAGCAGCGTCAGCGGCAAGCCGACCTTGAAGAAGGCGCCGAATGACAGCGGCGTACCGGCGGCCCGTGCCTGTTCGGCGACGATCAGGTTGGCGACCGAACCCAGCAGCGTGAAATTGCCGGCCAGCGTCGAACTCATCGCGACGACCAGCCAGGCGCGCTCGGGGTTTTCGAGGCCGGGTATGAATGGCCGCAGCGCCAGCACGGCCGGAACATTGCTCATGATGTTGGAGAGCACCGCGGTGAAGCCGGACAGGCGCCAGACATCGTCCAGCCCAAGGTTCTTTGCCGAGGCGATCATGTCTGATGTCAGCAGCGTCTTTTCGGCGCCGGCGACCACCACGAACAGACCGGCGAACATGAACAGCAGCGGACCGTCAATTTCGCGGTAGATACGTTCCGGCTTGATGGCACGGGTGAGCAAGAGGATCGCGCCGCCGATGAGTGCTGCCTTGGCGACAGGCACGCCGGCGAAGAAGGCGATTGCCAGTCCGATGCAGACCACCACCGCCTTCAGCACCTGCCTCTTATGCATGCGGCCACGCGAGACCTCGGGCATCAGTTGCACCGTGCGGGCGAATTCGGCCCGGTAGACGATGCGGATGATGACAACGACCGCGACGAGGCCGAACAGAGCGACCGGAGCGAGTGCCGCCGAAAAGGCTGGATAGGAAATGCCCGACAGCGCACCGATGACCATGTTTTGCGGATTGCCGGTGATGGTGGCGACGCTGCCGCAATTCGACGCGGTGGCGGTGGCGATCAGATAGGGGATCGGGTTGCGCTTGATGATGCGGGTGACGTGGACGACGATCGGCGCCATGACAAGGCAGATGGCGTCGTTGACCAGGAAGGCAGACAGCACGCCGGTCAACAGCGTCACCATCACCAAAAGCATGAAGGGCGCGTGCGCGTGCTCGATGGCGATAGCGCCAAGGCCGCGAAAGGCGCCCGACACTTTCAGATGGGCCACCACGATCATCATGCCGAGCAAAAGCGTGATGGTGTCGAAATTGATCGCCCGGTAGGCATCCTCCATGCTGAGCGCGCCGACGGCGATCATCGCGGCCCCGCCGAGCAGCGCGATCCCTGCCCGGTCGAGGCGCAGGCCGGGGATGCGGCCAACGGCGACACCGGCGTAAGTCAGGACCAGGATCAGCAGTGCCGCCGCGCCTATCAATGTCATGCGAAGAAGGCCCTGCCCGATCCATCCAGCCCCGATGGGCACCGGACACTACCTTTAGCGTGATGTCGGCAAAGCGAAAGCGCCCTCCGCGCAACAGCTTGTACAAATCAGCGTGTTGCGGGAGTGCCCAAGGTTCTCGTGCCTACAGGACGCGACGGTCCAAGGTTGCAATGACCGCTTTTGATCAGACCTTTGTCAATGCACCGTGGCGACGCTGGGCAGAGGCGCCGGAGCAGCCCCCGCCGGATCGAAGCTGACTTGATCGCGCCCGTTCGACTTAGCCGTGTAAAGCCGTCTGTCGGCGGCGGAGAAGATTTCCTCATAGGTGGTCGGGCCGGTAAAGCTCGTGCCGCCGATGCTGACGGACAGGGGGCAAGGCCTGCCACCGGGCGAGAAGTCCGTCTCCCTGATGCGCCGGCGGATGCTCTCGGCAACCACCCAGGATTGCGAGGGATCCACGCCGGGAAGAAATACGCCGAATTCTTCACCGCCGATGCGGCCAACAATGTCGCCGCCACGCAGTTGCCCCTTGATCGCCTGTGCTATCAGCTTGAGTGCCTGATCGCCGCAGTCATGGCCCAGGCGGTCGTTGATCGACTTGAAGTGGTCGGCGTCGATGATCAGCAGCGCCCCCGAACGGGTCTGCTCCTGCTTGCGGGTCTGCTCGAGATAGGCCTCGACCAGCATCGAGAAGGCACCGCGGTTCAGCACCGCCGTCAGGCTGTCGGTCGCGGCAATAACGCTGAGGTCGCGCTGCGCGATGGCCAGCTGGCGGATCTTCCACATGAGGAAAAACAGAAACGACCCGCCCAGCACCAAAGGCAGCATCAGGTCGGTCATCTGCGCCCGCCACACTGCCGCGGGCGAAAGATAGGGGAAGTTGAAAGAATCGACGAAGAACGCCACGGCAATGAAGAATGCCGTACCGACCATGGTGACAGCGATCACCCTGCCCCAGCTCGTCGGCGATAGATCGAGCTTCATCGCGTTCAACTCCGTTAGCCGCCGCTACTATGACGAACCAACGCAAACAAATTGATAAGACTTTCCCTCCAATTCGATATCGGGCGGCATGGCGCGGTAAAAAGCCGCCGAAGGGACAGCCGCCGAAAAGCGGCTGTCCTGTGTCCCAGCTTGAAGGTTTGGACCAAGCTGTTGGCTGAGCAAGGGCAGGTGGCGCTCGAAGCCAGGCCGTCCGCCGTCAGTTGAGCGTTGATTCACTCAGCGTGTCGACGACAAATGATGCCGCGATCAGGTCGTCGGCTTCAAGACGTAGGGAGCCTTCGCCGCCTCCCATGATGGAAGCCACTTTCTGAAAGGTCTTCATTTCATATTCCGTGATCCGGTTATCCTGCATCCTGGCCTTGAGGTCAGCGATACGCCGATCCAAGGCCGAAGATATTCCTATTTCTCGCTTCGACATGGCAACACTCCTCCCCACCCGGGTTTGCCTCCCACCGATCCGCTTTTTGTATGAGGCTTTGCGAATACAGGCGCCAGAACGCGCCGTGCGAGGGAAGGTTCCGAAAAGGCTGAGTCACGAAATAATACGACGGCGCGGGGCGGTTGCGCGAAGGTCGGAGACGACGTCATCGCTCATGCCTTGCCAAAAAGGCTGAGCCGAGCCCTTTCGACAACCCGGATCCTTTGCGCAAACTTTTTTGTCCATCATGCGTTGTTCCTTCTTCAAGCCGAGGAGGCAACCATGCAGATGAAGTCGCAGACATCGGGTGAAGCCGCCAAGCAACGGCATATCCAGCGCGGCATTGATGCCAAGGACAAAGCCAGGGGCAAAGGCAAGATCCAACACGCAATGCAAGCCGGCGCCCGTAGATATCCGGAGCCGCCCTTTCCCGAGCAACATCAGCCCAAGCCGGGGCATGAATGGGCAATCGAGCCCGCTCCCCTCTACGATGCGCCCTATTACCTGGGGTCGAAAAAACTCGACGACAAGGTAGCGCTCATCACGGGCGGCGATTCCGGCATCGGCCGCTCGGTGGCTGTCCTGTTTGCCCGCGAGGGCGCGGACATTGCGATCGTCTATCTGGCCGAGGACAAGGACGCCGAAGTGACCAAGGCCGCCGTCGAAAAAGAGGGGCGGCGCTGTATTCTGATAAAAGCCGATGTCAGTGAACGCGAGCATTGCCATAACGCGGTGGCGGTCACGGTGCAGAAATTCGGTCGCATCGATGTGCTGGTCAACAACGCTGCTTTCCAGATCCATTCCAGCGACTTCGGCGATCTGACGGAGGCACACTTCGACACGACGCTGAAGACCAATCTCTACGGCTATTTTCATATGGCGCAGGAAGCCGTGCCACACATGAAACCGGGCTCGGCGGTCATCAACACCGGTTCCGTAACCGGCATCGACGGTTCAAGGCAACTCATCGACTATTCGATGACCAAGGGCGGCATTCACGCATTTACGCGCGCGCTTTCGGGCAACCTTATCGGCAAGGGCATCCGGGTGAACGCAGTTGCGCCAGGCCCGGTGTGGACGCCGCTCAACCCGTCGGACAAGGAAGCCGACGACGTCTCGAAATTCGGTGCGGACACGCCGATGAAACGGCCTGCACAGCCGGAAGAACTCGCACCCGCCTATGTATTCCTCGCCTCGCCGCAGTGCTCGAGCTACATCACCGGCGAGATATTGCCGGTGATCGGCGGCTACTGACATGAGAACAGCCGAAATTGAACATATGATGACCAGGGAGCGAGATGGATGGTTCGTCTGCTTTTCACAGTGACGCTTGCCTATGTAGCGTACCGTATCTGCAGGGAAATTGCGGAACCTGCCCGACACGTGCCGCACGACGATAACGAGACACTGAGGCAGCAATCGGCGGCCTTGGGAGTCGACCCGGCGCGCTAGTTGGCTATTTTGGATCGGCCAGCCAGCCGGTGCGCTGGCTGGCCGACTTGAGTAGCCTCATTCGGCTGCCTGCAGGTTGATCTTGCTCTCCGCCATTTCGGTGAGCTTGCGATCGGTCGCCTGTTCTTCCTTCAGGTTCTTGGCCAGCACGTTGGCGCAATCGCTGCGGCCAAGCTGCTTGGCCCAGGCGATGAGCGTGCCATAGCGGGTCATCTCGTAATGCTCGACGGCCTGTGCCGAGGCTATCAGCGCCGCATCGAGAACGTCCTTGTCGTCGACGTCGCCGCTTACGTCGTCGGCTTCCTCGAGAATGCCGTCGATCGCCGGGCAGTTGACCTCCTTGGCCTTGACGCCATGCAACTCGAACACCTGCTCTACGCGCTCGACATGGCCCCTGGTCTGCTCAAGGTGTTTTTCGAATCCGGCTTTCAATTGCGGGTCGGTTGCCTTGCCGATCATCTTCGGCAGCGCTTTCTCGATCTGCCTTTCGGCGTAATAGATGTCGCGCAGCGTGTGCACGAAGAGATCGTCGAGTGTTTTGATATCCTTCGAAAAGAAGCCCATGGCCTTACCTTTCATTGCTCTGAAGGTTGACTAAGGCGGCGGCTTTGCCCGCCACCCGCGAAAGCCGGGACTAAATCCCGGCTTGCTGGTCAACGTGCCGGTACCGGAGGAGTTCCTGATTTCCGGGGCGAAACCGTCATCCCTCTTTCGAAACCCTGCGATCCACTTCCGGTGGGAGCCTTTGTCTCGATCACACGTTCTAACCGGAACGCGAACCGGAACTGTGAAAGGTCGGCAGAATGTATTTCATTGCGTTGGCGACGGACTATGACGGCACACTGGCTCATGACGGAATCGTCGCCACGAAAACGCTCGTTGCCCTTGAGCAGTTCAAGAAAAGTGGCCGCAAGCTGGTTCTGGTCACCGGGCGCGAACTGCCCGATTTGAAGCGCGTCTTTCCCGAAATCGGCCTGTTCGACAAGGTCGTCGCCGAGAATGGAGCGCTGATCTACACACCGGCCAGCGAGGAAGAACGGGTGATTTCGCCATCGCCGGAACCCAAATTCGTCGCCAAGCTGAAGAAGCACGGCGTCAAGCCGCTTTCGATCGGGCGATCGATCGTCGCTACCTGGGAGCCCCATCAGGCCACCGTGCTCGAGGTCATCAAGAAACTGGGGCTGGAGCTGGAAATCATCTTCAACAAGGGCGCGGTGATGATCCTGCCGAGCGGCATCAACAAAGCCACCGGACTGACCGCGGCACTGCAGGATCTTCGGTTGTCACCACACAATGTGGTGGGTGTCGGCGACGCCGAGAACGACCATGCCTTCCTGCAGGCATGTGGCTGCAGCGTCGCCGTCGACAATGCAATTCCCGCGGTCAAGACCACCGCCGATCTGGTCATGCGTGGCGCCCGTGGGAAGGGCGTGGAGGAACTGGTCGACAAGCTGATCAAGCGCGATCATGAGATCGTGCCGAGGCGCCATGACGGCATCGTTCTCGGATCAGCCGGCGGCGACGAGATCTATTTGTCGCCAACCGATACGGTCCTCATCGCCGGCAGTTCGGGCATCGGCAAATCCACCCTGGCCACCGCGCTGACGGAGCGCTTCGTCGAGAGCCGGTTTCAGTTCTGCGTGTTCGATCCCGAGGGCGACTATGACGGTCTAGAAGACGCCGTTCGGCTAGGAGACGGCTCCAGCGCGCCGACAAAGGCGCAAGTGCTGGATCTGATCGCCAAGGCCGATAGCAACATCGTCGTCAATGGACTGGCCCTGCGCGTCAATGAGCGGCCGGATTTCTTTGCCGACCTGCTGCCTGGCCTCAGCAGTTTCCGCCGTCGCACCGCGAGACCGCATTGGCTCGTCATCGACGAAGCACACCATCTCCTGCCCAAGCGGCGCGATGATACCCGGACGGTCCTGTCACTGGAATTGCCGGGCACGATCCTGATCACTGTTCACCCGGAAGCGATCTCGACCGACGCCTTGCGCCTGGTGACGGCCATCATTGCGCTTGGCCCCAAGGCGAAGGACGTCGTGAAGGTCTTTTGCAAAGAGACCGGCATCGAGCCGCCAAAGGAAATTTCCTCGCCCAAGGGTGAACTCGTATTGTTCTGGCGACCGCAGAAACGCAAGAAACTCGCTATGGTCAAGGTGATCGAGCCACGCCAATCGCTCAAGCGGCACAGCCGCAAATATGCCGAGGGGCAACTCGATGAGGCGGGCAGCTTCTATTTCCACGGTCCCGACGACGCGATGAATCTCAGGGCCCACAATCTGATGATTTTCGTCCAGATGGCTGAGGGCATAGACGACAGGACCTGGGAGTTTCACCTGCGCGCCGGCGACTACTCCAAATGGTTCCGCCAGCAGATCAGGGACAAGGAGCTGGCACGGGAAACGGCCGGGGCGGAAAAGGACGAAACGCTTTCAGCCGAGGAAAGCCGCAAGCGCGTGCTCGACGCGGTCCGGCGGCGATATACGGCACCCGCCACGGCGCCGGAGGAATAGCCAGTGTTCAAAAACCTCAAATGATCAGTTGGTCTATCCTGATCGGCAGATCGCGAATGCGCTTGCCAGTGGCATGGTACACGGCGCTCGCGACAGCCGCCGCCGTCCCGACATTGCCAAGTTCGCCCAATCCCTTGACGCCGGCTGGATTGACGTCCAGATCGACCTCCGGAACAAGGATGACGTCGACCTGTTTGATGTCCGCGTTGACCGGCACCAGATAATCCTGCAGGTCACGATTGACATAGCGGGCGTTGCGCCGGTCGATTTCCGTCGCCTCGTGAAGGGCCTGGCCAATACCCCAGATCATGCCACCCATCAGTTGGCTGCGCGCGGTGCGCGTGTTCATGATACGCCCCGCGGCAAAGGCACCGACGATGCGCGGCACCCGGATCTCGCGTGTGTAACTGTTGATGCGGACTTCGACGAACTCGGCGCCAAAGGCATATTTCACCGAATCCTTGTCCTGATCGCCGCCGTGGAATTCCGCCTGCCCGGCATAAAGTTTCTTCAGTGCTTCCGGCGTCGAACCCTTTGGCGCAAATTCGGCATATTCTTCTATCGCACCGATCTGCATCGCCTTGAAGACATCCGACAGCTTGGCGGATTTGCCGCCGCTGGCCACGATCTTCTCTTGCTCCATTTCCAGCTTCGCATTGCCGGAACCAGCCAATGGCCCGTCTCCAGCAACGGCTGCCGCGAAAAGTTTTCCGCGCACGGCGTCACAGGCCTTCAGAACCGCCGAGCAGACGCTGGCAGTCGAAATCGAGCCGCCCGAGACCGGCGCTGGCGGCAAGGCGCTGTCGCCCATCTCGACGCTGACCTTGTCCATCCCTATCCCAAGACGTTCTGCCGCCATCTGGCCTGCCACGGTGCGCACACCGGTGCCGATCTCATGCGAGCCGCACTGAACGCGAACCTGGCCATCGGCCGTCAGGCGGACACGGGCCGCGCATGGCGCGCTGGCCGTTGGGTAGATGGCGGTCGCGCAACCCATGCCGACCAGCCAGTCGCCGTCGCGCATCGACCCAACCGCGGTATCGCGCTTCGACCAGCCGAAGGCTTGCGCAGCCTGGTCGTAGCATTTGACCAGCGACCGGCTGGAGAACGGCTTGCCGCCGATCGGCTCTTTTTCAGGCTCGTTGACACGCCGAAACTCGACGGGATCCATGCCGAGCGCCACGGCCATTTCGTCCATGGCGTTTTCGAGCGCGTAGACATAGGGCGTCTCGGGCGGCGAGCGCATGTAGCCCGGTGTGTTGCGATCGGCATGGACGAGCGAGACGTGAGTGAGCACCGAGCCATAGTTGTACATGCGGCCGGTGGCTGACGTGCCGCCGACGACATAAGAGTCAGGGCGTGATGTCACCTCCCAGCCCTCATGTCCGAACGCCGTGATGCGGCCGTCCTTGCCGGCGCCTATGCGAATTCGATGCCGAGTCTCGGCGCGATAGGTCTGGGTGTTGAAAGCCTGCATGCGGTTGACGACGCAGCGTACCGGCCGTCCAACACGCTGCGCCGCAACCGCGACAATTGCCGTGCGAGCGGTCATCGGCCCCTTGGAGCCGAAGGCGCCACCTACGTAAGGGCTGACAATCCGCACATTGGCTGGATCGATCTTCAACTGCCGGGCGAGTTCGATTTTCCAGCCGGTGACATTCTGGCTTGGCTCATGGACAGTGAGCTGATCGCCTTGCCACATCGCCGTGGTCGAGAACAGTTCGATCGGATTGTGATGTTGGGTCGGCGTCGAGTATTTCTGGTCGATCTTGACGGCAGCGGATGCATAGGCAGTGTCGAAGTCGCCGGCTTTGACATCCTCCTTCAACATCGGGCTCTTGCCGGCCGCCGGTTCCACCTTCGCGCCTTTGGAATCGAAGCTGGCGCTGGGCGGGTCGTCTTCGTAATCGGCACCGATCAACATCGCCGCTTCTTCCGCCGCCTCGAATGTCTCGGCAACAACCATCGCGATGATCTGGCCGTCATGGAAAATTGTCTTGTCGTGCAGGGGTGCTATGGAGCTTGCACCAGTGTTGCCAAATTTCGGCGTATCGGTCTTGTCCATGTCGCCAAAGGTCATGATGTCCAGCACTCCGGGCACGGCCCTGGCGTCGTCCGTATGGAGTTTGGAAACCTTGCCCCGAGCGATGCTGCTGGTGGCAAGAGCACCAAAAGCGACATTGGCTGTGGCGATGTCGGCCGGATAGCTGGCCTGTCCGGTAACTTTCAATCTGCCGTCTATGCGGACAACCGGTTCGCCTTGGTTTTCTTTTGGAACTGGCGCGGCTTGGTTCATGGCTCAGACCTTCATGTCGCGGGTTTCGAGCAACGCTCGCACCAGCGTGCGCTTGCCGAGCGGTACCTTGAACGCGTTGTGTTCTCGTGGTTTGGCATCGGCGAAAGCGGCGGCGGCGGCCTTTTCGGCCCCATCCTCTTGCAACACCTTGCCTTGAAGCGCGTCCTCCGCCGCCCTCGCACGCCATGGCACGGTCGCGACGCCACCCAGCGCAATACGCGCGTGCCTGACAGTGTCTCCATCCATGTCCAGCGCAACCGCCGCCGAGGCCAGCGCGAATGCGTAGGATTCGCGATCGCGTATCTTCAGGTAGTGCGAGCGACGGCTCCATGCGCCGAGCGGAACATCGATGGCGACGATGACTTCATCGGCGGCCAGATCCGTCTCGATGTTGGGCGTCTCGCCGGGAAGCCGATGCAGTCTGGCGAAAGGGATCTTGCGTGGACCATGCCGTCCCTCCACCTCGACGGCCGCATCGAGAGCAATCAGGGCTTGGGCGAAATCGCCGTGATAGGTAGCGATGCAGGCATCGCTGGTGCCGAGCACGGCATGCTGGCGGTTGAGCCCTTCCATCGCGGCGCAGCCGGAACCGGGCTCACGCTTGTTGCACGGCCAGGAGGTTTCGCGAAAATACTCGCAGCGCGTTCGCTGCAGCACGTTGCCGGCAAGGCTCGCCATATTGCGAAGCTGGCCGCTGGCGGCGAATTTCAAGCTTTCGGCAAGGAGCGGGCAGCGGCGCCTGACGTCATTGTTATCAGCTGCCTCGCCCATGCGAACCAGCGCACCGAACCGGATGGTATCATCGCTTACCCTGATCTGCCGCAGGGCAGGCTCGGCAAGATTGTTGAGGTCGAGCAGTCGTTCAGGCTGCGCGACGCCAAGCTTCATGTAGTCGGCCAGATTGGTGCCGCCGGCGATGAACTGGGTATTGGCCTGTGTTGGCGCAACATGCCTGGCGTCGAGGTGGGACGCCATGGCGATCGCCACCGAAACGCTCGTTGGTCTTTCATAGACGAAAGGACGCATCCTAGGCCCTCCTGATCTCGTCGCGTGCCTGGACGATCGCCGCGACGATGTTGGGGTAGGCAGCGCATCGGCACAGATTGCCGCTCATATACTCGCGGATGTCATTGTCCGACCCGGCATGGCCTTCGTTGATGCAGCCGATGGCCGACATGATCTGGCCCGGCGTGCAGTAGCCGCATTGAAAAGCGTCATGGTCGACAAAGGCCTGCTGCACCGGATGCAGCTCTCCGTCAGCTGAAGCCAGGCCTTCTACGGTCGCAACCTCGCGGCCTTGGTTCATGACGGCGAAGCTCAGGCAGGAGAGCACCCGCTTCCCATCGACAAGAACGGTGCAGGCGCCGCACTGACCGTGATCGCAACCTTTCTTGGTGCCGGTCAGGCCAACATGATCGCGCAGTGCGTCAAGCAGGCTCGTGCGATTGTCGAGCGCGAGGGTGTAGGCCTGCTTGTTGATCCGCATCGAAATCGTCGACAGATCGCGCGGCGCGGCCGCTTTGGCAGTCGGCGGCTCGGCGGCTTTTGTCGACGTGGCTATGAGCGGCATTGCCGCTGCTGCCGAAACAGAGCCCGTCATGAAGGAGCGTCTGCTCAGGCCGCTGGGATTTGTGGAATTGGACATGGCTGGCTTCCGGCTGGCTGAGGTCTCAAGCGGACCAAACTGCTCGCGGGAAACAAAGTTCCCTCCTCACGTCGCTGTGATCGCTGCTCTTGCAGAGGCGGTCATGCGGAACTTGAGCCGCAGGGCGGTGGTTGTCCTCGACAGGTTCCAAGGAAGGAGACGATCATGAGCAGTGATCGGAGCGATCGACACAGCGATCAAAATGGTGATGAAGGCCCCGTCTTTTCGGCTGAGCAGGCGCGGCAAGGCGAGATCATCCTGCGAACCCGCACACGCCGGATCATCTTCGTCGCAGGCCTGGTCGGCATTGTGATCCTCATCGCGGTGGTCAGGTTCGCTGTCGGCTGATTGATCAAGGCGTTTTCCCCCTGCCGAAGGCAAACTACCTCTGCCAGCCCTGTCAGGAACCTTTGTGGACAGCTGTCGTTGATTTGAATCACGAGCGGGCGGCGCCTTTGCTTGAGAGTTTCCTGTGGACGCGAAAACGCAAACCAAAGAATCCGAAACCGGAGATACGCGCGGCACTTCGAGCAAGGCCAGATCGGAGGCCTCGCCAGAAAGAAGGAAAGATGCGGCGCGGACCAAGTCTTCCGATCGCGAACCGCGTGAAAAAAAAGCCGGCGACCAGGAGGCCGGCGAACCAAGGCAGCCCGGCCTCCTGAGTTCCCCCCGGCGGCATCCTTACGTGGCCGCTACAATCCTGATCGTGCTGTTGCTGGCCGCCGTGGGACTGATCATGTGGTGGCTGAATGCCCGCCAGTATGAATCCACGGATGATGCCTTCATCGACGCCCGCACGATAACCATCGGCGCCGAGATATCGGGACGTATCACCGACCTCGCGGTGACCGACAACCAACCCGTCAAGGCGGGCGACGTCCTGTTGCGCATCGACGACAGCGACTATCGGGCCGCCCTCAAACAGGCCGATGCCGGCGTGGGCTCGGCGCAGGCCGACATTGTCGATGTCGGGGCTCAGATCGAAGCACAAAACGCAAAGATCGACGAAGCGCAGAAGCAGATGGCACAGGCCCAGGCAGCACTCGATTTCGCCAAGGCCGAGGACCAGCGCAACCGTGAACTTCTGGCCAACGGCACGGCCACCCAACAGCAGGCACAGCAGGCTGCGTCGACGCTGCGCCAGGACCAGGCTGCTCTCGACAGCGCTGAGGCCAATCTGGCTGCCGCAAAAAGCCAGGTCACGGTCTTGCAGGCACAGACCAAGAGCGCCGAAGCCAAGCTCGATCAGGCCAAGGCCAACCAGGACCAGGCGCGCACCACGCTGTCTCGCACGGCCATCACGGCGCCGGTTGCCGGACGGGCAACCAGCATTTCGGTTGCCAAGGGCACATATGCCCAGCCCGGCCAGGTGCTGATGATGTTTGTTCCCGATGAGGTCTGGGTGAAGGCCAACTTCAAGGAAACCCAGCTCGATCTGATGCGGCCGGGACAGCCGGTCGACATCGATATCGACGCCTATCCGGAAATATCCTTCCATGGCCGCGTCGACAGCATCCAGGCAGGCAGCGGCACCGCCTTCAGCCTGCTGCCGGCAGAAAACGCCACCGGCAACTTCGTCAAGGTGGTGCAGCGCGTGCCGGTGAAGATCGTCTTCGATAAACCGCCCGGCGTGCTGCTGGGTCCGGGACTGTCGGTGGTGCCGACGGTCAAGGTACGATGAGTGGCGAAATGGTCGGCGCCCAAAGCGAAAGCCGGTCGGCTGCTGGCGGGCGCAATCCATGGCTGATCGCGATCGTCGTCTCGATCGCGACCTTCATGCTGGTTCTGGACACCTCGATCGCCAACGTAGCGCTACGCAACATCGCCGGCAGCCTGGCGGCCGGGATGGACGAAAGCACCTGGGTGATCACCACCTATCTGGTCGCGAATTCCGTGATCATCCCGGTTAGCGGCTGGCTGGCCAGCGTGATCGGCCGCAAGCGCTACTACATGCTGTGCGTGGCGATCTTCACCACCGCATCGCTGCTGTGCGGACTGGCGCCAAATCTGGAATTGCTCATCCTGTTCAGGATCCTGCAGGGCCTCGGCGGCGGCGGCATGGCGCCGAGCGAACAATCCATCCTTGCCGACACCTTTCCACCCGAAAAGCGTTCCCAGGCGTTCGCCCTCTACGGCATAGCCGTCATCGTCGCACCGACGGTCGGGCCGACCATCGGCGGCTGGCTGACCGACCATTTCTCCTGGCACTGGATTTTCTTCATCAACGTGCCGTTCGGCATCATGTCGCTCGCTTTGGTGCAGTGGCTGGTCGTCGAACCGGACGTGCTCGAACGCGAACGCCAGGAGCGATTGCAAGGCGGCCTCAGGATCGACTGGGTCGGGTTCATCCTGGTGGCAACCGCGCTTGGCTGCCTGGAGATCTTCCTTGATGAAGGTCAGCGCAACGACTGGTTCGCATCGGGTTTCATCACAACTTTTGCAGTGATTTCGGCGATCTCGTTCCTGCTGCTCATCCCATGGGAGTTCAGCCACCGCGATCCGATCGTCGATATCCGCCTGCTGTTCAGCCGTCAGTTCGGCACGTCATTTCTGGTGATGATGGCGGTCGGCGCCGTGCTGTTCAGCACCACGCAGCTGATGCCGCAGCTGCAACAGACCGCCTTCGACTACACGGCGACCCTGTCGGGCCTTTCGATGATGCCGGGCGGTATCGCCATGCTGATGCTGATGCCGATTTCCGGATTTGCCGCCGGCTTCGTTCAGCCCAAATATTTGATCATGATGGGCATGTCGGTTGTGGTGGTCGCCCTGTGGCATATGACGTCGCTCACCCCGGATGCCAGCTTCCGCTTCTTTGCCTTTGCGCGCATCTTCCTGATGATCGGCCTGCCGTTCCTGTTCATCCCCATTTCGACAGCGGCTTACGTCGGTCTCGCTCCGCAGCAGACCAACCAGGCGTCGGCGCTGATCAACGTTGCCCGCAACATCGGCGGCAGCATCGGCGTGTCATTGTCCAACACCGTGATCGCTCAAAACGCGCAGCTGCATCAATCGAACCTTGTCGCCCATACCGCGCAATCGTCACCTGCCTATCAGCAGGTGCTGCGTCAGGTGACCGAGCACTTTGTCGCTCAGGGCTCACCGATGGTCGAAGCAAAGCAGCAGGCGATCGGCTGGATTGGGCAGTTGATCGCGCGCCAGGCGTCGCTGCTCGCCTATGTCGACGTCTTTCGGTACTGCGCAATCGCGGCCGCCCTGTTTGTTCCTCTCGCCTTGCTGCTGCGGTCTCCCAAACCCAAGCCCGGCGGGCGATAGTTCCACGCCTTGCGTGCATGTTGCGAATTTCCGATTGGAACTCCTCGCCCCACTGGAGCTCGCCGGAACGTTCGTTTGGGGGCCGGCGTTGTCTCCAGTGCTGTGGACCGCGTCAACCGGGCACGGCGGTATGGTGAACAGGATAGTTTTCCCGGTTTCATATTCTGGCCAAGGAATGGCAAAAAGCATCTGTCCCGCCCGGTCCGCAGAAATCTCCGCTTGCCATGACCGGGCAGTTTCGTGAGATCGGGTTGTTTCCAAATTTCCGATTGGAACTCCCGCGCTGTCTTTCCGTTTCCGCTCAGACTCTACAGAACAGGAGAAACAGTCATGCCACGAGGCGACAAGTCGAAATACACCGACAAGCAGGAACGCAAAGCCGATCATATTGCGGAAGGCTATGAGAAGCGCGGGGTCTCCGACCAGGAAGCCGAAAGGCGGGCATGGGCGACCGTCAACAAGGACGATGCCGGCGGCAAGAAAGAAGGCGGCTCCGGGCGCGGCAAACATACCGGCAATCCCGCGGCGCATAGGGGCGGCAAAAGCGGGGGCCAGGCATCCGCGTCACGGTCAGCCGCCAGCCGATCGGAATCGGCAAAGAAAGCTGCAGCAACACGGAAGCGGAATGCCGAGCACCGAGTTCATTGACCTGGACGAAGCCGCTCAGACCGACAAGGCTCAACGCGACGGGGAGTGCCGGCATGAAATCGCAGCTCGTCAACGAGATCAGCGGACAAAGGACATTCGTCGTGGTGCTCGACCCCGGCGAGGAAGCGTTCGCCGCGCTGACCGCCTTTGCGGTCGACCAGAAAGTCGGCAGTGCGTCCTTGACCGCCATCGGGGCTTTCGAAAGAGCCACCGTGGGCTGGTTTGATCCGAATGCGAAGACCTATCGCAAAATCCCGATCGACGAACAATGCGAGGTCCTGAGCGCGATCGGCGACGTAGCGCTCGGCGACGATGGCAAGCCTAGCCTGCACATCCACGCGGTGCTCGGATTGAGCGACGGCACCACCCGGGGTGGACATCTGCTCGACGGCATCGTTCGGCCAACGCTTGAAATCACCCTGGTGGAAGCGCCCGGTCACCTGCGCCGCCGCAAGCGTCCCGAACTCGGCGTCGCTTTGATCGATCTGGACTCGTGAAGCCCAAAACCGGCCTGGGCTCGCTCAAGGCGATCTTGTCACGCCTTCTTCTCCGCCGGCACCTTGTCCGGTGCGGCTTCCCAACCAAAAACACTGCGACCGCCAAGCAGATGCGACTGGTCGAATTCTCCGGCGACAATTTCCTTCAGGCTGGGGCCGGTGACGTATCGCTCGACCTGTCGCGACTGGTCGTCCAATCGCCTCAAGGCGCCGATTTCTTCTTCATGACCAAGTTTCGCCTTTTGCACGGCGGACTTCAGCACGCCGATGGTCTCATCATAGACCTTTAGCGGCACGGGAAATGGGTGCCTGTCCTTGCCGCCATGTGCCAGGGAGAAACGGCCGGGATCGGAAAACCGGCATGGCGCGCCATGCACCACTTCGGCGACGAGAGCCAGCGCGCGCCCCGTGCGCGCGCCAACACCTGGGACCAGAAGGAGCTCGGAAAAATCCTCAGGGCCACGTTCGGCGGCGGCCGCCATGTTTCCATGCAGCCGACGCATGATGACATCGCTTTCGCGCACATCGTGATGTGCTGGCATGATCAGATGCGGCAGCAACAGCTGTTGCGCTGCCGGTGCCGCACCGCGCTCCAATGCGGCGAACTCCTTGAGGATGCGATCCGGCCCAAGATCCTGCAACAGATCCAACTGTCCCTGGCGCGAAGCTTCGGCGCGCCGGTCGGTCAGATTGACGATCTCGCCTTGGTTGGCGCCCTCAATGGCGGTGTGCGGCTGATCGACGAAACTCTTCAAACCTTCGGACAGCCAATGATAGCGGCGCGCCACCTTGCTGTCGCCGTTCATGCCTTGCTGGACCACGACCCAGTCGCCGTCATCGGTAACGATGAACCCGTGCAGATAAAGATCGAAGCCATCCTGGACGGCGGCGCTGTCCACTTTGGCGACAAGCCGGCTGACGGTTGCCAGGCCCGCTCCGTCAAAACCAACACGCTCGCCGATGATTGCAAGTTCATGCGGGGTTTTGCGCGAATGCGTGCCGCGGCCGCCGCAGACATGAATGCCAAGTTCGCCGGAGAGCGGCGTCAGACCGCGTTTCAAGGCGCCGACGACGCTGGTCGTGATGCCGGACGAGTGCCAGTCCATGCCCATGACGGCGCCAAAGGATTGGAACCAGAACGGGTGCGCCAGCCGGCGCAGCAACTCGTTGCGACCGTAGTGATGAATGATCGCCTCGCACATCACGGCGCCCAGGCGCGTCATGCGGTCGCCAAGCCATTTCGGCACGCGTCCACCGTGAAGTGGAAGATCAGCACTTCCCGATCGTTGCGCCACGTCTGTTCCTATGCCTGCCGTTCCCTCGATAGATAGGTACCCCAGACCGCACGAAGAAGCACTCGCTGCTTCTGGCTGGCTGACGCCCGGCGACATCAAGTCCAATGCGAGAGAACCATCTCCATCTCGACCGTTTCGACCTGCTGCGCAAATCGCCGGTGATAAACGGTCAGCAGCGCGTCATGCGCCGCGTCGGAAGAACTGCACAGCGCGTCCGTAACGAGAACCACGCGATACCCGAAATCGATTGCGCCGAGCACCGTGGCCAGAACGCATACGTCGGTTTCGCCGCCGGTGATGACCAGCGTATCGATATCGCGCTCCGTCAGAAAAGCCCTGAGCCGGCCCTCAAACCAGGGCGAGTAGATGTGCTTGTCGATGACCGCGGCCGGCGGGCAATAAGCGGCCAATGCCGGCAACAGTTCGACCATTTCGTCGCCGATATTTTCGATCGTCATCGAGGTCCAGCGCTCATAGTAGCGTTTCCATGTGCCGACACCCTGCCCCGGCTTCTGGGCAGGCAGGAAGCGCGTGAAGACCGTCTGCTGCGCCCTCCTTTCGACCAAGCTCTCGATGCGAGGCAGGACGCGAGTGATCCAGGGGGTTGCCCATTGTGACGGCTCGGCAAACAGCCGCTGCATGTCAACACAGACATGCATGCAGCGGTCGCCCAGAGGCCCGTATGTAAGACCCGGCATCGACATCAGGAAATCCGTACCCGGTCGGATTCTTTCACGAGCTTTTCCTTGCTGTCGGAGGCATGGATCAGAACGTCCCGTGCCGGCACTCGTTCCTCGTCGCTTCAGGAACCGACATCAGCCATCGACGTTTCCGCCTCATGGATCGACGCCATTCGCGGGTAGAGCGCATCCGTGAGGCGAACGGCGCTCCGACGAAATCCTTGAGACAAGGAACAATGGCCTCGGCAGCGATTTGGAGATGAGCTCGCAAGAAATTCCGATGGCTGCCATTTATTAGCATTTAGACAAGCGGCCGGGACAGCGGCGATGAGCATTTTCTATCGAGCGGCCAAGATTGCGGAAGAGGTTCACGCATCGCAGCGCGACAAGACCGGGCAACCCTATATCGAGCATTGCCGACGTGTCGTCGACGCTGTCGAGACGATGGATCAGAAAGTCGTCGCCTATCTGCATGATGTCCTGGAAAAAGGCGAAGGCTGGTCTCGGGCCAAGCTGGAAGAGACCGGCTTTGGACCGTCGATTGCTTCTGCGGTCGATGCCATGTCGCGCAGAGACGGCGAGGACTATTTCACGTTCGTGCGGCGGGCTGCATCGAATCCGCTGGCGCTGCCGGTAAAACGCGCTGACCTCGAAGACAACATCTGGCAGTCACGGCAAATTGGGGCCTCGACAGCCAAATACGAAGAAGCCTTGCGCATCCTCGACGAGGAATTCTCCGAGCGCTAGCAAATGCCCGCCAGAGGTCCAACGATACTATTCCCTGACATGTGGCGTGTGACGTTTGTCCTCCACCGGGTCGATATCGATGCGCGCCTTTTCCGGATCGAAAGCGCCATGACGTGCAATGGCCCGCGCTGCCGTATCCGGCGTCTCGTATGTCCACATGAAGTCATCGGCCGAACCACCGACAGCATGGACACGCCAATAGCTCGCGGTTCCCTTCAGCGGTGAACTGCTTGTCGTGTTTGTCTTTTCGAAAAGCTCGAAATAGATGTCTTCGAAAGGGATATAGAACACCGGCTCATGTCCCTCTTCCCTGAGTATCTTCGCATGCTCCGTAGCCGCGACTATGGCATCGGAAAATCGTACCGTCACCGCGCCGGCAAACGGTTCTATGGTCAGTTGGTGATGTTCAGTAGTTGCGACTGGAGTTTGCATCCAAATTCTCCCTGGCTACCGATTGATCGCGCGACGGCGTTCCGGTCCGCCATCCATGGAGACGAAATGCGCGGCGATGCATCAGGTTCCAGCTTGTCCGATGAAGCCGAATGACTGCCGAGCCAAGTACTTTATTGCCTGCCGTAACTGTCGAGAAAGCTCGCCAACAGTCGCGAAACCTCGTGTGGGGCCTCACGTGTTGGGAAGTGCCCGACCGCATCCAGGACCACCCGTTTGTAGGGCGCAGTGAAATGCTCCTCCAGCCCTTCCGACGATGCGGTCAGCACAACACGGTCGTCGCCACCATGCAGCGTCAAGGTCGGCACCGTGATGATCTTGACCGATGTTTGCCGGCGGGCCAGCTCAGCGTAGCGGGGATCGGGCTCCGCCTCACCCCAGCGAACCCGATAGGAATGCAGCGTCACATCAGGCCAATCCGGATTTTCGAAGGATGCAGCCACTTCATCGAAAATGGCATCGTCGAACCAGCCCAATGGGCTCCAGCTGTCCCATTGGAATCTGGCGAATTCCTTGCGGTTCTTTCGCACGAACTCGGCGCCGCGCGCTGTTGCCATGAACCATTGATACCAAAATGCTTTCGCCTGTTCAGGCGCTGGCGTTACCGGCTTGCCGGGTTGCCAGCCAAGCGATAGCGCGGCACAGCAACTGATGCGATCGGGAAAGATCGAGGCCAGGAGGTAGGAGATCCGTGCTCCCCAGTCGTGCCCGACGACCGCAAAGCGGCTGAGGCCAAGCGCGTCGGCAAAGTCCAGCACATCCTGCGCCATTGCAGCAATTTCGCCGGATCGCATGGTTTCTTCCGACAGGAACGATGTCCTTCCAAAACCTCGCAGCCACGGCGAAAACGTCCGAAAGCCGGCTTCATGCAGGACCGGCGAAATGCGCGCGTAAGTGGTCGCGTCGTCCGGCCAACCATGCAGCAGGACAACGGGCGTCCCATTTTCTGGCCCGCCTCCGAGATAGGCGATGCGCAGCAGTGGCGTATCGCAAGATGAGACGGGGTTCATTTGCTCTCCGGCGCTGTAACCGGCTGGTCGCCGCCAGTCGTCGACTTGGGTCTGGCATCCTGGTCGACCTGCGGGTTCTTGTTGACGGCGTCGGTGTTGGCTTTCGTCGGTTCGATGCTGTTATCACAGGCGCCGAGCGCAAGAGCCGCAGCCAACACCAGAAGCGACAAGGATCTCTTCATCGAAACCTCCTCTGGCTGATATTCGACAAACGGGGCTCCGCGAATTTGGTTGCCTGGGTGGCGCTCGGGCCAGCCTTCAATCCTTCGAGCTTTTTGAGCCGACGCTGACTGTCGGGTCAGGAACGATGGGGCCGCGTTCGGCTTCCGGACCTTCTCCCTCTATCTCCTGCACGGCTTGATCCCAGTGCTCCTGCTCGCGTCCAGTCGGACGGCCCTCCCGCTCCCAGATCTCGTAGGCACGCCGTTTGATGCGCTCTTCCCTGCTGTCCATGGCATTCGATCCTCCGATCTATCAATCTCAATTCCGGACGATATTTTTTGTTCCTCTCTACCGGGAGAGAGCCGCCGCGGGCGCTGCGTTTCAAACAAGACGCATATGGATTGCGAGCTCAAACCGCTTGGTTATTGCCGTACCGACGTTTTTTCGTGACATGCCAGCGCTGGCGGATCAATGTATCTGACTATTGATCTGCGCCCTGCACGCCTGGCCTCCACCATCGCCCGATGGGCAGTGCCCTGATCGCCCCGGATCGAAAGACATGACGGGCATTTCGAGACCAAGGTGACGCCCATGCGGGAATTGCCGAAAGACATCGACGCCGATGTAGTGATCGAAATCAGCAAGCTGCTGGATGACAGTCCGCTTTTCGTTCCCGTGCGGGTTCATGAGCTTGCAGCCAGGGTGAGGCAGAAGGTGAAGACAGGTTTGCCGGACCTTTCGATCGAAGAACTGATCGTGGAAATGGCCTCCGTTCGCCAGTTGGCGATGGCGTTCGATCTGCCCGGATCGGAGAATGTGGTGCAGATTCCGATTCGGTATCCGCGCCGCTAAATCCGTTGCTCGCTGGGCTGACGCCATGCGCCGTTGTCTCTTCTGCCAATCGATCGCACGGCTTACCGTCAAGACGTCGTCGGGAACCTAACGTGGGACTGCGGATTGAGTGCCCGCGAGGGTTCGAATCCAGGTCATTGCGATGCCCCTTAGTCCGGATTGGCAAGATATAGCGGCACGGTTGGTTTTCACTGTGCTTGCCGGCGCGCTGATAGGATTGGATCGCGAAGCGCGCGGTCACGCGGCAGGGCTGCGGACAACCATTCTGGTCGGACTGGCCGCCGCTCTCACAATGTCTCAGGCAAATCTGCTGCTGGGAGTCAGCGGCAAAACTCCCGGTTCCTTTGCCTCCATGGACGTGTTGCGCTTTCCGCTTGGCGTGCTGACCGGTGTCGGCTTTATCGGCGGCGGCGCCATCCTTCGCCGCGGCAACCTTGTCAGCGGGGTCACGACGGCCGCCACATTGTGGGTGATGACTGCGATCGGGCTGGCGTTCGGCGGCGGCCAGTACGGTTTGGGGCTGGCTGGGACGGCGCTGACCTTGTTGACACTTCTCGTGCTGAAATGGATCGACGTGCACATTCCGCGCGACCATCACGCCGAACTCGATATCGCCTGGAAGAAGGGAAAGACCGGCGATCTCGGCGAAATCGTCAAGCCGCTGGGTTATCGGGCACGCTTGGTCGGAATGGAGCGTCCGGATCACCACGACCCTGTATTCTCATTTGAAATTGGCTGGACGCGACCGGACCGTAGCGGCCCGCCGACGGATTTGCTTTCGCTCTTGGATCAGCACTGCGAAGTCAAGAGATTCAGCCTGGTCAGCGAGCCGGCGCACTGAATGGAATTTCCTTCGGTTCGAAGAGCGCTCGGCCTTTGTCGTTTTTGGCAGTCACGCATCGCCATCTCGGAACAAAGTTTTTTGGTTCAAGTTTACCCAACGAAGGGACGAACTTTTCACAGGAGATTTCCTATGAAACACGTTCTCATGACCAGCATGTTGGCGATCGGTCTCGGCTGCGGGATGGCGATGGCTCAGACACAACAGCCAGCCGAAAACCAATCAGGAGCCGATACCAACTGTGCATCCGGGAAGGCTAACTGCCAGACCGGCTCGAAGATGGGCGAGCAGGCGCAGGGGAAGGCCAAGGTCCAGACCGACGAGCAGGCCCAGGGCAAGGCCGGCGCCACCACGGACCAGCAGGCGCAGGGCAAAGCCAAGGTCAAGACCGACGAGCAGGCCCAGGGCAAGGCTGGCGCCACCACGGACCAGCAGGCGCAGGGCAAGGCCAAGGTCCAGACCGATGAGCAGGCCCAGGGCAAAACTCCTGCACAGGATACGACGTCGACCGGCTCGATCAACAATGTCACGGTTGAACAGAAAACCCAGATCACCCAAGTGATCAGGGAGACGAAGATCGAAACGGTGGCCAATGTCGATTTCGACATTTCCATAGGCGTGGAAATTCCACGGCACAAAATCAGGCTGCATCGTTTGCCGGCTCGCATCGTCAAAATCGTCCCGGCTTACGAAACTTATGAATATTTCCTGCTTGCCGACGGTCGGATTGTCATCGTCGATCCGGATACGCTCAAGATCGTGCTGATTTTGACCTAACAATTCCTGCCACTGGCGGTCCGCCCCGCCCATGTCGGGGTGGCCGCCCCACTGAGAGCGCTGGCGAGAATCTCCTATCGCCCCCGGGCACGAAGGACGCCCTCACCATGATGACGCGTGATGGGTGAAAGTCCTATGCACTCTTGCGCTTCGCCGCGGTCGACTTCGCCTTGGTGGTGGGTTTGCCACCCTCCTGCGCGAGGCTCTTGCGCAAAATGTCGGCGAGATTGACGACGTTGGTCTTGGGTTCTGGCGTCGGCTTCGGCGGCTTCTTGCCCTTGCGCTTTGCCTCGATCATCGCGATGAGCGCGTTTTCATAGGTGTCTTCGAATTTCGACGGGTCGAATTTGGCGGGTTTCTTGTCGATCAGAAGCTGGGCGATTTCCAGCATCTCCGGATCGACCTTACGGTCCTTCAGGCCCTTGAATACCGACTGCGCTGAAATCATCTCGTTGTGATTGCGCAGCTCGGTCAAAAGCATGCCCTTGCCTTCTGCCTGGATCAGCACTTCCCTGCCGCGCTGGTACAGCACCACGCAGGAGCGGGCGGCCACCTTTTTGTGTGCCATTGCATCCCGGATCACAGCATACGCTTCCGCGGATGCGGCATCGGCAGGAACAAGGTAATAGGGTTTTTCGAGATACCGGGCATCGATGTCATCAGTCGGCACGAAGCCGCCAACCTCGAGCGTATGCTGCGACACCAGCTTGAGCTTCTTGATTTCAGCCGGCTCGATCCGGACGAAGTCGCCTTTTCCGGTCTCATAGCCTTTCAGCTGGTCTTCGGCTTCGACCGTTTCGCCGGTTCCGTCGTCGACATAAGCGCTCCTGACCGGCAATCCGTCCTTGCGGTTCAGGATCCTGAAGTGAATTCTTTCGGCCTCGGTGACGGCACCGATGATCTTGACCCCGCATGAAACCGATCCGACCTTCAGGAAGCCTTTCCAGGCAGCACGCGGCGCAACCATTGCAATCCTCACAATTTGCCAATGGATTCTGAACGAGTGGTGCCGCGAATGGTTCCTGGTTTGATTGCGGACCCGTCCTCACTTCGACAGCGACCGGAGGCTCGGCACCTCGAGCGTCGACGAGTTCCGCCACATCACGGTTGCCCTGCCGCACATGAACGCCTGCTAGTAAAACAATTGGAAAATCATGACCGCCGCCGCCAACGTCATGATGCCTGTCGCTACCCAGCCCACCAGGCGCATAGCCATCGGCACAACAGCATTCCCCATCACGTCGCGTCGCGCCGTCATCAGCATCGTCACCACCATTACCGGGACCGCGACCACGCCGTTGACCACCGCACTCCAGTAGAGGGCTTTGATCGGATTGACAGGCATAAAATCGAGACACGCACCAAGGAACGTCGCCAGCGCGATCGTTGCGTAGAACGCTTTCGCCTTCAGCGGTTCGCGCTCCAGCCCGATCGGCCATTTGCGCGCCTCGCCGAGCGCATAGCCGGCCGACCCGGCAAGGACCGGAATTGCCAGGAGCCCGGTTCCGATGATGCCGAGGGCAAAGATTGTGAAGGCGAACTGGCCGGCGACGGGTTTCAGCGCTTCCGCGGCCTGGCTCGAGGATGTTATGTCGGTGACACCCCCGGCATGCAGTGTGGCGCCTGCGGTTATCATGATGGCAAGCGCCACCACATTCGAGAATGCCATCCCAACATAAGTATCCAGCCGAATGCGCTTAATGGCGTGGGCTGACTGCCGCGGTGCCTTTTTCAGAGGCTTGCGTCGACTGGCCTTTTCTTCTTCAACCTCCTGCGAGGCTTGCCAGAAGAACAGATAAGGGCTGATGGTCGTGCCGAAAATGGCCACGACCGTGGTCCAGAACTGCGGGTCTGGCGACAATGTCGGGATGAACAATCCGCGCGCGATTTCCGCCCAGGGCACGTGCACGAACAGGATGGTACCGAAATAGGCAAACAGCGAAACCGTCAGCCATTTCAGGATCGAGACGTAGCGGCTGTATTTCAAGAATATCTGAAGAACCACCGATATGCCCGCAAAAAGCACGACGTAAAGCAGTTGCGGGCCGCCAACGATAAGCCGCAACGCGTCGGCCATGGCACCAAGGTCGGCGCCGATGTTGATGGTATTGGCGATGAGAAGAAGAAAAACAATCGCCTGCAGCAGCCAGTTTGGATAGTAGACCCGCATGTTGCCGGCGATGCCCCGGCCGGTGGTCCGGCCAATGCGCGCGCTGATTTCCTGAATCACGGACATCAGTGGATAACTGAACAGCATCGTCCATGTCAGTCCGTAGCCAAATTGCGCACCAGCCTGTGAATAGGTGGCAATGCCGCTCGGATCATCGTCGGAGGCTCCGGTTATCAAGCCCGGCCCGAGGACGGTGAGAAACCGTGATTTGAGTGCCCTCACCCAACCGGAAACATCGGCGTTCAGCGCTCGCTCCTTCGCTGTCGTTTAATCCGGGCATTACAAAGGGCCCGCCGCTCCCTGAGAAGCGACGGGTCGGACATTCGCGTCAGGTGACGCTAGATGCGCCCGAGCACGACCAGGATGATGATAATAAGCAGCACCAGACCAAGACCGCCGCCACCATAATAGCCGGTGCCGTAGAATGGCCCGCCGCCAAGTCCACTAAAGCCGCCAAGCAATGCAAGAATCAGAATGATGATGAGAATGGTGCCGAGACTCATGACGTTCTCCCGTCTGCAGCTTACCTCCGTTGCGAAACGCAGCGGCGCCCGCCTGCTAAGACTATGAACTCGCCACAAGCCTTCCTGTTCCCGGGTCGGTTCTTGACAGTTTCAACATGCCTTGAACAAACTCACCCTGCGACGCCTGGATAGCCCTGGCCTTTCAACAATCCAGCGAGATGGGCGGCGTTGGATGCAGCCATTTCAATCGTGCCGGAGACCTTTTCCGGTGTTTCCGGCAAGTCGACATAATTGACATCACCCATGGCTTCGCCAACCCAATAGACCCCGCTATTGGCGGGAATGGTGAAGCCAACGTCGTTCAGTGCTTGAAAACATTCGGCGTGGCAGTGATGCGCCCCGTCCTCGTTGCCGACGATGGCTACCAAAGCCACCTTTCCTGCCGCCGGCATGCGCCCTTTGTCGTCGGTCTCCTCCAGAAATGCATCCATTCGCTCCAGAACGCGCCTGGCCACGCTCGAGGGCTGGCCGAGCCAGATTGGCAGGCCGAGCACGAAGATGTCGGCCGCCAGTATCTTCTTCCTGAGTTTCGGCCAATCATCGCCCTTGCCCATATCGGAAAGCACACCCGGCTTGATATCGTGATCGACCGAACGCAGGATCTCGCCTTTGACGCCGTACGGCACCAGCGCCGCCAGGACATCGGCAAGCAACCGGTCCGTGGAGGATTTTTCTCTGTCGTTGGAAGCTTTCAGCGAGCAATTGAGGGCGAAGGCCGTAAGTGGCATGTGAGATCTCCTGCATTATGCCAGCCAACTGCCGCGGCTGCCACGCGGCGGCGCGTTTATGCAACTTGTTGCGGGATTGCTTGGCATTTAACGCTGAGGGTAAAGGCTTGTTCCGTGGACGGGCCACTCGACCTGGCACGAGAATTCCCAGGTTTTTGCCATCCAATGACGCCTGCTGGAAACGGGCGGCGACGTCGAGCAACGCTGGCCCTGGCGGCAACCTATTCGACCGACCGTCGTTTCCCCGGAGTTCTTGCGAATGGATAGACAATGCTCGTCCAGACCCCAGAAGTAGGCGGCGTGCGGCTGGCGGTGTCCATGGCCGGCGATCCGGCTCGGCCTGCCCTGATCCTTCTCCATGGCTGGCCCCACTCCAGAGAAATCTACGATGGAGTGCTCGACGAACTCGGCAAGCGATACTTCACTTTGGCTTTCGACCTTCCGGAGATTGGCGGATCGCGAGGTGCCCCGCCATCGGCGGAGAAGAAAGTCCTGGCAGATATCGTGATTTCAGCCGCCGAGGCGATTGGCGCCAGGTCCATGGTGGTTGCCGGCTTTGACGTCGGCGGCATGATCGCCTTCGCCGCAGCGCGCTATTACGGTGACCGCATCGTTGGCGCGGTGCCGATGAATACGGTCATACCCGGCCTTCATCCATGGGCTGATGTAATCGCAAACCCGGCCATCTGGCACTTTGCGTTCCATGCGGTGCCGGAGCTGCCGGAATTGTTGGTGACCGGCCATCAGCGTGCGTATTTCGACTTCTTCTTCGATCTGCTCGCTGGCCGGCATGGTGCCGTGACGAATGAAATGCGGCAGATATTCACCGCGGCCTATTCGAGGCCGGAGGCACTCAGGGCCGGCTTTGACTGGTATCGCGCATTTGAAGCGGATGCCAAGGCCAATGCCGTTCGGGCAAGCATCGGGGTTCCACTTCTCTACATCCGCGGTGACGCCGACTGCGGATCGATCGACGACTATCTCGAAGGTTTGAGGCTATCGGGTGCGAAGAACCTGCAAGGCCATGTGATCGCCAATTGCGGCGAGTTTCTGCCTATCGAGGCACCGGAGGCATTCGTCAGGGCGCTGGCGGAATTTGCACCGAGATAGCACATGCGAATGCTGCTCAGCGCCCTGCGGTGCGAAGCGCCGATATGAAAACCAGCAGCAGCGCCAAGGCATTGAGACCCGCGGCGATGGCATGCGAATATTCCCATTGGCGCCGGAGCAACTCCCAGTTTTCAGGCAGAATAGTCCAATTCCGCGTTGCCCGATTGATCGGATATGTCAGCGTCCAGAAGGCAAACTGCGTGGCGCCGATGCTGAGAAAGGCGACCACGATCAAACCAAACGATCCGCCTGACCGATAAAGCAAAACGGCCAGGGCAGCCGTCGAGAGCAACGCCCCCAGCACCACGATGCCAAACAGGCTCCAGCCATCATAGGCGCGTTGCGCGGCCAGATAACTCGTCCCGTCGAGCTTCATCTTGTTGAACATCGCGAAGAGATGCGCGCCGGCCGGGATGAAAGCCAATGCAACGAAAATGAAGCTGATCACCCTCAGACCATAGATCGCCATATCCAATTTCCTCTCGAGGAGACAGCTAGGGCAATCGGCATGGTTGGAAAGGTGGTTTGAATTGTGCAGCCAAGCCCGATTTACCCGCAAGCCTGTGAGTACGCAGTGGGTTGCGGAAGTCACGTCGCGCTGTGCACCAGCGTTGAAGAGGAACAGCTGGCGTTCATCGTGAGAGCCCGTCGCAAAGCCCCAGCATTCTGAAAGGCCAGCGTGAGGCACAGGGATCTTAAGCCCGCAATGTCCGCAAGGTGATCGAATAGCGGTGCTCGGCAAGCGGCGGGATGCTGTGCTCCCATTCCGTGCGCGAGGGACCGGTCATGAGATAGGCCGACCGTGGCTCGACGAGGATGGTCTTTCGATCCCATCTGGTGCCGTTCTTTCGCCGGAGGCGGAAACTGCAAGGCGCCAGCAGCGAAACACCCGCCACGTCTTCGAAATGAGGCTTGTCGCGGTGCCAGCCGATGCCAGCGCCAGACTGGTACTCGTTGATCAACACCTGCGCGAAAGCTTCGGCTGGCCGGCTAGCCAAGACCGCGACCTTCTTGCGCAGAGACAACAGAAAATCAGGTATCGGGGGCGCCTCCACGACTTCACGCCGCTCGTAATCGTAGCGCAAGCCAAAACCGACGACGCGTCGGTTTGCCGGATGGCCATGAAAATCAAACGCTTGAAAAGGCAGGCCTTCCAGGTGCCGGGCGAGTTCGGTTTCTTCTTCCGGTGTGATCAAGTCGGGCCGATAGAAGAAACCCTCCGGCAGATCGTCGGTGGCACCGAAGAGATCGGCTTGGCGCGCGGGAGCGGCAGTCTTGGATTTGAGCGACGGCATGGTCCTTAGATGGTGAAGCGAACCTATCCGGCAACCTCCAGATTGTTTCCAACGGCGTTGTCGAAATCTTCCAGAACGGTCGGGCCTCGCTCATCCAGCTTGAGCGAATTTCTGATCGTCTGAAATCTCGCCATGACAATGCCGGCATTCCCGGCGGCAATCGGAAAACTCCGTGTGCTTCAACAGGCGGCACTCCGAGCTCCGTCACCTGCGTTATCCAACGGAACGGAGCGGCCGCAAGACGGTTGAGGTTTTGGCATCGCGTCCTCGGGACCAGAGATCAATGAACATCTTTCCACTGCCGCTCGACATCCGTCCAATGGAGGCGAAGATTGCCGACGCGATCCCCGAAAAAAATGGGCCCTGGCAGTACGAACCCAAATGGGATGGATTTCGCTGCCTGGTATTCAAGAATGGCAATGCCGTGGACTTGCGCGCCAAGTCCGGAAAGCCGCTCGGCCGCTATTTTCCTGAGATCATCGCGGCGGTACGCGACCTCAAGAGTGGGCATTTCGTCATCGACGGCGAGATCGTCATCGAGGTCGATGGCACGCTCTCCTTCGAAGCGTTACAGATGCGTCTTCACCCTGCGCAGAGCAGAATCCGTAGGCTGAGCTTGGAAACGCCCGCCAAGCTGATCCTCTTCGACGTGCTTGCCGAACCCGGCGGTCGGATCATCACGGACAGACCACTTGCCGAGAGGAGGCGGGCGATCGAGGATTTCGTGACCTCCTCGGACAATCCGGATCTTCGTCTGTCGAAGTGCACGCATGACAACGCCACCGCAGCACAGTGGCTAAGGGGAGCCGGACATGGGTCGACCGACGGCATCGTCGCCAAATTGCTCGAGGGTCATTATCTGCCCGGCCAACGTGCAATGGTAAAGGTAAAGCGGCTGCGTAGCGCCGATTGCGTCGTCGGGGGTTTCCGCTACCTCGCTGGCAGTCGTGACGTCGGCTCGCTGCTCCTCGGTCTCTACAATGATGACGGCAAGCTCGACCATGTCGGCTTCACCTCGACTATCGGCAACAATGACAGGGCAGCGCTCACGAGAAGGCTGGAGGGGCTACGGGCCGAGCCTGGGTTCACCGGCAAGGCGCCCGGTGGGCCGAGCCGTTGGAGTACCGAGCGCAGCGGAGAGTGGGAACCGCTGAGACCCGAACTTGTGGTTGAGGTTCGCTTCGATCATGTTACCAGCGACCGGTTCCGCCATGGTACCAAGCTGCTGCGCTGGCGACCGGACAAGGCACCACGGCAATGTACGTTCGAGCAGATCAAATAGCCTCTCCTGCGTTCGCTCTTTCACGATTTCGGTACCGGCACATCTCTGCCCATATTCAGCAATCCGCGTGACAGATAGCGGTAGTGGTGAGGCGTGGCAGGAGTGGAACCGGACAATCCCCAGCGGGTTTTGTCCGAGTGACATCGGGTGCCGACATGCCGTCGACTGTGATCCGCAACACGAACTACGACCCCGCGACCAGGATCCTCTCCGTCTGGTTCGTGCCGAGCGGTATCCGCTATGACTATGAGGACGTGGCCCCGGCAACCTACGCCGCTTTCAGAAAGGCCTCATCCAAAGGCCGTTTCTTCAATGAATTCATTCGTGATCATCACAAATATCGCCGCTTTGGGGAACGGCGGGCCGTCGGGAAATGAAGTGCTCGATCGCGGGCCGTGCAGGGTCACTCTCCTGACAGCTTCTGCTTGATTTTCTTTATCATGCCGTCGTGAGATTGACCCATGAAACGGTTCTCGATACCGGCCCATTCAGACATGCGCACGATGTCCTCGAAGCCCGCGAGGTCGACGCTTGCTTCCGGCACCAGCGGCTTGCCTTGCCGCAAATCGTGGAGCGCCTGCTGCAGGGCATGGACAGCGCGGAACAAAAGCGTCGTCGGATAAAGGATCATGTCGTAGCCCATTTCATGCAACTCGGCAGGCGATTGCCAAGGCGTCTTGCCGCCGCGCTCCAGGATGCTGGTGGCCAGTGGAACGTTTCTGAACGCCTCGCCGACCTGGATCAGCTCCTCCACGCTGGTCGGCCCCTCGACGTAGACACCGTCGGCGCCGGCATCGAGATAGCGCTTGCCGCGGTCGATCGCATCGCGCAGCCCGTGCGGCTGCCGCGCATCGGTGCGGGCAAGCAGGAAGAAATCCGGGTCGGCGCGTGCCGCGACGGCGGCGCGTATCTTTTGCTCCATGAATTCCGGCGCAACGACCTCCTTGCCAGCCATGTGGCCGCAGCGTTTGGGTGGCTTCTGGTCCTCGATGAACAGAGCCGAGGCACCGATCGCCTCGTAGCTCCTGACGGTGCGCGTCACGTTCTTGACGTCGCCATAGCCGTCGTCGCCGTCGATCAGCACCGGCAGGTCGGAAGCCTCGACGATCTCACGTGCCCTGGCATGCTTTTCGCCAAACTGTTCGAGATCGATGTCGGGCACGGCGTGCATGGCCGCGACCATGGCGAACCCGCCGATCTGATAGGCCGGGAATCCGGCGCGCTCGATCAACCGGGCCGTCAGCGCGTCGCCCGCCGACGGCAACACCAGCGGCGCGTTATGATCAATCATCGATTTCCAGGACAGACGCCGGACCATTTTCGAACCTCCCGTCGGAAACGCGAGCGATAGATCGAGGTTCCAGGCGCTTTCGGGAGAGTGTTTGGCCCGACATGGTAGACAACGTTGAAGCTGACACGGTCAAAGCGCCGATTTCGTGGGGCTCGCACGTGCCGTAGGAAGCAAAGGGCGGCGCTTCACCTCAGCGGAAAAATCTTGCGGATTTACCGGAAGCGCTCGCGGGTACCGATCCGGCCGGTGGTTTGCATCTTTTTGAGATCACGATCATGGGCGTCGAGATGCAGGCTGGCACTTGCAACGATACCCCGGTTGCAAGCCGCGCCGGTTCAGCGCAATTCGTCCGAACCGTCAGCGACACCCACGCGATGCCGATAGACCATTTCCCATCCCTTCCAGCCTGTAAACAGCAGGATGAGAACCACTATCAGCGAGAGGATCAGGCCAGTGGGAACCACAGCCGCCTCCCCATGCTCGTATCGGGAGTACCAGTTGTAAAGTTCGATCAGGACGACGAGTATATTTCCCCCTGCATGAAGCCATGCCGTTATGAGATTGCGAATCTGAATATCGCCCAGAACGTCGGTCAAGCCGGCAAGAGCGGCCAGGGCCGCCATTATCAGGCCCGCTCCGAGAAGCCACAGCGAACCGGTGACCCATCCCGGATTGCCTGTTCGCCAGAAGATCAAGTCGCAAACGAAGGTAGCAACAAAAAAAGCGATAGGGAATGGAATCAACATGGGATGAATTGGATGGCCGGCGACGCTGGCTGTGCTGTGCGGGTTGTGGGTCATCGTGGTGCCTCCAACAGATGTGGCGCGTGTTCGCGTCCACGTCGGATTGCGGTCAAACCCCGCTGTGCCATTGGAGGCAAATAGCCTCAAAACCTTGGTAAAACGCTGGTTCCGATGGAATGTTCCATAACCTTGCTCGGACAATGCTGCGAACGGAAGCCGCAGCGCCGATCATCCAAGACCGGGGATCGCCCTCGTCTTGCCGCTTATATGCGCGCCTAGTGTCAGCGCCTGCGGGAAACTCCGGACAGTCGCGCCCATCAATGCAGCGCCGCCGGGCCCAAGGGCCAATCGGGCGATGGCTGCGGCCGCGTGGACACGCGTCGAAAACAGGCCTCTCCAGGCCGCCTGGTAGCGTCTGCCGGTAGCTTCGCGGCCCGCCCGGCCGCTTGACGCGCCGGCGAGTTCGGCGGCCAGCAGCCAGCTGGACTGAAGTGCCATCGAGATGCCCTCGGCGATGATTGGATGAGACTCCCCGGCGGCATTACCGACGCGGAAGATATCCCTTTCATGGCAGGCGCGGATGCCGGGCCGGATCGGGCCGGCTGCAAGCCACGGACCGTCGAGGCGAGCCCCCTCAAGAGCATCGCTCACACCTCGGCAAGAAGCCATGAGATGGCGAAAGACCGCGTCGGCGGCCGACGGATGGCCATCCTGCCCAGGGTCATCAGGTTCGGAGCTATGGGTCCTGCGCAGCCGCGCGAGCATGTCACGCCTTAGGCAGCAGGAGATCGACAGCCGGCCATGATCGGCCAGGACCATGCCGCCATAGCCGCCGGGAAATATCAGCAGAGGCATCAGATCAGGCGCGAGTGACGACCCGGTGAAGTGCGCCTTGAAGCCGAGCAGGTCCGATGGGTGGCTGGCCTTTTCGAGCTGGCTTGGCAGCGGCCCCGGTTCCCAGGAACCATGCGCGGCGACGACCACCTGGGCCCGCAAGATTGTCGTTCCGTCCCCGGAATTCTCGTCTTTTGCCTGAATTCGCACCGCTTGCATGTCGCCATCCTGATCAATCGCGACAGCACGGCAAGGCTGGAAGATTTCCGCGCCTGCCGATCGCGCCGCCTGCAGCAGCAGATGGTCCAGCATGTCCCGGCCCAGCGCCCGGCCGAAGGCGTCTTCTACAGGAGGCCCGTATTTTCCACCCGGCATCGGCGCCTCGATGCAAGTCGCGCCGGAAAAGAAGCCGACGCGGCGGATTTCGGGGCCGGCATTGGCGCGCCAGGCCGCGCCAATCTCCAGCCGGTCGAGAAGCGCTAGATTACTTGCCGAGATGTATTCGCCACACACCTTGCGACGCGGGAACATTCTCTTTTCCACGACCGCCACGGTCCACCCGCGCCGGGCCAGCAGCAACGCCAGCGAAGTGCCTGCCGGGCCGGCCCCGATGACAATCGCATCGTGGGTGGATGGTCGTCTCATGATCAACTCGATCGCGCACTGGCACTGGCACCGGCGCCGACGAAGACGTGCGAGAAGGGACCGGCACGCCGCTCCTCGAGTGGCCTGCCGCCGGCCGCAAGCCAGAGGTCGGAAAGCTCTTTGCCGCGAAAGCCAGCGCGCACGCTCTGAGCCGCGTCATGTCGCGTGACGTCGTTGGCGCCGATCGCCGGGAGAAGACGGGTCGCGGCCAACGCGAACCTTGCCCTCAGCGGTTCCGTCGCCAGGAGCAGCGGGGCTTTCCACGCCAGCAGTGAAAACAGACGCACGAGTTCGGTGTCATCGAAATGATGCAGGAACAGATTGACGGTGATCGCGTCGAACTGCTCGCCCCCAGTCCCTTCGGCCCAGTCGAAGACGTCGGCGGTGATGACTTCGGTGCTCCATCCCAGCCTGTTGAATTCGGCGAGGACTCCGGTACTGGCAAGGCCGACGCGGTCGAGCAAGGTCAGCTCTACCTCGGGCCAGTGCCGTGCCAATCGCCTTCCGAGCTTGAGCATGAAGGTACCGTCGCCGGCGCCGATCTCCAATATGCGGTGCGGCGCTCTTGGCAGGAATTTCCTGAGCAAAGACGCCATGATCGGCGCCTGAAACATCAACGCGTTGATCCATCGGAGGTCGCTGCGCGAGGCGAGCGCCCGCGGATCGTCGGCCGCAAGCCGGTCAAGGATTTCCGGGACGAGGCTGCGGTGACTGAGCGCGTTCATGACACGGTGCGAAAAAGCATGGTTTCGGCCGTCAGTCCGGGTCCGAACGACATACCGCAACCGAGCAGTCCGGATGGGGCCTTCAGCATTTCTTCCATCACGAACATGACCGTCGCCGACGACATGTTGCCGTATCGGCGCAGCACCTCGCGCGATGGCGTGAGCGCGGCGGGCGCAAGTTTCAGCGCCCTCTCGACGGCATCGAGGACCGAGCGCCCGCCGGGGTGCACGGCCCAGAGGTCGATCGCGTCCGGTGGCCGGTCGCCGAGAAAGGCGTCCTGATTGCTTCGCAACACGTCTTGGATCGCCGTCGGCACCTGGCCGGAGAGAACCATGTCGAAGCCGTGGTCGCGAATATTCCATCTCATCAGGTCGCGCCGCTCATCCGCGACCATGCAATGAAAGCTGTCGAGTTCAATGCCGGGCGGCTCGGCGGTGACAAGAGTTGCCGCGCAGCCATCGCCCCAGAGGCAGAAGGACAGCAGCTTTTCCAGCTCGGGGCTTTCCCTGAGATGCAAGGTGCAGAGTTCGATATTGACCAGCAAGACCCTGGCCCGTGGATCTGACCTGACGATATGGCGGGCAAGCTTGAGGCCGTTGATCGCCGCGTAGCAGCCCATGAACCCGATCATCGTGCGTTCGATGCCGTCCGGCAGGCCGCAGCGTTTGACCAGATCCAAGTCGATGCCTGGCGCGGAAAATCCGGTGCAGGTGGTGACGATGAGGTGGGTGATGCGCGACGCCTCGTCGCCAAGATGCAGCCCGTCGACGGCTTTTTGCGCCAGCACAGGGGCGGCTTCGCCAAACATCGCCATTCTCATGGCCGTTCCTGGGAACGCGCCACGAATGAAGGTTCCGCCAAGGTCGGCGGATGGCCCTTCCGGGTCGAGAGCAGGTGCGAAGCAGGAATAGCGGCTCTCTATGCCGGCAAGGCCGGCCATCCGTTCGAAAATCCTCCGGTGACGGACGGCGATCATGGAGGCCGCGAACCGCAGATAGAACCTATGAACCTCATATTCGGGAACCGCTGTCGCAATCCGGTTGATATAGGCATTACCAGGCATTTCCGTCTCCCAGGGTGCCGCACGCTGCATGGCGCGGATGCCCGAGTGATCTTTGCTGAATGACGCCAGCGTTAGGGCGCATGGTTTGAGCGTTGTTCCATGAACGCTTCATGGAGCCGATTTCATCCCGGTCGGCCGCACCGCCACGGAACACCATATTGGTCTCGCTATCGGGAACCCCGCGCGTCCATGTCGGCGGCGCGGCTGCGAAACGCTACTGCGGCCGCGTATCGCCAGCGTCCGCCATCTCGTCCTTGAAGTTAACTTTCGTGCCCGTCTGCGCCATGGCGGCGAGGTCTTCCGCATCCCAGTTGGTCAGCCGGATACAGCCATGCGAGAAGGTCTTGCCGATCTTGCCGGGTTCGGGCGTGCCGTGAATGCCGTAGCTTTCGACTGAGAGGTCGATCCAGACCGATCCCACGGGATTGTTGGGGCCCGCCGCGATGGTAAAGGGCCGCTTGGTCTTCACTCCCTTGAAGGCGAAGTCCGGATCGTAATGATAGGTGGGGTTGTGCACCACGCGTTTGACTTCCGCCGTCCCGCTCGGCGCCGGCTTTTCGTCGCTGCCGATCGAGGCGGGGTAGACTGCGAGCCATTTGCCGGAAGCATCGAGCACGCGCACCGAACGGTCGCCCTTGTCGATCTCGATACCGGCAACGGCGACAGGAGGATCGCCCCGGCCAACATCTGGGACCACCAACATCGTGCCGGGCTTCCTGAAGCCGATGCCCGGATTGAGTTCTCTGAGCAATTGTTCGCTGATATGGAAGCGCTCCGCCAGCTTCTCCACCGCGTTGTGATAGCCGAGCCGCCGCAGGTGGGCCATCTTCTCCATGCGAGCCGGAATACGCTTGGTGAAGGGTCCGCGTACATCCTTGGGCGTTACCTCATAGGGTACCAGGACCGGGCCGGCGGAATTTGCGGCGAGCTTGTCCCAGGTCTCCCGGGTGAGCTTGCCGTCGGCCCGGAATCCGTTCGCGGTCTGAAAGGCGCTAACCGCCTTGGCGAAATTCTCTGACAGACGGCCGTCGATCAAGCCCGGCGAGAAACGGGCGCGATCCAGGAGAATCTGCGCCTTCAGGACTGTCGGATCGATGCCCTTTGGCTCTCCGGCAGCGAATTGGGCCTGATTGACAGCGATTGAGTCCAGCTTGGCCGCCGCCGTCCCGCCGCATGCGAGGACGAGCACCGCCGCGACGACAAGAAGGAGCCTGATCATCAATGTCACTCCTGGACTGCAACAGAACTCTGCTTCTATGACGCGGCACGCCCTATCTGGTTCCCTTTGCTGACACATCCATGATCGGCGACAGGGGCGACGCTTAAGGCGCCCGCAGGTGTCGGCAGCCTTCTCACGGCCGCGGACTTGCTAGCCAAGGCCTCGTGCGAAAGCACGGCAGGAATAGTCCCAAGGTGAGCAGAAGCCGGCTCGCTGGCCTTAAGTTGCGGACCCGGCCTGCATTACCGCGCGGCTATGGCGCGCGATGACGCTTTCCTCGTCAGTCGCAATCACACGCACTTCCACCTTGCTGTCCGGACGGCTGACGATCTCGGCGTGGGCGTCATTGGCCGGCTCGTCGAGCGCCACGCCGAGCCACGTCAATTTTTCGCATATCTTCTTGCGGATGGACGATGACCTTTCGCCGATGCCGGCGGTGAACACGAGGCATTCGAGACCACCCATGGTGTTTGCGAGCGCTGCTGCCTCCCTCGCGGCGCGGAAGGCGAAAAGCCTAATCGCCTCGTGGGCGCGAGGGTCGCTGCTTGCCTCCAGCGTGCGCATGTCGCCCGAAATGCCGGACACCCCGAGCAGTCCGGATTTCTCATAGAGCATCGTCTGCAGCTCGTCCGCCGCCATGCCTCTTTCCAGCAGGAAGTACAACAGCACGCCGGGATCAATGGCTCCGCAACGCGTACCCATGACAAGGCCATCCAGTGCCGAAAAGCCCATCGTCGTATCGACGCTTTTGCCCTCGCACAGAGCGCAAAGGCTTGCCCCATTGCCGAGATGAGCGACGATTGTCCGTTTTGCCGCGAGGGCGGGCGATATCTCGCTCAGCCGCCCAGCAATATATTCGTAGGAGAGGCCATGAAATCCGTAGCGTCGCAGCCCCTCCCGTTCATATTTTTGCGGCAGGGCAAAGCGCCGCACGAGCGGATCGATCGTCTGGTGGAACGCGATATCGAAACATCCGATCTGTGGTAAATCCGGTTGCAATGCAGCTATCGCGCGAACTGGTGCGAGACTGCGAGGCTGATGCAAAGGCGCGAGTGCGGTCAGCCTGTCCAGGGCCTCGATGGTACCGGGCGTCAGTCGGACAGGTTTGCTGAACTCGTTTCCCCCATGCACGATACGGTGGCCGGTGCAGATCAGTTTTCTTCCACCAAGTTCGCGCTGCACCAAACTCAGTATTTCGCCGATACCCGCGCCATGCGGATCGTCCCCAGTGAACTGCCTATCACACTGCACTGTTCCATCGGCCGCTTTTGCGGTGAGTCTGGGCGCGTCGCCCAGATCCAGAGTGCCTCGCGAAACGAGCTGCTGGCCATCCGGCGAGCCAAGATCGTATAGCGCGAACTTGACGCTGGACGAGCCGGCATTCAACGCCAGGATCGACTGACTCATCGACCAGCCTTTGCACCGTTCGCAGCCGGCCAACTCCATTTCCGGATCTCGGGCATGTCTTCGCCGTGCTCGCGGACATAGGCCTTGTGCTTGACCAGTCGATCGTGAAGTTCGCCAGCGAGGCTTTCGGCTCTTTCGGCCAAGCCCGGCACGCGTGCGATCGCGGCAAGTGCGAGATGGTAGCGATCGAGTTCGTTGAGCACCACCATGTCGAACGGTGTCGTCGTGGTGCCCTCCTCACGAAAGCCGTGCACATGCATGTTGTCATGATTGGCACGACGGTAGGTCAAGCGATGGATGAGGTAGGGATAGCCGTGATAGGCGAAGATGACCGGCCTTGTCTTGGTGAACAGCGCATCGAAAGCCTGGTCGGTGAGCCCATGCGGGTGTTCGGTGTTCGACTGCAATGTCATCAGGTCGACGACGTTGACGACGCGGATTTTCAGATCGGGGATTGCAGAGCGAAGAATGTCCGTCGCAGCCAGCGTTTCCAGCGTCGGAACGTCGCCGGCACAAGCCAGCACCACATCTGGCTCCTCGCCTTTTGAAACCGTGCCAGCCCATTCCCAGATGCCCGCGCCGGCCTTGCAGTGCGCTTCAGCGTCTTCGATAGACAGCCATTGCGGCGTCGGCTGCTTGCCGGCGGTGATGACGTTGATGCGGTTGTAGGTTCTCAGGCAATGGTCGGTGATCCACAGCAGCGTGTTGGCATCGGGCGGGAAATAGAGCCTGACCGTGTCAGCCTTCTTGTTGGCGACAAAGTCAGCGAAGCCCGGGTCCTGATGACTGAAGCCATTGTGATCCTGCCGCCAGACATGAGAGGTCAGCAGGTAATTGAGCGAGGCGATCGGCTTGCGCCAGGCAAGCTCGCCAGAGGTTTTCAACCATTTCGCATGCTGGTTGACCATAGAGTCGACGATGTGAATGAACGCCTCGTAGCATGAGAACAGACCGTGGCGGCCGGTAAGCAGATAGCCTTCCAGCCAACCCTGGCAGAGATGCTCGCTCAGCACTTCCATGACACGGCCGTCGCGGGAAAGATGGACGTCGTAGGGCTCGATACGTTCCATCCAGATCCGATCCGTGACCTCGAACACATCGTCAAGACGATTGGAAGACGTCTCGTCCGGTCCCATCAGCCGGAAATTCCGCGCTTTGGCGTTAAGGCGAAAGACCTCGCGGAGATAGCCACCACAAATCCGTGTCGCTTCGGCAATGACGCCTCCGGGCCGAGGCACTTCGAGCGCCAGACTTTTCCAGTCCGGCAGCGCCAGGTCGCGCTTCAACAACCCGCCATTCGCATACGGAGTTGCGCCCATGCGCTTTGTTCCAGTTGGGGCAAGGGCCGCTAATTCCGGGAGCAGATGTCCAGCTTTATCGAACAGTTTCTCCGGTTCGTAGCTTCGCATCCAGGTTTCGAGGATCTTGCGGTGCTCGTCATTGCCGCGGGCGTTCGATACCGGCACTTGGTGCGAGCGCCAGAAATCCTCGACTTTTTCGCCATCGACCTCTTTCGGACCGGTCCAGCCCTTGGGGCTGCGCAGGACGATCATCGGCCACTGCGGACGTTCGCCACGCCATCCCGGACCTCGCGCCTGTTCCTGAATGGAACGGATCCGATCAAGCACCCTGTCGAGCGTTTTGGCCATCGCCTGGTGCATGGCGACCGGCTCATGGCCTTCGACAAAGAACGGTTCGTAGCCGTAGCCGGTGAAGAGGTTGCGCAACTCCTGGTCATCCATGCGGCCGAAGATCGTCGGGTTGGCGATCTTGTAGCCGTTGAGATGAAGAATTGGCAGCACCGCGCCGTCCGAGGCTGGGTTCAGGAATTTGTTGGAATGCCATGCCGCCGCGAGCGGACCGGTTTCGGCCTCGCCGTCGCCAACCACGCAGGCAACCACCAGATCCGGATTGTCGAACGCCGCGCCGAAAGCATGGACCAGGGCATATCCGAGTTCGCCGCCCTCATGAATGGAGCCGGGCGTTTCCGGCGCCACATGACTTGGCACCCCGCCTGGAAAGGAAAATTGCCGGAACAGTTTTCTCAGGCCGTCTTCACCATGGCCGATATCTGGGTAGATCTCGCCATAGGTGCCCTCGAGCCAGGTGTTGGCGACCATTGCAGGACCGCCATGCCCTGGACCGCAGACAAACAGCACATCGAGATCACGCTCGCGGATAATCCGGTTCAGATGCAGGTAGAGGAAATTGAGGCCCGGCGTCGTACCCCAATGGCCGAGCAGCCGCGGCTTGACGTGCTCGGCTTTCAAGGGTTGGCGCAGCAGCGGATTGTCGAGCAGATAGATCTGGCCAACCGAGATGTAATTCGCGGCGCTCCAGTAGCGGTTCATGAGATCGATCCGTTCGAGGCTGATCACCTGCGTCGTCGTGGCGGCCTTGTCGTTCATCGCCCAGTCTCCAGCATCGGTTTCCCCAGCATCGGCTCGCTGGAGATAACTGGAGCGACTTCGCGCCCGAGCAAGCCCAAATTGGCAATGGCGTCCGAAGCAATGTCCAGACGCCGCTTGGGCAAACAGGAGCCGTCAGCGTCTCCAACAGGGTCCATGGACTTGTCATGCAATACAGAAGGAACTTTGAGGCCCTCCAGCGGTTAGAGGCATGAACCGGGAGAGAGCCGCTGAAGGCAGAGGACGTGGCTCACCGGCTGGTGTCAAAGGATATCCTTGAACAATCGCGGACAAGCGGCCGCCAAGGGAGCTGAAAATGCTCGATCTTCCCAGTGCTCGCGACCGGATGGTCAATGTTCATATCGCCCGGCGCGGCATCCACAATCGCGAGATCCTGCAGGCCATGCGGGAAGTTCCGCGCGAGGCTTTCGTCGACCCCGGCTTCGAAGAATTCGCTTATGAAGACGGACCACTGCCCATCGCTGATGGACAGACGATATCGCAACCCTACATCGTCGCGCTCATGATCGAGCTGGCGGACGTCAAGGCTGGTGACCACGTTCTAGAGATTGGCACCGGCTCGGGCTATGCGGCGGCCGTGATGAGCCGGATCGTCGAACAGGTCTACACGATCGAGCGTCATCCGGGATTGGCCGAAACCGCGAAGCGTCGGTTTGAGAGACTTGGCTACGAGAACATCGAGGTCAGGACCGGCGACGGCACCAAGGGCTGGCCGGAGGCAGCGCCCTACGACGCCATCGTGGTGACGGCCAGCGGCCCCGGCGCGCCGCTCGCCCTGCAGGAACAACTCGATGTCGGCGGCAGGCTTGTCATTCCGGTTGGTGACGATCTGGATTCGCAACGCCTGCTCAAGGTCACCCGAACGGGCGCTGCAACCTACAGCGAGGAGGATTTTGGCGGCGTGCGGTTCGTCCCGCTCATCGGCGAGCAAGGCTGGCCCGAGAGTGGCGAAATCGTCGAGGTCGGTCGTCCGCTCCGGCATCCGCGTCCCGCCAGTCTGCCCGATATGATCGCAATGGCAGCCGAGCCGCTTCCGGATTTCGACGACCCCGCCTTCGGCGAATTGTTCGATCGGTTCGCCGACCGGCGCGTCGTTCTCCTTGGTGAAGCAAGCCATGGCACGTCGGAGTTCTACAAGGCACGCGCGGCGATCACCCGCAGGCTCATCGAGAAGCACGGTTTCACGATCGTTGCGGTCGAAGCCGATTGGCCCGACGCCGCGGCTATCGATCGCTATGTTCGTCATCGCGAGCCACGAGCCGATATCAGCGCGCCATTCCAGCGGTTCCCGACCTGGATGTGGCGCAACACCGACGTCGCGGCCTTCACCAGTTGGATGCGCGATCACAACGAGAAGCTCGAGCCATCCAGGCAAGCAGGGTTCTACGGCCTCGACATCTACAATATGAGCGGGTCCATAGCTGCGGTTCTCGAATATCTTGACCGGGTTGATCCTCAGGCGGCAAAGATCGCGCGCGAGCGCTATGGCTGCCTGACCCCATGGCAAAACGAACCGTCCACCTACGGCCGCGCGGCGCTGACCTCGGGCTACCGGGAATGCGAGCAGGCAGTTCTCGAGCAATGTAGAGACCTGCTCGCCAGGCAACTGGACTATGCCCGGCGGGACGGCAGCGACTTTCTCGATGCCGCTCAGAACGCCCGGTTGATAGCCTCCGCCGAACGTTATTACCGGATCATGTACTATGGCGGCGCGGAATCCTGGAACCTGCGTGACACGCATATGTTCGAAACGCTGGAACATCTGCTGGACGCCAACGGACCGAATTCCAAGGCGGTTGTCTGGGCGCACAATTCGCATATCGGAGATGCCCGTTATACAGAAATGGGCGTTGTCCGGGACGAACTGAACATCGGCCAGCTTTGCCGGCAACGGTTCGGCGACAGGGCAGCCCTGATCGGTCTGGGCACGCATTCCGGCACCGTGGCCGCCGCCTCCGACTGGGACGGCGAGATGAAGGTGAAGCAGGTACGGCCCTCACACGCCGACAGCTACGAGCGGCTTTGCCATGACTGCCGCATTCCGCGTTTTCTGCTCGACCTGAAGCGCGACGAGATGCTGCGCGAGCGGCTCCTGGAACGCAGGCTGGAACGCTTCATCGGAGTGATCTACCGGCCGGAAACTGAACTGCGCAGCCATTATGCCGACGTTTCCCTACCCCAGCAATTCGACGCCTTCGTGTGGTTCGACAAAACCACCGCGGTAACTCCGCTTGGTCCGGAGCATGTAAGAGCTGGTGTTCCCGACACCTATCCGTTCGGACTTTAGCGGTCGGCGAGCGGCGAATGGCTGGGAACATTTCGCCCGGCCTTGGGTTTTGAAACCGAACCCCTCGAAGGAGTTGTCCCATGAGCACGAGCAGACATCCAAAGTGGAAAAAGCCGAGCGATGCCGACCTGGTGAACAATCCGGGCATCGGAACCTCCAAGGGCACGATCAAGGAAGGCGACGAACTCGACCTTGAAGGTGAGAACACGATCGAAGGTGACGTCGAGAACGACACGACGGCGGCCGGCGGAATCAATCCAAGGCAGAAAATGCGGACGAACAAGTAGCCCCCCGAATTGTACGAAAAAGGAGGCTGTCGATGGCCGGAAACAAAACCCACGAGCAAAGCCTTCGCGTAGTCGAAAAGCGCGAGAATACGAAGAATGCCGGCAAGGACTTCGACGCGAAGACGGAGCTGGGAAGGACCGACGCTGAGCGTGCAGCCTTGCGGCAGGACAACCTCAGACCCAAGCTGAGGGATATTGCCGACCCCGATGATCGGAACATCATCCGCGGAGAGAACCAGGAAAGCTCTCACAACAAGCGTCGGGGAGGTCGTTGAGGTCGGCCCCATGCGCCGATATCCGCGTAGCAACTGTCTTCCGAAGGAGCAACTCATGCCACTCACGCTCAGCAGTTCCGCCTTTGCCGAAGGCGCAAAAATCCCCGAAAGATATGCGCGGGACGGCAAGAACGTGTCTCCGCCGCTGAAGTGGTCGGGGGCACCTGATGATACAAGGAGCTTCGTTCTGGTCGTCCAGGATCCGGATGCGCCGAGCGGAACGTTTGGCCATTGGGCGGTGTTCAACATGTCCCCGGACACCCAGGAACTTCCCGAGGCGGCAAGCGGCAAGCCGGGTCCGCAGGCCCTCAGGCAGGCGACGAACGATTTTGGCAACGCCTATTATGACGGCCCTCAACCACCGGTCGGACACGGCGTCCATCACTATCATTTCCGGCTTGCCGCGCTCGACACGCCAAACCTTGCTATTCCGGCAAGCGCCGGCATCCAGCGTATCTGGCAGGAAGCGCAAAAACATCTGCTCGAGCAGGCGGAACTCGTCGGAACATACGAACGGATTTGATGAGTTGCATCCAGCCGGTGGTTGGTTGTCGCGGCCGGCGAGCCATTTTTGCTGGTTGTATTGACCGCCTATGTCGTGTTGACAGCCTCCGCCCTGCCCCCACCGAACGCAGGGAAAGTGATCGCGCTACCGACCCGCCGTATCGCCAGGACAGGCGCTGATCCGGAAATGGGGGGCGGTCGGGAATCGCACGGCCGCAGGCGCCACGATCCCCAACTCGAGGTCAGTGCATGATCCTTTGCCTCAACCACGCGAGAAACCTGTTCCCGCCGATCGTTGCGCGGACCCGGGCGGCGGCCCACCGTGCTTTCATGGTAGCGCCTACGTGACAATCGCAGACGATGTCATGCAGTTGCCAGTCATTCAGTTCGAAGAAGCGCTTGGCCTCGCCATACGTGTCATCCCTTAGGCCCGATGCGCGCAGCACCGCGTCCTCGAAGGCAACAGCAATCGCCGACCCCTCGCCACGCACCGTGGCTCGTGCTTCCGGATGCAAATGCTCGGTGCCGGAAAACGCTGCGAGGCATCGCTCGGGATTCTGCTCGAGAAGTTCCGCCCAACGCTCGATGCGCTGGTTTCGTGTCATTGCCGAATATTCAGCCGAGGATCCAATAACGGCGACGGCCTGCAGTTGGTCGAGTGTCTGGTATTTCATGGTCGGCTCCTGTTTCAAAGGAAGATGCGCCCACGCCTTCAAAGGAATTATCGCGCGGCGATGCTCCGACAAGAGCGGAAGCCCGACAGAATTCGTCACCGCCAAGTTCAACCGGCTGGATCGTAAACACGCCGGCCGCGTTCATGGAAAAGAGGGGTTATCACCAGCCACGGATCCAGAATCAGGTTCTGCCAATGCTCGTCCAGCCGATCGACTATTTTCTTGTTGCCTGGTTCGCTCTTGCCGCTGCCTCGACGCTCTATGTCGGCATAGATCAGTACCGCAACAATCCCGAACCGGTTGTGATGAAATGGGGGTTCATTCTCGTAACCCTCTACATGGGCCCACTCGGCCTGCTGCTGTATGTGCTGGCCGACAAGGAGCCGCGACTAGGCGAGCACGAGGACTTCACCAGGCCGCTGTGGAAGCAAGGCGTCGGCTCGACCATCCACTGCGTTGCCGGAGATGCTACAGGCATCATCCTCGCCGCCGTCGTCACGGCGACGCTCGGTCTTCCTATGTGGCTCGACCTCATTGTCGAATATGTTTCCGGCTTCGCCTTCGGTCTGTTCATCTTTCAGTCGCTGTTCATGAAGTCGATGATGGGCGGCACCTATTGGCGGAACGTGCGCAAAAGCTTCCTGCCCGAGTTCATCTCGATGAACTTCATGATGGCAGGTATGGCGCCTGTCATGAGCTTCCTGATGATGGGGCGCGACATGCGCGCGATGGAGCCGACGGAACTTCTGTTCTGGGGCGTGATGTCGATCGGTGTCATCGCCGGCTTCACACTCGCCTATCCCGCCAATGTCTGGCTGGTGGCACGCGGATTGAAACATGGGCTGATGACGCTGCGCCCCCGGACGGCCAACGCGAACAGTCGGCAGCCGCCTGCTCACCGACAGCATGCAACGCGAATGCATCATACCGATGCCAGCCAGGAACAGAGGCGCGGCAGCACCGCCCACAAGGCAGAAGGCAGCGTTGGCCATCAGATGCAAACGGACGCCACGACGCCGCAGGTCTCGGCACTCGGCATCGTATCCGTGATTGCGCTGGCGATCGGCATGGCCGCGCCGGCGAACTGGCTGAACCTGACGCTGTCGGCCCGTGATGTCGGCGGGGTGATCATGCCGCAAGGCATGATCATGGGCCGCGATACGCCGGCGGAAGCCATGCGCGATATGGCGGCAGCCGATCCGCGCCGGGTGACGGCTTCCTATGATCTGTCCGCCAAGGGCGACCAGGAATTGCCGTTCCGCCTGGAGAACGGCGTCAAGGTGTTCGAACTCAGACCGTCGGTGATCCGCTGGCACATATTGCCCAACGTGGCGGTCGATGCCTATGCCTATAACGGCCAGATTCCCGGGCCGCGCATCCACATCCGCCAAGGCGACAAGGTTCGCATCAATGTCACCAACGACCTGCCGGAGGAAACGACGGTGCATTGGCACGGCATGATCCTGCCAAACCAGATGGACGGACCCGCCGAGATTACCCAAGCGCCGATCGAGCCCGGACAATCCTACTCCTATGAGTTCACCGCTACCCAACACGGGACCTATTTCTATCATCCGCACGCCAAGCCCGACCGCACCCAGGCGCTCGGCCTCTACGGCGCGCTGATCATCGACCCCGTCGATCCCGCCGACGAGGTCCAGGCCGACCACGACTATCTGATCGAGCTTCAGGAATGGCTGGTGCGCGGCGGCCTGACCTATCCGTCGATGCCGATGGAAGGCGGCATGCCGAACTTCTTCACCATCAACGGCAAAGCGTATCCTTCAACCGATACGATCCATATGAAGCTCGGCGAGACGCTGAAGGTGCGTTTCATCGGCACCAACAATGGCTTTATCCATCCGATGCATATCCATGGCGGCCCCTTCGAGGTCGTCGCCCGTGACGGCGAGACACTTTCCCCGTCGGCGCGCTTCCTGGCCGATACGATCAATGTTGGGCCGGGGCAGCGCTATGACGTCGTCTGGAAGGCACAGCGGCCCGGCAAGTGGCTGATCCACTGCCACATTCCGCATCACACGACGAACAACAATGTCGAGGAAAAGGGCGGCGGCGGGTTGATGGTCATCATTGATGTCAGCTAACCGACACGAGACCATGGCCGAACAAGTGCGCTCGCGTCCTACTTCTTGATAATGTTCCCGTCGCGCAGGTCGAATGCTTCGGTGCCGCGAGCCTGGCGGTAGAAATCGTCCTGCAATTCACCCCATTCGCCGAGGAAGGCACCGCACTTGCTGCAATGGATTGGCGTCGACTCCTTGGCGTTGTCGGGAATGTCCATCTGGATCGTCCCGCAAGCCTTGCAATCGAGTTTGTCGTCCAGTCGGCGTCCCATTTCCCAATGATCGCGCATTTTCACACAGGAGCCAATTGTCGTTTTCGTACGAAGCGGCGCCGGCCAGCCGATAAGGGCAACAGCTGAAATTGCCCCAACACGGCCGACCCACGGAACCATCGCCCGGTATAACGGTTGTGTCTGCATCGTCCTGGGAGACATGCAAGGAACGATTATGCGAATGTTGACGATAGTTGCCGCGCTTTCCGGTGCGGTCATCACGCAACCTCTCTACGGGCAAACCATCGATCCGCAGGCCCCACAGATAACACCGCTGGAGCCCCTGCCGGACCAGATACCGCCCCAGCAAGGGGCTCCTGACGAGAATTTCACCAACGTCGCCATCGTTGCCGTCGAGGATCTACCTGCGGAAATCAAGGCACAGGCGGAAGCCATGATTACCCAGACCAGTGCGCAAGATCTGCTGCGTCTGCAGAATTCCATCGATGCATCGCCTCAGGCAACATTGGCGCTGAGGGCGAACGGGCTCAACTCGTCACAGGTCGTGGCCGCCAACATCGATGGCGATGGCACGCTGACGCTGATCATCCAAACGACAACTTGATCGGCCACCCGAACCATACGGCTACGCCGTAAGCAACGAAACGCAGATGTCGCGGAGAGCCGCCATGGCCGAAGCCGCTGTTCGCAACTTCACCATCAATTTCGGACCGCAGCATCCGTCGGCTCACGGGGTCCTGCGGTTGGTACTGGAACTGGATGGCGAGATCGTCGACCGTGCCGATCCGCATATCGGCCTACTCCATCGCGGCACGGAAAAGCTCATAGAATACAAGAACTATCTGCAGGCCCTGCCCTATTTCGACCGGCTAGACTACGTCGCACCGATGAATCAGGAGCATGCCTTCTGCCTCGCCGCCGAGAAATTGCTCGAAATATCGGTGCCAAGGCGTGGGCAACTCATCCGCGTCCTGTTTTGCGAAATCGGCCGGCTTCTGTCGCATCTCCTCAACGTCACGACCCAGGCGATGGACATCGGCGCACTGACCCCGCCGCTCTGGGGTTTCGCCGAGCGTGAGAAGTTGATGGTCTTCTACGAGCGCGCCTCGGGCGCCCGCATGCATGCGAATTATTTCAGGATCGGCGGCGTGCACCAGGACCTGCCTTCCAAGCTTCTCGACGACATCTGGGATTTCTGCGATCCGTTCCTCAAGGTCTGCGACAATCTCGATGCCCTGCTCACCAACAGCCGCATTTTCAAGCAACGCAATGTCGATGTTGGCGCGATTGGGCTCGATGACGCCTGGGCCTGGGGCTTTTCCGGCGTGATGGTGCGTGGATCGGGAGCGCCATGGGACCTGCGCAAGGCGCAGCCATACGAATGTTATCCCGAGATGGATTTCGACATACCGGTCGGCAAGAATGGAGACTGTTACGATCGGTACCTGGTTCGCATGGAGGAAATGCGCCAGTCAGTCCGGATCATGAAGCAATGCCTGGAAAAATTGCGCTCGCCGGAAGGCCAGGGGCCGGTGGCGATCCCGAACCAGAAGATCACGCCACCGCCGCGTGCCAGGATGAAACGCTCGATGGAGGCGACCATCCAGCATTTCAAACTTTACACGGAAGGGCATCGTGTGCCGGCCGGCGAGGTTTATGCGGCGGTCGAGGCTCCGAAGGGCGAGTTCGGCGTCTATCTGGTTTCGAACGGAAGCAACGTTCCCTATCGATGCAAGATACGCGCGCCTTCCTTTGCCCATCTGCAGGCGATGGATTTCCTGTCCCGAGGGCACATGATCGCCGATGTCGCCGCAATCATCGGCTCACTTGATATCGTGTTCGGCGAGATCGACCGCTGACCAATGTGCAGATCACATGCCGTCATCGAAATCGGTGGCCTCATCGGCGTGGCGCATCATGCGGCGGAAGCTCATCGAGATGTGGGCGCGCCTTATGTGGCCGATCGATTCCCAGTCTCCGATCTCCGCGGCGGCAAGGACTTCCTCCATCTCCCGGCGGAAGGCAGTGAATTCTTCGACAAGGCCCAATTGCGGCATCATCTTCAGGACGACGCGTGCGACCTGAAAATACAGGCGCTCGCTGATCTCACGCAGTGGCTGGTTGCCGGTCATCGCAGTGAGTTCGTAGAAGAAATCCATATTGAGACGAAGGAACGCGCGCTGGTCGGGGTTGAGGACATCGGAGTCACAACGCGCGATTAGCGCTCTGATCCGATCGAGATCCTCAGCCGTACGCGGGATCGGCGACAACTTGCCGACCAGCAGCGCCAGTTCCAGCCTCAGGTGGTAGACCTGTTGGAGTTCCTCGATATCGACGTCCGTGACGATCGTGCCGACGCCATGGACGGATTGAACAAGACCTTCGGATTCGAGGCGCGCCAGCACGCGCCGAACCGGTGTCCGGCTGATCTCGAATTCCTGGGCGAGTTCTTCTTCGGAGAGATGACTTCCCGGAGCATAGTCCAGCAGGCAGATGCGGTCGCGCAAGATCCGGTAGATACGCTCGAACCGCTCCCGCGCCGAGAGCGGGCGCGGGGTCTCGGTTATGGGCGCGGCATCCGTTTCAAGCGTCATCCAGCCTCCAGGACAGCGTGCAGGAACTGCCGTGTCCGCTCATTCTTGGGCGCCCCGAACAGTTCGTTTGGCGGTCCCTGTTCGCAGATCTTGCCTTGGTAAAAGAAGCAAACGCGATCGGAAAACTCCTTGGCGAAGCCCATCTGATGGGTAACCATCAGCATGGTCAGATCGTGCTCGCGCCCGATCTGCCTTATCACCTGCAGCACTTCGCCGACAAGCTCCGGGTCGAGCGCCGACGTCACCTCGTCAAACAGCATGATCTTGGGTCGCATGGCCAGCGCCCTGGCGATGGCGACGCGTTGCTGCTGGCCACCGGAAAGCTGCGACGGGTAGTGGTCCTTCTTCTGGGCCAGCCCCACCAGTTCCAGCAATTCGGCCGCCCGCGCCTCGGCATCCGCGCGCTTCATGCCAAGCACCGTCATCGGCGCCTCGATGCAGTTCGCCATCGCCGTCATGTGCGGGAAGAGGTTGAAGGATTGGAACACCATGCCGATTTTCGCCCTGATGCGGCGAATATGCGCAATGTCGGCGGGAACGAGCATGCCGTTCTTCTTCATGTGGGTCAGCGGTTCGCCTTCGACCCAGATGACGCCATCGTTGATCGTCTCCAGCGTCATCAGCATGCGCAGCACCGTCGTCTTGCCCGAACCTGACGGGCCGATGACGGAGACTTTTTCGCCACGTGCGATTTCAAGATTGAGCCCGTCGAGGACGGTCAGCGTGCCATAGCGTTTCGACACATTGTCAAAACGAACCATCGGTTGTTCCGTCATCGCATGGTCCTCTGGTTGAGCAGGCGTTCGAGAGCCCGGATGAGCGCGGCTGAAACCAGGCTCATGGCAAGGAAGAACAAGCCGACCAGCGTGATCGGCTCGGTGTAGCGGAAGGTCTCCGAGCCGATGATCTTGGCCGTCTGCATCAGCTCCATCACGGCGATCGCGGAAAGCAATGGCGTCTCCTTGAACAAGGCGACGAGATAGTTGCCGAGTGCTGGAACGATCGGTGGAATCGCCTGCGGGATGATGATGTCGCGAAACGTCGTCCAGGCCGACAGATTGAGCGCGATCGAGGCTTCCCACTGACCGCGATGGATGTTGTCGAAACCGGCGCGATAGACCTCGGAACAATAGGCGGCGTAGTGGATGCCGATGGCAAGCACGCCGGCGGTGAAGGCGTCGAGCACGAGGCCGAATTTCGGGAAGACGAAGTAGATAAAAAATATCTGGATGAGCAGTGGGGTCGAGCGGATCAGCTCGACGAGAACCGAAATCGTCCAGCCGGTCTGCGGTACGGCGATGCGCACGACCGCCAGCACCAGGCCGAGGGTGGCGGCAAGCACGAAGCCGATCAGCGTCGCCTCGATCGAGATGATTGCCGCGTGCGCCAGCACCGGCAGGATTTCGAGGGTGAAGTTCCAGTCCCAGATCATGCTGCCTTCCCCCGCGCCAGACCAGCCGACGCCCGCTTCTCGAGCAGCCGCATGCCGATGGTGAGGACCAGCGACATGACGAGATACATCAGCAGGACGAGGGTGAAGATCGGAATGGTCTTGAACGTATTCTGATTCATCTGCTGCGCCTTGAAGGCGAGATCCGAGAGCGTGATCAGCGAGACCAGCGACGTCGATTTGAGAAGCTCGATGAACAGATTGCCCCAGGGCGGGATCATGGCGACAAAGGCTTGCGGCAGGATCACGCGCCGCAGCATCTGGGCACGGCTCATATTCAGCGCCGTGCATCCCTCCCACTGACCGCGAGCGACAGACAGGATCGCGCCGCGTACGACCTCTGATCCGTAGGCGCCGACGTTCAGCCCGAGCGCCAGGACGGCGACCGGGAATGGGTCGAGCGAAACGCCGAATTGCGGCAGCACGAAAAACAGCCAGAACAGTTGCACCAGCGCCGAGGTGCCGCGGAAGATCTCGACATAGACCGTTGCCAGCCATCTGAGCGGTGCTGGACCGTAGAGCCGGGCGAGCGCGGCAAGCACGCCCATGATGACCGCGAGCAGGCTGCCAAGGATGGCGATCTCGATCGTCAAGACCGCGCCCTGCAGCAAGCCGGGTAGAAACAGGCTGTAGACCTGCTGTGTCGCCAGGACGCCGATGACCGCGAGTGCAATCGCCAGCATCGCTACAAGCGTGCCAATTCCCATCTGCCTCTCCGAAAAAAGGGGCGGCGCCTTCGCGCCGCCCAGCAGTTGGGACCTTATTTGCCGGCGCAGAGCTCGGCAGTGGTCTTGTTCGGCAGGTAATCCTTGCCGAAGCCGAGCGGCTCGACGAGTGCGATATGCTCCGGCGAGCCAAGGAATTTCTTCAGCTCGGCGTTGAATGCCTCTTGCAAATCAGTGTCTTCCTTGCGGAAGCCGAAGCCACCGTGGCCCTTCACCGACTTGCCGGCAACTTCGCCGAACGGTTTCGTCGATTCCACGCCGTCGGCCTTCTTGGCCATGTCGGCGATAGACAGGGCGGTTAGCGCAGCGGCGTCGGCACGGCCCGACTGGACGGCGGCGACGAGGCTGGACTGGTCAGGCAGGGAAACGACCTGCCCTGCCGCGACACCGGCATCCTTGGCAAAGCCGCCCTCGACCGCGCCGGCCATCACGGCGAGCTTGAGATCGGGATTGTCCTTGAAGCTCGAAAAGTCCTTCACGGCCTTCGGATTGCCCTTTGCCACCAGCAAGGCCTCGCCGATGCCGTAAGAAGGTTCGGAATAGTTGATCTCGGCGCAGCGCTTGGGAGTGATGAACATGCCGGCGGCGATGATGTCGAAGCGTCCGGCCTTGAGACCAGGAATGAGCGAGCCGAACTCGGTCAGCACGCCGTCGACCTGCTTGATGCCCATCTTGGCGAGCACCGCCTTGGCGACTTCCGGCGCCTCACCGGTCAGCTTGCCGTCAGGCGTGGCGTAACCGAAGGGCGCCTCGTTGGCGAAGCCGACGCGGATGTAGCCGTCTTTCTTGGCCCGTTCGAGGGTGGTTTCCGCGTGTGCGGCCACGGGCACGAGCGACGTGGCGGCAAGTGCAAGACACGCGGCCGCCTTAACGACCATACGGCGCGATATCGATGATTTGAACATGCTTTTCTCCCATTGAACAACTGATGATGGTTCCCAGCGTCGCGGCCTTCTTCGAGGTTGAAACGCGCTTGACCAGACGTATACAACTGCCCTAGACATTGTGCAAGCCAAGACACAGAAACCTTTGAAAATTCGACAACCATGCAACAAGCTCCTATCAAGTTGTGCACAATTTAGGCAAATTTGCTCATCGCAAGGGCGGAAGACATATCCGGGAGGCAGGGCATTCAGGTGGCGAGCGCGAACCATTTCGGAACATTCACGCAAGCGGAATATGCGCAGCGCTTGACCGGCGTGAAGGCGCGCATGGAAAGGGCCGGCTTCGACCTCATCGTCTGTCAGGATCCCGCCAACATGTGCTGGCTGACTGGCTATGACGGATGGTCGTTCTACGTTCCGCAGTGCGTGCTCGTCCATATGGAGGAGGACCGGCCGATCTGGTTCGGCAGGGCGCAAGATGCGCGCAGCGCGCGTCTAACCACCGGCCTGCCGGAGAAAAACATCGTGCCGTTCTCGGAACGGCTGGTGCAGCAGCCCGTCGAACATCCCTATGACGAGCTTGCCCAGCTGATCCGCTCGCGCGGCTGGGGGACCGCTCGCGTCGGTGTCGAGATGGACGCGCATTACTACACCGCGCGCTGCCACGCCCATCTCACCCAAGGGTTGCCCGACGCGCACTTCGCCAACAACCGCGATCTCGTCAACTGGGCGCGGCTGGTTAAATCCGAAGCGGAATTGGCGCTGATCCGCGAGGCCGGTGCGATCTGCACCCATGCCATGAACCGCGCCATCGACAAGATGCGGCCCGGCGTGCCGCAGAACCACGTCATCGCCGAGATCTATCACGCGCAGATCATGGGCGTGCCCGGAGCCGGCGGCGACTATGCCGCGATCTGTCCGCTGATGCCCGTTGGCGAGGGCACCAGCACGCCACATCTGACCTGGTCCGACGCGCCGCTGCCGGACAGCGGACTTGCGATCCTGGAGATCGCCGGCGTGCGTCGACGCTATCACGCGGCGCTGACGCGCACCGTGCATTTCGGCAAGCCGCCGCAGGCCATCCTCGATATGGCCAGGGCAATCGTCGAGGGCGTCGACGCCGGCCTTGAGAAGGCGCGGCCCGGCAGCACCGCCGAAGAAGTAGAAGCGGCATGGCAGGCTGTTTTGCGCAAGAACGGGCTCAAGAAGGAAAGCCGCGTCGGCTATCCGGTCGGGCTGGCATATCCGCCCGATTGGGGCGAACGCACAGCAAGTCTTCGCCCCGGCGACACCACCGAGATGCAATCCGGAATGTGCTTCCATTTCATGGCCGGCGTTTGGCTCGACGATTTCGGCATCGCCATCTCGGAATCCTTCGTGGTCACGGATCGCGGCGGCGAACGCCTCTGCGATGTGGCGCGCGAACTTATCGCCATCGACTGACAACCGGCGCAAGAACTGGCAATTCGAGGATATCCAATGGACCGCAATCCCTTTTCCGAAGCCGAAATCGCCGGCCGCCTTGCAAGGATCCGCACGGTACTGGCCGAGCGCGAACTCGACGCGGCCGTCTTCGCGTCGCCGGAGAACGTCTTCTATCTCACCGGCCTCGATCACTGGGGCTATTTTGCCCCTCACCTGCTGATCGTTCCGCTCGAAGGAAAACCCGTCCTGGTCACCCGTTCGATGGAAAGGGTGACCATCGAGAAGCAGGTGAAGGCAGCGGATTTCCGCGGCCATTCCGACAGCGAAACGGCGGCCGACCTTGCGGCGCGGGTGCTGGCGGAACTCGGCCTGTCCGGCAAGCGGATCGGCCTCGAGTACTGGACGGCGGGCCTCAGCCACGGGCTTGCCGTGGCGCTCCAGGCGCAGGCGGATGCCAGATGGAGCGACGTTTCCGGTCTGGTCGACAGGATGCGGCGGGTGAAAAGCACCGAGGAACAAGCCCTGATGCGGCAGGCTGCCAGGGTGACCGACGTTGCCGCCGGGGCCGCGATCGCGGCGATCTCGGACGGCGCCACCGAGCAGGAGGTCGCCGCCCAATGTGTTTCGGCGATGATCCGCGCCGGCGGCCATGCGCCGGGCTTCGGCCCGTTTATCCGCCCGGCCGCGCGGCTTGGCGAGGAGCATACGACCTGGGGCAACGGAGTTTATCGCAAGGGCGAGCCGGTGTTCGTCGAATTGTCCGGGTGCATCTCGCGCTACCACGCGCCGCTCGGCCGGCTCGTTCGCATCGGCCATATCAGCGACGAAGACGCCGCTATGGCCGAAGTGACCGCCAGGGCGTTCGACGCGGTCGTCAAGGCGCTGCGGCCCGGGGCCAAGGCGCGCGATGTCTACGCCGCCTGGCAGGCCGTCGCCGACGAGGCCGGCCTTGCCCACTATCGCCGACATCACTGCGGCTATCTCGTCGGTGCCGGCCAGCCGCCATCATGGACCGGCGGCAATTCGGTGACCGGGCTCCGGCATGATTCCGATCTCGAGATCGAGACCGGGATGAGCTTCCACATCCTGTCCTGGCTGATGGGCACCGGTCGTGGCGATGACTTCGTTTCCAACACCGTGCTGTTGACCGATGCGGGTGCCGAAGTGCTGACCCGCACGCCGACCGGCCCGATCGTTCGATAGGGCCGCACGCATGGCGCCCTACTCGGCATTCCAGATTTTCCGCAATGCGCTGTCCGGCCAGAAGAACTGGCAGCGCGCCTGGCGGGCGGCGGAGCCCAAGCCGTCCTACGATGTGATCGTCATCGGCGGCGGCGGACACGGCCTCGCGACCGCATTCTACCTCGCCGAAAACCATGGTATTCGCAATGTCGCCGTGCTCGAAAAAGGCTACATCGGTGGTGGCAATGTCGGCCGCAACACCACCGTCATCCGCTCCAACTACCTGCTCGACGGCAACACCCAGTTCTACGAGTTCTCGATGAAGCTCTGGGAAGGCATGTCGCGGGCGCTGAACTTCAACGTCATGTTTTCGCAGCGCGGCCAGCTCGTCACCGCGCATTCGGCCGACCAGCTCGACGGCTTCAGCCACCGCGCCAACGTCATGCGGCTGAACGGCATCGACGCCGATATCCTCGATCGCGACGTCGTGCGCCGGCTGGTGCCTTATCTCGATTTCTCCGATACGGCCCGCTTCCCGATCCATGGCGCCATCTTCCAGGGCCGCGCGGGCACCGCGCGCCACGACGCCGTCGCCTGGGGCTATGCCCGCGCCGCCGACGGCCATGGCGTCGACATCATCCAGAACTGCGAAGTGACGGGCTTCATTCGCGATGGCGAACGGATCGTCGGCGTAGAAACGACGAAAGGCCGGATCGGCGCCGGCAAGGTCGGCCTCGCCGTCGCCGGCCATACGTCCATTCTCGGTGCCAAGGCCGGCCTTGAACTGCCGATCGAAAGCCATGTCCTGCAGGCCTTCGTCACCGAACCGCTGAAGCCGCTGGTCGACCATGTCGTCGCCTACGGCGCCGATCATTTCTACGTCAGCCAGTCGGACAAGGGCGGGTTGGTGTTCGGCGGCAATCTCGACGGCTACAATTCCTACGCCCAGCGCGGCAATCTCGGCGTCGTGCGCGAAGTGGCCGAGGCGGCGATCGCCTTGATGCCGTGCATCTCGCGCATCCGTCTGCTCCGGCACTGGGGCGGCGTGATGGACATGACGCCGGATGCCAGCCCGATCATCTGCCCAACGCCGATCGACGGCCTCTATCTCAACGGCGGCTGGTGCTATGGCGGCTTCAAGGCGACGCCGGCTTCCGGCTGGTGCTTCGCCCACACGATCGCCACCGGCAAACCGCATCCCTTGATCGCGGCCTACGGGCTCGACCGTTTCCGGACCGGCCGCACGCTGGACGAGGCCGGCGCCGGCCCCTCCGCCTGGCTGCAATAGGAGGCGGGAAGAAAATGCTGCGCATCGAATGCCCCTGCTGCGGTCCGCGTGACCATGACGAGTTCCGCTATGGCGGCGATGCTTCCGTCAGCCGTCCGGCCCATGACGATCCCGATCCGGAGGCCTGGTACGCTTATGTCTATGTCCGGGAAAACCCGGCAGGCCTTCACCGCGAGTTCTGGCAGCACGTGATCGGCTGCCGCCAGTGGCTGGTGGTCGAGCGCGACACGCGCAACCACGTCGTTTCTTCGGTCACCTTCGCCAGGACATCGCAAGCATGAACGTCCAGAACAAGCGGCTACCTGGCGGTGGTCGCATCGACCGCTCTTATCCCGTCGAATTCAGCTTCGACGGCCGAAAGATAACCGGATATCGTGGTGACACGCTCGCATCCGCGCTGCTCGCCAACAGCGTCAGCCTGGTTGGACGCAGCTTCAAGTATCATCGTCCGCGCGGCATTCTTTCCGCCGGGCCGGAGGAGCCGAACGCACTGGTCACGCTGGGCACAGCGGGCAGGCGCGAGCCGAACCTGCCGGCGACGACACTGGAACTTGACGACGGCATGGTCGCAGAAAGCCAGAACCGCTGGCCGTCGCTTGCCTTCGACGTCCAAAGCATCAACGGCCTGTTTTCGCCGTTCCTCTCGGCTGGCTTCTACTACAAGACCTTCATGGGTCCGACGCGGCGCGCCTGGAAGGTCTACGAGCACTTCATCCGCAAGGCTGCCGGCCTCGGCAGAGCCGGCACCGAGCCGGATCCTGATCGCTACGTCGTCCGTCATGCCTTTGCTGATGTGGCAATTGTCGGTGGCGGTCCGGCCGGATTGTCGGCGGCGCGGGCTGCGGCCGCCGCCGGCGCGCGAGTAGTGCTGATCGAACAGGATTTCCTGCTGGGCGGTCAGCTTCTGGCGGAACGGTCGGACGGCACGGCGGCCTCATGGTTGAGCCATATCGAATCCGAGTTGAAGAACTTCGAAACCGTCACGTTGATGAAGCGGACCAGCGCTTTCGGTATCTATGACGGCAATGTCATAGGCCTGGTCGAACAACGCGACCAGATCGACCCGCCGCGAACCGGCGAAGCTCGGCAGACAGTCACCATGCTTCGCGCCCGCTCGATCGTTTTCGCCACCGGCGCCATCGAGCGTCCAATGGTGTTCGCCAACAACGACCGGCCCGGCGTCATGCTAGCCTCGGCCGCCAGGACCTACCTCAACCGCTTCGCTGTCCTGCCGGGCAGGAAAGTCATCGTCACTGCTGCCGATGACAGCGCCTGGCGCACTGCGTTCGACTACGCCGCAGCCGGCGCAGAGGTGACGGTTGCCGATCAGCGCGCCGCACCGCCAACGGCGCTTGTCGCGGAAGCCGCACGCATCGGCGTCAGGGTGCGGGCCGCAACGCGCATTGTCGACCTGCACGGCGGCCGTGCCGTCAGGGGCGCGACACTCGCCGGACCGGACGGCCAATCCGAGGCCGCCTGCGATCTGGTCTGCGTGTCCGGCGGCTGGTCGCCGACCGTGCACCTGACTTCGCATCTGGGCATCAAGCCTCGATATCGCGAAGACGTCGACGGCTTCGTGCCGGGCGCCTTTCCAGCCAATCAGTTCGGCGCCGGCGCAATAATGGGAAACTACTCGACCGCCGATGCCGTCCAGGACGGCCATCGCGCCGGCATCGAAGCGGCATCCTTCTGTGGCAAATCGGCGCCGGCACCAGCTCCTTCGAAGCTCGATCTAGGCGAGACCATCACGACCGTGCTTCGCGAAGTCCCGTCCGCCCAACGCGGAAAAGCCTTTGTCGATTTCCAGATGGACGTGACGACAAAGGACATCGAACTCGCCCATCGCGAAGGCTATGAATCGGTTGAGCACCTGAAACGCTACACAACGCTCGGCATGGGTACCGACCAGGGCAAGACCAGCAATTTCCCCGCACTTTCGGCTATGGCCGCCCTGCGTGGCGCAACGGTCCCCGAGACCGGCACCACGACCTTCCGCCCGCCTTTCACGCCGGTCGCCATCGGTGCACTTGCCGGCCGCGCCACCGGTCATCATTTCAAGCCATTTCGCCGCACGCCGATGCACGACTGGCATCTGGCGAACGGCGCCGACATGCTGGAAGTCGGCCTTTGGATGCGGCCCTGGTTTTACAAGCAGTCCGGAGCGGATGTGAACGAAGCCTACGTCGCCGAAATGCGAAATGTGCGCCAGGCCGCTGGCCTGATGGACATCTCCACCCTCGGCAAGATCGACGTCCAGGGTCCCGACGCAGCCACATTCCTGGACCGTGTCTATGCCAACGGCTTCGCCAAACTGCCGGTCGGCCGTGCCCGCTACGGCGTCATGCTGCGCGACGACGGCATTGTCTTCGACGACGGCACCACGACGCGGCTGGCGGAAAACCGGTTCTTCATGACCACGTCGACCGCCAAGGCCGCCGACGTGCTGTCGAGGCTGGAGTTCCTGCTCGACACAGCATGGCCGGAACTGCGCGTCGCCGTCACCTCGGTGAGCGATGAATGGGCGGCGATGTCGGTCGCCGGACCGAAGAGCCATGCGATCCTGGCGGCAGCGTTTCCGTCGCTCGACGTTTCCAACGAAGCGCTGCCGCATATGGGATTGCTCGAAAGCCAATGGGAAGGCCGCGCGCTGCGCATCCTGCGCCTCAGCTATTCCGGTGAGCGTGCCTATGAAATCTATGTCGGCGCACCTGCCGGTGAACGGCTCTGGAGCCGCTTGCTCGAAGCCGGCCGGCCGTTCGACCTGAAGCCCTATGGCGTCGAGGCGCTTGGTGCGCTGCGCGTCGAGAAGGGCCACGTCGCGGGGCCCGAAATCGATGGGCGCACGACGCTGGACGATCTCGGCCTCGGCCGCATGGTCGGCAAGCGCAGCGGCTTCGTTGGCGATGTGCTGCGGCGGCGCCCTGCCCTGCTGGCGCCTGACCGGCAACGTCTGGCCGGACTGGAATGCATAGAAGACGGAAAGCGCCTACGCGGTGGCGCCATCCTGTTCCTACCAGGCGAGAAAGCTCACGGCCACGGACGCGGGCGCGTCACCTCCGTCACCTTCAGCCCCGAACGTGGCCGCTATGTTGGGCTGGCATTGCTTGCCGGCGATGTCGCGACAGAGGGGACCGAGATCGTGGCCGTCTACCCCATGAAGGCCGAAACTGTGCGTGCCCGCATCGTCTCGCCGGTATTCCTCGATCCGCAAGGAGAACGGCTGCATGGCTAGCCCGGATTTCAGCCTGTCCGTGGCCGACTGCCCGCTCATCCAGGTCGAGGGCTGGGACGGAACGCTGAGGCAATTCGAATCAAGCCTCTCGGCGGCGCTCGGCGCAGAACTTCCGGCCTCGGTCGGAGAGACGGTGCGTCACAGGAACCTTATCATCATTCGCGTTGCACCGCGCCGTCTCTGGCTGGCGCTCGACGACGGGACGCAAGCGCCGTCCCTTGCCATAGATCCGGATCTCGGCTGTTCGGTTTGCCTTGGCGAAGGTCGCGTGCGGTTCAGCCTGGCCGGAGGCGACATCGCAAGCGTTCTCTCAACCTGCGTCGCCGTCGACTGGCATGCGCCGACCGCCGCTCCGGGCCGGGCCGTGCAGACATCCTTCCACCATGTGCCGGTACTCTTGCTTCGCACCGGTGAGACCTCGTGCGATCTCTTCGCGCCGCGAAGCTTCGCCCGCAGCCTCCATGATTGGCTCGCCGACGGCTAGGCTGAATACTGCCCAGAAATCCCATTATGCGTATCCGACGCCGCCGCGCCGGGTTTGGTCATGCGACTTCGCTCATCACAAAGCGATTGATGGCGTTTGCTCCAGACTTTTCCCGCCCAAGGGAAGTCGATAGCCTCGTATTCCTGCGACAGCGCTCGGCCGCTACGATGCCCAACTACCCGATCAATTAGTCATCGCTCACGGAACAAGGCGGCTCGGTGAACGTTGAAAAAAATGGGTTCGCCGTTTGCGAAGCAGTGAAAGGCGGATCTCTCTTCCAGGAATAGGAGAAGACGATGGGAAGTCATCTGGTTCCTGCCGCCGCCGGGCTTATTCTGCTCGCCGGCATCGGCGTGGCCATCGCGGACGAGGTGATTATCACGCCCGAACAGCAGACGGTCATCCGCGAATATGTGCACAAGCATCCGCTGGCATCGATCAATCTTCTTGGGGTGGAGCTTAGTGTCGGCTCCGCTTTGCCCGACACGGTCGAACTTCGGTCGATCGATGTTCCCGATGTCAAATACAAATATGTCGTCGTCGGCGATCACACGGTGCTGGTCGACCCCGGCACGCGCAAGATTGTGAGAGTTATCGACTGACGGTAAGCCTGCCGTTCCTCGGGATGGCAGGCTTACCGCTCGATAGGGAAGGAGCCAGTTCAATGTTGCCGCATGTTGAGACGTGCGATGTGGCTGCGGCTGTCGATCAACTCCTGAACGAGCGATGCAATGCGTTGCTGTCGATGAAGGCAGCAATCGCCGCACTGCGGGAACGTACGGGAACGGAGCGCTCCGACGCGGATCTGGAAGGACTGATCACCAAGAAGGCGGCGCTCTTCGGCGTCGCGGTGCTGTCCGACAGGGACTGAAGGCGAAAGCGCCATTGACCGGCGCACTTGGTTGCCGTCGCCAAGCGAGCGGAATCGTCAGGCCAGGTTCTCGACTTGGAACGGCAGAAAGCCGCCTTGGAAGACCAGCTATCGCACATAGATCATACACTGGCGATCTTCGGCTATCTCGACCTCGCCTTCAAGGGTTTCGTTCTTGGTTTCAGCCGACAAGGCTTCGCGCAGCTTGTGAGCCAGCACGAAGGCGGTCTTGTATTGAACGTCCAGATCGCGAGAGAACTGGTCCGCCGACATGCCCTTCGCGCCGTTGACGAACAGGCAGATCGCAGCAAGCAAATCGACAAACGACAGCTTGCGCGAGGCGAAGATCGTGCGGCTCGTCACAGAGAACTGCGCACCGCAGGCGGCGCACTTGAACTTGCGACGGGTCGGGATGTCGTAGTGATCCAGGCATCCGCATTTCGGGCAAACAGACTCGCCTTGCGTCGAAGCCCAACGAAGGCGCTTGAACGTGTCGTAAGCCTTTTCCTCGCCACCCTTGTAGACGCCGCCGAATAGCACGTTGACGAGCATGAGGTAAACGTGCGCAAGCTCTCTAGGGGCAAGTTCACGGCGGCGTTTTCACTTCAATGTCTAACCGCAATCGGTTCACAGACGCTGCACTTGGCGTAATTGTTGGCGTCGGCATTGCCCTATTGTTTCTTGTCTGGGCCTTCCCCGGGTTTCGTAATCCAGCCTATCAGCAAGAACGATACCAAAACGCCAAGAACGGCGAGACCGGGGAATACAACCCAGTCGTAAGGCCCAGCCTCTGGGAGACCTACACTTCGCCTACGGATACGTACGCACAGTGGATCGCAGCCTTCGCCGCCTTCGGCAGTGTAGGCGTTAGCATCTGGGCCGTTCGGCTTGTAAGAGACACGCTCGAATTGAACCGCAAGTCGACTGACGCGGCGTGGGCCGCTGTCAGGCATGCCGAGAAGGCGTCCAGCCTTGAACTTCGAGCCTACCTCGCGATTGTGCCAAAGGGCGTTAATCAACTGATCGGCACGCGAGACGTGATGGGCCACATAGAGGTTCGGAACGTCGGGCGCCTGCCAGCGCGCAAGGTTTTTATCCATGTCCGAATGGGCCTGTTCAACGAGCGCGTTCGCGATCTCGCGAAATTGCCCGTAGCCGACGATTTGACTGACAGTAAACTGGCGTTTGTCGACAGAGTCGTGCAACCCGGCGACAATCCTGCCCAAGGATCGGAAGACCGAGAGCCACTTAATTTCATCTCGCCGGATGAATGGGAGTTCGTCTATGTTTGGGGGGTGGTCTATTACTTTGACGGCTTCGACGAGCGCCGTTTCACTCGCTTCTGCCATAGGTACGCTATCGATAGCCGCAATCGAGAATTTGACGAGGAACCAGCGAGCGCTCCCGCTCCGACCGAGACCCGGCAAATCCTCTTCGCCGAAAAGGCCAGATACCATCAGATAGGCAACGACGCCAACTAAGGCGGCGGCCCAAGCCGCTCGCGCCCACACGGCGCGCCGCCTAGCTCACAGTCCCCCCTGTCGTCGGGGCTTGGTGCTTTTGCTACATAAGACCGCATCAAACGAAAAACCCGCCTGTACGGCGGGTCACTGGCGCAAATCAGCACCATAGGTAAACATGTACCATAGCTGAGGGCACGACGTCAAGAAAAAATTCCTATCATGAAAAGCTATCGGCATAAAAGCTGCCAAAACCGCCGAACTGGCTGTCGTCAGGTCTTTTGTTCGGCGCCCCAGTCGCAAGAACCCAATGATTGCCGCCGGCGGAAGTTTCTGCTCGCGTCGGCTTGTTGACACAGCCACTTTCTGCTGGGCTGGAGCTGTTCGCCATAACGCGTCCTCACACTGAGGGTCTATGGGGATAGTTCGACCGACCACACCATGATCGAGAGGCCTCTATCTCGACACCCGCTTATCGGCGAGCCTTCGACCTCGCCTGCCTGGCTGCCGCCGGTTTTATACGAATCCGCAACGATCCACCTTCGGGATGGTCAATCTCGAAAGAATTCGTTTTCCGCACGAGATCACTTAGTTTCCGAAACCCGAAGGTCCGCGGATCGAAGTCCGAGGCCAGGTTGGCGAGCTGCGTGCCGACAGCGCCAAGTGGGACCCAACCGTCCTCGCTCTCCATCTGCGCGATGACTTTCGAAATGACAGGCGTGGCGGCGCTGGGAGACTGAAGCGGGCTTGTGGCCCGGCTTGCGTCCCCACTATTCGCATGCGTCGTTGCAAGCAGGTTCTCCGTGTAGACGAATTTGCGGCAGGCCTGGCGAAAACTCTCCGGGGTCTTCTGCTCGCCGAAGCCAAACACATCGATCCCCTGCTCGCGGATACGTGCCGCGAGACGAGTGAAATCGCTATCCGAGGAAACCAGGCAGAAACCGTCGAAGCGACCGCTGTGAAGCAGGTCCATTGCATCGATCACCAGGGTGATGTCCGAGGCATTCTTTCCCGTTGTGTAGGCAAACTGTTGTTGTGGGATGATGGCATGCTTCGAGAGGATGTCGGCCCAGCCTTTGGAACGGACGCCGGAGAAGTCGCCGTAAATGCGGCGAACGCTTGCCTCGCCGAGCTTGGCGATCTCTTCGAACAGGCCATCAGCGATCTTGGACGACGCGTTGTCGGCGTCAATGAGAACGGCGAGACGAGGAGAACGGATCTCAGGCATTGGATTTCTCCTTGGAAAAAATTGGCCGAACCTTGAAGCGTCACCACGATTTGAATGGTGGTTAGACGTAGGCACCAAATGATCCTTGCGTGCCTCGTCTTGCTCCTTTCGGCCGCCTAGACGCCGAGTACGGCTTTCACGCGTTCGCGCGTGTAGGGCAGGTCGTGGATGCGCTTGCCCGTTGCGTGGCGGAACGCATTGGCGATCGCGCCAGCAGTCGGCCCTTGAGCTGCTTCCGCCACGCCGAGATAGGGCGAGCCTGGATTGTCGACGACATGCACCGCGACGCTGTCGGGAACGGCACTGAAACGCAGGATCGGATAGGCCGACCAGTCGGGACTGAGGATGCGGGTGTCGCTGAAATGGACGGCCTCGTAGAGCGTCCAGCTCAGCGACTGCAATATGCCGCCTTCGGTCTGGTTGACGATCGAATCCGGCGCCACCGCCTCGCCGCAATCGACCGCGCACACGACATGCGAGAGGACGATGGCGCCGCTGTCGCGGTCCACGTCCGCTTCCAACGCGATGGCGAGATAGGCGGCGTGGTTCTTGTACTTTGCGAAGGCAAAGCCCCTGCCCCGGCCTTCCGGCATCGGGTCGTTGCTCCAGCCGAATTTTTCGGCCGCCACCTCGATCACTTTTTTGGCGCGTGGGTCCTTCAGGTGCCGCAGCCGGTACTCGACACGGTCGGCATTGGCCGCCAGCGCCAGCTCGTCCATGAAGCTTTCGATGGAGAAGACGTTGCAATAGGCGCCAAGCCCGCGCAGCGCCGAGACGCGCACCGGCATGTCGGCGACGAAATGCCAGTTCACGCGCTGGTTCGGCACATCGTAGAGCGGAATGGCATTGCGGTCGCCATTGCCGAGCGGAGAAATCTGCAGCTTGGCCGTGTCGGGCGGAAAATGCCGTGCCATCAGCCGGCCGGCGATCAGCGACCCGGCCGAACCCGGCCGCGTGCCATGGTTGTTGCTCCACAGATCATAGTGCCAATTGACGATGTTGCCGTTCGCGTCGAGCGTCGCACTCGCCTTCGTCAGCATGGCCGGACCGTAGGGTTCCCATAGATGCTCCTGGTCGCGCATCCACTGCACGCGCACCGGCGTGCCGGGCAGCGCCTGCGCGATCAGCGCGGCATCGGCCGCGGCATCGTCGGCGCCATTATGGCCATAGCAGCCGGAACCCTCGGTGTGGATGCAGCGCACCTTTTCGGGCAGTACGCCCAGCATCTCCGCAATCGCCTTGCGGTCGGGATAGACACCCTGCGTGTGCGTCCACACCGTCGTCAGGCCGTTGTCGACCATGGCGACAGCACTGGACGGGCCGATCGAGCCGTGCATCTGGTACGCGCGGGTAAACTGCGCCTCCAGCGTCTTTGCACCCGGCGCGGAATCGGCGCCAACCGAAGTCACCGTGCCGATTTCGGCAACTGATTTTTCGAGGAAGGGCGGGATCTGGTCCTGGTCCGGCAGTGCAGCCTGTTCCTGCCATTTTGCCGTCGCCGCCATGGCGCGCATGGCCTTCACCGCCTGGAACTCCTGTTTCGCCACCACCGCCAGGAAATCGCCGTCATGGACCACCGCCACCACGCCCGGCATGGCCTTGACGGCCGCCTCCTCGAAACCGGTCAGCTTTGCCGAATAGCTCGGCGGGCGGACGACGCGCGCATGCACCATGCCGGGCAACCGCATGTCCTGAACGAAAGCTTCGCCGCCGGTCACCTTGGCTGGAATGTCGACTCGGGCGAAGGGCTTGCCGATCGCATGATAGGTCTCCGGCGCCTTCAGCCTGGTGTCGGCGGCTGCGTCGACATGCAGGAAATCGGCGGCGACCAGTTCGCCATAGCCAACCGAGGCGCCGTTGGGCCCGACGATCTTGCCATCTTGCGCCTTGAGCTGATCGACCGGCACGCCGAGCTTATCGCTGGCCTTGGCCACCAGGATCTGGCGCACCTGCGCCGACGCATAGCGTATCGCAGTGCCGCTGTTCTGGATCGTCTGGCTGCCGGCCGTGTAGCCTTCATTGGGCGTCAGTGCGGTATCGGCGGTGATCAGCCTGATTGCCGCGGGCTCGACTTCCAGTTCTTCGGCCGCGATCTGGCGCAGCGATGTCTTGGTGCCCTGGCCGAGTTCGGCCTTGCCGGTGAAGACGGTGATCGAACCATCGGCATCGACGCGGATCCAGGCATCCAGCGACGGCGTATCGGCAAGGCTGCCCGGTAGCGGCGACGTCTTGGCCGGTGCAGGGGCCGGCGCGGGTGCCGCAGGTGCCGCCTGCTGGGCTAGTGCTGGAACGGTGAAGGAGACGAGCAGCGCTCCTGTTCCGGCCAGAAAACCGCGCCGGCTCAGGTCGGGGAAGTCTGGGGCGTTCATGATGCCCTCCCCGCGGCTGCCGGCATCGAAGCCGATTTCGACCTCATAAGGTCGCGGGCGCGGGCGACGGCACGCAGGATGCGCATGTGCGTGCCGCAACGGCAAAGATTCGGCTCCAGCGCCTGCCGGATGTCGGCGTCGCCGGCGTCGGGCTTGGCCTCGAGCAGAGCCTGTGCCCGCATCATCATGCCGGCGATGCAGTAGCCGCACTGCACCGCCTGCTCCTCGATGAAAGCGGTCTGCATCGGCCCCGGCTCATCGATCGTGCCCAGCCCCTCAACCGTCTTGACCTGGCGGCCTTCCACCAGCATCGCCGGCGTCAGGCATGAGAAGACCGCCTGGCCGTCGACCATCACCGTGCAGGCGCCGCATTGTCCGAGTCCGCAGCCGAACTTGGCGCCGTTGAGCTTCAGATCGTTGCGCAGCACATAGAGGAGTGGCGTCGCAGGGTCGGCTTCGACGTCATGCGAGACGCCGTTGACGTTGAGCTTCATCATCTGGCTCCTGCTTTCATTTGTCCTGGGCCCCTACATTGTCCGGGCCGCGCTCGATGCCGTCGGACGGGCGCACGCTGACCTGGTATTTGCCGTTTCGTGTAGCAGTCAGCCGGTCGGCGGCATCCGGCCACGCCGGCTGGCCAGCGAAGGCCTCACGCAGATAGGCGAGCAGATCGGTCACCTGCTCGTCGCGCAGCGTCGCGGCGAAACCCGGCATGACTGCGCTCTGGCGTCCGCTCGCCGCCGGCAGGCCGAACAACACGGTGTTGATGAGGTTCTGCGGGCCGGGTGCATTGACCGCGCTCGAAAGATGGAAGTCTATACCGCCGAACGGCGGCGGGCGGCTGCCGTCATGGCAGGTCGCGCAGGCCGCCTGGAAGATCACCGCGCCGCGCCCGGCCGGCGTTTCGGCCGATGCCGACACCGGAATGGGAACCGCGCCGGCATCGGCCGACAGTTTCGTGCGGATCTCCTGCGCTTTCGCGGTGCGCTGCGGCGAAGGCTCGCCCATCTGCGAGGCGACATAGGTGGCCATGGCGCTGATGTCGGCATCTGCAAGCCGGCCGAGATTGCCGGTCACCTCGCCCATCGGGCCGTTGGCGACGCCATGGTCGGTATGCCACCCTTGCCGGAGATAATCGAAAAGACTGTCACGCGTCCATGGCACTGGCGCGGGCGAGCTGGCATCGAGGGCGAAAGCCGTCCAGCCCTCGGCTTCGCCGCCGGCAAGGTGCGACCCCTTTTTCTCGGCGCCGAGCACGTTGCGCGGCGTGTGGCAGGCGCCGCAATGTCCGAGGCCGTTGACGAGGTAGGCGCCGCGGTTCCACTCTGCACTTTCCGACGCGATATTTTGGTATGCGCCTCTGTCGAAGAACAGCAGCTTCCAGCCGGCCAGCACCAGCCGCACATTCAGCGGGAACGGCAATTCATTGGCGGGCGGGCGCTTGTTCACCGGCTGGCGCGTCATCAGATAGGCATAGAGCGCGCTGTTGTCTTCGTCCGAGACCAACGTGAAATGATCGTAGGGAAATGCCGGGTAGAGGTGGTTGCCGGCGCGGTCGACGCCCTCGCGCATGGCACGGGTGAAGGCGGCCTGCGACCAGCGGCCGATACCCGTCTCGGGGTTGGGCGTGATGTTGGTGGAATAGATCGTGCCGAAGGGCGTCGGCACGGCAAGGCCGCCGGCAAAGGATTTGTCGCCGGGCCTGGTGTGGCAGGACGTGCAATTGCCGACCGAGGCCAGCACCGCGCCCTTCTCGATCAGGGACTGATCGAAGGACGAGCGCTGCGGCGGCTCGACCGGACCGATCGCCGGTTTCCAGGCATAGGCGAAGAACCCAGCGCCCAACACAACGACAATGACAACAACGCTCATCCAGAAGCGTTTCAAGACAGAGCCTCCTTTGGCAGACCGTCCAGAGGCAGGAGCGCAGACACCTGATTATTCCCGCGCGCGTGTTCACCGCCACGCAGGAAAAGTTAGGCGCGATGCGGCTGTCGTCAATTGTCCGATTGCTTCAACTGCGATCACTCGCTTGCGAACCAGATATCGATCCTGTGGCGTGGACCGAAGGTTCTTCATTCTCGTCGGGGATTGGGCAGCGGAGTTTCGTCCCGACAGCCTTTCCGGTTCGGGCTCCTCGATCGGTTCAGGCTTCCACGTCGGAGCCGGCATGGGCACATCGCGATTTGGGTCGGGTTCTCTTGGCTGCAACATCGAGATTATCTCCGTTCTTCCTGGCAGAACCTTCGCCGTTGTGATCGTTGCGCAATCGAGACCTTGCATGGCTGGTGGTAGCGGCGAGACATTGGCGCTCGTGTTTTGCAGATCTTTCGGAACCGGTGCGATTTTCAAGCCGTTGTCTTGGACAGCGATCGAGGAGAACCGTCATGAAGGACAAGGCAGCAGATTTCGACAACACCTTGCCGCAGGTTGCCATCGACGATCAGGTGCGACAGCTGGCCGCCACAGCCGATTTGCCGCCAAACCAAGCCCGCGAACTGGTGCGCCGTCACGGCAACGATCCCAGGAAGCTGGAAGAGCTGGCAAAGTCGATCAACGCAGCGAACTGAGCCCGGGGCAGATTGGATCTGGTCGGGCTGCATGCCAACGCGCATCAGATGTCGAGCAAGGCATAGGGGCGGCCGGTCGGCTTGGCCACATGCATCGCGACGTTGTAGACATTGGCTCCGCCAGGCGTTTGACCTTGGTAGGAGCCGCGATGCGCATGACCGTGCACGACGGCGCTGACCCGGAAACGATCGATCGTTTCCGCCAAACGTGAAGAACCCAAAAACGGAAATATCTCCAGGGGCTCTCCCGCAACGGTCTCGGCAATCGGGGCGTAGTGGAGAACTACCAGTGTGCGTTTCGTGCGAACCTGGCGCATCGCATTTTCAAGCCGCATTGCCTCGTTCACGTTTTCCGCGACCATCGCTTTGATCGCCGGTTCGCCGAAGGAGCCGAGCATGCGCGCCCCAAAGCCGCCGATGAACCCTTTCACGCCGACAAAACCGACTTCCGCGATTTCGATCGTCTGCCCGTCGAGAAGGCGGACGTCCGCCTGGCGCAGGATGTTTGTGACGTCTTCCACCGCATCGGACTCATAGTCGTGATTGCCGAGCACGGCCACCACCGGGATCGAGCAGTGACGCAAATCCTCGGCGAGCAGCTCTGCTTCACGAGGCTTGCCGAGGTTGGTGAGATCTCCGGCGAGCACGAGGACATCGGCTTCGCGCGATATTTCGCCGAAGAGATCGCGATACGACGCTTGGGCATCTTCCCTGACATGCAGGTCGCCCACCGCGGCAATCTTGAGCGTGCGTGCACCGTCCGTCGACGTTGCGCTCTTGATGTGATCAGCCATCGCGAGACTCTCCCGCGCCCCCGACGCCCGCAAAGCCCCATTCCTTGACGTCGATTTCGTAGTCGACTTGCGAAAGCAGGCGTCCGCGGCAGATCTTCATTCTGGGAGACGGCAATTGTCGTTGCTTGGCGAGGCGGTCCAGCAATTCATCGAGCAGCCAAGCCGGAATATGATCGCGCTCGCTCGGATAGATCCATCTGAAATTGAGAAGATGCATCAGCAGCACCTCCCAGTGAACCTCCAGGTAGGAAAGCAGCCTGTGCCAGTCGATCTGGTCATGCGCCTTGAGAATCGTATGAGCGATATCGGCTCCGTCGTGACGGCCCCTGTCCTGGATGAAGCATTTGGACCAGACAAGCTCGGTCGGTCCGATGATCCTCACCCGACTGCCCAGCAGCTCGGTTTGACGGGCCTGCTCCAGCCACAGATCGCCAACAGGCATCATGCCGTTCGCAGAGGCGAATATGACGTCGAAGAAATGTGTGCCCTTGAACACTTTTCCAAGCCACCGATCGTCTTCGATTTCGACCGCATATCCAAGCTGTTTGAAATGGGCGAGGATACGCGGATAGTCGCCCGCCTTGCAGAAGATATCGAGATCCTTGGTCTGGCGGGTGACGCCCGTATAGGCGCTTAACGCGTACGTTCCGGCGACAAGAAAAGGAATGTCCGTGGCGGTGAGTTCGCGGATCGCCTCCATATAGAACACCTCCGCCTCGGCGTTCTTGAGTGTCGGCGCAGCCTTTGCGTCGATCGTGGGAAGCGTAACCGGAACGTTTTCGGGTAAAGGGCCATTGGACATGAAACGATGACTCCGAATCCGACGGCCAACGACCGCCCACTGGAGTAACAACGTGAACCGCACCCGGTTCCGCCGGCCAGGCAGCCAGCTGGATTTCATTCTCGTCACGGTGTGAGGATCAGGGGCCGGCACAATCTATCGCGGGAGAACAATCCCGATGGCAAAAAACTGTTAGATATCATTTAGTTAATCTGGCGATCCCGACAGGATTCGAACCTGTGACCATCGGCTTAGAAGGCCGGTGCTCTATCCAGCTGAGCTACGGGACCGCTGGCCGGCCTGGGCCGGTCAGATACTTGTGCGAGGCGCTGGCCGCCGTTCAATGCGTCCAGGGCGTCCTGCGGTCATAGCGGAAATTCTCCGCATAGGAAATCTGGCGGCGTTTGGTCTCTTTCGGCTCTTCGACGCGGTAGGCCAGCCCTTGCTTCTCGGCGTAGGCCACCGCCTCTTCCCGCGTGTCGAAGGTGAGCCTGATTTGGCTTCTCATGTCTCCCGACGTCGTGTAGCCCATCAGCGGGTCGATCTTCTTGCGCATCTCAGGATCGAATTCGAGCACCCAGTAGCCAGTCTTGCCCTTGCCGGACTGCATCGCGGTTTTGGCAGGGCTGAAAATGCGCGCGGACATGGCCACCTCGTTTTTGTGCAAGGCAGCATCGCCACCCTTTGCCCGTCATTACTGCGCAATGCGCACGGCGGCAAGGTTTTTGCACTTGCCATGCTCCACTGAAATGAATAGGCAACAGACCGTTCGGAGTGTAGCGCAGCCTGGTAGCGCATCTGGTTTGGGACCAGAGGGTCGGGAGTTCGAATCTCTCCACTCCGACCATCCTCTCATTTTCCACGAGATCCAGGCATCTGTGCCCGCGACGAGAGCCGTAACCACCACGGTCAACCGATCCGTCGTGCCCTTGATCCTCTTCGCTTCGTTGGCGAATGCGATTGGCAGGCGAGCCGAGCGAATGCTCATTCCGCATGGTCGTCTCTCGCCCTGATGAACACAGCGGCTTCGCTGCCGGCAAGTTTCTGGCAGCATCGGTGATCGGCGGTTCGGTGGGCAATGCCGCGATACAGCTGGCGCGCTTTTGGCCAAGGCTACTGCCCGATGGGGAACCTACCGTACACCGCTGGACCGCAAGAGCAGAGTGACCTCGTCGCACGCCTCCGCACCAGCCCGGTCGGCATTTGGCAGAAACAACCAATACTGTTGCCATCAGAGGCGCTTGATTTACCAATCTGAATGCGTAAAACGCCTCCATGAAAACCTTTCCGAACGATGTCTTTGTCCGGGTATGCCATGTAAAGACGGGATACGAGGACCGAGAGCGGCACATTTTGAAAGAGCTTGGAAGCCGGGGCGTTCCCGTCAACTGGTTCTTGGATTACGATGTTTCGGATATCCAAGAAAAAATTCGAGAAGAGTTTTCTGAAGCGACGCTTTCCGCACCGCAAATATCATGCAGTTTGAAACATATTGGTGTATGGCAGGAATTTTTGACCTCCGGATTGCCATATTGTCTCGTTCTGGAAGACGACGTTTTTCTTACTCCGGATTTTGTCGACAAGCTGAAGCAAGGAATTGCCGAACTTGGAAACCCCAATAGGAAAGTAGCGATATATCTCGGCAATGCAGGTAACTACTACTTGCCAATCTGGAGAATATCGAAGCGGCAGAAGCTGTATCCCGCCCCCCATAGTCGTGCGACGGACTCATATCTCATCACGAGACCGACCGCGGAAGCGCGTTGTGATTGGTTTTCCAAAAACAAGGTGACAACAACGATAGGCCACCAGTTGGACAGGATCGATCCGCTACTGGGCGTAGAAGTCCTTTGGTTTGAAAGGCCTATCGTTGAACAGGGAACCCACAACGGAGCCTTCCCGACCTCCATACCCGGTCAAAACAAGTGGCGCCCCTTGTGGTACAAGCGACTTGAGTGGAATTGGAAAAAGGTTCGTCGCCGGATATTTGGGCACATCTAACTCTACTCCGCAACGGTATCATCATCATCGCATATGGTACCGATCTGGACCGCCAGAAGTTCGCCGTCCTCGCCCAATACTAAATCTCGAACTCTCCCTGTCCCGCATCCATGGCGCTGACGGTTTCAGCGGCGAGCGTGCGCGTGATTGGCGTCTTGCGCTCGAGTGCGGTGCGGTCCAGCCTTTCCACCACGCGCATCGCTGTCGCCAGCGAGCGCTCGATGCGGCGCACCAGATACTGCACGACATGCGGCTCGACCTCGATCTGGCGGTCGGCGAACAGCTTGGTGATTACGCCGGCGAGCAAGAGATCGTCGGGCTCATGTATCTCGACTGTCGCCGCCGCCTTCAGCCGCGAGGAAAGGTCAGGCAGCCTGACACCCCAGGCCGACGGAAAGCGGCGCGCCGTCAGGAGCAATGTGGATCCGGCACCACGCACCGCATTGATCAGATGGAACAGGCCCTGTTCATCAACCGCTCCGGTATCGACATCGTCGATCAGTGCCGGGCTGGCGCCGAGATTGGCGATGCTGTCGCCAATGCGCCTGGCGTCAACCGCCACCGCGTTGGCGCGCGCGCGCCATATCGAGGCCAGGTGCGTCTTGCCCGAACCCGCGGGACCGGCCAGCACTACCACCGGCGAGGGCCAGTCCGGCCAGCGGTCGACCAGCGCCACCGCCTGGCTGTTGGTGCCGGAGACGACGAGGTCGTCGCGCGAATAGCCGGTGCCATGGCCGAGATCGAGCGGCAACTGACGCGGCGGGTCGGTTGGTTGGGCAGTCACTTCAGCGACGCGGTTGCGTGCGGTGGCCGCCGCCGCGATCGGCCGGAAGCTGCGGCACAGACGCAGCGCCGTGACCTTTGTAAAGCGGCGATTCGAGATAGCGGGCGATGGCAAACCGCACCAGCACTGCAACGGCGGCGGAAGCCGGCACCGCGATCAACAAGCCGACGAAGCCGAACAGCGCGCCGAAGGCAAACAGCGAAAACATCAGCCATACCGGGTGCAGGCCGACGCTTTTGCCGACCAGCCGCGGCTGCAGGATGTTGCCCTCGATGAACTGGCCGATGAAGAATACCACCGCGACGGCGACGATCATCGTCCAGTCCGGCCAGAACTGGACGATGGCAACGCCGACGGCCAGCACCAACCCGGTGAGCGAACCGACATAGGGAATGAACGAAATCAGCCCGGCGAACAGGCCGATGAGGATGGCGAAATTCAAGCCGGTCAGCGTCAGTCCGGTGGCGTACATGGCGCCCAGCACCAGGCACAGCGTGCCCTGGCCGCGTACGAAGCCGGCGGTGGCGGTGTTGATGTCCTTGGCGATGGCGCGCACCGTCGCGACGTTGTCGCGCGGCACCCAGCCGTCGATGACCGCCACCATGCGGTCCCAGTCGAGCAGCATGTAGAAGGCGACCACCGGCGTCACCACGAACAGGCTGACCACCGAGACCAGCGCCACGCCGGAACTCCAGATCGAGGTGAAGACCGTGGTGAGCAGGCCGAAGCCGGAGGTCAGCAGCGAATTCAGCCCGTCACGCAAGCCATTGGCGTTGACGCCGAATCTCTGTTCCAGCCATTTCGGATCGAAAGACGTGATCAGGCTCTGCAGCCGGGTCAGGTATTCCGGCAATTTGCTGGCGAAATCGGCCATCTGCGTCGCCAGCACCGGAATGAGGATGACGAAGGCCAGCACCAGCACGATGAGGAAGGTGATGAGGATGACCACCGTCGCCATGAAGCGGGACAGGCCGAGCCGCTGCAGCCGGTCGGCGACCGGATCGAGGAAATAGGCCAGCACCATGCCGGCGACGAACGGTAAAAGGATGCCTGAGAAGACGTAGAGGAACAGCGCCAGCAGGACGGCGCTGATCAGCCAGAAGCGGATCTGGCGGTGAAATGCCAGAGACGCAGTTTCGCCTGCCGCCGCGGCCTCGGCGGCCGCTTCGATGGATTCTTGGTCAGGTGCCCGGTTTGGAGCCTTCGCCATAGCCGCTCATATGCCTCAGCCAAGCCACGAGATAGGCCGCGGCCGAAGCCACGGTCAAGACCCCGGATAGCAATATGAGGACTAGCCTCAGCGGGTCGAGGTGCACGACAAGGGCGAGTTCGCCCAGCACAACCGAGGCCAGCACGATCTGGATGGCGGTGTTGGCCTTCGACACAAAAAGCGGTTTCATCTCGACCGGATGGGCCATGACGGTGGACAACACAACGGCGCAGACGATCAACGCGTCGCGCGACACCATGGTGACGACGAGCCAGAGCGGCAATTGCCCGATGAAGCCCATGACGACGAAGACCGAAACCAGCAGCAGCTTGTCGGCGATCGGGTCGAGATAGGCGCCGAGCGTGGACTGCTGGTTGAAACGGCGGGCAATGAAGCCGTCGACGCCGTCGGAAATGCCGGCAATGAGAAAACCGGCGAAGGCCCAGTCCCAGCGCGCCTGCAGCATTGCCAGCACCACCGCCGGCACCAGAACAAGGCGCAGGATGGTGATCAGATTGGGGATGGTCAAAGCGTGCCTGCCGGGTTTGCTTCTAATACATGATGGAGACGGAGGAGGATCGCAAGGGAGAAGCGCCGGACGTGGCAAAGGTCTGTGAGTGAACCACCCCTTTTGCCCTGCCGGCCATCTCGACAGTCTCGCGTATATACGATGTCCCTAACCTTCACGGAAAATGTGCGGTCGCTGGACAGCGAAGTACAGCGACCTGGGCTCGCGGCGACACCTTCCTTGGTCAGACCGCAGACGCCTCGAGGATGGAAATGGGTCCTCGGGTCTGAATCACGTGTTCAAGGCGTAGCCCGGCGGCGTCGAACAAGCTTGCATATTGGGTCCGCGTTCTCTCCAGGCCGCCAGTGACGGCGAGCATGACCACGTCGATACCCTTGATCTGGTTCGGTTCGTCACCTGGCGGCACGAGCGTCTCGGCCACAAGCACCTTCCCGTTCGGCAGCATTGCCTTGCGGCAATTTCGCAGGATCTCCGCGGCACGCCCATCATCCCAATCGTGAACGACCTTCTTGATGACATAGACGTCACCGGTGGGAACACTTTCAAAGAAATTACCGGCGACAAATTCGGTGCGCGGCAGGTCGCCTCCGGCACCCTGGCGCGCTGCCGCGACGCCCGAAGGCAGATCGAAAAGCACGCCGTCCAGGTGAGGGTTGCGCGCCAGGATCGCCGAGAGAAGCTGGCCATGTCCACCGCCAACGTCGACGATCCGCGTGAACGGCTTGAAATCATAGGCTTCGGCAATGGCCTCGTTACTGCCTTGGCTCAAGGCGACCATGGCACGCTGAAACAAGGCAGCCTGCTCCGGATGTTCCGACAGCCAGTCAAACCTTGGGCTCCCGAAAACCTTGTCGAAGGCCGGCTTTCCGGTGCGAACAGAATGCAGGAGCTGCTCGAAGGCAAGATAGGCCTCGCTGTTGATCATACGAACGAAGTCACGGGGACCCGGCTGATCGGAGCGCAGCACCGCACCAACCTCCGTCAACTCGAAATGACGGGGCAGCACTTCCCTAAACACCCCTTCAGGCGCGAGAAGTCGCATTACACGATAAAGCGAGTCAGCATCCGATTGAGTGGCAGCCGCCAGTTCATCTACCGACCGCTCGTTGGCAGCCAGGAGATCGGGGATGCCGAGTTCGATAATGACGCGCAGCGCCTGTGACACGGCGAATCCGAAGCCTAGTCTCATGACCTGTTGCGAAGGATTGAGCATGGCTTGTCCCCCAATGCCTGATGCATGGCAACAGAGCACCAACAACAACTACATACAAGGATGCAAAGGGGGGAGGCGAAATGGAGACGCGAGGTTTGCCTCCGATGAGAGAGGTTTGCCTCCGATGAGAAACGAGGGCGGAGGAGATTTTGCACAAGGGGCGCCATCGCTTCGCTTTTATCGGGGGCAAAAGCCAACCATTCTGTCGTCATCCTTGCGAGGCGCAGCCGTTCATGCGAAGAGCCCGCAAACGAGCAGGAAAATTGCGATGAGCAAGCGCGACACAAGCCAGGCCAAAACGGGCCAGCCCAAAACGAGCAAGCCCGAAACGAGCAAGCGCAGAAACGGGCTCACCTATGCCGAGGCCGGTGTCGATATCGACGCGGGCAATCTCATGGTCGAGAAGATCAAGCCGTTGGTGCGCGCGACGCGCCGGCCGGGCGCCGATGGCGAGATCGGCGGTTTCGGCGGCCTGTTCGACCTCAAGGCCGCCGGCTTCACCGATCCGGTGCTGGTGGCGGCCAATGACGGCGTCGGCACCAAGCTCAAGATCGCCATCGATGCCGGCAAGCACGACACGATCGGTATCGACCTCGTCGCCATGTGCGTCAACGACATCGTCGTGCAAGGTGCCGAACCCCTATTCTTCCTCGACTATTTCGCCACCGGCAAGCTCGATCCCGATCAGGGCGCCGCGATCGTCGGCGGCATTGCCGAGGGCTGCCGCCAGGCCGGCTGCGCGCTGATCGGCGGCGAGACAGCCGAGATGCCCGGCATGTACCATGGCAACGACTACGACCTTGCCGGCTTTGCGGTGGGCGCGGCAGAACGCGGCCAGCTTTTGCCGACCGACGACATCGTCGAAGGCGACGTGCTGTTGGGCCTGGCCTCCTCGGGCCTGCATTCGAACGGATATTCTCTGGTGCGCCGCATCGTCGCCGTCAGCGGCCTGGCGTGGGGCGACCCGGCGCCATTCAACGATGAGGCCACGCTTGCAGAGGCGCTGCTTGAGCCGACCCGCATCTACGTCAAGTCGATCCTCAAGGCTATCCGCAACACGCATGGCATCAAGGCGCTGGCCCACATCACCGGCGGCGGCTTCCCCGAGAACATTCCGCGCGTGCTGCCCAAGGATTTTTCGGCCGAACTCGATCTCGAGGCGATCGACGTCCCTCCAGTGTTCTCGTGGCTGGCCAAGACCGGCGGTGTGGCGCCGGAAGAGATGATGCGCACCTTCAATTGCGGCATCGGCATGATTTTGGCGGTCGCGTCCGGCCAGGCGGCGCAGGTCGCCGCCGTGCTGCAGGAGGCCGGCGAGACGGTGACGCCGATCGGCCGCATCGTGCCGCGCCGAGATGCCGGCGTCATCTATCGGGGCTCGATCGGCCTATGAGCGCGCAGAGGAAACGCACCGTTGTCCTGATCTCGGGGCGCGGCTCCAACATGACCGCGCTGATCGCGGCGGCCAGCGACCCGGCCTTCCCGGCCGAGATCGTCGGCGTCATTTCCGACAAGGCCGACGCCGCCGGCCTCGGCATCGCCAAGGCGCGCGGTATCGCCACGCAAGTCATCTCGCGTGCCGACCATGGCAGCAAGCAGGCGCATGACGCCGCCATCGACGCAGCGCTCACGGCATTCAATGCCGATATCGTGGCGCTGGCCGGCTACATGCGCATCCTCACCCCCGGCTTCGTCCAGAAATGGCAGGGCCGCATGATCAACATCCACCCTGCCCTGCTGCCTGCTTTCAAGGGGCTCGACACCCATGCGCGCGCACTCGCCGCCGGCATGCGCATCCATGGCTGCACGGTGCATTTCGTTACCTCCGAGATGGATGACGGCCCGATCATCGCCCAGGCGGCCGTGCCGGTGATGGTCGGCGACAATGCGGATACATTGGCTGCCCGCGTGCTGAAGACCGAGCACCGGCTCTATCCGCTGGCGCTGGGGCTGGTCGCCGAGGGCAAGGCACGCATGGAGGCCGGCCGTACCGTGCTAGCCCACTTTGCCGACGATGCCGACAACAGCACTTCGGTGGTGATGGCGCCCGACCCGCTGCGCGAGGAAGCCGACCTCGAGCATCTGGCGCGCATCACGCCGTGAGTCGAGGGCGTGGTGATGAAACAGCTTCTCCTGCTTCGCCACGCCAAATCGAGTGGGGACGATCCGGCACTCGATGATTTCGACCGTCCGCTCGCCGACCGTGGATTGAAGGCGGCACAATCGATGGGGCGCGAGCTTGTAGCGCGCGACTGGCTGCCGGACCTGGCGCTGGTGTCGCCGGCACTGCGCACCCGCGACACGTGGCGGCTGGTGGCGGCGGAACTGCCTGCGCATCCCAAGGTCGCATTCGCCAAGGCGCTCTACGATGCTTCGGCGGCGGATATTCTAAGCCAGATTCGTCAGGTCGATCCGTCGGACGGCAGCGTGCTTGTGGTGGGGCACAATCCGGGTCTGGAAGATCTGGCCAACCAGCTTGCCGGGCCAAGGTCGGAGGCCAAGGCGCGCAAGAAGCTCGCTGAAAAATTCCCGACAGCAGCCCTCGTGCGCTTCGTTTTCGAGGGCGACTGGTCGGCCCTGTCCAGCGCCCGGCTGACACATTTTCTGCGGCCGAAGGATCTGGGCTAGAGTGCAAGACAGGTAGCGGGCAGCCTGCCGCGCACCCGCTCGAGCCATCAGTTGCCCCAGATGCCCTGACCGGATTCGGGCCAGTTGGTCCTCATCTTGGCATCGGTCGCCTTGTGCTTGGCCATATCCATGGTCCTGACCGAGCCGGTGACGGCATGATCGACGCTGACAGCAGGCTGGTTGGCAGTGCCGGATCCGTAGTGATCGCTGCCGGCAAAGGCGCTGCCCGTGGCAACGAGGATGACGGCGGCAATGAAAGCAATTCTGTTCATTTCAAGTCTCCTGGTTCTTGCGTTAGGCGGCGCCTTGGGAGGACGGTCCCGCTAAGAACAAGACCCTGGGCAGTCCGGTTTTATTCCCGGATGTGGAATGTTTTGGGACGCGGAATGTTTTTGCCGACTGCGAAGATCGCTGCTCAAGCCGGCGCCGCGGGCTGCGAGTCCCCGAAGCACAAAAAACAAGAGCGGCGGGCCAAGCCCACCGCTCTTTGTAGTCAAGACTTGCCTGGATTAACGGCCCCAGATGCCCCGGCCAGATTCAGCCGGCACCTTGGCGTTGGCGTCGCCCTGTGCTTTCGAGAGCTTCAGGATCGAGCCGGTGTGCGAGGTGTCGATGTTGAAAGTCGACTGGCCCGAAATCGACTGGCTCGAAGTCGACTGATTGGGAACCGGCTGGTTGGCATTGTAGGAGCCGTAATTGTCGCTGCCGGCGAAAGCGGTGCCCGTGGCAACGAGAATGGCGGCGGCGGTGAGTGCGATCTTGGTCATTTTATTTACTCCAACGGTTCTCTGTTCTGTCCGTCTAGTGCGTGCCCTTGGGAGGAATTTCGCGTCGCTCGGACCACCCCGAGATGGGTTTGCCCTGCCGCGGATTCCAATCACGAAGATGTTCCACGGATTGTGAGATTTCGGCCCTTGAAATTCGACAAATAGCCTTGGCAGTCATAATTTTACGCTCAAAATCAAGTTGTTAACATACGTCATCACCGTGGGCGCGACCGTGCACCGAGCCGGTCGTTCACTCTACGCTGCACGGTCCGTCAACAGAAAACGAACCGATCGGTTCGATTTGAACCTATTTGGCCGCTCCGGAGTTCTTTTTTGCGATGCCGACGCGGGCGAGGTACGGATCCGAACAACCAACCGGGACGACAAACCGGCCCTATCGGCGGTCATGCGGTGATACGCCACCCTGTCGTGGCACACCCAACGGGTCGCTCAGTCCCAGCACGTCGCGCATGTCATATTCGCCGGGCGGGCGTCCCGCCACCCAGAGTGCGGCGGCGATGGCGCCGCGGGCGAACATGATGCGGTCGCCGGCCGAATGCGACAGGGTCACGGTCTCGCCCTCGGCGCAGAAGATGGCGCTATGTTCGCCGATGATGCTGCCGCCACGCATCACCGCAAAGCCGATCTCGCCGGCTGGACGCGGGCCGGTGACGCCGTCGCGGACCCGCCTTGCGACCGTCTCCAGGTCGATGCCGCGCCCGCCGGCTGCGGCTTGCCCCAGCATCAGCGCCGTCCCCGATGGCGCATCGATCTTGTGGCGATGATGCGCCTCGACAATCTCGACATCCCAGTCGTCGGGATCGAGCGCCTTCGCCGCCCGCTCGACCAATCCGACCAGCATGTTGAGCCCGAGCGAAAAGCTGCCGGAGCGCACGATTGCAATGGTTTTCGCGGCAGCGACGATGGTCGCCAACTCAGCGGTGCTGAATCCTGTCGAGCCAATGACCAGGGCCGGCCCGCCGCGCTCGGCGCAAATCCTGGCCAGCTCGGCCGACGCAGCCGGCGTGGTGAAATCGATCACGATTTCGGCCATGGCAAGCGCCTCGTCGCGGCTCACCAGACCTTCGCCGACGATCCCCGGCCGGTGAAAGCGGGCGGTGAGCGCCAGCCGCGCATCGGCCTGCACGGCATCCGCCATCTGACGGCCCATGCGGCCCAGCGCGCCCGCGAGGGCTATCCTGGTCGGTGGTTGGGGCATGGCGCCAGAGACTATTTCCACATGCCGCGCATGCGCGCGCCGATGTCGACGCGCACCTCAGGCCGGGCCGCCCTGCCCTGTGCCGCCTGCGCGCTCGGCCATGATACCTGTTGGAATGCCGCAAGGATCGAAGCCGGGATGAAGCGCGTGCGCGAGGCATAGAGATGGCGGTCGCCGCGCGCCGCCTGGCCGTGCGGAAAGAAGCGCTGCGGCATGACGAGGTTGAGATTGTCCTTGGCCCGCGTCATCGCCACGTAAAGCAACCGGCGCTCCTCGTCGATATCTTCCTTGGTGCCGACGCCGAGATCGGCCGGGATGCAGCCATCGACCGTGTTGAGCACGAAGACGTTCTTCCATTCCTGGCCCTTGGCCGAATGGATGGTCGACAGGATCAGATAGTCCTCGTCGCGATGCGGCGGGCCGGCCTGGTCGCTGGTCGCGTCCGGCGGGTCGAGCGTCAGTTCGGTCAGGAAGCGTTCACGCGACGCATAGCCCGACCCGATCTGCTCGAGCTGCAACAGGTCGGCCCGGCGCGTCGTCGCATCCTCGTGGATGCGTTCCAGATGTGGCTCATACCACAGCCTGATCTGTTCGAGGTCGGCCGGCCATTTGGAGCCCGCCCGCAGGCCGGAATAGAGCGAGACGAAGCCCGGCCAGTCATCGGCCGCGCGTTGCGGTGGGCGCCAGCCGGCCAGGCCCATCGCTTCATCGAGCGCCGTCGTCATGGTCTCGACGATCTGCGCGGCGGCCGAAGGGCCGATACCCGGCATCAATTGCAGCACGCGGAAACCTGCAACGCGGTCGCGCGGGTTTTCGGCAAAGCGCAGCACCGCCAGCACGTCCTTGACGTGAGCGGCATCGAGGAATTTCAGGCCGCCGAATTTCACGAAGGGGATGTTGCGCCGCGTCAGCTCGATCTCCAGCGGCCCGCTGTGGTGAGAGGCGCGAAATAGCACCGCCTGGGATTTCAGCACTGTCCCGGCTTCTCGCTCGGCCAGGATCGTATCGCAGACGAAATTAGCCTGCTCGACCTCGTCGCGCACGGTCACCAGCCTCGGTCTGTCGGTCGACTTGCGCTCCGACCACAGGTTTTTGGTGAAGCGTTCCGAGGCCTCGCCGATCACGGCATTGGCGGCGGCGAGAATGGTTTCGGTCGAGCGGTAATTGCGCTCCAGCATCACCACATCGGCGGCCTGCGCGAACTGGTTGGGGAAGTCGAGGATGTTGCGCACCTCGGCGGCGCGGAACGAATAGATCGACTGTGCATCGTCACCGACGACAGTTAGCCCGGCGCCGTCGGGTTTCAGCGCCAGCAGGATCGAGGACTGCAAGCGGTTGGTGTCCTGGTATTCATCGACCAGCACATGGTCGAAACGTCCTCCCAGATGGGCCGCTATTTCAGGTTCGGCCGTCATCTGCGCCCAGTAGAGCAGCAAATCGTCGTAATCGAGCACGTTCTGCGCCTGCTTGGCCTCCACATAACCAGCGAACAGAAGTTTCAGCTGCTCCGCCCAGCCGACACACCAGGGAAAGGCAGATCCCAATACCTCGTTAAGCGGCGCCTGCGCATTGACGGCGCGCGAATAGATGGCAAGGCAGGTGCCCTTGGTGGGGAAACGCGCTTCCGTTTTCGAGAAGCCGAGCTCATGCCGCACCAGGTTCATCAGGTCGGCGGAGTCCTCGCGATCATGGATGGTGAAGGCCGGGTCGAGGCCAATCTCCAGCGCATAGTCGCGCAGCAGCCGCGCTCCAATGCCGTGAAAGGTGCCGGCCCAGGTCAGTGCGTCGGTGATGACAGCTGCATCACGGCCGAGCACTTCGCCGGCGATGCGCTCGACACGCTTGGCCATTTCGGATGCCGCGCGGCGCGAGAACGTCATCAGCAGGATGCGGCGCGGGTCGGCCCCCTTGACGATAAGATGAGCGACGCGATGCGCCAACGTGTTGGTCTTGCCCGAACCGGCGCCGGCAATGACCAGCAACGGACCGGCGATCTTGCCGTCGCCATGCTCAACGGCCTGGCGTTGGGCGTCGTTCAGCCGCGCGAGATAGGCAGGCTGGATGGTCGGTTCCCGAAAGGTCGAATCAGCGGCGGCGAGGTTCATCGCCCATCAAGCATCGTTTCTGCTTTGTTCGCAACGTCGATGCGAAGCAGATCGGCCCCCCGGACCGAGGAAACGGATCGCGCCTAGCGTTGCGGATCGACGCTCATGGCGGCTGATTGCCGACGCAAGGTCTCGCGATCATATTTCGACGGCGGCAACAGCAGCGGGTCGACTGTATCGGGCACGTCTTCGACCATCTTCCTGGCGATACGATAGGCGACATAGACCAAAGCGCCGGCGACAAGCAGACGGAACATGGCTGCAACACTCCATTGGAGCAGGACCAACCGAGGAGACGGCATTTGGTTCCCTTTGCCGATGTTCAGGCGCGGTAAGAAAATCGAGGGGCGGCGACAGCTTCCGCCAACGCGCACGTTCGGTGATGCATTCCTTGAGACGCGTCAGCAAAGAGGGCGTTTGGGAGAAGAAGGCCGGCGCCGCTTGGGAGGAAGAATGAAGCGCCGGCCAAGCGGATAATTAGGTCCGCCGCACCAAAGAGGTTAGCTGAGTCTTTCCCTTGCGTCATCGGTCGATTGTTTACGTTAAAAGCGTACCGACCCGCACAAGCGGTCTATCGCCGGCCAAGCGTGTCTTGACCATCATCCCTGCAATTCCTTGAGGAGTTTAAAACCGCGAGCTGGCTGGCAATACCCATGGTGTTTGGGCCAGCGGCGAGCGCGGCAACCCGCGATCATCTCCCGGCTTCGCCACCGAGCCTTTGCCTGACCACGGCGACGTGGAAATTCGTGCCGAACAACAGCCCGTCATCGTTAAAGTCGTAGCTGGAATTGTGCAGCGGCGCGGAAGCCTCGCCATTGCCGAGGAAAACGAAGCAGCCCGGCACATGGTCGAGAAAGCGGGCGAAATCCTCGGAGGCGGTCATCGGCTCGCGGGCGACAGCGATATTGCCGGGCTCGAAGACGTCTCTTGCGGCCGCGAACGCGGCATCGACCAGTTCAGCATCATTGCGCAGCGGCACGAACTCGCGGCTGTACTCAACCTCGGCGGTGACGTTGTAGGCGGCGGCGGTGCCCTCGGCGACGATGCGCATCTGCCGCTCGATCTCGGCGCTGACCTCGGGGCGGAAGCTGCGCGCATCACCGAGAATGCGGGCAAGGCCGGGTAGAGCGTTGCGGGTGCCGTCGGTGATCAGCTCGGTCACCGAAACCACCGCTATGTCGGCCGGGCTCAGCCGGCGTGAGATGATGGTCTGCAGATTGGTGACCAGCGCGCAGGCGGCGACCAGCGTTTCGTTTCCCGCATGCGGTCGCGCGGCGTGGCCACCAAGCCCTTTCAGCACGATCTCGAAGATATCCTCGGCCGACATGATGGGACCGGCTCGGGTCTCGAAATACCCGATGGGCAGGCCGGGCATGTTGTGCAGGCCAAAGATCTCGTCAAAGGGAAAGCGCTGCATCAGGCCATCGTCGAGCATGGCGAGTGCGCCCTTGCCCCATTCCTCGGCCGGCTGGAAGACGAAGCGCACGGTGCCGTCGAAACCGCCCTCGCTGGCCAGCAGCTTTGCCGCGCTGAGCAGCATGGTGGTGTGGCCATCATGGCCGCAGGCATGCATGAAGCCGGGATTGCCGGAACGGTAGGGCGCGTCCGACTGCTCGGTGATGCGTAGCGCATCCATGTCGGCCCTCAGCGCAATCGCCCGGTTGCCGCTGCCGCGCTTCAGCGTGCCGACGACGCCGGTGCCGCCGACGCCTTCGGTGACATCGTCGAGGCCGAACTCACGCAGTTTGGCGGCGACGAAGGCTGCGGTACGCTTCTCCTCGAAGCCGAACTCCGGATGCGCATGCAGGTCACGCCGCCAGGAAATCATCTCCTGCTTCAGCGCGTCACGATCGAGTTCAGACATTCTTCTGCCTTCCCTGAGCTACTTTGCCAGTTGCGCGGCCACATCAAGCAGGATGTTGGCGCCGGCAACAAGCTCTGCATCTCCGGTGTGCTCGTGCGGACTATGGCTGATGCCACCGGCGCTCGGCACGAAGATCATCGCTGCCGGGGCGATGCGCGCCATCATCTGTGAGTCGTGACCGGCGCCGGACGTCATCCGCTTGACGCCAAGGCCGCGGTCTTTCGCGGCGGTCTCGATCCGCTCGACGATGCTGATATCAAAGATCACCGGCTCGAAGCGGGCCAGTTGCTCCACCGAGACCGTCACCTTCTCGGTGAGGGCAAGCTGCTCGAGATAGGCCGCAAGTGCCGCCTCCTCCGCCTGCAGGCGCTGTTCGTCGGGGTCGCGCAGATCGATGGTGAAGACGGCGCGCGAGGGAATGACATTGATGGCATTCGGTTCGAAGCGGATCGTACCGACGGTAGCCACCGTCGGCGCATTCGAGGCTTGGACCCGATCGAGCAGGAAGGTGATGACACGGACGGCGGCGTGGCCGGCATCGCTGCGCATCGACATCGGCGTGGTGCCGGCATGATTGGCGACGCCGTCGATGGTGACGCGTTGCCAGGAGATGCCTTGCAGATTCTCCACCGCACCGATCGGCACGCCTTCCCGCTCCAGCACCGGCCCCTGCTCGATATGCAGTTCGAGATAGGCGTGCGGCTTGAGGAAGCCGGGTTCCCGGTCGCCGGCGTAGCCGATGCGGGCGAGTTCCTGCCCAAGCACTCTGCCGTCGGTGCCGACGGCCGCCAGCACCGTTTCGGCATCGATGCCGCCGGCATGGACCAGCGAACCCATCATGTCGGGGGTGTAGCGCACGCCCTCCTCATTGGTGAAAGCGGCGACCGCGATCGGGCGCGACGGCGAAAAGACTGATGCCTTGAGCGTCTCGATCACCTCCAGTCCGGCAAGCACGCCGTAGCAGCCGTCATAAATGCCGGCATCGATGACGGTGTCGATATGCGAGCCGATGAGCAGCGGCGCCTGCCCGGCATTTTCCAGGCTTTGCCAGATACCGAAAATGTTGCCGACCCGGTCGACAGCGATATCGAGCCCGGCCTGCCGCAGCCAGCCGACAAAGAGGTCGCGGCCCTGCTTGTCGGTGTCGGAGGCGGCCAGCCGGATCAGCCTGCCCTCACTGTCGCGGCCGACGGCACCGAGTTCGTGGATATGGCCAAGCAGACGCTGTGCATCGATTGCGATCATGACGTTGCCTCGGCTGTCATCTTGCCGGCCAGCACATCGGCCGGGCTCATGCCGACCAGCTCGGCATAGCGATGCGGGTCGGTGGCGCCTTCGGTGTTGATCACCAGCACCCGCGATTTGCCGTCAAGCCCAAGATCAGCATGGTTGTCGGCCACCGCCCGGATCAGTCCGGCAAGGCCGACGCCGCCGCTTTCGCCAGCAACGATCACCGGATCGCCAGCGCTCGGCCGCGCCAGCCGCCGCATCACCGCGATGGCGTCGTCTTCACCGACCGTCATGAAAGCGTCGGCGACGCGTGCCAGCACCCGCCAGGCGACCGGCGAGGCCTCGTAGCATTCAAGCATGGCCATCACCGTCGGCCGGCCGTGCGCGATCTTGACCGGGCGCCCGACCTGGGCGGCCGCAAAAACACAGGCGGCACGCGCCGGCTCGACCACGATGAGGGTCGGCCTGGCATCACCAAGCACGATGGCGAGATGGCCGGCCAGCGCTGCGGCAATGCCACCGACACCGGCTTGCACGAAGACATGAGTTGGCGCCCGAGGGAGCTGGCGTAGCGCCTCGCGCACGATCGCCGTATAGCCCTGCATGACGAGGCCTGGAATGTGCTCGTAGCCCGGCCAAGAGGTGTCGGAGACCACGGTCCAGCCCTTCTCGGCCGAAACCTGGGCTGCTTGCCTGACCGAGTCGTCATAATTGCCGTCGACGCGGATCATCTCGGCGCCATAGCGGGCGATTGCCGCGATGCGCTCCTCGCTGACGCCGGCGTGGACGAAGATAGCCGCTCGCGCACCGACGAGTTGCGCGCCTTGCGCGACCGAGCGGCCATGATTGCCGTCGGTCGCACAGGCAAATGTTATCGTCGCGGCGATGGCCCGCACATCCGGCCGATCGAGATCGGCCACATCGACGGGCCGGCCAAGCCTGGTGCTTGCCTCCTCCAGCACCAGGCGGAAGACGGCATAGGCGCCGCCCAGCGCCTTGAAGCTGCCGAGGCCGAGGCGAAAGCCCTCGTCCTTGATATGGATGGCGCCCAGCCCGAGTTCGGCGGCGAGCGCCGGCAGCGCATGCAGCGGCGTCACCAGGTGATTGTCGCGATGGGCAAGAAAACGCTCGACAGTATTGGCGCCGGCAACGCCGAGGGTTTCGGCATCGACCGGATCGAGTGGCAGGTGATGCAAAGCATTGCCGTTGAGCAGGAACACTGGCGGCCTCCTTGGCGTTCAATGAGAATATATTGCAGGATTGGCGCAAGGAGCGCTGTAATACGGCCTTCTAAATGCAAATTTGTTTCGCCGGGATATCTCCATTGCCTGTATCGCCACCCTCGCTCGACAGTTTCGATCTCGCCATCCTTGCCATCCTGCAACGCGACAACACGACGCCGCAGCGGCTGATCGGCGAAGCGGTCAACCTCTCGGCGCCGGCGGTGCAGCGCCGCATCAAGCGTATGGAGCAAACCGGCGTCATTGCCGGCAATGTCGCGGTCATCGAGCCGGCGGCGGTCGGCCAGCCCATCACCATCTTCGTCGAGGTGGAACTCGAGAGCGAACGCGCCGAACTGATCGACGCGGCCAAGCAGCAATTCTCGGCGACCCCTGAAATCCAGCAATGCTACTACGTCACCGGCGAGGCCGATTTCATCCTGGTCATCACGGTGGCCGACATGGGCGCCTATGAGGCGCTGACGCGAAAACTGTTCTTCGACAGCAACAATGTCCGGAAGTTCCGCACTTTCGTTGCCATGGACCGGGTTAAGGTCGGGCTGACGGTGCCCTTGCCCGGCTGAAAATTGCTGGCGTGGCAGGCTCCGGCTGCCACGCTTTTGCCATTCTCCGGAAGCGAATTTGTTGGCGGAGGCGCGCTTGGACGACACCACCCCAGTTGCGATCATCGGTGCCGGGCCGGCGGGCCTGGCTATTGCCGCGTGCCTGCGACAGGCCGGGCAGGACTTCGTCCTCCTCGAAAAAGAGCAGCAATCCGCGCCCGCCTGGCGACGCCACTATGAGCGCGTCCACCTGCACACGACCAAACGCTATTCTTCGCTGCCCTTCGTGCCCTTTCCGAAGGACTATCCGCGCTATGTACCGCGCGATCTCTTCACCGCATATCTCGATGCCTATGCGCAACGTTTCGATCTGCGGCCCCGATTTGGAGAAGCGGTGCGGGCGATCACCCGGCAAGGCAGAAGCTGGCTCGTGGACACGACAACAGGCCCCTTGCACGCTTCAAACGTCGTGATCGCGTCGGGTAACAACGCAGAGCCGCTGATGCCCGGATTTGCCGGCGCCGATGCCTTTAGGGGCAAAAGCCTGCATAGCGCTGACTATCGCAACGCCATGCCTTTTGCCGGCCAGTCGGTGCTGATCGTCGGCATGGGCAATACCGGCGCCGAGATTGCACTCGATCTTGTGGAAGGCGGTGCGCGACCGACGATTTCGGTGCGCGGCGGCGTTCATATCGTGCCGCGCGAGTTGCTCGGCGTGCCCATCCAGATGATCGGCATGGCGGCGCGCCTGATGCCGCAACGCATCAACGATGCCTTGTTCCCCATCATCCTCGATCTGGCATTGGGCAGGCTGGAGACATACGGGCTCAGGCGGCCACAGCAAGGAATGCTGCAGCAGATCGCGCTCTCGTCGCGCATTCCGACGATCGATGTCGGCACCATCCGCAAGATCCGCGAAGGCGCGATCAAGGTCGCACCCGACATTGCCGAGATCACTGAACAAGGCGCCCGTTTTGTCGACGGCAAGCATGGCGAGTTCGACGCGATCATCTTCGCCACCGGCTTCCGGCCGGGCTATACCAAGCTGCTGGAGCCCGGCGTCCAGCCGGGCCGCAGCGGCGTCAATGCGAGGGCTTCGGATCTCGGCCTTTATCTCATCGGCTTTCACAATCCGGTCACCGGATTGCTGCGCGAAATCTCGATCGAGGCAGAGCAGATCGCCGACGACATCCGCCTGCGACGAGACCGAAAGAAGACGGCTGAAATCCTGCCGGTATGATTGGGCGCGAGGGGAGCTGAATTCTCAGCCTGCCGCGCGCAGCCAGACCTTGTTGTCGTGGAAGGCAGCACCGCCATAGGGCGCGGGCGCATCGGCGCCGGTCAGCACGTTGATGCCTTCGCCGCGCTCATGCGCGCTGTTTGGCCAGATGCCTTCGGCGATGACGACGCCGCGCTTGAGACCGTCGAAGAGTTTTGCGTGCAGCACGACCTCGCCACGCTGATTGCCGACCTCGACGCGGTCTCCGTCGGCCAGCCCATGCGCCGCGGCATCGTCGGGGTGCAGGAGGAGTTCCGGGCGACCTTCCCTGGCCTTCGACACCGGTGTCTCCGAAAAGGTCGAATTGAGGAAGTTGCGTGCCGGCGACGTCGTCAGCCGGAACGGATGTGCTTCGTCGGCGACCTCGATCAGGTCGACATGGTCGGGGAATTCCGGCAGCAGCGCCACCGGGCCGAACAGGCCCATGCTTTTCGGTGGCCGGTTGGGCGCCGCCTGCCCGGTCCAGTCGGCGCGGAAGCGGAATTTTCCGTCCGTATGGCCAAATCCCTTGATGAAATGCGCGGTGTCGAAATCCGGCTGCAGGTCGACCCACTTGTCTTCCTTCAAGCTGTCGAAGCTGCCCAGCCCGCGCTTGCCAAGGATGATGTCGATATGCTGCTGCTCGGTGAGACCAAAACCCGGACGGTCGGCGACGCCGAGGCGCTCAGCCAATTCCTCGATGACGAAATGGTTGGTGCGCGGCCCTTCCGGCGGCTCGATCAGCTTGGGGCCGAGCGTTATGTGCTGGTTGCCGCCACCCTTGTAGACGTCGTCATGTTCAAGGAACATCGTCGCCGGCAGCACGACATCGGCAAGCTTGGCCGTGTCGGTCATGAATTGCTCATGCACGCAGGTGAATAGATCGTCGCGCATAAAACCTTGCTTCACCAGCCGTTGTTCTGGCGCCACATTCACCGGGTTGGTGTTCTGGATCAGCATCGCCGTCAACGGCGGGCCGCCATAAAGCGCGTCGCTGGCGCCGGTCAGCACCGGGCCGATGCGCGAATGGTCGAGATGACGGATCGAGGGATCGCGCATCCTGGTGCCTTCCAGCACATCCTGGTTGAGCTTGAAGATGCCGGAATTGGAATGGAAGGCGCCGCCGCCCTCATATCGCCAGCTGCCGGTGACAGCCGCGATGCACGACGCGGCATGCATGTTGACGGCGCCATTGCGCTGGCGCGCGAAACCATAGCCGAGGCGGAAATAGGTTTTCTTGGTCGTGCCGACGAGGCGGGCGAAGGCCTCGATCTCGGCGACCGTCAAGCCGGTGATACCAGCCGCCCACTCCGGCGTGCGCGTCTTGAGATGCTCTTCCAGCCCTTTCGGGTCGTCGGTGTATTTTTCGAGATAGGCGCGGTCAGCGAGGCCGTCGCGAAACAGCACATGCATGACAGCACACGCCAGCGCGCCATCGGTGCCTGGCTTCAACACCAGGCCGAGATCCGCCTGCTTCATCGTCGCGTTCTCGTAGACATCAATGACAACGATCTTCGCGCCGCGCTCCTTGCGCGCCTTGACGGCGTGGGTCATGACGTTGACTTGGGTGACCACGGCGTTGGTGCCCCAGATCACCACGCAGTCGGATTTCGCCATCTCGCGGGGATCGGGGCCACGCAGCGCGCCGGCCCCCATCATCCAGCCGGTCCAGGCCAGGTTGGTGCAGATCGAACCGAAGAAGCCGGAATACTTTTTCGCGTGGCGTAGCCGGTCGATGCCGTCACGCTGCACCAGCCCCATCGTGCCGGCATAATAGTAGGGCCAGACTGTCTCCGAGCCGTATTTTTCCTCGGCCGCGATGAATTTCTCGGCGACGAGGTCGAGTGCTGCCTCCCAGCTCGCTTCCTTCCAGGCGCCGTCGCCCTTGGCGCCGGCGCGGATCAGCGGCTTCAGCAAACGGTCGGGATGATGGACGCGGTCAGCGTAACGGGCAACCTTGGCGCAGACGACACCGGCAGTATAGCTGTTGGACTTGGCGCCATGGACGCGGCCGATGCGATTGCCGTCGAGCAGTTCGACCTCGAGCGCGCAGGTCGAGGGGCAGTCATGCGGACAGGCCGAATGGCCGATGCGGAGCTTGGCGTGCTGGTTCATGGCATTTGTCTAGCGGGTTTGGGGGGCGGCGTGTAGGGCCAGATGATTAGCTAATCTCCCCCCACGTGGGGGAGATTACGCACTCACTCCGCCGTGCCTTCCTCGTATTCGGCAGACATGCTGAGCCATTTTTCCTCGTGGCCGGCCAGCGTCTGGGCCAGTTGCGAGCGCTCCTTGGCCAGCCGCGTCGCCGTCGAGGGATCCTTTTCGTAGACGGCCGGATTGGACAGTTCGTCCTCGATGCCGTCGATACGCTTGCGGATGCGGTCCATCAGCGCTTCGGTGGCACGGATTTCCTTGGCCAGCGGTTCGAAGGCGGCGCGGCGCGCCGCTGCATCGCGGCGGCGATCGGCTTTTGACGCCTTGTCGGCCTCACGCTTGCCGCGGCGGTCGCCGGACACGCCGGTGACCAGCGTCTTATAGTCCTCGAGGTCGCCATCATACGGGCTGACGGCACCATCCTTGACCAGCCAAAGCCGGTCGGCGGTCGCTTCGAGCAGATGGCGGTCGTGCGAGATCAGGATGACGGCGCCAGGAAATTCGTTCAGCGCATGGATCAGCGATTCGCGGCTGTCGATGTCGAGATGGTTGGTTGGTTCGTCGAGGATGAACAGGTTGGGGCCTTCGAAGGCCGACAGCCCCATCAACAACCGCGCCTTCTCGCCGCCCGACAAATCCTTGGCGGCGGTGTTCATCTTCTCGGTAGTCAGGCCGAACTGGGCAACGCGGCCGCGCACCTTCGATTCCGGGGCCTCCGGCATCAGCCGGCGGACATGCTCATAGGCGTTCTCTTCCGGCCTGAGATCGTCGAGCTGATGCTGGGCAAAGATCGCCACCTTCAGCCCGGGCGCCACCGTCATGGTGCCGCTCTCCTGCTTGAGCCGGCCGGACAGCAATTTGGCGAAGGTCGACTTGCCGTTGCCGTTGGCGCCGAGCAGTGCGATGCGGTCGTCGGCGTCGATGCGCAATGTCATCTTCTTGAGAATCGGCTGCCCCTCGGTGTAGCCGACATTGACGTTGTTCAGGGCCACGATCGGCGAGGCCACCGTCTTCACCGGTTCGGGGAACGAGAACGGCCGCACCGAATCGTTCACGATGGCCGCGATCGGCTTCATCTTCTCCAGCGCCTTGATGCGCGACTGTGCCTGTCTCGCCTTGGAGGCCTTGGCACGGAAGCGTTCAACGAAGGATTCCATGTGCTTGCGGGCGGCTTCCTGCTTGACCCGGCCCTTCTCCTGCAACTCCTTCTGCTCGGTATACTGGCGCTCGAACTGGTCGTAGCCACCACGCCAGAAAGTCAGCTTCTTCTGGTCGAGATGGACGATGGAGTTGACGGCGCGGTTGAGCAGATCGCGATCATGCGAGATCAAAAGCACAGTGTGCGGGTATTTCGAAACATAGTTTTCCAGCCACAGCGTGCCTTCGAGATCGAGATAGTTGGTCGGTTCGTCGAGCAGCAGAAGGTCGGGTTCGGCAAACAGCACCGCGGCAAGTGCCACGCGCATGCGCCAGCCGCCGGAGAAGGACGAGGCCGGACGCCTTTGCGCTGCGTCATCGAAGCCAAGGCCGGCGAGAATGGTGGCGGCGCGGGATTCGGCTGAGTGGGCGTCGATATCGGCCAGCCGCATATGGATGTCGGCGATGCGGTGCGGATCGGTCGCCGTCTTTTCCTCTTCGAGCAGCGCCGAGCGTTCGAGATCGGCCTTGAGCACAATCTCGATCAACGGATCCTCGGTGCCCGGCGCTTCCTGCGCCACCTGGCCGATGCGGGTGCTCTTCGGCAGGCTGATCGAGCCTGTCTCGGACGGGAAATCGCCGGTGATGGCCTTGAACAGCGTCGTCTTGCCGGTGCCGTTGCGGCCGACAAGGCCGGCCTTGGTGCCGGCCGGCAAGGTCAGCGAGGCATGGTCGAGAAGCAGGCGTCCGGCCATCCGGAGCGAAAGGTCGTTGATGATCAGCATGGCCGCGCTTTTGCACCGGACATCAACGCTTCGCAAGACCTTGTGGGCCAGTTGGCCGCACAAGGCCTCGAAACGACGCCCGCGAGAACGCCGTCAAGCAGTCGATCAGTGGCTCGCCTACCGACCAGGCAGCGCTTCAGGCAGTCGCCTTGCGCTTCGCTTTGGTAACGGCGGCCGGCACTGCTGCCGGCTTGCGGCCAAGTCCTGTCGACTTTGCCAGAGCCGACCGTGTCGCCGAGTAGTTTGGCGCAACCATCGGATAGTCCGGCGGCAGGCCCCATTTGGCCCGGTAGTCGTCCGGGCTCAGGCCGTAGTCGGTCCGCAGGTGCCGCTTGAGCGACTTGAATTTCTTTCCGTCGTCAAGGCAGATGATGTAGTCGGGGAACACCGACTTCTTCGGATTGACTGCCGGAACAAGGTTTGGGGTTTCCGCGACAGCCGCACCAGCGAGCTTGCGGACCGAAGCGCTGACGCTGGCAATCAACTCGGGCAGACCGGAAGCCGGAAGCGGATTGTTGCCTACATAGGCCGAGACAATATCGGCCGTCAGCTCGATAACGGTCTTATCATCGATATTTGACAATTCTTTCACCCTATTTGCGACAATATCCTCCACCCCAGCGAAGACTTATGTCGATGTATCTCTTTACCCGCGTCCCCCAACGGACCGCCAAGTCTCAACAAGGAATCAAGAATCGGCAGAAATAGCTTTCATGCGAAATCGACGCTGTGCAAATTAGAAAATCTAATACTTCGAACCAGCAGACTTCGCGTCAGGGCTATCGGTCAATATCTCCAGAATACGCTTCCAGCGGGCGCAACGCCCGAAATCCTTCTGTTCTATCGCTTTTTCGGCCTTCATCGCGGCGTAAAGCGGCGCCTCGGCGCCAAATTCCTTGATCAGCCAATGCGCTTCCTGAATGGCCAGGCGTTCATTTTCGTCAAACATGGTTTTCGGCCTCCGAACGTTCCACACCGACCGCGACGCAACTGCCGATGACGAGGACGGCTCCGACGATGGCCGTCATCGTCAGCCGTTCACCGGACAGGGTCAGCAGCAGGGTTGAAGCGATCGGCGTGAGATAGGCCACGACCGCGACCTTGCCGCTGCCTTCGAGCTTCAAGGCGCGCGACCAGAAATAGTAACCCAACCCCATCGGACCGGCGCCGAGATAGAGGCCGAGAGCCAGGTCCGTGCCGACGGGCCAGGTGAAACCGTCGTGAACGCACCACAGAAACGTCAAGGCGACACCGATCAGCGCCGATGGCAGCAATAGGCGTTCCGGTGAGGTGACAACCCGTCCCACCATGATCGAATAGAAGGCCATGCACAGTGCGGATCCGAATGCGGTGAGATAACCGACGAGATCGCCCTGGAGCCAAGATTGGTTACGCCCTCCCGAAATCACCAATGCAACGCCAACGAAGCCCACCACCGCGGCAAGGCCCAGCAGTACCGGGCGCTGCGGATTTTCCAGGGCGATGACCGCCGCCGCGACCATCAACGGCCAGGTGTAGGCCACCAGATTGGCCTCGATAACCGGCATCGAAGCGAAGGCCATGTATTGCAGCACCATGGTGCCGACGAGGCCGATGAAGCCGACGCCGAGAGGCATGAGCGCGGCCCCGGCCGCGACCGGCGCGGCGCTTTCCCGGCTCATCAACCGGATAGCGGCGAAGACGAGTGCGGCGCCTGCAAATTGCAGGAACTGCACCTGCGACACCGGGTGGCTGGCCAGCAGGGATTTGCCGACCAGCGCGTTGGTCGACCACAGAGCCACCGCGCCGGCAGCGAAGGCCAGCGCGGATATCGAGCCTGATCCATGCCGAAAGGTCCGGCATAGGGCTCTATCTCTATGTCTGATCATGATCCCGCCCGAAAACCGGCTCCCACCTTTCGGGATCGTGGCTCGTTACCACGATTCCCTGGCTCCGCCCGGAACCGGCGCGGCGGCGGCGGCGGGCACGGGATGCTCTGCCTCGAACCGGCGATAGGCCGGCAGCTGGTTGGTCCAGACATCTTCGGCCAGTTCGTTGACCCACTCACGGTCGTGGTCGTTGTCGGCGGCGAGATAGAACATGCGGTTGTCGTCGACATAGGGTTTGGCCACCGAGCGCTGGTTGAGCACCAGCGTGACGCGCTCACCGAACCGGATCGGGGCGGTGCGATGCAGGACGCCCAGGAACTGCCCGAGCGTCGCGTAGTTCATCTTGTGATCGATGCGCATGACACGGTTGCGTGGGATCTCACGGCCGGATTCGAGGATGGCGCGGCCGGTTTCGGAGTCGTCGCAGTAGATTTCGAGGTGGCCGCCGACCAGCGGATTGCTGATCGACAGTGGAATGAGTTCGGTGACAGGAACGCCATCGCAATGCCATTCCACGGCGCCGTCCTTGGGGTTCATGAAGGTGACCGTCGAGCCGACGATCGACAGCGGATAAGGCTCCAGCTTGGTGCCCATCATGTCGGACAGCCGCTCCAGGCGCAGCTTGTCATGCAGCAATTCCTTGATCTCGGGGATGAAACGGTCTGCCCCGGTGATGAAGGTCAGATCGAGGTGCTTGTGCACGGCATGGCTGGCCTTGAGCTTCAGAGCAGCCTCCTCGATCGCGGCGAGCAGTGCCGGGTCATAGCCGTGTAGATATTGCGCGACCCCGAAACTCGACACTTTCCAGGCGGTTTCATGGCCGATGATGGCCTCGCGACTCATCGCATAACGCAGTTCGGGAATGGTATGGGCGTTCATTGTACTTCTCCAGGATGGGGGCAACACTTGGTAAACAGTCGATTAAATTAGCCCCCCCCTGTAAAATTAGGAATGCTGGTGCTAGTGTAAGCCCAGCTTAAGGTCGAAACCGTGCGTCTGCTCAGTCAGGTCAACCTCAATTCGCTGAAAATCGTCGAGAGTGCTGCGCGGCACGGGAATTTCACGCGCGCCGGCGAAGAACAATTTATCACCGCTTCAGCGGTCAGCCAGCGCGTCAAAAGCCTAGAGGATCAGCTGCGATTCAAGATATTCCAGCGCGGCGGCAATGCGGTGTCGCTGACGCCGGAGGGCGAGACCTATGTCTCGCGCGTTCGCGAGGCGCTGGAGAGAATCGTCGCCGCCAGCATGGAAGCGACCGGGCAATCCCAGGAACATGTGTTGAAGATATCAGTGCTGCCGACCTTTGCGGCACGCTGGCTGTTTCCGCGCCTGCCGCTGTTCCAGCAGCGATATCCGGATATCGTGATGCGGGTCTCGACCTCCTACGCGACGCATGAGTTCACGACCTCCGAGTTCGATCTTGAAATCCGCTATGGCGACGGTCACTTTCACGGGCTGCAATCCAATCTGCTGTTTCGCGAAGACCTGACACCGGTGTGCAGCCGCAAGCTGTTTCATGAAGTTCTCGCCGACAAGCAGCTGTCGAAGGTGACGCCGGACGATCTTAGGCACTTCACGCTGCTGCATTCCGATACCTGCACCCAGAACTGGCAATCCTGGCTTGGTTTCGCCGGTGCCAGCTTCGTGCTCAGCGAGACCAAAAGCATCTATTTCGACTCGTGCATGATGTCCTACGAGGCAGCCAATTCCGGGATGGGCTTTGCGGTGGCCAACCGCGCCTATATGGCCAGCGATATCCGCGCCGAAAGGCTTGTGGCGCCATTCGCCGTCCACCATCCAAACACGGCTGGCTGGTATTTTGTCTCTCCCCCAAAGAGCCTTGCCACACGCAAGGTGCTGCTGTTCAAGCACTGGGTGATGGCGGAAGCGGCTATAACGCAGCGCCAGCTGGACAGTGAAATCAGCAGCGAGGCTGCGATGGCTGTCTGAATTTCGGGCAAGCATTGGTTGTCTGCCGACGAGATACGACCGGCAATAGGCAAGTTGAGAGCCATCGGTTAATGTACGCCCAATCCATACAGCCCGCCTTGGTCGGTGTGATTGTAGAACTCGTGCCGCTTCAGCAGGACCATTCGTCGGGGCTTCTGAGCGCGGCGGCGGATGGTGCGCTGTGGAACCTGAAGACCACCGTGATCCCCGGGCCAGATACGATCGATGGTTATGTGGCCAACGCCCTGGCTGGACGACAGGCCGGCACTGTCATGCCTTATGCAATCGTCAAGCGCAGCACGGGACTGATCTGCGGAAGTACGCGGTTTTGGAAGATCGATCGAGCGGATAAAAAGCTGGAGATAGGGCATAGCTGGCTCAGCAGCTCGGTTCAGCGGTCCGGGGTCAATACCGAGGCGAAGTATCTTCTCCTGATCCATGCATTCGAGGTCATGGGATATGTCCGTGTGCAATTCACCACGGACGAACTGAACCACGCGTCGAGGGCAGCCATTCTGCGAATTGGGGCCAAGCAGGAAGGGATCGTTCGCAATGAGCGGATCATGCCGGACGGACGGAAGCGCAATTCCGTCCGGTTCAGCATCATCGATTCCGAGTGGCCTGACGTAAAGACGATGCTGCAGCACAAAATGCAGCGATAAGTGAGCTGGCCCTCAACCTTCGGACTCACAACCGCCAAACATCGCGGAGATCAGGCGAAAGCCCTGCCCTCCTCGGTGCGCTGGAAGAGCATCAGATCCAACCCCAGGCTTGGCTTGCCCAGCATGGTTAGAATGGCATGCGCCTGGCCGCGATGGTGGGTCTGGTGATTGAAGACATGGTCCAGCGCCGGCGCCAGCCTTTGCGAGACCGTGCGCATGTCCGAGACGGTCATATAGGTGAAGCGGCCCGTCAACGCCTTGTCATTGAGGCCGCCGACCCAATCGATGATCCTCCTGTCCTCGGCTTCACGCGCCATCCGCAGGCCGGGCAAACCACGATGCAGGATGGCGTCCAGCGTCGTCGGCGCGTCGCCCTCTCCCGTGAAGCGCTTCATCCAGATGCGGTCGGCTGTCAGCAGGTGGTTGAGCGTGCCCATCATCGAGCCGAAAAAGGCGCCGACATTGCGATTGAATTCCTCTTCGTCGAGTTCGGCGGCGGCATCATAGATGCGGCCATTGGCCCATTGATTATAGGCCGCAAACATCATGAAATGCTGTCTCATGGCTTCCCCTCGGCTCGCGTCGATGCGGGGCCTACCTAACCCGTGAGGGGGCCGCCGCCAATGACCATTCTGCTCTATGACCTCGTCGGACGCGACACCACACGTCCGTTCAGCCCGCATTGCTGGAAGGTGGCGATGGCGCTTGCCCACAAGGGGCTCGACATATCAACCGCGTCGACGCGCTTTCTCGAAGTGCCCGCTGTCGAAGGCGGCGTTTCGAAAACCGTTCCTGTGATCCGCGACGGCGAGATGGTCGTCGCGGATTCCTTCGCCATCGCGCTCTATCTCGATGAAGCCTATCCGGATCGGCCGACGCTGTTTGGCGGTGAAGGCGGCAAGGCGATGGCGCGCTTCATCGAACGCTGGTCGCAACTGACCATCCATCCCTATGTGACCACCGCCGCGATCATCGACCTGCATGCCATGCAGGACGCGGAGAACGCCGCCTATTTCCGCCAGAGTCGGGAACAGCGCCTCGGCAAGCGGCTGGAAGACGTGATGGCAGCCCGGGAGGCCGGGCTCGGCAACTTCAGGGCCTCGCTGGAACCCTTGCGTTCAACGCTCGGCTATCAGCCTTTCATCGGCGGTGCGTCGCCGCTGTTTGCCGACTATATCGTCTTCGGCGCGCTGCAATGGGCGCGCATAGCCTCGCCCTACCAATTGCTCGACGACGGCGACGTGGTGGCGCAATGGTTCGCCCGCTGCCTCGACCTGCATGGCGGGCTGGGACGACAGGTGGCCGCGGCAGCGTGACGCCGCAACGCCTGCCCTTGCCGCAAGGCAGTAGGTGGGCCGTCAATGTCCTGCAAGAAAGCTCAGCAGCGAGGAGATAGCCAGGCTTTACTTGGCCGGCGCCTTCTTTGGCTTGCTGGCCTTCGTGGCAGCCTTTGCTTCCTTGGGGGCGGCTTTTGCCTTGCCGGCCACTGCTGCCTTCCTGGTTGGCTTTTTGGCTGCCGACTTCCCCGCGGCATCCTCCTGATCGACATCGGCTGCCGCCTGATGCCAATGGCGCTCATGATGTCCAGCCGGCTGTCCCTCTTGCAGCCAGATCTGATGCGCGCGATTGCGAATGCGTTCCTGACGATCGTCTGCCATGGTCGTGTTGTCTCCATGCGGGCCGACTTCAGCGCGGCGCCGACAGTTGACTATAGCAAGCAAAGCATTGCTGTGCAGCCATCCGATCTCGCCTCCGCCTGACCTTGTCGACACAAGCCTTGCATAGAAACACGCACCGTTTCGGCCCTTCGCTATCGCTGCCGCCCTTCGGGCGTTCAAACCCTTTGAAAGGTCCAATGGACCTTTCAATCCGCCCGAAGGCGGACCGGGCTTTCACCGTTCGTCACTCCGAAAGCCAAGTAATTGGCTTTCCGTCCGCTTCGCAGACCGCTCCTCACCCCCTTGGCCTCCCCCTTTGGCCTCACCCCTTGGCAATGGGCCGGACGGCTTGTATAGAGCCCGCCACTCTCAATTCCATTCTCAGACAAGGACGACCCATGGCGCTCGAACGCACATTTTCCATGATCAAGCCGGACGCAACCCGGCGCAACCTCACCGGCGCCATCACCAAGATGCTGGAAGAGGCCGGCCTGCGCGTCATCGCCTCGCGCCGGGTCTGGATGAGCCGCCGCGAAGCTGAAGGCTTTTATGCCGTCCACAAGGATCGCCCGTTCTTCGGCGAGCTGGTGGAGTTCATGTCGTCGGCACCGACAGTCGTGCAGGTGCTGGAAGGCGAGAACGCCATTGCCCGCAACCGCGAAGTGATGGGCGCCACCAACCCGGCCAACGCCGCCGAAGGTACCATCCGCAAGGTGCATGCGCTGTCGATCGGCGAGAATTCGGTGCACGGCTCCGATGCGCCGGAGACCGCGGCAGAAGAGATCAAGTACTGGTTCTCGGACACCCAGATCGTCGGCTGAGCCGATCGTCCAGATCTTGGATCACATGAAAAAGGCCGGCGTTTCGCCGGCCTTTTTCATGGCCGAACGGTCAGGCCTCGCGTGCGAATTGCATGTACTAGGATGAGACATGGAGCGTATATAGCCGACAATGGAGCGGACCACAGCATGACCAGTGCCATTCCGGGTTTCTTCCAAGGCACCGAGATGCCGAACAGCGGCTGGTGGGAGGCGCTTTGGCCCGACCCCGCCGCCGTGCTTTCGGCAACGGGGATCAAGCCAGGTATGGAGGTGATCGATCTGTGCTGCGGCGACGGCTGGTTCACGCTGCCGATGGCCAGGGCAGCCCGCCATGTCGTCGCCATCGATATCGACGCCGATCTGCTCGAAGCCGCCAAACACCGGTTGACCGAAAGCGGCGCGACGAATTGCGACTTTGTCGCAGCGATGCCTATGAGCTTGCAAGGCTGGCGCCTCGACCGGCCGATTTCATCTTCCTGGCCAACGCCTTTCACGGCGTTCCGGACCGGCCGCGTCTGGCGCGCGCGGTGCGGGCAGCACTCGGTCCGGGCGGACGTTTCGCCGTTGTCAACTGGCACCAGCGTCCGCGCGAAACAACGATCGTCCAGGGCGAGCCCCGCGGACCGAGGACCGAATTGAGGCTATCGCCGGAGCAGACCGTAGCGGCCGCCGAAGCGGGTGGTCTCAGGCTTGCCGACCTGGTCGAGGTGCCTCCCTATCACTACGGCGCCGTGTTCGAATAGACTACGGCTTGAGAGGCCCGCCGGCCCCAGCGGCGGGGTTCTGGTCACTTCGCCTGACGATCTTTTACGTTCGCATGGGCGTTCGCCGCTGCCGTGTCGGTGGCTGGCGTCTGGGTATCGTCGCCGGTAAATGGACTACCCTGCCCAGGCGCGAGATCGCCGCTGTGGCCGGCCTTGTTAGTCGTGAAGGCATGGCCATCGGCACTGAGGCCATGCTGAAGGGCATTGACCAGATGGTCGTCCGCCGTCGCGAGGTCGGTAAGAGCAAGGAGCGATACGCCTGTGGCAGCAAGGATAAGCGCGTGCGTTTTCATCTCTGGACTCCCTTTGAGTTAAGCCAGAACGAGCCGCAGCAGGTCTGGCGGCTTCGATGAAGGGATATTCGAAAATATCCCTTTTGCCTCACCCGCCCTGTCTGGGAGAAACGCTTCTCTTGCCCGAATTATTCCGGAAAAGTTGTGGCGTTCCAAATACCCGCCAGAGCGGTTCACCGTTTCACGGAAACGCCGAACTGCCCTATCTCTTTGTTTTGACGCAATTCCCAAGGGAAAGCGCTATTCGCTTTTCCCGGGAAACCGTTTCACACTTTTCCTGGAATTGCGCTAACTCGCGGCGCTGAGGCGCAGGATCTCGCGGCCATCCTTGTCTGATATGACGAGCTTGCCGGCATCGACACTGTATGACGCAGCCTTGGCCAATGCATCGAACAGCGCCTTTTCCTCGGCCATCACCTCGGGAGCGCAGGCCTTGTAGGTCGAGCCGATATCGCTGATCGCGATCGCCTGGCCGTCGACCTTGGCGGTGGCGAAATAGGTGTTGCAGGGGCCGCTGCCGCCTGCCTTGCCGGCCTCGCTGACCGTGAACGTCGCTTGCGGCGCGGTGATGGCGCCGATGCCGTCGACATAGTCGACCAGCCAAACCTGACCAAAGAAGGAAGCCGTCGGCTCAGTGCTCGGCGTGACCATCTTCAGCATGACGGTCTGCGGCACGTCGGTCAGCGGATCGACCTGATGGCGCATATCGGAGATGAAGACGAGCTTGTCGTCGACGGTGATGCGGGCTTGCAACGCGTAAGTCATCCGCGGCCGGATGACGGAGGGATCGAATTTGATCTCGAAGCTGATCGGCACCTGGCCGGCCGGCTTCACTTTCTGCTCGCCGATGATCGTGGCCGGCGCATCGGCCAGCGACACGTCGGCAAGTTGGACGGAGAGCACGGCACTGGGCGGCAAGGCGATGCGCTCGCGATAGATCACCTCGCCTCTCACGACCTTTTCAGCGGCAACAGAGGGTTCCGGCACGGCCAATATGCCGACGACCAGAGGCACGAAACCGAAGACGAAGAACTCCGCGATCCTGTCCAGCATGACCATCTCCCTGCCCAGGCTGACCAACGCCTAGGGCTGATCAACCGCGGTCAATTGGCCAAAGGATTGCGGTCAATGCATGGCTGCGGCCGAATTTTATTCGGTCGGTTTCCAGCGCTGCGCGGCACTGGCGTCGGCTTCCTTGGCCTCGACCCAACCACCCTCGGAGCCATCGGTGCGATGCTCCTTCTTCCAGAACGGCGCGCGCGATTTCAAATAGTCCATGAGAAAGTTCGCCGCCTCGAATGCCGCCTGGCGATGTGCCGAGGCGGCTACCACCAGCACGATGTTGTCGCCGGGCGCTATCTTGCCGTGGCGATGGATGGCGGTGAGGCCTTGCAGGGGCCAGCGCTGAACCGCTTCAGCCGCGATGCGGGCGATCTCGGCCTCCGCCATGCCGGGATAGTGTTCGAGTTCAAGCGCCGAAAGCGCGCCCTGCTCGTCGCGGCAAAGGCCGGAGAAGGTCACCACTGCGCCGATATCGGCGCGGCCTTGCGTCAGTCTGGCGATCTCGGCGGCGACGTCGAAATCCTGCGCCTGAATTCGCACGACAGGTACGACCGTGCCGGTCATGTCAGCCCCCGGTCATCGGCGGGAACAACGCAATCTCGCGCGCGCCTGCTATCTTCTCGCGGTGCTCGACATGTTCCTGGTTGATGGCGACGCGGATCACGTCGGGATATTGCAGCGCGTGCTCGTAGCCCTCGCCGCGCGATTTCAGCCAGCGCAGGAGATCGGCGACCGTCTCGATGCCAGCAGGCAAGTCGACGTCTTCCTCAGGCATGCCGATGCGTTCGCGCACCCAGGCAAAGTAGATGAGCCGGGTCGTCATCTCACTCGTCCATGATGTGCTTGAGGCCGGCGCGGAAATAGTCGTAGCCCGTGTAGAGCGTAACCAACGCGGCGATCCACAGCAGCACCAGCCCGGTCTGGGTGGTCAGCGGGAAGATCTTGTCGCCAGCCGGCCCGGCCAGCAGGAAGGCGATGGCGACCATCTGGATCGCGGTCTTCCATTTTGCCAGCTGCGTCACTGGCACCGAGACCTTGAGCGCCGCCAGATACTCGCGCAGGCCCGAGACGAGGATTTCGCGGCACAGGATGATGATCGCCGCCCACAGCGACCAACCGGCAATGCCGGCATGGCGATCGGTGTCGGCTGCCAGCAGCAACAGGCAGGTAGCGACCAGCAATTTGTCGGCGATCGGGTCAAGCATCTTGCCGATATTGGAGGTCTGCTGCCAGGCGCGCGCCAGGTAGCCATCCAGATAATCGGTGATCGAGGCGAGCAGGAAGATGACCAGCGCCGACCAGCGGGCAAAATCGCTCGACTTCAGGTGCCCTTCGAGAAAAAAGCACAGCACCACCAGCGGCACCGCGATGATGCGGGCATAGGTGAGCATGTTGGGCAGGTTGAACGCGCGCTTGGCCATATCTCGGGGAACTCTTTTTGCCTGCGTACTCAAATCAGATGCGAATGTAGGGGGTCAACAGGCGAGAATCGATTGGCCAGATGAAAATAGCATCCTGGCTGTCAGCTCTCATGGAAATGATTGTAGACCAGTTTCGCCACCTGCTCGGAAATGCCGTCGACTTTGCGCAGATCCTCGATCGCGGCGCGGCTGACCGCCTTGGCGGTGCCGAAGGCCAGTAGCAGCGCTCGTTTGCGGCCCGGACCGATACCGCTGATCTCGTCGAGCGGACTCTTGACCATCTCCTTCTTGCGGCGCGCACGGTGCGAGCCGATGGCGAAACGGTGGACCTCGTCGCGCAGGCGCTGGACGAAATAGAGCACGGGATCGCGCACGGGGAGCGAAAAGGAGTCCCTGCCTCTGACGAAGAAACGCTCACGGCCGGCATCGCGGTCCTGGCCCTTGGCGATGCCGATCGCCACCACCCGGTCCTCGATGCCGAGATCCGATAGGATCTTGCGCACCGCTGTCATCTGGCCCTGGCCGCCGTCGATCAGGATGACATCGGGCCAGGCCGGGAAGTTGCCGGAAATATCGTCTTCGATATCATCGCCCGCTTCGGCTGCTATCGCCTCGCCTGCCACCGCATCGTCGGCAACGGCAACATCGCCATGTTCCTTGAGAAGCCGCGAAAACCGCCGCTCCATCACCTCGCGCATCATGCCAAAATCGTCGCCAGGCGTGATCTCGGTCGAGCGGATGTTGAATTTTCTGTACTGGTTCTTCACAAACCCTTCCGGCCCGGCGACCACCATGGCGCCGACCGCATTGGTGCCCATGATATGCGAATTGTCATAGACTTCGATGCGCACCGGCGGCTTGGCCAGGCCGAAGGTTTCGGCGAAACCGGCAAGCAGACGTCCTTGGGTGGAGGTTTCGGCCAGCCGCCTGCCCAGCGCCTCACGGGCATTCTGCAGCGCGTTGTCGGTCAGGTCCTTCTTCTCGCCGCGCTGCGGCACCGAGATCGCCACCTTGCGGCCGGCGCGGGTCGAGAGCGCCTCGGCCAGCAATTCCTGGTCCTCGACGCCATGCGACAGAAGAATGTTCCGCGGCGTGGGCTTGTCGTCATAGAACTGCGCCAGGAACGAGCCCAACACCTCCGCCGCTTCCAGCGTCGGGTCGGCCTTGGGGAAATAGGCGCGGTTGCCCCAGTTCTGACCGGTGCGGAAGAAGAACACCTGGATACAGACCTGGCCGCCTTCCTGATGGATGGCAAAGACATCGGCCTCGTCGACGGTCGCCGGATTGATGCCCTGGTGGCTCTGCACATGCGACAGCGCGGCCAGTCGATCACGATAGATCGCGGCGCGCTCGAAATCGAGAGCTTCAGACGCCTGCTGCATGGCGGCCGAGATTTCCGTCTTCACCTTCTGGCTGCGACCGGACAAGAAGTCCTTCGCTTCGCCGACCAGCTTGGCGTAGTCCTGGTGCGAGATCTCTCCGGTGCAGGGGCCAGCGCAGCGCTTGATCTGATAAAGCAGGCACGGCCGCGTGCGGTTCTCGTAAAAAGAGTTGGTGCAACTCCTGAGCAAAAAGGCGCGCTGCAGCGAGTTGATGGTGCGGCCGACGGCGCCGGCCGAAGCGAAGGGGCCGAAATAGTCGCCTTTGCGCGAGCGCGCGCCGCGATGTTTGTAGATGCCGGGCGAGACATGATCGCCGGTCAAAAGAATATAGGGAAACGACTTGTCGTCGCGCATCAGAACATTGAATCGCGGCCGCAAGCGCTTGATAAGATTGGCTTCGAGCAGCAGCGCTTCGATCTCGGTGCGGGTGACGACGAATTCCATCGTCGATGTCTCGCGCACCATGCGGCCGATGCGGGTGGTGTGGAAGCGGCCTTGCGCATAGTTGGTGACGCGCTTCTTCAGGCTGCGCGCCTTGCCGACATAAAGCACGTCGCCGGCAGCGTTCATCATGCGGTAGACGCCGGGCGCGTTGGGCAGCCGCTTGACCAGCGTCTGGATCACCTCGGCACCGACCATGCCTTCGGCGTCGCCTGCATGCGGCGTCCAGTCGATGGCGGTGAAGGCGACATCGGGACCGGCAGGTTCCACGACCTCCTCGGCTGCCTCGTCCTCGAGGTCGATATCGGGGGGCAGATCGTCGGCGCCGCCGCGCGGCTTGTTTTTGTGATCCAAAGGACTCATTCCGTCATGCCTGTCACATCGGGCGTCTGCCATGCAAGATGCTGGCCGCCATCGAGCGCGATCATCTGGCCGGTGACTGAGCGCGCGTTCCAGAGATAACGGATTGTGGCGCCGAATTCCGGCAATTCCGGGCCGCGCTTGAGGATCAAGCCATCGACTTGGGCGGCAAAATCGCTGTCGTCCTGGCGTGTGTTCTTCAAGGTCGGCCCCGGACCGATGGCGTTGACGCGGATGCGGGGACCGAGCGCCTGCGCCATCATCTGCGTCGCCGTCCACAGCGTCGACTTGGACAGCGCATAGGAGAAATAGCGCGGCGTCGGCCGCCAGACGCGCTGGTCGATGATGTTGATGATCAAGCCCTCCTGCCCTGCCGGCAACGCCCGGGCGAAATTCTGCGCCAGCAGCGCCGGAGCCTTCACATGCACGGCAAAGTGCCGATCCCAGGCCCGCCAGTCGAAATCCAGAACCGAATCGTCCACGAACAGCGACGCATTGTTGACCAGCAACGAGACCGGTCCGAGCGCTGCTCCCGCCTGCCCGACGAGGTCGCCGACAGCGTCCATATCGGTCAGGTCGGCGGCGATCACGGCGGCGCGGCCACCGCTGGCGATGATTGCGGCAGCCAAGGCATCGGCCTCGATGTGAGAGCGGTTGCAATGGATGGCGACGGCAAAACCATGCGCGGCGAGATCCTCGACGATTGCCCTGCCGATCCGTCTGGCCCCACCCGTCACCAGTGCCGTGGCCGTGGCTTTGCTCATAGGGTGTCAATCCTCATTTTCGGCCCAAAAAACGGTGCCGGCGAAATATGGCCCGGCATGCGTTAAATGGCGTTCGCACCATGGGCAGCATTGTGGCGAAACGACCTTTCCGGCGTCCCGACTCGCCTTGGACTCAAAGCCGCCGGACCGGAATATAGGACGCTGGACTCCTTGTACCAAGCGGCGTGCAGCGCAGCACGGGACGGCTCCTGCCATTTCGCTGTTGCGAAGATGCAACGTCAAGGTTCTGCCTCATTCGTGCCGGGGAATGACCCAAGTTCAGGTTCGCTTCAGCCGCATTTTGACACGACATTTGGAACCGACGAACGCCAGATCCGTTTCACCCCCCGGACGGGTTGATGGCGATCGTGAGAAAAAAGCCTGTGTCCTGTGGCTTAAGGAGTAAAGAACAATGCAAGCCAATTTCAAATTCGCACGGCCGCTGGCCGTGGCGCTCGGGCTCTTCGCCCTCAGCGGAACTGCCTATGCCGCGGACGTCGTCCAGGAAGAGCCGCCGGCACCCGCGCCAATTGCTGAGCTTCCCGTCGCCTCGTGGGCCGGCCCCTATGCCGGTCTGAACGTCGGCTATGGCTTCAGCGGCCGTACGAAGGAAAAGGATTTCGGCGTTGAGACCGATACCAAGGGTTTCGTCGGCAGCGTCTTCGGCGGCTACCAGTGGCAGCAGGAGAACTTCGTTTACGGTGCTGAAGCCGAACTCGGCTACAACGGCGTGAAGGGTGACGATAACGGCATCGACTCCAAGGCCGGCTTCGAAGGCTCGCTGCGTGCCCGTCTCGGCTACGCTGTGACCCCGGAAATCCTGCTCTACGGCACCGGCGGTCTCGCCGGCAGAAGCCTGAAGGTGGAAGATAGCGTCCTTGGCGCCAGCGATACCGCAACCATGATCGGCTGGACCGCCGGCCTCGGCACCGACATCAAGCTGACCGACAATGTCTTCGGCCGTGTCGAGTACCGCTACACCGACTTCGGCAGCAAAAGCTTCGATGGTATCGGCAAGGTCAAGGCCACCGACAACCGCGTCACCTTCGGCGTCGGTATGAAGTTCTAAGTCGTTCAAGCCACGACACGAAAAAGCCGGGCCTCGCGCCCGGCTTTTTTTGTGCCGGAATGATCACCCAGGAGACCGAGGCGATCACCGGGGTGATCAAGTGGATCAGCCGGGAATGCAGGGTTTCAGTTCTGGAAACTTCTCGTCGAAGCGCGCTGCCCACCGTATCAGCCGGGCGCGGCCCTTTTCCCATTTTCCGGCGAAGCGCAGCGAGAGATAGCCAAGGCAGGCGCGCAGCGCCATCTGGCCGGCAGTGATCTTCTTCGGCAGCTTCGGCGGGTTGGCGTTGAGCAGATCGAGTGCCGCCGTGATCTTTCCCCATTGGCGGTCGAGCCAGGGCTGATAGACCATCTCCTCAGGCCGCGTGCGCCGTTCATAGACCATCGACAGCGCACAGTCGCATATGCCGTCCGCCAACGCCTCCAGCACTTCCGCCTCAAGCCGCTTGTCGGGATTGCGCGGAAAAAGCGCGTTCTTCGCCAAACGGTTGAGGTGCTGGGTGATAGCGCGGCTGTCATGGATGGAGCGGCCGTCATCGAGCACCAGAACCGGAATTTTGCCGAGCGGGTTGGCGATCATCAAGTCGGCTGGCTTCTCCTCGGTCTTGATCGGCACCAAATCGACGGCGATGCCGGCATAGGCTGCTGCCATTCGTACTTTGGAACTGTAGGGAGAAGACGACGCGTAGAGCAGCTTCGGCATGGATCGGTTTCCTGTTTTGCAGGCGGGCAGTGTTGACCGATCGGGCGCGATGGGGCAATGGCCACAACCGGAAAACCCCAGCCACCAGCGAGCGGCGGGTTCGGCAAGTCGGCGGCCTGCAGTCTTCCGTTATCACGCGATATGCATACGCCAACAGTGCAACATCGGGCTGAAGCGCGTCCGCGTCGACACGGATTCAATCCATGTCGTGGCCCCAACCGGAGCCACTTTTGAGCGACATGCGCTAGCGTCGTTGACCGGGATCGTTTAGCGAGCATTCCATGACGATGGTGCGTTCATCACCATAGTAGCTGTCTCGAACTGCCTTGAATCCAAGCCCGGCGTAAAATGGCTCTGCGGTAACCGAGGACGGCACGGTCAGCACCGTAACCCCGCCGGCGTGCGCCGCTTCCTCGACCTCCGCCATAAGTCGTTTACCGATACCACGGCCTTGCAGTTCAGGATCCACGAAGACGGATCGAACAATACTTCCATCTAGGCTGGCTGTTCCAACGATCCTGCCACGCACGACCGCGACAGAAACCCTTCGCTTCCTCAAAAGCGCCAAGACAGCGGATGGGCTGAAGCTCTGTTCCACGCGAGCGATGATGTCTTGCGAATAGTCTTTCGCATTGGTCTGTCGCAAAGCTGCCAGGATCACGCGGCTCACGGCTTCCGCATCGTCCTCGTTTGCTCTGCGAATTGTGAGTTCCAACGTCACCTCACCACCCACGCAGCCGGCCCGAATTCCCTGTGGCGCAGACACTGGCGGCACGCGGATCAGGCGGTCGACGACAAAGGCTGAGAGGCCTCGCGCCTGGATTTGATCCGCCAGCGATGACGCGGACAAAGCCCCACCGGACTTCGCCCTGTGGCGAAGTCCTGGGAACTGCGAAAAGATATCCTCCGTCCGCCTCTGTTCTCGCCTTCCGAATGCCGAAGCAACAGCGGGGCGCCTGTCAGGCACCCGCCCTTGACTGTCTCGGCACTGCCCCCGGCGAGGGAAGACGCGATTACTTCTTGCCGGCCTTCGCGGGTGCTGCCTTCGGCTTGGCCGCGTGTGCCGCTTTCTTCACCGGTGCTGAAGATTTCGCTGCCGCCGCCTTCTTTGCCGGTGCAGCTTTCGCTGCAGGCTTCTTGGCAGGCGCAGCCTTCGCAGCCGGCTTCTTGGCAGGTGCTGCTGCCTTCTTCACTGCGGGTTTTGCCGCAGCCTTGGCAGCCGGCTTCTTGGCCGGTGCCGCCTTCGCAGCCGGCTTTGCCGCTGCCTTGGCGGGTGCTGCCTTCTTCACTGCCGGTTTTGCCGCGGCCTTTGCAGCCGGCTTCTTGGCCGGCGCTGCTTTTGCCTTGGCCGCCGCGGCCTTCGGCTTGGCAGCAGGTGCTGCTTTCTTCACTGCAGCTGCGACCTTCGCCGGCGCTGCTTTTGCGGGTGCTTTCTTTGCCGGTGCCTTGGACGCCGGCGCTTTGGATGACTGCTTAGCCATGCGATGCCCCTTCCGTTGTGCCGACGGTCGTAATGACCCGGCGCGCTCATGCATATCTGACTCGCGGCTTGCTAGCCAGCGAAGCAATAGACTGATTTTCGCAGTTTAAGTTTTGGTTACGAATGGCACACGATCGCGCTGTTCATCGCAAAAATCCGCTGCTGATCTTCGATCATTGCCAGCAACGTGCCGCCGACATTTTACGCGCCTGCGAGATCGCTCCTCCTGTGAAGCTTCGAAGATCAGCGAGCAGCTTTGCGCATCGATCTTCGGCCGCTGATATCATGACCCGCTGGTTCAGCGGTGCGATCATCTCGTGCAAGCAGGCGATCTACACTGCAATCCGATAGCCGATCGCTGCATCACCTTGTCAAGCATGATCGCATCACCGGCATGTGTGCGATTTGACAGATTACTCTACATCACAGAGTATTCTGCACATACGGAGGTTTTTCAATGTCGATCTCACAGATGCAAGCGGCGCTGTCACTGTTCGAGATTGCCGAGACGGCACCCCATGACGGCGACCTCGTCGTCGGTGGTCTCCGGCGTCGCCGCATCGGAGCCGGCTGATGGGTGCCGACGAAATCATCCACCAGAGCACTCGGCTCAGGATCATGGCCGCCCTGAACATGCTGGAAAGGCGAGAAACGCTGGACTTCAGCCAGTTGAAGGCCATCATGGACGTCACCGACGGCAATCTCGGCGCACATCTCGATACGCTGGCCAGGGCCGGTTATGTCGACATCGAAAAACTGTTCGTCGGGCGCCGACCGCAGACGCGCGTCAGGGCAACGACGAGCGGACGGCGCGCGTTCCGCGGCCACGCCGCGTTCCTGCGCAAAATCCTCGATCATGCTGAGGCAGCGCCGCGCAGAAAATAGCGCGGCGACTGGCGATCTCTCCTGGAGCGCGCAATTGCCCTCTTTGTTTTGACGCAATTCCCAGGGGAAAGCGCTTCACACGTTTCCTGGAATTACTCTAACGCGTGGCGACCATGGCGACGCCGGCACCGATCATCACACCACCCGCCGCGCGGTTCACCCGGCGCACGATCTTCGGTGTGCGCAACAGGCTGCGAGCGCAACCGGCGAGGATGACATGGCCGCCGATCACCACGACCTCGACGGCCAGGATGATCATCATCAACACACCGAGATGATCAGCGTCCAGCGATGCGCCGACCACGTTCGGGAGCAGTGCCACGTAGAACAGCGGCATTTTCGGATTGCCGAAGATTGAGCGCGATGCCGATGGCAAAAATCGTCAGCAGCCCGCGCCCTCCGGAGACGGGTTGCAGTTCCGGCACGACGGGCACGGCGGTCCACAGCCTGATGCCCATCCAGATCAGATAGGCCGCTCCGCCATAACGAAGCATCGTCATGACGATCGCCATCTTGGCGGCGATGATAGACAGGCCGAAGACGGCGAGGATCAGGAAGATGAGAATGCCAACCACCGTGCCTGCGCCATAGGCGATGCCCGAGGCGGCGCCGCTTGAGATCGTGCGCGCGACGATCGTCATGTTGTCCGGTCCGGGGCTGGCAGCGAAGGCGAAGGCGAAGGCGAAGGCGAAGGCGAAGAAGGCAGCCGCGAAGGCAAGGATGGTGGCAAGGTCTCGGGCATTCAGATCAGCCGGTTTGCCTGTCGGCGACATCAGGAAAATTCAGCGTTTCGGTGATGCCCATTCGTCACGGCTGATAGCCGAGGCAGATGGCGCCGAGCGCGACAATGGCACATGCGCCGACCCGCCGCGGCGTCAGCATCTCACCGAGGAACAGGCGCCCGATGAAGGCCGCGAAGACGACGCTGGTTTCGCGGATCGCGGTGATGGGACCGGCCGGCCCGAGTGCGAAGGCCGCGACCACGACGCCATAGGCCAGAAGTGCGAACAGGCCGCCGCCCAGCGCCTTCCAGGTTTCCGGCGCCCGCGGGTCGACGATGAGCCGGCCACGGTAGGCGACGAAGGTCATCGGCAGCAAGGCGCCGTAGATCAGCAGGACCCAGGCGGTATAGGCGCCGGCATTTCCCGCCGCGCGAACGCCGATCGCATCGACTGTCGCATAGGCGGCGATGATCGCGCCCGTTGCCAGCGCATAGAGTATCGATGTCGTGGCCGCCTTGCCCCTCCCGAGCGACAGGCCCATGATGCCACCAGCGACCAGCGCGACGCCGACTGTTTGCGGCATGGTGAGCTGCTGGTTGGCCAGGAAAAATCCGCCAAGCGTGACAAGCAGTGGCACGCTGCCGCGGACGATCGGATAGACCTGCCCCAGCTCACCATTTCTGTAGGCCGCCACCAGAAACACGCTGTAGCCGACCTGAAGGCAGGCCGAGAGCACGATATAGAACCAGGCAGGCGCGGCCGGAAGGGCATGGAAGACGGCGAAGGGAATCGCGAGCGCCGTGCTGGAAAAGCTCATGACGGTGATGGTCCACAGCCTGTCGGCTCCCGTTCGCAGGAAGGCGTTCCAGGTTGCGTGCAGGATCGCGGCAAACAGCGCGAGCCCGATGACCAGCGGGCTCATTGCGGCCCGCGCGAAGCAGCGACGAAGCTCAGGGCCGCCTTGCGGGCATCGCGAATGGCGGTGTCCGCCTGCCCCATCTGCGCCAGCAAGGTCGCCCCTTCGATCAGCATCAGCAGTGTCGCTGCCACACTCTCGGCGCGGCCACGCGGCATCACCTCCTCGAGAATCGACTGCATGCGCCGCTTGAGCCCATTCTTCTGCCTGGCAGCAGCCTTGAACACCGGATGCCGGGGATCACCGAACTCGGCCAGCGCATGTGCAAACAGGCAACCATGGAAAACCGGGCTGCGGAACCAACGTTCATGCCAGCTGAAGATTTTCCCGATTTTCTGCTCTGGCGTGATGCCCTCGTGGGCGAGCCGGTCGAGCTGGCGGTCGAAACGCATGGCGCGGTAGTCGAGCACCTCGACGATCAGTTCGTCCTTGCTGGGGAAGTGACGATACATCGTCATCTTGGCCACATCGGCCTCGGCGATGATCCGGTCTATGCCGGTGGCATGGAAGCCGCCGCGCTTGAACAGCGCGTAGGCCGTTTCGACGACATGTTGACGCTTGTCGGAAGCGGGCGATGAAGTCATGGCGCCTACCAAGTGATGAGACAGGTCTGTCTACTATCTGTGCGGCGGATCGTATCTTATGTCAACACGGCACAGAAATACGCCTGCAACCGATCGGGCCGCAGGCGCGAAAAGAGATAGGAACGGAAAGCCGAGTTCAGCGCAGGACGCGGCAGCGGCCGTTGTAGACCATCCAGCGGTCGAAGCCCGAGACGCAGAATTCGACATTGTCGCCGATCGAGGCGAAGCCCTGGCCTTCCTCGATCAGGTACCAGATGGTGCGGTCACGGCCGTCGGAGAGACTGACGGTGGCGCCGCAATAACGGCGACCGATCGGCCAGGTATCGTTGGCCGGCAGATAACGGTGCTGGTGGATGCGCTGGAAGTCAGTGATCTGAACGTCCGGCAGATGCGGCACGTGATGCACCTGGTAGGAGAAGCGGCTGGTGATCTTGTTCAACACCCAGGCTTCGCCACAGACGCCACTGTCCTCATCGGAATAGACCGTAAGATCGGCCGCCTGCACGGCCTGGGTGACGCCGATAGGCCCGGCAAGCGGCGTGCAGAGCGAAATCAGGGCGGCAAGTGCGGATTTGGCGAAGCGAGTCATAGCAGCCTCTCAAGGTCGGTTGTGCGCACTGTGCGGATTCGCTTGGCGGCGGTCAAGCGGTTGCGGAAACAATGGTTTCCCAGGTTGAAACGGCGTTGGCCTAAGCCGGATTTGCGCGAGCCCTGGGTCGTCAATGAGCCCGCCTTCCTCACCTTCTGGAACACCGGCTTTTCGCGCCTGGCGCCGAACGGCGAGAGCCGAAACGTCCTCCCCCGTCAAACCTGCTCGCCGGCCAGCCATTCCAGCGACCAGTGCGCCGGCTTTTCCACGGCAAGCAGTCTGTGCAAAGCCGGCAGCAGGATCCGCAGTTCGCCCTCCAGCGTGAAAGGCGGGTTGACCAACAGCAGGCCGCTGCCGTCGAGGCTGGGTTCCGAAGAAGCCGGCCTGATCTCGAATTCTATGTCGAGCAGCTTCGGGATGCCGGATTGCTTCAGCGCCTTTCGGAAGGCGATGATCGCTTTGCGGTCCTTGATCGGATACCACAGCGCATAGATGCCGCCGGGCCACCGCTTGTGCGCCCTCATGAGCCCGTCGACGAGGCGCTCGAACTCACCCGGCTCCTCGAATGGCGGATCGATGAGAACCAGGCCGCGCTTTTCCTTCGGCGGCAGATGCGCGCCAAGCGCCAACCAGCCATCGAGCTCGATGATCCGGGCCTGGAAATCACCGGCAAAGTGCGTCCTAAGCTTCGCGACATCCTTGGGGTGCAGCTCGATCGCCGTCAGCCGGTCCTGCTTGCGCATGAGATGGCGCGCGATCAGCGGCGAGCCCGGATATTTCTGGATGCCGCCCTCGGGGTTGAGCGACCGTACCGTCTCCAGATAAGGCGCAAGCAGTGCCGCCACCGGCGCGGCAAACTGGGCATCGATCAGCCTGCCGATGCCGCCTTGCCACTCACCGGTCTTCTGCGCTTCGACCGACGACAGATCGTAGCGGCCGATGCCTGCATGGGTGTCGATGACCCGAAACGCCTTGTCCTTCTGCTTCAGATACTCGAGCAATCGCGTCAGCACGACATGCTTGACGACGTCGGCAAAATTTCCGGCGTGATAGGCGTGGCGGTAATTCATGGTTCGGTGCCGTCATGCATATCGTTGTCCCGAAACCGCTGCACACTTTTGGGCGACATGCATCAGCCCCTGCCCCAGCGCGGCGGAGGCGGCTGCGAGTTCGGATTTTCCGGCCGGCCGCCACGAGTACGAAAAGTCAGCAAGAACCCGATCAAGCCGATCGCCATCAGCGAGAAGCCGGCCGGCCGCGCACGGCTGTCGATCTCGCGGACACCGGAGCGCAGGATGAGATCGACCGCTCGCATCGGTATGTCGTCGGCATCACCCGGTCCAACGGTGAAGATATAGGGGCCTGGGCTGACGGTCTCGATCACGCCCGCCTCGTCGCGAAAGATCTTGTCTGGCAGCTGAGGGCTGGCCTGGCGCGGATTGTCGGAATGATTGAACTGGAGCGTCGAGGCGAGCACGGTGCGGCCACTGCTGGCGGCGGTCAGCGTCAGCACGGTGCGCTGCTGCGAAACGATGCGCTCGGCTCTTGCGGTCAGGTCGACCAGCACCCGCACCGGCGCGTCGCGGCTGCCGAGCGGCACCGTCAGCGGCTTGAAGCGACCCTGTTCATAGACCCGCCAGGTGCCGATCTCATGGCCGGAGAAATTGTTCATCGCCCAGGGGTAGATGACACCGATGCCGGTGCCGGCAAGGAGGATCAGGACAAACAGAAAGCGCATTCACATCACCACAGGGTATCGTGACCTTGCCAATAGCGCCCCGACGGTCAAAAGGCGATGGCCAGTTGCAGCTGCATCCGGCTTCCAGGGCTTTCGCGGCTAGCGCGCCTTGAGCAAGGCGGCAAGGTGTCTTCCGCAGTGCAGGAGCAACCGATTGGCGGCGTGGCCGCGCAACAATGCAGGCACGGTTCTACCTATGCGCTCAAAAGCCATTGCTAAAATGACCGGTATTCCACCCTGAAAAGAACGCGCCTGCGCGCTTTCCGACGAAATGGGATCATTGACTTGTGCCTCGCGAATGAGAGGCCTTGATGCACAAGGATCTTGAGCAGCACCACGAAAAGATACCAAAATCAAAATCGGCTATTGTAAACAAATTTGTTTACAAATCCTTGGCTCTGGCTTTCTATCGATGCTAGCCGGCCGCTATTCTTTTGCAGTATACCAATTCATGCCGGATAAATATTCACACCATGATATTTATATTTGAAATCCGAGCGGCTTTTGGCAACACCCTCATTGCACTCTGAAAATTTGACTTCCGCCCAGATCGTCAAATTCCATTGTTCGGCTGAACATTTCCCCCGGTCGCGTCCTGAATTGCGCCACTGGCTCGTTCTTGGCGCTCCTCGCTGCCAGGCTTTGATTCTGCCTTGAGAGCAGCTCGCCGCGTCCGACTGTATATTTTTCAGCGACCGGGCCAATACGCTGATCCAAAACGAGGATCGGCCCTAGGACGGCCATAGCCCAGCCCCGGGAAGCCGACACCGGCCTTATGGTTAACCATTCGCAAACAGATATTGTTAAGGAATTGCTAATTTAGTTGACTATGATTTCCACAGGTATATTTTCGATGCGTTGGGATGTGCAATTTGGGCGAGCAATCGACGATGATGGCACCAGACGTGTGATCGCGATTCGGGGCACAGAGAATGCTGGGCGGTAGCACGTAGATCGTGTAGCAGCACCAGCTTCGCGAACCCCAAAGAACAATTAACGCACATCAACGATGGCGATGGCGATTCCGCAGATGCGGAGGGTTTGCCGCGTTCTCATGAACGTGGCCGGGCTATGCTTTGTCCGGTCGGGCGGTAGCGTGTGCGATGCGTGTGGGGAAAGCATGAGTAAGCTTGTCAAGGTTCTGAAACTGGAATCCGGCAGTCAAAGCGGCGCCAACCAAAACCGAAGCCGCGCCCTGGTCGCCGGAGGTGCGGGATTTTTAGGATCGCATCTGTGCGAACGCCTTTTGCGGGACGGATACGACGTCGTCGCGCTGGACAATTTCCACACCGGCAAGAGATACAATCTCAATGCCCTTCTGCGTAATCCGAGATTCACGTGCATCGAGCACGATATCGTCGATGCACTGCCTTCGGGCCTTCAGTGCGATGAGATCTACAATCTCGCCTGCCCAGCCTCTCCGCCGCACTACCAGGCAGACCCGATCCATACCTTCAAGACAAGCGTGCTGGGTTCGCTGAACCTTCTGGAGCTCGCCCGTCAGAACAATGCCAAGATATTCCAAGCCTCGACGTCCGAAGTCTATGGCGATCCCTTTGTGCACCCGCAGCCCGAGAGCTACTTCGGCAACGTCAATACGCACGGACCGCGGTCCTGCTACGATGAGGGCAAGCGCTCGGCCGAAACCCTGTTCTTCGATTATTCGAGAACCTATGGCCTCGATATCCGCGTCGCCCGCGTTTTCAACACCTACGGCCGCCGCATGCAACCCGATGACGGGCGCGTGGTTTCGAACTTCATCGTCCAGGCGCTGCAGGGCAAGGACCTGACCGTCTATGGCCACGGCCTGCAGACGCGTTCCTTCTGCTATGCCGACGACCTGATCGAGGGCTTTGTCCGGCTGATGAATGCGCCAAGTGCGCCGGCGCATCCGGTCAACCTAGGCAACCCCGCCGAATTCACCATCATGGAACTGGCGACACTGGTCATTGATTACACCAACGCCCGATCGAAGATCGTGCATCGGCCACTGCCGATCGACGATCCCAGACAGCGCAAGCCGGACATTTCCTTTGCCAGGACCAATCTCGGCTGGGAGCCGAAAGTCAGCCTGCGCCAGGGGCTCGCGCGTACCGTCGAGTATTTTGACACCCTGCTCTACGGAAGCCGTATGGCCAAAGGAGCCGCGGCTTCATGACCCGACCGGCAATCCTGGTGACGGGGGGAGCCGGCTTCATCGGCAGCCACACTTGCAAGCTGCTGGCCGCCGCCGGCTATTTACCTGTGGTTTTCGACAATCTAAGCCGCGGCAATCAGAAATCCGTCGCCTGGGGTCCGCTTGTCGTCGGCGATATCCGCAACCAGAATGCGCTGCAGGCGGCGATGAAGACGCATCGGCCGACCGCGGTCATCCACTTTGCGGCACTGGCCTATGTCGGAGAGTCCGTTCACCAGCCGGCAGAATATTATTCGACCAATGTGACAGGCACCATCGCGGTGCTCGATGCGGCGCGTGCGAACTCAATCGAGAACTTCATCTTCTCCAGCAGCTGCGCAACCTACGGCGTGCCCGAAGCGTTGCCCGTTCGCGAGACCTCCGCGCAAAATCCGATCAGCCCTTACGGGCGCACAAAGCTGATGGGCGAACAGATCATCGGCGACTATGCGTCCGCATACGGAATGAAATTCGCGATCCTGCGCTATTTCAACGCTTGTGGCGCCGATCCCGACGGCGAACTTGGTGAGTGGCATTCGCCGGAAACGCACCTGGTTCCCAGGGTGCTCATGGCCGCATCGGGCATCATCGACGAGATCGAGGTTTTTGGCACGGACTACGACACGTCGGACGGCACCTGCGTACGCGATTATATCCATGTCAGCGATCTGGCCCGCGCCCATCTGAAGGCCCTCATACATCTCGAGCGCGGCGGACAAAGCCTGGCGGTCAACCTCGGCACAGGGCGGGGCGTGTCTATCAAGGAGATTGTCCAGGCGGTCGCCCGAATGACGTCAAGATCGGTTCCGGCCGTCTTCAGGAGCCGGCGCCCGGGAGATCCGGCGGAGCTCTACGCCGATCCGGGAAGCGCACGCGAACAGCTTGGCTTCGTGCCGGAGCTCTCCGACATCGACACGATTGTCAGAACGGCTGCCCCGTTTTTTGGACTGGAGACAAAGCCGATGACGCTGCCGCCAATCAAGGCGGCAGCGTCAGCCGCCTCTCGGTAGATCAGAGATAGCGGGGGCGGCAGCTCGCGCGTTGGCCAAACCCGCTAGGGCTGCAGATATAAGGCGAACCGCCCAGGAATGTGCCGCCATCGCCCGGATTGAAAGAGACTTTCACCGGCGCCGGCGTGCGGACTTTGATCCGCTGCGGCGATGCAAAAGCGAAATCTCTTTCAGTGGTCCGTATCGTGCTTGTCATCAGGATCTGAGGCTCAGCCCTGAGCGAACGCACCAAGAATCTTGCTTGGGCCGGCTGGACTGCAGGCTGACTGCGGACCGCGTGGACCACAGGCTTGATGAGGACCGAATTGGTTTCGGTCGTATCCATACTCTGACAGCCTGCAACCATAGAGCTCATCGCTACAGCCGCAACAATAGATACGATATTTTTGCTTGGGCGAAATGCGCCCATTGCGTCATTGTTCATCATGTGTCCCTTATCACCAAGTATAAGCCAAGGGCGCGTTTGCGACATACGATGCCTTCGTCGCTTTCACGCCGCATGAGCAACCACTCGCACATCACGCATGAACATTAGACATCACTAATTATTAAATTTTATGAAAACCGTATGGTGGGCCCATCGTCTCGTCGTTTTGTCAGGTGTAATTGAATGCGATCAATCGGCGGTCGGCGCGCCGACCGCTCTAGCCGAACCGCTTGATGCTTCACCATAAGCGATTCGCTAGTTTCTTGACAGGCACCCCTGGCACCAGCCGTCTGGATGGGTCGGGAAGCGGGCGAGTCACGTCGCGCTCCTGCGCAGCTGAAACATGACCTAATTCTTGGAATCGACCAGCTTGCGGGCCTCTTCGAACTGCGCGCCCTTTGTGTTGCCTGTTTCGAATTTCCGGTGTTCGTCGGAAAGATCCTCGGGAGATCGCTTGAAACTGTACCATTCCCCATCCGGATCCTTGCGTTTCTCGATGTTCCCGCCCTGGATCCGGTGGCTGTAGCAGGTGCGATTTTGCTTGCCGGTGTAGCCCTTCGACCGCCAGGCGAGCTCCATGCACACCTTGCCGTCCTTGGTGACCAGCCATCTGCCCGCCGCGAAAGATGCCATATCCTGCCCGGACGTCCAGGCCTCGAGGTGTCGATTGCCCTTTGCGAAATAGGCCGCTCCGTTTTTCCATACCCATGTGCGGTCGGCATACAGAAGCTGCAGCTCGTAGGCAGTTGGAACGATTGCGCTATCTGCTTGCGCAGGTGCGCTGTCCTTGGCGGCAGCCGCGTGCGCCGTTCCCGCAAGGGCCGTCTGGCCGCAGAGAGCCAGGAGAAACAGAAATCGCGTGCAACTTGCGAGCCGACGACGTTCCTTGTGTCGCCGACGGTCGACACCTGGCGGCGGCGACCTGGTCGGAGCTATCGGCACAATTGGCGTTCTCCTGTCTGTTTGACCCAAGGCAGCGCTATCGGCGCGACAGCCATGCGAACTATTTAACAGCCGGGAGAACCGCGATGTCAACGTTCGCGAAGCCGACGGACAGCAACTATTCGAGACACGCATAGCCCGCTGTCGTCAAAATTAAGGATTGCGTCGTATACTCCCGCACCTTTGACAACCGCGCGCAAAAGCAACATCCGCTGATGTCAGAGAGGACGCGGTTTCAAATGACGGACGACCCGGAATTGAATCAGGCCGAAGTTCAGCAATACCTGCGGCAGTCGGCCGACCGGGACAGGGCTGCTCGCAACTACCTGAGCCCCAACAAGGCAATCTTGCTGGGGATCCTGTTCATTGCGGTGGTGTTCAGGTTCCACAACATAACCTTGCCGCTGGTTGACGCCTTCAGCTGGCGCGAAACAAGCACGGCAATGATGGCCGACAATTTTCAGCAGCGCAGTTGGAATATCTTCTTCCCCGAAGTCAGCTGGACCGGGCCCGGGCCAAGTTATCAGGGCCGCGAGTTCCAGATCGTCAGCTATCTGACCGCCCTGCTCTACCAACTCTTCGGCTGGCACGACTGGTTCGGCCGCATGGTTGCGGCCTTCTTCGGCCTGCTGACGGTGTTTTCGCTGCACAGACTAACGGCACTGTTCTGGGGCGAGACGCACGCCCACGCCGCGGCACTTGCCTACGCGCTGATGCCGGCGGCGATCATGATCGACAGCTCGTTTCTTCCCGACCCCTCGATGCTGGCCCTGGTGACGCTCGGCGTCTGGCTTTTCGCGAAATACTGGGCCGGCGGCAGCGGCTGGCTGTTGCCGCTCGCCACGGTCAGCTTCTCGCTCGGCGTGCTCGCAAAGCCGCCGGGCCTCGCCGCTGGCGCCGTCATCTTCTACCTGATGGTCTGCTGGATTCTGGAAAGGAAGCGGAAGCAGGCGAAAAGGGTCTTCCTGTCGGGGCTTTTGAGCATGGCCATCATCGGCGCCTATTTCAGCTGGGCGATCTATCTCGGCCGCAGCTATCCGCCGTTTCATGTCGCGGGCAGCGGCTATATCTGGGATTCCGGCTTCTGGACATTCTTCAGGAACAGCTTCTTCTTCAAATCCGTATGGAACACCTCCGTCTGGTGGTTCTACGGCTATCCGTTCATGGTGCTGATCGCGGTCGGCTTCTGGATGCCGCCCAGACCCGCCGAAGACCAGCAACGCACCCTTTCGGCCATTCCCTATGTTTGGCTGGCTGCGGCCATGGTCGTTTATCTGGCGGCGGCCCGCGAGATCACCAGCAATCCCTGGAACTACCACATCTTCCATGTGCCGTTCGCGATGTTCTGCGGCCGCGGCGCGCTTCTCCTGGCAACGCTTACATCGGGAACCGTCCTGTCGCCGGCGGTCGTGCTGCGCTCGATCTGCATCGCGGCCGTCACACTCGTGTGGTCGACCTTTCCCCTCGTCAGGACAATGAAGACGCCGATCGCCATGAACGGCAAGCTGCTTGGCGAGGAATTGGCGCGGTTGGCGCGCCCGGGCGACCTCGTCGTCGCTATCGCGCCCGAGGTCGGCGATCCCGTCGCCGTCTACTACAGCAGAGCGCGCGGCTGGGTGTTCCCGCCTGGCGGAGGCGATGCTGAATGGTCGAAGTTCGTCGCGGACGACGCCACCGCGATCGCGCAGCTCGAGGAGTTGCGCGCGCGAGGCGCAGACCTGTTCGGCACGGCCAAGAACGCCGCCGACCGGCAGGATCGGTTGTTCGTCGAGCACCATGACGGGGTCATTGACTATCTGGACAAGACCGGCACCAAGCTTGTGGATTCGGATGATTTGCTGGTCTATAGGATCACCCGCCCATGAGAGCCGCGACAGTCTGGGGCCGCGGGCCTCGGACAGGATATGGTCCCGACGGTTCAGCGGCTCCGCATTCGCCCGCGGAAGGCCGGCAAGGCGGTGGGCCAGGCGAACCGATCCGCGATGACGCCAGGGATATTCGGGCGCCACGTGATGCTGCCGCTGGAACTCGGCGGTGGAAACCGGCGGAGAATTGGTTGAAAAGAGCAATCTCGATAGTCATGACGCTGGCTTTGCTGGCCTGGCTGGCCAGCGACTCGCGCTGGCGGATGGTCGGCGACGCCTTCGACCGCATCACGCCCGGCACGTTCGCGGTGGCAACGATCGCGTTTTTCGTCACCTATGTCTTGCGTACTCTGCGCGTCTGCGACGAGTTCCGCGACGAAGTGCATGGCCGTTTCGGCGCCTGCCTGCGCGTCATCCTGATCCACAATGCAATGATCAACGTCGTCCCGTTCCGCGGCGGCGAGACGGCCTTTCCCTTGCTCCTGCGCCAGGTCTTCGGCGTACCGATCATGCGCGCCAGCGCCTCGCTGCTGTGGTTCAGGCTGCAGGATGCCTTCGTCGTCGGCGTGCTGGCCCTGGCAGTGTGGCCGGGCCTGCATCCGGCGATAAGGATCGCTGGCGTGGCTGCCTTGATCGCCGCCGCCTGGTACCTGCCGCGCTGGGCGCGCGCGCCGCATGACTGGGCCGGCCGCGGCAAGATCGTGGCGAAGCTCGGCAAGCTGCGCGATGTGTTCACCGAAGCGACCGGGCGCTCGCGCTACGGCTGGTGGTGGACGATCGCCAACTGGTCGCTGAAGCTCGCCGTACAGGGATGGCTGCTGGCAATGCTGCTGGGGACATCCTTTTCAACCGCCTTTCCAGGCGTCGTCGGGGCCGAAGGCGCCGCCATACTGCCGGTGCAAGGCGTCGCCGGCTTCGGCACCTATGAAGCGGGAGCGGCGGCAGCGCTGCTCACTTCCGGAATCGCGATGAAGGACGGCCTGCAGGCGGCGCTGGCGCTGCACCTGTTCATCTTCTGCTCGGCTATCGCCACGGGCGCGATCGCCTGGCTGTTTCCCTCGAAATCGACGCTGCCCGGGAACCCGGCTGTCGGACCTGCAAGGAAGCCATCCCAATGAACGTATTGCCCATCCCTGCTTCGGGACTGCCTGACGGCGCGGTGATGCCGGACCATACGCTGTCCATCGTCGTACCCATGTACAACGAGGCCGAGAACGTCGAGCCGCTGCTGGCACGGATTCACCAGGCGATGGAAGGCTACGACCAGCCGTGGGAGGTCGTGCTGGTCGATGACGGCAGCACCGACGCGACGGTGAGCGAGATCAGGCGCCTGGCAGCGCATTACGGCCCGCACGTGCATGCGGTCGAGCTGGTGCGTAACTACAAGCAGACCGCCGCGATGCAGGCCGGCATCGACGCGGCGCGCGGCGACGTCATCGCCACGATCGACGGCGACCTGCAAAATGATCCCTTCGACATCCCGCGCATGGTCTATCGCCTGCTGAGCGAGGATCTCGACCTGGTGGTCGGCTGGCGCAAGGACCGCCAGGAAGGTTTTTTCATGCGCAGACTGCCCTCGCGTATCGCCAACGCGCTGATCGCGCGCGTCACCGGCGTGCGCCTCAAGGACTATGGCTGCAGTCTCAAGGTCTATCGCGGCAACGTCATCCGCAGCGTCAAGCTCTATGGCGAGATGCACCGCTTCATCCCGGCCTGGCTAGCCACGGTGACCACCCCCAGACGCATCGCGCAGGAGGTGGTGACGCATCATGCCCGCATCCACGGCCAGTCCAAATACGGCATTTCGCGCACCTTCAGGGTCGTGCTCGATCTGGTGTTCATGTATTTCTTCATGCGCTACCGCACACGGCCCGGGCATTTTTTCGGTGGCATCGGCATTGTGCTTGGCGCGCTGGGTTCGCTGATCCTTGTCTACCTGCTTTGCCTGAAGCTGCTTTTCGCGGAAGACATCGGAACACGCCCGATGCTGTTCACCGGCTTCTTCCTGCTCATCGCCGGGGTGCAAATGGTGACGTCGGGCGTGCTGGCGGAAATGCTGGCACGCGTCTATCACGAGGCGAACGGAGCATCGGCCTATGTCGCGCGGCCGCGGCCGGCTTCCGGTGGCAATAACGGCTGGCACCGCCCCACCCGGCCATTGACCTGATCGGAACGCCCTGGAGTTCCATGCCGATTGTGGTGACCGGAGCCGCCGCTTTATTGGCAGCCACATCTGTCAGCGACTTCTAGAATGGCGGTCGGAGGGCAAGAGGTAAGGCGCAACGCCTGCGCCAACCTCTTGCCCTCGACTCTCGCCCCCCGGCGAAGACCAGAGCGGCCGACTCTTCAGTCAAATCGCGCCGCCACTTTTGGTTAGTAACGCGAACGGCAGCTGGCGCGCTGGCCGAAACCGCTCGGGCCGCAAATCCAAGGCGAATGACCCAGGAACGGGCCGCCATTGCCCAGGCGGTAGGAGACTTTCACCGGCGCCGGCCTGCCGATACGCTGCGGCCGCACGAAGGCCGCATAGGCCTCCTGCCTCGTGCGCGTCACGCTGGTCGTCTGTGTGAGCGGTTGGCGGTTGATCGGATGCAGCCGCTTGTTCTTGACGTAGTGCACCTTCTTGCCGAGCGTATGAACCGCCGACTTTGTGCCGATCGAACTGGTCCTGGTCGCATCCATGCTCTGGCATCCGGACACCATCGAGATCAGTGCAACAGCGGCAAATGCACAGGCATATTTCTTGCCGATCCTCGCCCCGCTTTCCATATTTTTTTTCATCGCCATCCCCTGCCACGAATATAAGCTGCTGGAGCGCGGAGATCTATTTGCTCTTGTTTGCTTTCCGCGCCACGCGAGTAGCCTATCGCCACTCACATCATGGATTGTATATTAGGGGAGACTTATTAAAGATCATGCAAACGACATGATGAGCGCGGCCTTTCGGCACTCGATCGGATATTATTAAAATTTGATCTTTTGGGATCGTGCCTGGCTCTGCCACAGGTTGCCGCCCGGCCATCAAGGCAAATGCGGTTCAGGGAGCTGTTTGCGCACGGACGCCTCTCGGCGTCAGCGTGGCGGATCCCAGCCGGGGTCAAAATGGAATGTGCGGGTTCCGATGCCGCCACGGCCGGCTCCAGAAACTGGATAGGCCACGCTGACGATGCGCACACCGCCCGCACCCTGCTGGAGCCCGTATATGCCTTCCAGGCCGCGGTCATAGAACGCAGCGCCAGGGACGGAGAGCGCGACACCGGCGAGCGAAGCCTGCAAGGCGAGTTTCGCGACATTGCGCCGCAACGAAATTCTGTTCTCCACGACGTGCCTGGTGATGATCACGACCACAAGCAACCCGTAGACGAACGCATTGAAGGCAGCGAACCAGTAGAAGCCGGTGGCGTCCGAGGCGCGGTCTACAAGAAGGACCGGCAGCGAATCTCCGATTGCAAGCGCCACATAGGGAACAATGACGCGGGCAGGCAGCAGGTTTTTCGGACCACTGCCCTTAGGGGTAACACGAAAATCGACGAACGACTTGGTCAGATAATCACGGATTGACGACAGCGTGCCCGCCAGCACCCACGGCCAACGCGCGAAGAACGAGAACAGCGTTCCTTCCCAACTGATCGTCTTGGCGGCGAGCGGGCGCGACAGGCTGAAGGACTTCAACAACATCACCAGCACAATCAGCGAAATCGAGTTCGGCGCATAGTACAAAAGGAAGTCAACATATGTCACATTGGCGAAGTTCTGCCCCGTAAGAAGCGCGTATATCGGCATGACGTACATGAGAAGTGAAAATACGGCGAAAAGCGGATACCAGAGCTGGCGAAACAGGAACTGGAATCTCAGCCGTGGCGATACCTTGGAGAGGTATGTGGGTGAGTATTCGAGCATGATCGTCATCAGGCTCCGCGACCACTGGAATTCCTGCGTGACAAGATCGGCAAAGGTTTGCGGGCCGTCGCCATGGGCAATGGCGTCTATCGCATGCACGCCGCGCCATCCAGCCGCAATGAACAGCATGGACGTCGAGTGATCTTCGGCCAGTTCCGGACCAAGGCCGCCGACTTGCTTGAGCGCGGCGGTTCGCACAGCATAGTGCGAGCCGATGCAGAGTGGCGTTCCGTCGCCCGTGTGGCCGGACTGCAAGGGTCCGTGGAACATCCCTTCCGGAAACAGCCGGCCGCGCGCCGACCAGCTTTCGGAGGCATTGTTGTCGCAAATGCTCGGTGCCGACACATAGCCAACTGCCGGGTCGGCAAAGGCGGCCAGGATTTCCCTGAGATAGGTTGGTGTCGGGACGTGGTCCGCATCCATCTGCGCGACGAAATGATAGCATTCATAACCATAGTGGTCATAGAAGAACGCCAGATTCCCCTCCTTGCAGCGCGTCCGGCGAGGCCACACCTTGCGGTGATAATCTTCCCGCCCGCGCCGCGTCGAAATCATGACGTTTCGGGCATCGCACCAGGCAACCGTTTCCTCGGAGGGATCCTCGTCGGCCAGCCAGGTATCATGCGGATAGTCCTGCGCCAGCATTGCCTCGAGGGTTCGCGCAACCACGGAAAACGGCTCTGACGGAGCCTTGGTCACCACCATCGCGACACGCGAATGCTTCGGGATCGTGTGAAGCCCGGACGGCTTTTTCATCGCATGCACGTTCAAGAGAAAATACATCGGCATGAACGTCAGCCATACGAGCGTGAGCGTTGCCAACATGTATGGAAAGACGTGTTCGAGGTGCTCGGGCTGCAGCCACCAGAACCAGAAAAATCCGAAGGTGACTGACCAGCAAGCAAGTCCCAGCCTCCAGATCCGCTGCTGGGTGGCCGACAGGACGGGTACCAAAAAAGGAGCCTTCTCCGCCGCCTTGCCCAGAGCCGCTCCATGCCGCCGTGTCGGCCTGGTCTTACCGCTGATGATCCTTCCGTCCGCGGAAACACTCATACACGTACCGCCGCACCCTAGCATCAGCCGAACGACGGCTGACAAGCCTACCCGGCCGTAGAATCTGCTCACGCCTTCTTAGAGAGTCAACTAAATTAGGAATTTGTTAATTAGGCTTCTTGAGAACTGGTTAACCTAACACCAAGGAGACAATTCCGTGGAACGGTCGCAACTCACCAACGCAGGACTGGCGATCAATTTTTAAGCGCCGGAGAATTCGTCGATGGGCCAAAGGCCGTGCGGTAAGACCGACTTGACAGCAGCGTTAACCATGTCGCGCGTGTTAAGGTTAAGCAACCGTTAATTGCACTTGACTCTTGGCCCTGTCCGGCTCTTAAATTAGCTAGGGATGATATATCGGGATATTGACGCGAATTTGTGAGTATCGCGGCGAACTTACTCTCGACCGCCCCCTATGTCGGGGCCTTGAGAGACAATTTTGGGTAGGCTCTGTGCGAAGGTTCGCACATCCGCCAATGGTCGCTCCGAAATCCCGCAGATTCCGCCAACAGGGCCGATCGGTTTTTGGGTAGTCGTGTCGAACAAGCATCGATGCGCACGGGCGAAGCCTTAACTTCCGCAAGAAGTTGAGGCCATGGGAGATCAACATGAAACACTCCGCAGCAAAGGCACTTGCAATCGCGCTGGTATTGGGCGGGAGCGCCGCGTTCCCCACTGCAGGCGTCGCCGGCTCCGTAGCCGCGACGGACCCCGTTCAGACGAGCAGCGCCGCCTCGGCATTCGGATCCTATGATCCTTATGGGGACTTCAGCGCCGACAAGAGTGCCAGCATCGAAGAGCTGTTCCTACCCTGGGAGGACGTCGATCTGGCGACGCTGCCACTGGCCGACGTCTATGCGCTGCAACGCGGCCGTTCGCTGCTGATCACGATTGAGCCGTGGACGTGGTCGAAGGACTGGCGCATCACCCCGCCCGAATTGCGCGACGGTATACTGAGCGGCAAATATGACGCCAACATGCAGGCGATCTGCGACCTAGTGGGACAGATGAAGAGCCCGGTGACCATTCGCTGGGCACAGGAAATGGAGGACAACAACGGCCGCTTCACCTGGGCCAACTGGGCTCCCAAGGACTGGATCTCCGCCTATAAGCGCGAAGTTGATCTTTGCCGGAAAGCCGCGCCGGCCGCCAAGTACATGTGGTCACCCAAAGGCGAAGAGGGTTTGGAAAAATACTATCCTGGTGACGACTACGTCGATGTCATCGGCCTGTCGGTGTTTGGTCTGCAGAAAAGGGACAATACCGAGGCCGGTCGTGACCGTACGTTCGCCGAGATGCTGAAGCCCGGCTATGACCGCGTCGCAGGATTCAACAAGCCGATCGTGGTGGCGGAACTCGGCTATGTCGGAAAGCAGGATTATGTGTCGAAGTGGCAGGAAGATACCCGCAAATCCTATGCGGAGTTCCCGGCGCTGACTTCGGTCGTCTACTTCAACCAGAAGGAAGTGTGGCCGTGGCTGGATGGCTACGGTCTGCCCGACTGGAGGGTAACCCAGCACGTCCTGCCGTAGACGCATCGTGCCGATCCATCCCGGCGCGATCGGGATGGATCTCCATCTCCCTGTTTGATCGTGATCTTCCCGAACCAGCGGTTCGGGAAGGTGGTTGAGGCATGGCATAAATCAGTCTGTGGAGGACTTTCGTGAAACGAATACTGGGAAATTGTCTCGGAGCGGCATTCGCCTGCTCCGTTCTTATTCTTGCCTTCCAGATCCCTACGACAGCCAAGGCGGCGACGAAAATCGCCGAGCAGGCACAAAAGGCCGCCGCGGTTCCTGACGAAGGCGTCTACCAGATCTATCAGAACCATACGTGGCTGTGGGCCAAGAAGGGCGCCGGATTCTTTGCCGTCAAACAGCGGCAGTTCGACGCCTGGACCCACGACAAAGGCAAATCGGGCTATGGCGATGGCATGTGGTTCATCCCCGGAGGCGGCAAGCTGTGCTACCGCGCGCAGTGGCACGGCTCCTGGGGTGTGAAGGGCTCGATGACCTGCTTCGAGCATCGCCAGGCAGGCAAGGTGATCTACAAGCGTAAATCCCCTGACGGCGAGTGGTACGTTTTCAGGAGTTCGCATCGCAACCGGTCGGACGAGTCGATGAAATTGAAATACGGCGACTACGTCACCAGGAAAATGAACCGGATCAAGGCAAAGCAGTAGATACTGTCTTCTGCGAGAAGCCACTGGTCTAAAGCGGGCCGACTGAACGGTTCAGGCGACCTGCTTTAGGTCCTTGTTTTTATGCATGCCGTTCTCGCGAAACCGAGGTCGCTTTTGGGCGACATGTATTAGGCCTTGCGCTCCCAGCGGCGGTCTGGCGTCTGCTGCCAGTAGGTGACGGCATGGCCGGCGTCCTTCATCACCTTCCAGTGTCCCCGCGCCGCTTCGACCTGGGCGGCATCGTGGCCGTCGAACAGGAACACCGCACGCTCGTAGCCGCCAAGGTCGGGCGGCGCCGCGCCGTCGACGAGGAACCTTATTTTGGCCTGGTTGGGATTGCCGTCGCCGGTGGTCAACAAGATCGGCTGTTCGCCGGGATGTGCCTCACGATCGGTTGCGTGGGCGAGGAACGAATCGTCACGGAAGGTCCAGAGATGCTGATCGAGCGCATCACGTCGTTCCTCGGTGCCGGTCTGCACCACGGCACGCCAGCCACGATCGACGCTGCGCTCCAGGAGGCCTGGCAGCGCATCCTCAAGCGTCGATTCGGTCAGGTGGTAGAACAGGACGTCGGCCATCGCTTCAGTCTATAGTGATTGAATCCGCTTACTGCTCATAATTGTCGCGCACCAGCCGGTCGAGCAACCTGACGCCGAAACCGGAACTCCAGGACTGGCTGATCTCGTTCGACGGCGAACCCATCGCCGTGCCGGCAATGTCGAGATGCGCCCAAGGCGTCTCCTTGACGAAGCGCTGCAGGAACTGCGCGGCGATGATGGCGCCGCCATAGCGGCCGCCGATGTTTTTCATGTCGGCGTTCTTGGAATCGATCAGCTTGTCATATTCGGCGCCAAGCGGCATGCGCCACAGGCGCTCCTGTGTCACCTGCCCCGCCGCCGCCAGCCTTTCGGCCAGTTCGTCGTTGTTGGAAAACAAGCCGGCATAGTGCTGGCCGAGCGCCACCATGATGGCGCCGGTCAGCGTTGCCAGATTGACCATGAATTTCGGCTGGAAGCGGTCGTTGCAGTACCACAGCGCATCGGCCAGCACGAGGCGGCCCTCGGCATCGGTGTTGAGCACCTCGATGGTCTGGCCCGACATAGAGGTGACAATGTCGCCGGGGCGCTGGGCATGGCCATCGACGGCATTTTCAACCAGACCGATGATGCCGACGACATTGGCCTTCGCTTTGCGCGCGGCCAGCGCATGCATCAGCCCGGTGACCGCGGCGGCACCGCCCATGTCGCCCTTCATGTCCTCCATGCCGGAGGCCGGCTTGATCGAATTGCCGCCGGTGTCGAAAGTGACGCCCTTGCCGACGAAGGCAACCGGACTGTCCTTTGGCTTGCCGCCATTCCACTGCATGATCGCCATGCGGGCGCCGCGCGGCGAGCCCTGTGCGACACCGAGCAGCGAGCCCATGCCGAGCTTCTTCATTTCCTTCTCGGCCAGGATCTCGACCTTGACGCCGAGCGCCTCGAGTTCCTTGGCGCGGGCGGCGAACTCGACCGGCCCGAGCACGTTTGCCGGTTCGTTGACGAGGTCGCGCGCCAGAAGGACGCCGTCGATCACCGCCTCGGCATCGGTGAAGGCCTTTTTCGCCGCGGCCGGATCGGCGGTTTGGATGGTCACCTTGACCGGCTTTTTCGGCTCGGCCTTGCCGTCGTCCTTGTCCTTCCTGGTCTTGTATTTGTCGAAGGAATAGCTGCGCAGGAGAATGCCCGCCGCAAGGCTTGCCGCATCCTTGCCAGTTGGCGACGCGCCGGCGAGATCGAGCACCACAGCCACGTCGGTCGCCTTGCGCAGCGACGCGGCAATGGTGCCGCCAAGTTTCAGCCACGCATAATCATCCAATCTCGACACCTTGCCGGCGCCTATCGCCACAAGCCTGTCGAGCGACGCTCCCTGTGGCGCCAGAACTTCCACGACGCTGGCGAACTTGCCCGTGAACTCGGCCACCGGAAAGGCCCGCTCCAGTGTCTTGCCGGGATCGCAAGCCTTGGCTGCGTCGCTCAGGCCGCCCTCATCCGCCGAGAGCACGAAGACTGTGCCCTTCTTGTTCGACGCGGTCTGGGGTGCGGAGAATTTGGCGAAGGCGATCGACGGTCTTTGATTCATCATGTCCTGCTTTCAGGGAATGCGCAGCTTTTGGGGAAAGCGGTTCGAAGCGATGCGCGACATTTGGTCGTTTTCGGGCATTTGGCAAGACTTTGCCGAATTCACATCCCATATGACCTACGGAATCGATAATGATTCTTCGCGGCACGGCCCCGCTTTTTGCCGCAACCTGTTGTTAACCATCGATGTTCTCCCTTTCTTATCCATTCCCGCCGACACTCCGGCCCGCCGGGGCGGGTGACCTGGGACGGGAACCGGATCGAGCCTCTGTTGGAGCCAGTTGTGCAGGCGCTGCCGGACAGCTACCCTTGTGCGGTGGCATGATGCCGTTCGAGAAAATCGAGAAAAGCCTTCATGAAGGTCGTTGAACGCTACATCATGCGCCGCGCTTTCGTGGTCTTCATGGCCGCGCTTGTCTGGACGCTGGCCATCGTGTGGACGACGCAGGTGCTGGCAAAGATCGACCTGGTTACCGACAGCGGCCAATCGGCGCTGACCTTCTTCGAGGTCGCCGCCCTCATTCTTCCGTCCATCATCCCGATCGTGGTGCCTTTCGCCCTGGTGGTGGCGGTCGCACAGACACTCAGTGTCATGAATTCGGATTCCGAGCTCGCCGTCGTCAACGCTGCAGGCGCCTCGCGCTGGACGATCGTGCGGCCAATCATGCTTTTAGCGCTCGCGGCGGCCGTCTTTTCCTTTGCCGTCGACAACGGCATCGACCCCTATGCACGACAGAAAAACCGGGCCCTGGTGGCGTCGTCGCGCGCGGATCTGTTGTCGCTGATCATCCAGGAGGGCACCTTCCGCAAGGTCGAGGACGGGCTGTTCCTGCAGGTCGGCGAGCGGCTTCCCGACAATCGGCTGGGCGGCATCTTCGTCGCCGATTCACGCGAGGAAGGCGTCAACCTCGTCTACTATGCCAAGACCGGCAGCATCGTCGAACGCGGCGGCGAAAAGGTGCTGATGATGAATGACGGCGTTATCCATCGCAAAACGCTGACCGGCGATCTCTCCGTCATCCGGTTCACCTCCTACGCCTTCGACATGTCGGCCTTCATGGCGGCGGCTTCGGCGGTGACACTCCTGCCGAAGGACCAGACGACCCAGTACCTGCTCAACCCGAGCGCCAACGACAAGAGTTATCAACAGACCCCCTACCAATACCAGGCCGAGGTCAACCAGCGGTTTTCGGAATGGACGTATTCCGTGGTCTTCGCGCTCATCGCGCTCGCGGTCGCCGGAGACGCGCGCTCGCACCGCGAGGCGCGCGTCAATCCGCTGATCACGGCGATTTCGATATCGCTGTTCGTGCGCTGGCTGGGCTTCTTTGCCGCCAGCAAGGCCGATGAGATCCCGCAATATGCCTACATGGTCTATGGCGTGCCGATTGTGGCTTCCGCGGTGGCGATCTGGTTTATCGTCTCCAACCGGACCATGGAACTGCCGGTGGCCTGGGCCGACTGGATGACAAACTTCGCCACCCGCATCGGTGACAGCTGGAACGCTCTCAAGCTGCGTCTGTCCAGGCGCGGCACTTCAAGGCAAGGGGTCAGCTGATGGGCTGGACGCTGGGCCGCTATTTCTTCTTCCGCTATGTGACGATCACCCTCTGGTTCTTCATCGGCCTCCTGGCGCTGGTGTTCCTGATCGATTTCACCGAACTCTCCGGTCGCACCACCGGCCTGCCCGGCTTCACCTATGGAACGGCAGTGGCCATTTCGGGGCTCCGCATGCCGATGATCATGCTGCAGACGGTGCCGTTTGTCGGTCTCTTCTCGGCGATGGCGACGCTGGTGTCGCTCAACCGGCGCTACGAATTGGTCATTGCGCGTTCCGCCGGCGTTTCCGCCTGGCAATTCCTCTTGCCGTGCTGCATCGGAGCCTTGCTGTTCGGCGTCCTGTCGGTTGGCGTCATCAATCCGCTCGCCGCTCATGCATTCTCCTGGTCCGAGCAGATCGAAACTCAGCTGCGTTCCGGCAAATCGAACACGGTTTCGGCCGATGCCGCGCCCTGGATCCGGCAGAAAACCAGTTCGGGCGACACCATCATCGGTGCGCGGGCCATCCTGAACCAGGGCCTGGAGATGGCCGATGTCGTCTTTTTCATTCTCGACCCGCAAGGCAACATCGTCGAACGCAAGGACGCCGCGCGCGCCTTCCTGCGCGACGGCTATTGGGAATTGCAGGACGTCAAGACGTTCCAGAACGGCACGATCCAGGTGTCGCCAAGCGATCGCGTGCCGACCAATCTGAAGCCCGAATTCGTGCAGGAGCGGCTGGCGCGCCCCGAAACCATCCCGTTCTATGACCTGCCCGGAAAAATCGAGGTTGCCCGCTCCTTCGGCCTCAAGGCAAATGCTTTTGCCATGCAGTTTGATTCGCTGGTGGCGTTGCCGTTCCTTCTCGTCGCCATGACGCTGATTGCGGCAACAGTTTCAATGCGATTTGCGAGGATGGGGCAGTCGGCGACGATGATTCTGGGTGGCATCATCGCTGGCTTTCTGCTTTATGTCGTTTCGGTGCTGGTGAAGGCATTCGGCGTGGCGGGGTTCGTGCCGACTGTCGTAGCAGCCTGGGTGCCGGTCGTAGTGGCTATGTTCTTCGGGGTGACTTTCCTGCTATACAAGGAAGACGGCTAGTGAGGGAGGCGTTTTTGCCCAGCAACAGGCAGGCCCGTTTGGCGCGCCTCTATGCGGCGACCGCCTTGGCGTGCGTGCTTGCCTGCGCCGTCCCAATGCCGGCGTTCGCGCAGGATGTCGGCGACATGGCGACGTCGGTTCCGTCCGGCTCGCAGATGCTGCTGGCGGCCGATACGCTGGTCTACAACAACGACAATCAGACGGTGACCGCCGTCGGTGGCGTGCAGATCGACTATGGTGGCAATCGCCTTGTCGCCCAGCGAGTCGAATACAATCGCAACACCAAGCGGATGGTCGCGAGCGGCAATGTCGAAGTCATCAACAGCGACGGCACCAAGATCAATTCGGAACATATCGACATCACCGATGATTTCGCCGACGGTTTCGTCAACGCGTTGCGCGTCGAAACCATCGACAAGGCCTATTTCGCCGCCGAAAGCGCCGAGCGCATGGGCGGCGTGCTGACCACGTTCCACAATGGCGTCTACACCGCCTGCGAACCGTGCGAGGACAAGCCCGACAAAGCGCCGACCTGGCGCGTCAAGGCCAAGAAGATCATCTGGAACGGCGAGAAGAAGACGGTTCGCTTCGAGAATGCGAATTTCGAGTTCTTTGGGTTCCCACTCGCCTATCTGCCTGCATTCGAGATTGCCGACCCGACGGTGAAGCGCAAGAGCGGCTTCCTGATTCCCGGTATCATCTTCAACGACGATCTCGGCGTCGGCGTGAAAATTCCCTATTATTTCGCACTGTCGCCGACCTATGACCTGACCGTCACCGGCACCGGCTACACCAAGCAGGGCTTCCTCGGTGAGGCCGAGTGGCGCCAGCGCTTCAACAATGGCCAGTACAGTTTGAAGATCGCCGGGATCCATCAGCAGGATCCCGATGCTTTTCTCGACACGACAGCTTTTCTCAGCACCGCCGGCCACAATGTCAACTCGGGTTCGGCGGGCGATCCCAACAAATTCCGCGGCATGATGGGAACCCAGGGCCAGTTCGCCATCAATTCGCGCTGGAATTTCGGCTGGGATGTGCTGCTGCAGACCGACAAGAACTTTTCGAACACCTACAACATCGACAAGTACAATGCTTCCGTCCACCAGTCCTCGGTCTATCTGACGGGCCTCAACGGCCGCAACTATTTCGACGTGCGTGCCATGCACTTCGATGTGCAGGAAGATACGCCGGACGACAACATATCCGCGCGAAGCGGGCAACAGCCCTGGGTGCTGCCGTCGCTCGACTACGCCTATATTCCCGACGTATCGGTGGCCGGCGGCCAGCTGTCGCTCAACGCCAACGCGCGGGTCATCCGTCGTGATGATCTCGATCAAGCCTTTTCGACCCCTTTTAACCCGCTTACGCCAACCGAGCGTGTCCGTGGCATCGAAGGCGAATCCGGCCGTGTCACCGTCGAGGCCGAGTGGAAACGCAGCTTCGTTACCGATGGCGGGCTGGTGTTGACGCCGTTGCTCGCACTGCAGGGTGACGTGGACTACCTCAACGCGTCGTCGGCTTCGCTTGCTGCCATCAAAGAGATGGCGACGAACCCTGAAATAAATACCAACGACGATATGCGCTCGTCATTTGCCCGTTACATGGCAACCGCAGGCCTTGAGATGCGTTGGCCAGTGCTGTTTTCAATGGCGAGTGGATCCAGCCACGTGATCGAGCCGATGGCGCAGGTCTTCATGCGCCCTAACGAGCAGTATGTCGGCGGTCTGGCTGTTCCCAACGAAGACGCCCAAAGCATAGTGTTCGACGCGACCACCTTGTTCGAGCGCGACAAGTTCTCCGGCTACGACCGTGTCGAAGGCGGTTCGCGCGCCAATGTCGGCTTCCGCTATTCCGGCTCGTACAACAATGGCTGGGGCACCAATGCCATTTTCGGCCAATCCTATCAGATCGGCGGCGAGAACTCCTTCGCCGCTCCGGATCTTGTCAATGTCGGCGCCTATTCAGGTCTCGACACGACCAAGTCCGACTATGTCGGCCTGTTTGGCATCAACAGCCCCAACGGCTTCGCGGCCTCGGTCAGCGGCCGTTTCGACGAACAGAGCTTTGAGATCCGCCGCGCCGAGCTGAAGGCCGCCTATTCCGGCCTGCCAGTGTCGCTGAGCGCCAAATACGCCTTCATCCAAGCCCAACCACTCTACGGTTTCACCACCGACCGCCACGAGGTCACACTCGGTGCATCGACGCATCTGGCCGAAAACTGGCGCGTCTTCGGCACCGGAACCTACGACTTGCAGCAAAGCCTGCTGGTCAAGGACGGTGTCGGCTTTGCCTACAACGACTCCTGTTTCACCTATCTGATGACCTACTCCCAGTCCCGCGACCTGAACACTAGGGAGGTGTCGCAGACCATCGGCTTCAACCTGTCGTTCCGCACCCTCGGCGATTTCGGCTCGTCGAGCAGTGCCATCGACACGATCCAGTAATCATCGGCGACATCGTTTCGCCGCATAGGGCTGGCACGGATTTCGCGCACCTGGAAACGATAAAATGGGCGGAACCGGGATAGAATTGGGATACCAACGATGAGGAAATACCTCTTTTCAGCAGGTTTCGCGTTGCTTGTAGCAGCGACGTCCGTGTCCATCACCGCGATGACGCCGCCGGCTTTCGCCAGCGAGATCAAATACGTCGTCAACGACATTCCGGTCACCACCGGCGACATCGCTCATCGCGCCGCCTTCCTGAAGCTGCAGCGCAAGAAGGGCGACGCCGGCCAGGAAATGATCGACCAGACGCTGCGCATGGCCGAGGCCAAACGGCTTGGCATCCGCATCAGCGACGCACAGGTCGAGGCGGCATATCAACGCTTTGCTTCGAGCAACAAGATGCAGCTCAGCCAGCTCGACGGCGTCATGGAGAAGTCAGGCGTCACCAAGAGTCACTTCAAGGAATTCATCCGCGCCCAGATGGCCTGGAACCAGGCCTTGAGCGCGCGTTACCGTTCCGGCGATGGCACCGGTGCCGTCAGCGAACAAGACCTTGTCAGGAAGATGCTCGAAAAAGGCGGCGCCAAGCCGAGCGCTACCGAGTACATGCTGCAGCAGGTCATCTTTGTGGTTCCGGCGGCCGAACGCAGCGCAACGCTGGCCAAGCGCAAGCGCGAGGCCGACGCCATGCGTGCCCGCTTCAGCGGCTGCAACACGACGCGCGAATTCGCCAAGGGCCTGATCGATGTCACCGTTCGCGATCTCGGCCGGGTGCTGGCGCCGCAACTGCCGCCGGACTGGGCCGAGCAGATCAAGGCTACCAAGGTCGGTGGTGCCACCGTCACGCGCGCGACCGAACGCGGCGTCGAATTCATCGGCATCTGCTCGTCGCGCGAAGTGTCCGACGACAAGGTCGCCCAGATGGTGTTCCAGAACGAGGGCTCCGGCGACAAGAACACCGATGAGCTCAGCAAAAAATATGTCGACGAGCTGAAGGCGAAAGCCCGCATCGTCAAGCGCTGACGTGGGCAGCACAATGGTTGCGCTCGCGTTGAGCGCCGGCGATCCGTCCGGCATCGGGCCGGAGATCGCCATCGCCGCTTTCATGGCGCGTGAGGCTGCCGCCCTGCCCCCCTTCTATCTGCTCGCCGATCCGGCGCTGATCGCCGCCCGGGCGCGCCTGCTCGGCATTTCGCTGCCGACCGCCGAAACGACCCCAGCACAAGCGGCGCAAGTCTTTGCCCGCGCGCTGCCGATCGTACCGCTGATTGCCCGCAGCATCGACAGCCCCGGCCGGCCGGAGCCGGCCAATGCGGCCGCCACCATCGAGGCCATCGACCGTGCCGTCGCCGACTGCCTTGCCGGCGAAGCCTTGGCCGTCGTCACCTGCCCCATCGCCAAGAAGCCGCTCTACGATGCCGGCTTCCGCTTTCCCGGCCACACCGAATACCTGGCGCATCTGGCGGCCCGGCACAGCGGCGTCGAGGCGATGCCTGTGATGATGCTGGCAGGCCCCGACCTGCGCACCGTCCCCGTCACCATCCACATTGCTCTGGCCGAAGTACCGAAGGCGCTGACCACCGAATTGATCGTCGCCACTGCGCGCATCACCGCCGCCGACCTCGCCAGCCGCTTTGGCATCGCCAGGCCACGGCTGGCCGTTGCCGGGCTCAATCCGCATGCCGGTGAAGGCGGCGCCATGGGCCTCGAGGACGAGCGTATCGTGCGCCCGGCGGTGGACATCCTGCGTGCCGAAGGCATCGATGCTTTCGGCCCTTTGCCCGCCGACACCTTGTTCCATGTCCGGGCACGGGCCGGCTATGATGTCGCACTTTGCATGTATCACGATCAGGCGCTGATCCCGGCCAAGGCGCTGGCCTTCGATGAGGCGGTCAATGTCACGCTCGGCCTGCCCTTCATCCGCACCTCGCCCGATCACGGCACCGCCTTCGACATCGCCGGCAAGGGCGTGGCGCGGCCCGACAGCCTGATGGCGGCATTGAAGCTTGCCCGGCAATTGGCCGACACGAACACGAGGCCGGTTGCCGCATGAGACCGCAGGGATGAGCATCGACGGGCTGCCGCCGCTGCGCGAGGTGATCGAACGTCATGGGCTACAAGCCAAAAAGGCGCTCGGCCAGAATTTCCTGCTCGACCTTAATCTCACCGGCAAGATCGCCCGCACCGCCGGCGACTTGTCCGACGCAACCGTAATCGAGGTCGGTCCCGGTCCCGGCGGGCTGACCCGCGCCTTGCTCTCCAACGGGGCGCGCCACGTCGTTGCCATCGAGCGTGACGAACGCTGCCTGGCAGCCCTTGCCGAAGTGTCCGATCATTATCCCGGCCGGCTGGAGATTGTCTCCGGCGATGCGCTGAAGACGGATTTCGCGGCACTCGCCAGTCGAGCAGGCGGGAGCGGCGGCCCGGTAAAGATCGTGGCCAACCTGCCCTACAATATCGGCACGGAACTCTTGGTGCGCTGGTTGACGGTCAGCGATTGGCCGCCCTTCTACACCTCGATGACATTGATGTTCCAGCGCGAGGTGGCCGAGCGCATCGTCGCTCCCGCCGGCAGCGACAGCTATGGCCGGCTCGGGGTTCTGGCCGGCTGGCGGATGGAGGCAAGAATCGCCTTCGACGTGCCTCCACAGGCATTCACGCCGCCGCCAAAGGTCACCTCCTCGGTGGTGCATCTGGTGCCGCGCCCTGCCCCCCTGGCCGCCGAGGTGAAAAAACTCGGCCGTGTCACCGAAGCCGCTTTCGGCCAACGCCGCAAGATGCTGCGGCAAAGCGTGAAAAGCCTCGGTGGCGAGGCTCTTCTCGAACGCGCCGGCATCGATCCGACACGTCGCGCCGAAACGCTCAGCGTCGAGGAATTCGTGCGGTTGACCAACGCGGTATGAGGACCGACATGCAGGAACTTGGGGTGGTGCCTCGACTTTTCCCGCTTGTGGTGGCGGGGCAAAAGACGTCCACCATACGCTGGCGCGAGACGACGATCGTGCCCGGTTACATGCGTTATGTCTGCGATGGTGACGCTACGTCGACAGCCATCGTGTGGGTTACGCGCTGTACGGAAATGCCGTTGTCGGAAGCTGCCGCCTTTGTCGGGCGGGAAAGCGAATGGCCAATGGATGTCATGCTGTCTGGAATGCGAGAGCACTATCCTGAGATCGAATGGACCGACATCGTGCAGATCGTCGAACATCTGACGCCGGCCGATAGCATGCGTCTATCCAGCTACCCGGCTGCCACGCCGTAACGGGTTCAGCCCGTCTTCTCGTCCAACAGTCCCGAGACGAAATCGAACAGGCCTGGCCGGCGATCGCGTCTTAGCCGCTCGGCGACGACGATGCCGCGCACTTCGGCGAAGGCGCGGTCGAGGTCGTCATTGATGATGACGAAATCATATTCCTTCCAGTGCTCGATCTCGTTGCGGGCGTTTTTCAGCCGCGTCTCGATCACCGCCTCCTGGTCTTCGGCCCGGCGCTTCAGCCGCGCCTTCAATTCCTTCATCGACGGCGGCAAGATGAAGATCGAGACAATGTCGGCGCGCATCTTCTCCTTGAGTTGCTGGGCACCTTGCCAGTCGATGTCGAACAGCATGTCGCGCCCTTGAGCCAACGCCAGTTCGGCCGGTTCGCGCGGGGTGGCATAGCAATTGCCGTGCACCTCGGCCCATTCGAGCAGCGCGTCGGAATCGCGCAGCCGCTCGAACTCGCGCACCGTCCGGAAATGGTAGTGGACGCCCTCGATCTCGCTGCCGCGGCGCGGCCTGGTGGTGACCGAGACCGACAGTTCGAGGCTGGAATCGCTTTCCAGAAGGTTGCGCGCGATCGTCGACTTGCCGGCGCCGGATGGCGACGACAGAACGAGCATCAGGCCCCGGCGGCGAATGCGGGACCCCAAATCCTTGGCAACCATCGGCTACTCCAGATTCTGAATCTGTTCACGAAACTGGTCGACCACCGCTTTCAGTTCCAGCCCGATCGCGGTGACGGCGGCGGCATTCGACTTCGAACACAGCGTATTCGATTCGCGGTTAAATTCCTGTGCCAGAAAATCGAGCTTGCGGCCGACCGCGCCGCCGGCTTCGAGCAGTGCCCGACCGGATGCGACGTGCGTTTTCAGCCGGTCGATCTCTTCGCGAATATCGGCTTTGGTGGCGAGGAACGCCGCCTCCATGTGCAGCCGGGTGGCGTCCAGGTTGGCGGAAGCGTCCATCAGCAGCCTGACCTGCTCGGCGATGCGTTCGCGGATTGCCACCGTCTCGCGCGACGGATCCGCCTCGGCCCGCAGCGTCAGCGCCTCGATTGTGTCGATATGGCCCGACAGCAGCAAAGCCAGCGCAGCGCCCTCACCCTGTCGTGCCTGTTCGAGCCCAGTCAGGGCGACCTCGAGCGCGACCATGACCACGGCGTCGAGCGCGGCCCTCGCCTCTTCGGTTTCGACAGTTTCGGGAATATCGAGCACGCCGCGCAGCGACAGCAATCCGTCCGATGTTGCGGGAGCAACGCCGAATTGCTCCTGCAGCCGCTTGGCGAGCCCGGCCAGATCCTTCAGGAAGGCTTCGTTGATGACCGGCTGCGCCTGCGCGCCTGCGGCACGGCCGATGGTCAGCGTCGCCTGGAAATTGCCGCGTGCAAAGCGTTTCTGAAGTGTCTGCCTGACGGCAGGTTCCAGCCGCTCGAAGCCTTGCGGCAGTCGCAGCCGCACTTCGATGCTCTTGCCGTTGACGGACTTGACCTCCCAGGCGATCGACGTGCCTTCATGCTCGGCGACGGCACGCGCAAATCCGGTCATGCTCTGCAAATTCATATCGCCCACAAGTCCCTGGCGCATCACCCCGAGACCGGCTTTCCGGAGAGGAGCAAGTGCTGCTTGAAAATGATCGCACCGCAGGCACGTCGAAATCGGATGCGCGGCGCTCTTGCAAATGTCGGGGCGTTGCCTGGTGGGCAACGCCTTTCTTTATTCTACTGGGCAGCGCCCGCGTCACCGCCGCTGTCGTCGCCACCGTCAGCCGGCTCACCATCGGTCGGCCCCCCGTCTGTCGGCTTGCCGGCATTGATGTCGCTGACGCCGGTGGCGGCCTTGGCGGCGTCATCGGCCTGCTTCTTCTGCAACGCACGATAGCGGGCGACATTCTCATTGTGCTCTTCCAGCGTCGCGGCAAAGACGTGCCCGCCGGTGCCATCGGCGACGAAATAGAGGTCATCGGTCTTCGACGGATTGGCCACCGCCTCCAGCGCCGCACGACCCGGATTGGCGATCGGCGTCGGTGGCAAACCGCTGATCACATAGGTGTTGTAGGGCGTCTGCTTCTGGATGTCCGATTGGTAGATCGGCCGGTCCGCCGGCTTGCCCTTGCCGCCGAACAGACCGTAGATGATGGTTGGGTCGGACTGCAGGCGCATGCCCTTGGCAAGCCGGTTCAGGAAGACGGCGGCAACCCGTGATCGCTCGTCACCCTTGCCGGTCTCCTTCTCTACGATCGAGGCCAGCGTAACAAACTCTTCGACATTGGCCAGCGGCAGGTCCGGCGCGCGCCGCTGCCAGACGTCGTCAACCAGCTTCTTCTGATCCGCCAGCAGCTTGTCGACCATCTGCTGGCGCGTCGCGCCGCGCGTGAAGCGCAGTGTGTCAGTGGCGAGACTACCTTCTGGAGGCGTGGTCGCCGGCATATCGCCGCTCAAGGCAGCGTCGTCGGTGATGCGCTGAAGCGCCTGCGCGACCGTCAGCCCTTCTGGAATGGTCAGCGAATACATCACCGACTTGCCGCTCTTCAAAAGCTCCATGATGTCGCGCATGGAGGCTCTGGGCTTGATCTCGTACTCGCCGGCCTTCAGCGCGGAATCATTGCCGAAGGCGCGCACGCCAAGGCGGAAGACCCGGGCGTCGCTGACCAGTCCGCGGCGTTCGAGCTGGTCGGCGATATCCTGAACGCCGGTGTTCGGCTTGACCAGGAAGGTGTCGCCATTGGCCGAGGGGCCGGGTTCGGTGAATTCCTGCTTGCCGAAATAGACCGCAACGCCGGCCGCCAGAACCATCAGCATCACCGAGGAGATGACGAAGTTCATGAACACGACGACCTGGCTGCGTGATGCACGCGAGCGCTTCGGCGGCGGCGTGCCGGCCTCAGGCCGCAACGCCTCGCTGGCCGTTTTCGGCACGATCGGTCCGGATGTCGCCGGCCGCTGCCCGAATTCTCCGTTGCCTGCCGGATTTGTGTTCATTTCGCCCTACCGTTTGATCGCCCAACGAATCCCCAACGGCAGAGTAGGGGCGAATATGGCAAAATTGACGGCACGCCAAAGCGGCGCCCGGCAGCCGGACGATCAGCCATTGTAGCGCTGGAAGACCAGCGACGCGTTGGTACCGCCAAAGCCGAAGGAATTGGAAAGCGCCACGTCAATCTGGCGGGCACGCGGCTTGTTCGGAACCAGGTCGATCGCGGTTTCTCGCTCCGGGTTGTCGAGGTTGATGGTCGGCGGCGCGACATTGTCTCTGATGGCAAGGATCGAAAAGATCGCTTCGGCGGCACCGGCCGCCCCAAGCAGATGGCCGATCGACGACTTGGTCGACGACATCGAAATCTTCGACGCGGCATTGCCGACAAGCCGCTCGACGGCGCCGAGTTCAATCGTGTCGGCCATGGTCGAGGTGCCGTGAGCGTTGATGTAGTCGACATCGGCAGGCGTCAGCTTGGCCCGGTTCAGCGCCGCCGTCATGCAGCGGAAGGCACCGTCGCCATCCTCGGCGGGCGCGGTGATGTGATGCGCGTCGCCGGTGAGACCATAACCGGTTACCTCGGCATAGATCTTGGCGCCGCGCGCCTTGGCATGCTCGAGCTCCTCCAGCACGACAACGCCGGCACCCTCACCCATGACGAAGCCGTCGCGGTCGCGATCATAGGGACGCGACGCCGTTTGAGGCGCATCGTTGCGATCGGTCGACAGCGCCCGGCACGCGGCGAAGCCGGCGATCGACAGCCGCGTCACCGGCGCTTCGGCGCCACCTGCGAGCATCACATCGGCATCGCCCCACATGATCAACCGGGCGGCATCGCCAATGGCGTGCGCGCCAGTCGAACAGGCCGTGACGACGGCATGGTTCGGGCCTTTCAGCCCGTGCCGGATCGAAACCTGCCCGGAGACGAGATTGATGATCTGGCCTGGGATGAAGAAAGGGCTGATGCGGCGCGGGCCGCGTTCCCTGAGGATCATCGCGTTCTCGGCGATGCCCTCGATGCCGCCAATGCCGGAGCCGATCAGGACGCCGGTGGCGCATTGCTCGGCATGTGTCTTCGGCTCCCAGCCGGAATCCTTCAGCGCTTCGTCGGCGGCGGCAATCCCGTACAGGATGAAGTCGCCGATCTTGCGCAATTCCTTCGGCTCGAGCACGGCCTCGGGATTGAAGGTGGCATTGCTGCCGTCGCCACGCGGAATGACGTGGGCGATCTTGCAGGCAAGATCCTCCACCTCGAACTCGGTGACGCGCTTGGCAGCGCTGCGGCCGGTCAGAAGTTCCTTCCAGCTGTGCTCGAAGCCCATGCCGAACGGCGACAGCAACCCAAGGCCCGTGACGACGACACGCCTCATCGCAGGTTCCTCCCCGGTGATGACTGCGGAAAGTGTCAGGCCGAAGCCTTGTCGATGTACTTCACCGCATCGCCGACGGTGAGGATGGTCTCGGCTGCGTCGTCGGGAATCTCGACGCCGAATTCTTCTTCGAACGCCATGACGAGTTCGACCGTGTCGAGGCTGTCGGCGCCCAGATCATCGATGAAGCTCGCCTGCTCCGTCACTTTGTCGGCATCGACGCCAAGGTGCTCGATGACAATCTTCTTGACGCGCTCTGCGGTGTCACTCATTTGGGCATCCTCGTCTTTTGTTTGTCTGTCTTCGTTAGCGGGCAGAATGCCGCTAATCAAGCTGAAAGATGGTCCTGCCGGAAACGCAACGGCTACGACCGGTTTTTGCCCGAACCGCCGGGTTGCGGGCCGCATTACACGAAAATCAGCTGAGGTCCAAGCCGAAATGGGCCTTCTCCGATGACTTTGAGCGGGTTCTGTCGCGACCCCGCTCCATCCCTCCGTCGCATGCGTGCCTGGCGTCCCGCAAAAGAAATTCCGCGAGAATGGTCCAGCAGGATGACCGATGCGGGTCGATTAGAGTCATTGTTCTAGACGCGAACCAGCGACAAGACGGGCATCTTGGGCATGCCGACGACAGCCAGACGAAAATCGAAAATGGAGATAGCCTGCTAACTGAAAAGTTACTCCATCATGGTACCGTTAATGATTCTGTCAAGAAATGGTGCCCCGATGACGGTCGCGCTGGCTTGCGGGAATAAGAAAAGGAGTGGACGTATGTCATCCTTGCTCAACAAAAGACGCCTGACGACCAAGCGCTGCCTAGTCATACTGGCGATTTTCGCATTTGGCATTCTGCCTGCGCGGGCATTGGAATCCATAAAGCTCCCAGAACCGCCGGACACGGTTGCTTTCAATATCCAGAAGAACGGTGAATCGACTCCGATCACCTTGAGGCAACTGGAGAAGCTCGGCCTCTATAGGATCACTACCCCAAGTCCTTTCGAAAGCGGCCAGCTTACATTTGAAGGCGTCCTGTTCAGCGATGTGCTCAAGCTGGTTGGATTGGAGGGCAAGGATTCCGTTGTTCTGCGAGCAGTCGACGACTATGTGCAGATAATTCCGAGAGAGGACTGGACCGACGGTCCTCTCCTGCTTGCCACGCGACAGGACGGAAAGTTGCTGACCCGACGCACCCAGGGTCCTACCCGGCTCGTCTATCCCCTCAATGACTATCCTGGCTTTGATACGCCGATTCGCAAACCACGATGGGTCTGGCTGATCAAGGCGATCGAGTCCGGCAGCTAGTTGAGCTTCCGCGTGACCTTGATGGCAAGGCTTAGAAAGAGGGGCTGGCGAGGAAAGAGGGGCTGGCGAGTTCCGGTTACATACGGGACAGCCATAGCTGCAGCCGTGGCCTGTTCAAGCATCTTGATCACGGTGTTGTTTCTCAGCATCAGCAAGATAGAGTCATCGCTGCCCCGGTTCGGGTTTTTCGCCATTCGCGAATTCCACATCGCCATACGCGACGTGACGCACTTGCGGGATATGATTTCGCTCGCTCAGGCTGCGCCCACGTCCACAACAGGCCTCGATCAGCTACTGGCGGCAAATGATCTGGTTTATGTCCGCTTCGAGCGGGTCGACGGCAGTGGAACGAGTCGTGAAATTCCTGCCTACGCGGGGATCGTGCCGCGCGTCAACGACCTGGTGACGCGGACTGATGCGCTGATTGCCGCCGGGCTACCTCTCGATGCAGACAGATTGAAGGAAATGGGGCTGGAACTCGATCAGATCGTAGCCCGAATGAATGAGGAGTATTATAAATTCGGTGAACAGGTAAACGCCGATCTCTACGCCTCAGAAATCAGCCTGAATAGATTTAATTATCAGATTTCCTTCGCGTTGGCGATTTTGTCACTACTTGCAATCGGGACTGCCGTATTGCTTATCGGCCGCCGTGAGACCATAAAGAAACTGGAATTTCTGGCTTGGCGTGACGCGACCACTGGTTTGAAGAACCGTGCCTGGATGTCAGCCAATAGAGACGATTTGCTGGATCGCGCAAAGCTAGCTGGCAAGCAACTCCATCTTTACCTGATCGACCTCGATCATTTCAAGAATGTGAATGATACGTTCGGCCATCACGTTGGCGATCTTCTGCTGAAAGCCGTCGCCGAAATCCTGCAGTTGATCGAACGCCCCGATGACGTATTTGCGGTTCGATTGGGTGGAGACGAGTTCGCCGTCATCGAGGTTGGAATGACGCATTCGGCCGAAAAAGGTCTCGGCAATCGTCTTCGGGAGCAATTGAATGGGTTTGCCGAGCTGGAAGGCCATCAAGTTCGAGTTGGCGCAAGCATCGGCATGGCCAGTTTTCCGCAGCACGGTGCGGACATTTCAACATTGATGCGCAACGCGGATAGCGCTCTCTATGCCGCAAAAGCCCAGGGGCGGGCCGGCCTGGTGACGTTTTCGCCTGCAATCCTCAGTCAAATCGATGTGCAGCTTGGCGAAGAGGCCGCAATCAAGCGAGCGCTTAATTGCGACGAATTCTTCCTGGTCTGGCAACCACAATTTGAGTTGGCAACCGGCCGCATGACCGGGGCCGAGGCCTTGGTCCGTTGGCGTGACCCGATCTCAGGGGCGATTCGGCCGCCGATATCGTTTATTCCAACAGCCGAGCGAAGTGACCTGATATTGGAACTCGACAAATTGGTCTTGAGCAAGGCTTGCCGGCAGGCAGCACAGTGGCTGCCCATTTGCTCGGAGGACTTTGTCTGCTCGGTAAATGTTTCAGGAAAGAGTCTTCAGAACGACGTGTACTTCACCCATCTGGTTGAAGTGTTGCGACAAACGGGACTGCCGACGTCACGTCTGCAACTGGAAATCACTGAAGGGGTGTTTGTCCAGAACAGCCGAAGCGCTTTGGATATCCTGACCGAAATTCGAAACATCGGAGTCAGTTTGGCACTCGACGATTTTGGCTCTGGCTATGCAAGTTTCGGCTATCTCGCCGATTTCAACCTGGATCAATTGAAGATCGACCGGTCCTTCTTGAGCGATTTGGCATCGTCCCCGAAAAAGCAGAATGTCGTGCGAGGGATCATAGCGCTGGCCAATTCGCTCAGCCTGACGGTTGTGGCGGAGGGGGTGGAAAACGAAGCGCAGCTAGATTTTCTGATCGCTGAACAATGTCACCGCGCTCAAGGGTTCTTTATGTCGAAGCCCATCGAAGAAACCTTGCTGACAAACCATATGATTGCCCGGCGAGGCAGGACGAGAAGCGCAGGAAAATTCAAGCTGAGCCTCTCTGCCTAGTCATCGTTCGACTGGCCTCATTCCGAACAACTGGCCTCATCCCGAACAAAGCGGATGCGCGGGGAAGTGCCACGTCCGGTCAAATCATCGCCATGCCGCCATTTACATGGATGGTCTGGCCGGTGATGTAGGCGGCTTCGTTGGAGGCGAGATAGGCGACGGCGGACGCGACTTCAACGCTGGTGCCCATGCGGCGCGTCGGGATCGCCGCCATGATCGCCTCTTTCTGCTTGTCGTTGAGCTTGCCGGTCATCGCCGATTCGATGAAGCCTGGGGCGACGCAGTTGACGGTGATGTTGCGGGTGGCGATCTCCTGCGCCAGCGACTTGGAAAAGCCGATCATGCCGGCCTTGGAGGCGCAGTAGTTGGTCTGGCCGGGATTGCCGGTGACGCCGACGACCGAGGTGATGTTGATGATGCGGCCGTAGCGGCGGCGCATCATCGGATGGGTGAGTTCGCGGGTCAGCCGGAACACGGCGGTCAGATTGACTTCGAGCACGGTGTCCCAGTCGGCATCCGACATGCGCACGAACAGCCCGTCCTTGGTGATGCCGGCATTGTTGACCAGGATGTCGACGCCTTCGAGATCGGCCTCCGCCTTCTGGCCGAGCGCCTTGACCTCATCGCGGTTCGACAGATTGGCCGGAAAGAGCTTGACCCGGTCGCCAAGCTCGGCGGCCAGCGCTTCCAGTTTCTCGACGCGGGTGCCGTGCAGGCCGACGATCGCGCCTTGCGCATGCAGCACCCTGGCGATCGCCTCGCCGATGCCCCCGGATGCACCGGTGACGAGCGCCTTGCGGCCAGTCAATTCGAACATGTCTTTTCCTTCTCTGAAACCGGATAACGATTATCTGTAGACATCACTGCCCCAGAAGTCGTCGGCTTTCATAATACCTTCCTCACCGATCCTGATCCGCACCAGCACCTCGGCGGCAAGACAGTAGTCTTCCAGGTCCTCAAGGCCGCGCTCAATGAACTCGCGCATGTAATAAGCCCTGGCGCGACCGGTCTTGGACGCGAGAGCATCCAGGCGCAGCCTGATCTCTGGAGAAAGACGGATCGATGTGGACATGCCGCACCTTGGTTGCGATGCGCGTATTCATGTGGCCGCGCGTCTGTGAATTCAAGTCAGGCCGTTCAACCAAGCGCCGCTAGCGCTGCCTCGACTTCGACCGACGTGCCGACAGCTGATGTGGCGATGTCGCGGTTGATGCGGCGCGCCAATCCCGAAAGCACCTTGCCGGCGCCAATCTCGTAAAGTGTGGTGACGCCGTTTGCGCCGAACCATTCCACCGTCTCGCGCCAGCGCACGCGGGAGACCACCTGCTCGACCAGACGCCGCGCGATCTCGTCGGGGTCATTGGTCGGGGTGACGGTAACGTTGGAGACGATGGGCACCACCGGCGCGGCCTTCGTCACGCTGGCCAGCGCCTCGCGCATGATCTCGGCCGCAGGCGTCATCAGGGCGGAGTGGAAGGGCGCAGACACCTGCAGCATCAGCGCGCGCTTGGCACCCTTTTCCGTGCACAGTTTTGCCGCCAGTTCGACCGCGGCCTTGACGCCGGAAATGACGAGTTGGCCACCGCCATTGTCGTTCGCCACCTGGCAAACAGAACCCTTCCCGGCCGCTTGGGCGGCCTCGGCGCAGGCAGCTTCGACATCGGCCTGTTCCAGTCCGATGATCGCCGCCATCGCGCCCTCGCCGGCCGGCACCGCCGCCTGCATGGCGTTGCCACGTATGCGCAGCAGCCGGGCGGCATCGGCAACCGAAACGAAGCCCGCGGCCGCGAGCGCCGAATATTCGCCCAGCGAATGGCCGGCGACATAGGCGACCTTGCCTTTCAGCGAGAAACCACGCGATTCCAGCGCCTGGATCGCGGCCAGCGACACCGCCATCAGCGCCGGTTGCGCGTTGGCGGTCAGCGTCAACGTCTCTTCCGGACCTTCCCAGATCAGCTTTGACAGGTTTTCGTCGAGCGCATCATCGACTTCCTGGAAGATCCGGCGCGCCTCCGGAAAGGCGTCGGCGAGATCCTTGCCCATGCCGACGGCCTGGCTGCCTTGTCCAGGAAAGGTGAATGCAACGGCCATGCGAGGACTCCCAAGAGGTTGGTTTTGCTTGCCTGGCAGACAAGTTTTTCTTGCGTGTGACGCAAGGCAGGCCGCCAAGTCAAGCCCGGTTCGACCCTGCCCGGCGGCAACTTTGTGCACCGAGTGCCTGTTCCGAAAGGCTTTTTGGCGATCACTCCTGATGAAAACCGCTCACGATTCGTTTGCTGGCTCTTCTTATTTTGGCCACAGGCGCTAGCTTTGCGTGACAATTCTATGACAATCGAGTGACGTGCTGTCGCCGGGTGGGGAAGTTAAAGTGGCAAAGAGTTCGAAACGCGCCGCCAAGGCCGCGCCACAGTTCCTGGAAGACGACCCCTCCACCGGCTACCTGCCGGGCAGGAGATGGCCGGTCGTGCGCTATGGGCTGATCAGCCTGGCGATCGCTGCCGTCCTGGTGTTCGCCATCGAACTGATCGTACGCGGCGACTTTGCCGGCACGGTCTCCTTCTTCCTGCAGCCGCTCAAGCCGGGCTGGACCACCATTGTCGTGTTTGCGCTGATCCTGATCGGCCTCGATGCGGTGCTCGGCCGCAGCCACCAGAGCCTGATGATCGTCGCGCCGCTGACGCTTTCCCTTGCTTTCGTCGGTCACCAGAAGTCGCACTATCTCGGCGATCCGCTCTATCCGACCGATTTCCTCTATGCCCGCCAGATCTTCGCGCTGCTGCCACTCCTGGTGCGCGACCGGCCGATGACCGCGCTCGCCATGGTCGCCGGCATCGTCGCCGGCCTGTCGCTGCTCGTCTACGGCTGGCGGCTATGGCGCCGCAAGGTTCCGGCGCTCAGCCGCAAGGGACGCCTTGCCCGGCTGACGCTGGCAGTGCCGCTGCTTGCCTTCTTCGTTTCGATCATGGACTACGCCACCTTCTCCTGGACCAGGGACCGGCTGCAGATCATCCCGATCATGTGGGACCAGAAGGAAAACTATGCCTCCAACGGCTTTGCGCTGGCCTTCGCGCTCAATGTGCCGATGGCGCATGTCTCGGCGCCGCCGGGGTATTCCGACAAAGCGATCGCGGCGATCGGCAAGCCTGATGTAACCGTCTCGGTACCGGCCGAGAAGCCCGATATCATCATCGTCATGAGCGAATCCTTCTGGGATCCGACCAAGCTACCCGGCGTCACCATCACGCCCGATCCGATCCCCAACGTGCGCGCGCTGCGCTCGGGTTCGATGTTCTCGCCGGAATTCGGCGGCATGACCGCCAACATCGAGTTCGAGGCGCTGACCGGCTTTTCCAATGCGTTCCTGCCGGCCGGCAGCATCCCCTATCAACAATATGTGCGCACGCCGACGCCTTCGCTCGCAACCTTCCTCAAGAGCCAGGGTTACCGGGCGCGCGCCATCCATCCCGGCACCAACTGGTTCTGGAACCGTGGCGCGGTCTACGCCGATTTCGGCTTCAACGACTTCAAGTCGGAAGAGACGCTGCCGCCCATGCAAAAGCGCGGGCCGCTGGCATCGGACGCCGCGATGACCGACGAGATCATCAGCGAGGCCGACGCCAGCGACGCGCCGGTGTTCTTCTTTGCCGTCAGCCTGCAAAACCACGGTCCCTACGAGCCGAACCGCTATTACAATCCGACGCATACGGTGCAGGCGCCGATCAGCCAGTGGGCGCGCGAATCGCTGCTCAGCTACGCCGAGGGTTCAGCCGATGCGGATCGCGGTCTTGAACGCCTCGTCGAATGGGCGAAGAAACGCTCCCGCCCCACCGTGATCGCCTTCTTCGGCGACCATCTGCCGCCGCTGGGGCCAGTCTACGTCGAAACGGGTTTCCTCAAGGACAATGTCGCGCCGCGCAAGGAAGCGTCGCCCGAGGCCGCCCTCGAACACCACGAGACGCCGCTGGTCATCTGGTCGAACCGCACCGGGCCGGCTGAAGACGTGGGCGCCGTCAGCCCGGCCTTCCTGCCCTATCATATCCTGAAGGCGGCCGGCATCACTCATCCCTACTACACCGGCTTCCTGGGCGAGATGAGCGAGCGCTATCGTGTCGTCGACCGCAACCTGTTGCTGACGCCGGCTGGCGAGGCCACGCCCGACTGGGCGCGGCAGAAAGAGATCGACCCGGCGATCCGCGATTTCCGCCTGTTGCAGTACGATATGATGTTCGGCAAACGCAATGCGGCGCCCGACTTCTTCCCCGAAACGGTCGACAAGGTTGTCGCCCATACGAGTTGAACCGATCGATCCCGTCAGGAGCCGGATCGACTCTCTCCGGTGAGTATTCAATTCGTCAATTGCAACTTCGAGAACTTGTTGGCGATCTGCTGGAAAACGTCCGGCAATTTGGTCGGATCGCTGACTGCATAATAATTGGCCGGATCCGATGCGCAGGCGCTGTAGAGCGCGCGGTTGGCGGCGGTGTCGGATTGCAGCACCATGGTGTAGATTTGCACGCCCTCGTCCTTCAATTGCGTGCAAACGCTTTTGGTCCAACCATCGACATTGCGCGCCGCGGTCGTCTGGTTGTCCGATCCGAAACGGCCGCCGGCCAGGTAGCCATAAGATGTATAGTCGGACTTCGTCGGCTGGCTGCTGGCCCCGTAAACGACGTTCTCGCCGTCGGTGAGCAACAGCACGATCTTGCTGATGCCGGGTGTCTTCCACGGCGCTCCATCGGTGTACGGCGCGGTGGGTGACAGTACCCGCATGCCCCATGACAGGCCTTCCGAAACATTGGTGCCTGAACCGTTCCATTCGGTCATCTCGCTGGCCGCCTTGCGCAGCTTGTCGAAATCGTCGGTCAGGGGAACGACGGGAGTCGGGCAGGAACGATTTGGGCCAACGGTGATGGCGGTGCCGGTCTCCGTGATCAGCTTGTTGGCGGGCGCGACATATTTGGCGATCTTTTCGAGGTCTGCCCTAAGCAGCAGGTTGACGACCGGTCCAAGCAGCCTGCTCAGGTCAATGCCGAGAATATTAACGCCCGACTGGGCAAGTTTGGTCTTGTCGCTGATGTCGTCGAGATAGGAATTGTTGTAGCCGGTGGCAGAGTTGCCGTAGGAGCCCGACGGCTTCGTGGCGTTCGCCGGATCGTCGGGCGCGAAGTATGGAACGAACAGCGTGTCGGGCCTGGTCGGATCGGGCGGCGTGTCCGAAATGTTGTAGGTGCCCGGCCGCGCTTCCACGCAGCCTTTCCATCCAGTGCTATTCCAGCCTGTCCGTTTGCCGACGGGCACATCCTGCTGAAGCTGCTTGAACAGCGCCATGTGGTCCGGCCGCTTGCCGTCGATGACCGGGAAATTGACGCCGTTGGTGGAGGACTTGCCGTCCATGTCGATCCAGGACGGGTCGAATCCATCGCCATCGACGTTGACGGCCGTGACGAATGGAACCAGCGAGGCGCGGATCTTGCGCGTCGGCGATTTCGATGCCTCGAGAGTGTCGAGCAATGATTTGGTCGCCGTCCTCAGCGCCGTCATGCGGGCGCCGGCCATGGAGCCGGTGTTGTCCAGCACCAGCACGACTTCGAGCTGATTGTTCGATTCGACGGCGGAGGCATCGACCGCGATGTGCTTGCTGTCGCCGAACAGGAAGGCGAAGTTCAGATTGACGTCCGCCGTGGCAACCGCCTTTGTCTTGACGAAATTGACGCCCTTGTCGACGGTCAACGTCGCCTGCGCATTGCCGAGTTCGCCGTGCCCGACGATGTTGGCCTGGAAATAGCGGTTGAAGGCATCGTTGCGGGTGATGTCGAGATCGCCAAGATGCGAAGAGGCAAGGTTTGCCGCATCGAGGGCATTCTGCAGATTGCTCTTGGCCCGCATCAGGGTGGAGACATCGGTTGCAAAAGCGACAGCCGTCAGGATGACCGGCAAGCCCAGTCCCAGCACAAGCGTGAAATTGCCGCTCGTCGAGCGCCAGAATTTGTTGAGAAGCATCCTTACCCCCGGAAATGCTTGCCGCGCTTTTTGTGCACGGGTTATCTGGCTTCTGCGCCTCCCATGATGAATCGACCGTTGACGGCGAGGTTTCAACTCCGCACAACCTGACATTGTGGTTAAGACGCGGTTGCCGGAAACCACAAACTCCGGCCACTGTTGCTGCTCGTTTTTCCTCCTGCGACACAGGAGAATGCCCGCTTGCCCTTGCGTTGTGGCCGGATTGCTATATAGACGCCCGCAATCTGCCGGTCCTTGCTGGGGGCTGAACGGAGGGCCGGAGGTTTTTTCGAAAACCTTCGTGTGAAGCCAGAAGTGCTTCCGCCTCCCGTGTCTCCGCTCTCGACCGTCTCGTGATGCTCCTTTCTTCCCCGTGCCCTTGCAGGGTTTGCGGGTCAGAGAAGTTGCAGAGGCTTTTGCCGCCGGGAACCGGGAGAGAAACGAAGAAAGGCATAAGACATAATGGCTCTTTACGAACATGTGTTTCTTGCCCGGCAGGACCTCTCGCAGCAGCAGGTCGATGCGCTTGTCGAACAGTACAAGAGTGTCATCTCCGCGAATGGCGGGTCCGTCGGCCGGGTCGAGAACTGGGGACTGAAGTCCCTCACCTACCGGGTCAACAAGAACCGGAAGGCTTACTACACGCTGATGGACCTGAATTGCCCGGCGGCCGCGCTCAACGAGATGGAGCGCCAGATGGGCCTGTCCGAAGACGTGCTGCGTTTCCTGACCATCAAGGTCGAGGCGCATGAGGAAGGCCCGTCGGCCATGATGCAGAAGCGCGAAGAGCGCTCGGAACGCGGCGGCTTCGGCGACCGCGACCGTGGCGATCGTGGTCCGCGCTCGTTCGGCGACCGTGATCGCGGCGACCGTGGCGATCGTCCGCCGCGCTCGTTCGGCGACGCCGGTGCCGATCGTGGTCCGCGCCGTCCGCGCGAAGGCTTTGAAGGGGGTGCAGAATAATGGTCGACATCAATCAGATCCCGACCCGGCGCCCGTTCCATCGCCGCCGCAAGACCTGCCCGTTCTCCGGCGCCAACGCGCCCAAGATCGACTACAAGGACGTGCGTCTCCTGCAGCGCTACATTTCCGAGCGCGGCAAGATCGTGCCGTCGCGCATCACTGCCGTCAGCCAGAAGAAGCAGCGCGAACTCGCCAAGGCGATCAAGCGCGCCCGCTTCCTCGGCCTGCTGCCCTACGTGGTTCGCTAAGACTTTTAGTTTGACCATGATCTAACATGCGGGCGGTTCGCCGCCCGCTCTTCTCCCACGGCGACGGGCGCCGCAGGGTTGAACAACAAATCCCGGGTTGAGGTCAAAAACCTCTAACTGCCGCGACAGGCAGGACAGCGACACCAGCGCCCCGGGCGCTCAAGCTTCCTGACCTGTTCCGAGACATTCGGCGTCGATCTCATCGATCGATTGGCGCCCAACCAAAGGAACAAAACCATGGAAGTCATTCTTCTCGAACGCGTTTCCCGCCTCGGCCAGATGGGCGATACCGTCAAGGTCAAGGACGGCTTTGCCCGTAACTTCCTGCTGCCGCAGGGCAAGGCGCTGCGCGCCAACGAAGCCAACAAGAAAAAGTTCGAAGGCCAGCGCGCCCAGCTCGAAGCCCGCAACCTCGAGCGCAAATCGGAAGCCAGCCAAGTCGCCGAAAAGCTCGACGGCAAGAGCTTCGTCGCCGTTCGCTCCGCCGGTGAAACCGGGCAGCTTTACGGCTCCGTTTCGACCCGCGACATCGCCGATCTGCTGACGGCGGAAGGTTTTTCGATCAACCGCAACCAGATCCTGCTCAACCAGCCGATCAAGACCATCGGCGTCACCAATGTGGCGATCGCGCTGCATCCGGAAGTTGAGGTCACCGTCACGCTCAACATCGCCCGCACGGCTGACGAAGCCGAGCGCCAGGCCAAGGGCGAGACGCTGACCACCGCCGAAGCCATCTATGGCGACGACATCAACGACAATGCCCGGCCGGAAAACTTCTTCGACCCGAACACCGAGTTCGAGGGCGGCGAAGACAACGCCTGATCATACGTCGCAAGACCATTGGAGCTGTGCTCTGATCCCGATCGGAGCTACGCTCCGATCACTTTGCCGGCATCCAGCCATACTGGACCAACGCCCGGGCCTCGCGCCCGGGCTTTTTTATGCCAAATGGAACTTTTCGAACCCCTATATATTGTTGCAGACTATAGCGTCGCGCGTCCTTTGGCCGCGCAAATGACGCTGTGCAGCTTTGGTTCGGCGCAAGATCCCCGATGAAAATCGATTCCGATTTTCGGGTCACGCGCCAAGACAGCCTGTCTGGCCGAGAGGGGACATTTGGTCATGAATATTCTGTTGAAGCGCGTTCTCGACCGCCTGGTGCGCACCGGCAACCTCAGGGTAACCGGCCCCAAGGGCGCGACGGTGGTTTTCGGCGACGGCAGCGGCGAACCGGTGCACATGCACATCAAGACCGCGCATGCCGAGCGCGCCATCACCTTCGATCCGATGTTGGCGGTGCCTGAAGCCTACATGGACGGCGAACTCGACATCCTCGAAGGCGGCGTGCTGGGTGTGATGCGCATCGCCTTTCAGAACATGGGCAGCGGCGGCATCGACGCCACCTGGTCGAAGGCCATCGAAGGCCTGCGCCACGCCTTCCGCCGCCTGCAGCAGATCAACACCGCCTCGCGCTCGCGCCGCAACGTGCAGCGCCACTACGATCTGTCGGGCGATCTCTACCGGCTCTTCCTCGACGAGGACATGCAGTACTCCTGCGCCTATTTCGAGCAGCCGGACATGACGCTCGACGAAGCGCAGTCCGCCAAGAAGCGCCACATCGCCGCCAAGCTCCGGCTGAAGGCCGGCCAGACGGTGCTCGACATCGGCTCCGGCTGGGGCGGACTCGGCCTCTACCTCGCCAAGGCGTTCGACGTCGACGTGCAAGGCGTGACGCTGTCGACCGAGCAGCATGGTGTCGCCACCGACCGGGCGCACGCGCAAGGGTTGGAAAGCCGCGTGCATTTCGAACTCAAGGACTACCGCGAGCTCAACGAGCGCTTCGACCGTATCGTCTCGGTCGGCATGTTCGAGCACGTCGGCGTCAACCACTACCGCACCTTCTTCGACAAGAGCGCGACGCTGCTCAAGCCGGATGGCGTCATGCTGTTGCACACGATCGGCCGTTCCGGCGTGCCGTGGGCGACCAGTGCCTTCATCCGCAAATACATCTTCCCGGGCGGCTACATCCCCGCGCTTTCGGAAGTCATGCCGGCGATCGAGAAGTCGGGCCTTGTCGTCACCGACGTCGAGATCCTGCGGCTCCACTATGCCGACACGCTGAAGCACTGGGGCCAGCGCTTCGCCGCCAACCGCGACAAGGCCAAGGCAATCTATGACGAGCGCTTCTGTCGCATGTGGGAGTTCTACCTGGCCGCCTCGGAAGCCGCTTTCCGCTGGCAGGACCTCGTGATCTTCCAGATTCAGATCGCCAAGAAGAACGACACGCTGCCAGTGTCGCGCGACTACATGGCCAAGTGCGAGAAAGCGCTTGAGATGCGCGATATGGGGCATCGCGAAACGGTACCGGTCAAAAAGAACCCTGCAGCCAGGCCAGTTCGGCGCCGCAAGGTTGCGGACCAGGAATAGCATTGTCGCTTGCCATTGCCGGCGCCTGCACTGAAAAAGGTCCCGTGATCGTCTCGGGACCTTTTTCATGACGTATGTCTTCTATGCCGCCGCCGCTCTGGCCGAGATCGCCGGCTGCTTTTCGTTCTGGGCCTGGTGGCGGTTGGAAAAGTCGCCGCTGTGGCTGCTGCCCGGTCTCGCCTCGCTCGCTCTGTTCGGTTTCCTGCTGGCGCTAGTCGACACGTCAGCAGCCGGCCGTGCCTATGCAGCCTATGGCGGCATCTACATTGCGGCGTCGCTTGCCTGGTTGTGGCTGGTGGAGGGCATGCGCCCCGACCGCTGGGATTTTGCCGGAGCAGCGCTCTGTATTGCCGGCGCTTCGGTGATCCTTCTCGCCCCTCGGGGCGCGTGAGATGGAACTGCCGGCCCAACTTCGCCAGGGTGTCGAGCGTCTGCTCGAAAACATTCCGCTGGCGACACTGAAGCAAGCGGCAAAAACGCTTTCCGACCGTTATCGTGCCGAATTGCGCGACGGTCGTCTGCACATGGCGGAAGATCTGGCGGTGAAGGCCTATCTGGCGACGCGGTTGCCGGCGACCTATGCCGCGATCCGCGCCAGCCTCGACGCGCTGAGCGACGCCAAGCCCGACTTTCAACCCAAGAGTCTGCTCGATGTCGGGGCCGGCCCTGGTACGGTGCTTTGGGCCACGGCCGATCAGTGGCCGGATCTCGAACAGGCGGTGTTGTTCGAAGCCAGTGCCACAGTGCGCAAGGTCGGCGAGGCACTTGCCGCCGACGCGATCACCGCCCAGACCAGTTGGCTGGCCGGCGACGCCACCGTCGACCTCGCCGGCCTCAAGCCAGCCGATCTGGTGACGTGCGCCTATGTGTTGGACGAAATTGTTCCGGCATCGCTACCGAAACTCATCGACCGGCTCTGGCAGCTCACCGCCGACACGCTGCTCATCGTCGAGCCGGGTACGCCAGCCGGATGGCAGCGCATCCTTGCCGTGCGCCGGCAGCTGATCGAGGCGGGCGCGCATGTGATTGCCCCTTGCCCGCATCAGGCGCCCTGCCCGCTCGCCCAGCCCGACTGGTGCCATTTCTCCCGCCGAGTCGCCCGCTCGCGCCTGCACCGGCTGGCCAAGGATGCCGATGTGCCATGGGAGGACGAGAAATTCATCTATGTCGCGGCTTCCCGCTATGGACCCACCTCGAACCGGGCACGGGTTCTTGCGCCGCCGAAATCCGGCTCCGGCAAGGTTCTGCTCAAGCTCTGTCAGGAGGATGGTACCGCCGCCGAGCGCTTGTTCACCAAGCGCGACGGCGCCGATTTCAAGCTCGCCCGGCGGCTGGACTGGGGCGACAGGCTGGCTTCCGAATAGGCGGCAGTGGCGTTTGGGACCACGCCGAAGAAAAATTTCGGAGCGATGTCGAATCCGGGCCGTGCCGTTCGACCATTGGCGTTCTCGGACCTTTCGAGACGCCAAGAGTGTCAAACGGCATCAGCCAACAGGAGAAAACGCAATGAGCTATATCGCAGGATTTGTCGCCGCGGTGCCTGCCGCCAACAAGGAAGCCTATCGCAACTTTGTTGCCAAGGCGGCATCGGTGCTGAAGGAGTTCGGCACCACCCGCATGGTCGAAGGATGGGGCGATGACGTGCCCGGCGGCAAGATCACCGACTTCAGAGGTGCCGTGAAGGCAAAGTCGGATGAGGTCATCACCTTTTCATGGCACGAATATGCGGACAAGGCGGCCGCGGACGCGGCCTATCACGCGATGATGAGCGATCCGCGCATGGCGGAGATCGGTGCGCCCATGCCCTTTGACGGCCAGCGCATGATCATCGGCGGCTTCACGCCGTTCATCGACCTGAACACGACCAGCAAGACCGGCTACATCGATGGCTCGCTGGTGCCGGTGTCGGCCGCCAACAAGCAAGCTTACTTTGCAGTGGCGGCGAAGCAGGCCGCGGTGATCAAGGAACATGGCGCAACCCGCGTCGTCGAAGCCTGGGGCGACGATGTTCCCGACGGCAAGATCACGGATTACCGTGGCGCCGTGAAAGCGACGGGCGACGAGGTGGTCGTCTATGCCTGGGTCGAATGGCCGTCGAAGCAGGTGCGCGACGAAGCCTGGAAGAAGGTGATTGCCGATCCGCGCATGTATGCCGACGCCATGCCCTACGACAACCAGCGACGGGTCCATGGCGGCTTCGCCACGATCCTCGACGCCTGAACCCAAGAATGACGCCTGAGCCCAGGTATCAAGATAAGGAAACCCACCATGCGTTACGCCTGTCTCATCTACTACCACCCCAAGACGCTGTTCGGCGGTAGCCCGCAAGCCAATGCCGCGCTCGCCGAATGCGCCGGATATGACGACGTGCTCAAGGCCAGCGGCCATTTCGTTACCGGCGAGGCCCTTGTGCTGCCCGAAGAGGCAATGACCGTGCAGGTCCGCGACGGCAAGATGTCGTCTGTCGACGGCCCGTTCATGGAGACCAAGGAGATACTGGGCGGCATCATCGTCATCGAAGCCCGCGACCTCAACGAAGCCGTGCGGGTGGCGAGCGGTCATCCGCTGGCAACGATCGGCTTCGTCGAAGTCCGCCCGGTCGTCGACTTCAGCCAGCCGCCGCCGGTGCTGTGAGCACCGCCAGCCCGCGCGACGCCCTGGAGGCGGCCTACCGCACCGAGGCACGGCGTGTGCTGGCGACCTTGATCCGCCTGCTCGGCGGTTTCGACGCGGCGGAGGAGGCCTTGCATGAGGCCTTCACTGCTGCCGCCGAACAATGGCCGCGCCAGGGCGTGCCAGCCAATCCCTATTCCTGGCTGGTCTCGGCAGGCCGCTTCCGAACCATCGACCGCTGGCGCCGGGAAGCGCGGCTGGCAGGGGCTCTACCGGAGCTCACGGCCCTGGCCGAGCCGACACCTGAGCCGGCCCTTGCGGAAGACATCCAGGACGACGAATTGCGGCTCATTTTCGTCTGCTGCCATCCGGCGCTGACACCGGATGCACGCATCGCCCTGACACTGCGCGAAGTGGGTGGCTTGACCACAGAAGAGATCGCCCGCGCCTATCTGACGCCCGCACCGACCATCGCCCAGCGCATCGTGCGGGCCAAGGCCAAGATCCGTGACGAGGCGATCCCCTACGAAGTGCCCGACCGCGGTGAATTGCCGGCGCGGCTCGAGAGCGCGCTGCAGGTGATCTATCTGATCTTCAACGAGGGCTACGCGGCAACCGAGGGGCCGAACCTGACACGGGCCGATCTCTGCGCCGAGGCGATCCGGCTCGGCCGGCTGATGGTTGAACTGCTCGACCAACCGGAGGCGCAAGGCCTGCTCGCCCTGATGCTGCTGCATGAGGCGCGGCGCGCAACGCGGGTCGACCCTGCCGGCGATCTCGTGCTGCTGGAGGACCAGGACCGCACGCTGTGGGACCGTGCGCTGATCGCCGAGGCCGACGGCCTGATCGGCCAGGCGATCGCCTCGCGCCGCATCGGACCTTATATCCTGCAGGCAGCGATTGCTTCCGTGCATGCCGACGCGGCAGGTACGACCGAGACCGACTGGGTACAGATCGTCGCGCTTTACGACGTGCTGAGTCGCGTCGACCCCTCGCCTATTGTGGCACTCAACCGCGCTGCGGCCATAGGCATGCGCGACGGCCCGCAGGCCGGACTGGCGGCAATCGAGACGGTCATGGGACAAGGCGGCCTCGACGGCTACCATCTCGCGCATGCCGCACGGGCAGACATGCAGCGCAGGCTTGGCTTGGGTGATGCGGCAAAAACCTCCTATCGGCGGGCGCTTGAGTTGACCCGGCAACCGGCGGAACGCCGTTTCATCGAGAGGCGACTCAGTCGGCTTTGAGCCCAGTGGCTGCATAGGCCACCGTTGCTTGTTTTCCCGTTTTGTTCTCCCTGTAAATGCGCTACGATCGTTCTTTCGATTCGAGTCAATCGTGATTCTTTCCACCGAAAAAACTCGGCTGTGAATCGCGGGTATCAAAGCTGATTGGACAGGCACTGGTGCAGATAAGTCAGCATGGGACTTGTCACGTTCTGATATCGAAAAGCCGGGATTTTTAATCGGGGACATCATGGCAGAAGCAGCGCGAAAATTCGGCGTCGCGGAAACACCGCTTTATCGTGAAGCGCCAAACAACATCGAGGCCGAGCAGGCGCTGCTCGGCGCCATCCTCGTCAACAACGATGCCTTCTACCGCGTCTCGGACTTCCTCAAAGCCAGCCATTTCTATGAGCCGCTGCACCGCAAGATCTTTGAGGTGGCGTCCGAGTTCATCCGCATGGGCAAGGTCGCGACGCCGATCACGCTGAAAACCTTCCTGCCGGCCGACGAGAAGGTCGGCGACATGACAATGGCGCAATATGTCGTGCGGCTGGCGGTCGAGGCCGTCACCGTCGTCAACGCCACCGATTATGGCCGCGCCATCTATGATCTTGCCACGCGCCGCGCGCTGATCACCGTCGGCGAGGACATGGTCAACATCGCTTACGACGCGCCGGTCGACATGGCACCCGGCGAACAGATCGAGGACGCCGAGCGCCGCCTGTTCGAACTGGCCGAAAACGGCCGCTACGATGGCGGGTTTGAAAGTTTTTCCGATGCGTTGAAGAACGCCGTCGACATGGCCAGTGCCGCCTATATGCGCGATGGCCACCTGTCCGGCATTGCCACCGGCCTGCGCGATCTCGACCACCGCATGGGCGGCCTGCAGCCATCGGATTTGATCATCATCGCCGGCCGTCCGGGCATGGGCAAGACGTCGCTGGCCACCAACATCGCCTATAACATCGCTGCCGCCTACGAGCCCGCACAGCAGGCGGACGGCTCCGTCAAGGCGGCCAATGGCGGCGTCGTCGGCTTCTTCTCGCTCGAAATGTCGTCGGAGCAGCTGGCCACCCGCATCATCTCCGAGCAGACCGAGATCCCGTCATCGAAAATCAGGCGCGGCGACCTGACGGAAGCCGATTTCGGCAAGCTTGTCGCCTACACGCAGGAGAACCACAAGCGCCCGCTCTACATCGACCAAACGGGCGGCATTTCGATTGCTCAGCTTGCAGCTCGCGCCCGCCGCCTCAAGCGACAGCGCGGGCTGGATCTGATGGTCATCGACTATATCCAGCTGATGCAGGGCTCATCCGCGAAGGCATCTCAGAACCGCGTCCAGGAAATCACCGAGATCACCACCGGGCTGAAGGCGCTGGGCAAGGAGCTCGGCGTGCCGATCATCGCCCTCTCACAGCTCTCGCGTCAGGTCGAAAGCCGCGACGACAAGCATCCGCAGCTGTCCGACTTGCGCGAATCAGGTTCCATCGAGCAGGACGCCGACGTCGTGCTGTTCGTGTACCGCGAGGAATATTACATCAAGAACAAGGAGCCGGAGAAAGGCACGCCCGAGCACCTCGCCTGGGAAACGAAGATGGTCGAGGTCCAGGGCAAGGCCGAAGTGATCATCGCCAAGCAGCGCCATGGACCGACCGGCACCGTCAGCCTTGCCTTCCAAGGCGAGTTCACCCGCTTCTCCGACCTTGCCGAGGAGCATCATCTGCCCGAAAGGTTCGAGTGACCGATTGAGAAAGGTCTCGTTCCTTCGCGCCCCCCTCTGTCCTGCCGGACATCTCCCCCTCCAGGGGGGAGATCGGATGTCATCGACACTTTCGCCAATTTTTGACGCTGAAAAGAAGGCGCAAGCGCCGAAGCTGCAAATCTCCCCCCTTGAGGGAGAGATGGCCGGCAGGCCAGAGGGGGGCGCTGTCCCGCTAACCTGTCACCACCCGGCACCCCTCTGATGGCCAAATCGCGCGTGCAATTCATCTGCCAGAGTTGCGGATCGGTGCATCAGCGCTGGGCCGGCAAATGCGATGCCTGCGGCGAGTGGAACACGCTGGTCGAGGAAGGCACGGCCGGCGGCATCGGCTCCGGTCCGGCCAACACGCGCAACGCCCGCAAGGGGCGCGCCGTGGTGCTAACCACGCTGTCCGGCGATATCGAGGATGCGCCGCGTATCATTTCGGGCATCGGCGAACTCGATCGCGCCACCGGCGGTGGTTTCGTGCGCGGCTCGGCGCTGCTGGTCGGCGGCGATCCTGGCATCGGCAAATCGACGCTGCTCACCCAGGCGGCCGCCGCACTGGCGTCAAAGGGCCACCGCATCGTCTATGTCTCGGGCGAAGAGGCGGTCGCGCAGATCAGGCTGCGGGCGCAACGGCTTGGTGTCGCCTCCTCTCCGGTGGAGCTTGCCGCCGAGACCAATGTCGAAGACATCCTCGCCACGATAGCCGACGGCAAGCGGCCCGACCTCGTCATCCTCGATTCGATCCAGACGCTGTGGACCGACCTCGCCGATTCGGCGCCGGGCACCGTCACCCAGGTGCGCGCCGCCGCGCAGGCGATGATCCGCTATGCGAAATCCACGGGGGCGGCGATCGTGCTGGTCGGCCATGTCACCAAGGAAGGCCAGATCGCCGGGCCGCGTGTCGTCGAGCATATGGTCGACGCCGTGCTCTACTTCGAAGGCGAAGGCGGCCATCACTATCGTATCCTGCGCACGGTGAAGAACCGTTTTGGACCGACCGACGAGATCGGCGTCTTCGAAATGTCGGACAAGGGCCTGCGCGAGGTCGCCAACCCGTCCGAGCTTTTTCTTGGCGAACGCCATGCGAAATCGCCGGGCGCCGCGGTTTTCGCCGGCATGGAGGGGACAAGGCCGGTGCTGGTCGAGATCCAGGCGCTGGTGGCGCCCTCCTCACTCGGCACGCCGCGCCGCGCCGTCGTCGGCTGGGATGGCGCCCGGCTGTCGATGACCCTGGCGGTTCTCGAAGCCCATTGCGGCGTGCGCTTCGGCAGCCACGATGTCTACCTCAACGTCGCCGGCGGCTATCGCATTTCGGAGCCCGCAGCGGATTTGGCAGTGGCGGCGGCCTTGGTTTCCTCGCTCACCGGCCTTGCCCTTCCCGCCGATTGCGTCTATTTCGGCGAAATCAGCCTTTCGGGCGCCGTGAGGCCGGTTGCGCATGCGCAACAGCGCCTCAAGGAAGCCGAAAAGCTGGGTTTTGGAAGCGCGGTTCTGCCCTCGGGCAGCGGGGAACTGGCCGGGGGGATCGGGGCCGGTTCTTTCCAGCCGACCGAGCTTGCCGACCTCGTGGCACGCATAGCCGGCTCACGCCGAAGCCGCGTGGACGAGGAAGACTAGAGCATCGGACCCAAAAAAACCGATGCTCCGCGCTATAATGCGGCTCATGGAGTGGGGCGAAAGACATGCCGATTACGCTGCTTGACGGAATTCTCGTCGGCTTCACTCTGGTCTCGGCGATGCTCGCCATGGTTCGCGGCTTCTCGCGCGAAATCCTGTCCGTCGTCTCCTGGGCAGCAGCGGCAGCGGCGGCATTCTTCTTTTACAAGCCGGTTGTGCCTTACCTCGCGCCCTACATCGAGAATGAAAAGGTCGCCATGGCGGCCGCCGCGGGCGTGGTCTTCATCATCGCGCTGATCGTCGTGTCGGTCATCACCATGAAGCTCGCCGACTGGATCATCGATTCCCGGATCGGCGCGCTCGACCGTACGCTGGGTTTCCTTTACGGCGCCGCGCGCGGCATCCTGGTCGTTGCCGTCGCGCTGCTGTTTTTCAACTGGCTGGCCGGCGCCAAGGCACCGGCCTGGGTCACGGAGGCCAAGTCGCGGCCGCTGCTCGAGCAGATCGGCGCCAAGCTCGAAAGCCTGCTGCCCGAAGACCCGGAAAACGCCATCCTGAAAAAGCTCAATCCGAATCAGCCGGCCGTCGAGACGCCCGCGGCTCCGGACGCACCGGCGGCGGATGCGCCATCAGGTGGCGACGATGCCAACACGCCGGCACCCGACGACAATGACGCAACACCGCCGGCGGACAACGCCCCGGCCAATCCAGCACCGGCTGCACCGGCAAACTGACGCCGGAAATGCGCGCTGGGAATTGACGATGGTGTGAACGGCTGCACGGCGCGCGTTGCTTTCGACGCGAACCCGCATTATATGGCGATTTTAGCGGAGCTTAAGATGGCAGACGCAGACGACGTGCTTTCCGCCGAGGCCGACGACCATTTCCACGACGAATGCGGCGTGTTCGGCATTTTCGGCCGGCAGGATGCCGCGGCCATCGTCACATTGGGCCTGCATGCGCTCCAGCATCGCGGCCAGGAAGCGGCCGGCATCGTTTCCTATGACGGCAGCCAGTTCCATGTCGAACGCCATGTCGGCCTGATCGGCGACACCTTCACCAAGCAGCGCGTCATCGACAGCCTGCAAGGCAACCGCGCCATCGGCCACACGCGCTACGCCACCACCGGCGGCGCCGGCATGCGCAACATCCAGCCCTTCTTCGCCGAATTGGGCGACGGCGGCTTCGCCGTCGCCCACAACGGCAATCTGACCAACGCGATGACCGTGCAGCGGGCGCTGCAGAAGCAAGGCGCGATCTTCTCCTCCACCTCCGACACCGAGACGCTTTTGCACCTCGTCGCCACCAGCAAGGAGCGCGACTTGAACTCGCGTTTCATCGATGCTGTGCGCCAGGTCGAGGGCGCCTTCTCGCTGGTCGCCATGACGGCCAAGAAGATGATCGGCTGCCGCGACCCGCTCGGCATCCGCCCGCTGGTGCTGGGCGATCTCGACGGCGCCTGGATCCTGGCTTCCGAAACCTGCGCTCTCGACATCATCGGTGCGCGTTTCGTGCGCGACCTGAAGCCCGGCGAGATGGTCGTCGTCACGTCCAAGGGCATTGAAAGCCTGTTCCCGTTCGAACCGCAGAAGACCCGCTTCTGCATCTTCGAATATGTCTATTTCGCGCGGCCGGATTCCTCGGTCGAAGGCCGCAATGTCTATGAGGTGCGCAAGCGCATCGGCGCCGAGCTGGCGCTCGAAAGCCCGGTCGAGGCCGACATTGTCGTGCCGGTGCCGGATTCGGGCACGCCGGCGGCGATCGGCTTTAGCCAGGCGGCCGGCATTCCCTTCGAACTCGGCATCATCCGCAACCACTATGTCGGCCGCACCTTCATCCAGCCCGGTGATTCGATCCGTCATATGGGCGTCAAGCTGAAGCATAACGCCAATCGCCGTATGATCGAGGGCAAGCGCGTGGTGCTGGTCGACGACAGTATCGTGCGCGGCACCACCAGCCAAAAGATCGTGCAGATGGTGCGCGACGCTGGTGCCAAGGAAGTGCATATGCGCATCGCCTCGCCGCCGACACGCGCCTCCTGCTTCTACGGCGTCGACACGCCGGAGAAGTCGAAGCTTCTGGCATCGCGCATGTCTGTGGAAGAAATGGCCGAGTTCATCCGTGTTGACTCGCTTGGGTTCCTGACCATCGACGGACTTTACCGCGCCGTCGGCGAAGCCAGCCGCGACAACGACCAGCCGCAATTCTGCGACGCCTGCTTCACCGGCCAGTACCCGACCCGCCTGCTCGACTTCGAAGGCCACGACAATGTGCGCACGCTGTCGCTGCTGGCGACGAGCGGGACGTAGGGCGTTGCTGCAACCGTGAATTTCGCCGGCTTGCAAATTTCGCCGCGATCACTTTGTTGCGGCCTCCTCGAAGCAGCCGATCTCCCCCCTTGCGGGGGAGATGCCCGGCAGGGCAGAGGGGGGTGCTGTCCCTCCATCCTGTCCATCAATTCCAGCCGCGCGCTTGGCCGAGTTCTCTCTCGGGGTCGGATCATTTCGAAAATTGGCGATCCTTCACACCCGCCTCTGTCCTGCCGGACATCTCCCCCGCAAGGGGGGAGATTGCGCTCCCACCTCCGCTTTCGCCAAATATGCAGGCTGACGAGGCAGAGCCAAGTCCGAGTTAGAACGCTAACCCTCGGAGTTGCCCTTTGACCCCTGCCCTCGACCTTACCGGCCGCGTTGCGGTCGTCACCGGCGCCTCGCGCGGCATCGGCTACTTCATCGCCAAGGAATTGGCTGCCGCCGGCGCGCATGTCGTCGCTGTGGCGCGCACTGTCGGCGGCCTGGAAGAGCTTGACGATCAGATCAAGGCAGCCGGCGGCCAGGCGACACTGGTGCCGCTCGACCTCGCCGACATGGCCGGCATCGACCGGCTGGGCGGCGCCATCCATGAACGCTGGGGCAAGCTCGACATTCTCGTCGCCAATGCGGGCGTGCTCGGGGTCATCTCGCCAATCGGCCATGTCGAAGCAAAAACCTTCGAGAAGGTGATGACCATCAACGTCACTTCGACATGGCGGCTGATCCGCTCGGTCGACCCGCTGCTGCGGCTCTCCGACGCCGGACGAGCGATCATCCTGTCCTCTAATGCGGCGCACTCGGCCCGCGCGTTCTGGGCGCCCTACGCGGCATCCAAGGCGGCGGTCGAGACGATGATGCGCTCCTGGGCGCATGAGACACAGAGCCTGCCGCTCAGGGTCAACGCCGCCGACCCCGGCGCCACCCGCACCGCCATGCGGGCGCAGGCGGTGCCTGGCGAGGATCCCGAGACGCTGCCGCACCCCTCGGAGATCGCCAAACGCATCGTGCCGCTGGCCAGCCCGGATTTGAAAGAGACAGGTTTGATCTTCCAGGCCAAGCACAATCGCTTCGTCGCCTATCGCCAGCCGGAATAAAACTTGACTGCGAGATGGATTAAATAAGCCTCCGGCAACGTTTCTTCTGACGTAACCGGTCGAAACGGAGGACACCATGCGCAGACTGCTTCTCGCCACCGCCGCTACCCTGATCGCAGCCGCGGGCTCCGCCTATTCGCAAGACGCAACGATGAGCTTCTTCGTCACCAGCGTCGGGTCCGGCAAAGGTGCCGATCTCGGCGGCCTCAAAGGCGCCGACGCGCATTGCGCTTCGCTGGCGGAAGCCGCCGGCGTCACTGGCAAGACCTGGGCCGCCTATCTGTCGACCAGCGACACCGATGCGCGCGACCGCATCGGCAAGGGGCCGTGGGTAAACGCCAAGGGCGTCAAGATCGCCGACGACGTCACCTCGCTGCACAGCGACGCCAACGGCATCACCAAGCAGACGGCGCTGAACGAGAAGGGCGAAGTGGTCAACGGCCGCGGCGACACGCCAAACCGCCACGACATGCTGACCGGCTCCAAACCCGACGGCACCAAGATCGCCGACCAGACCTGTGGCGACTGGACGATGAGCGGTGCCGAGGGGGCCGCGATGATGGGTCATCACGACCGTACCGGCCTTGACGATTCGGCGGTCGCCAAATCCTGGAATTCCTCGCACGCCTCGCGCGGCGGCTGCAGCCAGGAGGCGCTGAATGGCACCGGTGGCGACGGCCTTTTCTATTGTTTTGCCACCAATTGAGCCGATTGGGCGTCAAAAATTGAGGCTGGAACCCGTCACCCCATCACGCGGCTGTGATGTGGCGATGGAAGGCTGCGCCGCGGTCATGCTTTCGTCATTTCCGTGGAGTTGGTAGGATCGCATCGACTCCCACAACAAGTGCCCAACTGGCAGAGGAAATCCCCATGGCTACGACCGCAGCAGCGTTGGTCTGGTATCTGGTAATCGCCGGCCCGCAGGGAGGCATGGTCGTGCTGCCCAGCACCTTCGACAAGCGCGAACAGTGTACCGCCGCCATCACCGAATATCAGAAGCAGCCGACACCGGCCGGCTGGTCGGTGCAATGCGTGCCGAGCGCCTCGCCCTTCACCGACGAGGGTGACGCCGAAGAACCGTCAGCCCAGTAAGCATCAGCGCTGCGCTGAAACCGTCAGCTCGGGCTTCTGGCTGATGGTCTGGAACACCACGCAATAGCGCTCGGTCAGCTTCAGCAGCGAGTCTATCCGCTCCTGCGGTTCATCGGTGCCGAGGTTGAAATTGAGCCGGATGGCGCGAAAGCCGACCGGCGCATCTTTTGCCACACCGAGCGTGCCGCGAAAATCGAGATCGCCTTCGGCTTCCACCGTGGCGGCGCCGAGTTTGAACTCAAGCGCTGTCGCCACTGCCTTCAGCGTCACCCCGGCGCAGGCCACCAAGGCCTCCAGCAGCATGTCGCCCGAGCAGAGTTCAAGGCCTGAGCCGCCGGTTGCCGGATGCAGACCGGCGATGGCGAGCGCCCTGCCCGTCTCGACCTTGCAGGCGACTGACTGGTCGTCGATCGAGCCCTTGGCGCGAAGCGTGATCAGGGCCTGCGAAGCGTCGTCGCGATAGGCCTGCTTCAGCGGCGCCTGCATGGCCTTCAGTTCGGTCGCATCCATCCGCTCTCCCTTTCGTCGAGTGTTACCACCACCGGCATAACGCCGTCCGGCCGAGATTTGCGCCGATCACCATGGGAAGGCAATGCCATTCATCCTTGCCGCAATGGGCCGGCCGCCGCCGCACAATATCCCAAATGGGACATTGACGGACAAGGCTCCAAAAACGTCTGATCCGGGCAAGTCGTCACTCCATTTTTCCGGCGGTTCCCAGATGCCCCGTACCCTCTCGACAAAGCCTAAGCAGGATGGGTTTCGCGCGCCCGGCGAATTCGAGCCCAAGTCAAGCTGCTGGCTGATCTGGCCGGAGCGGCCGGACACCTGGCGCCTTGGCGCCAAGCCGGCGCAAAAGCTGTTCGTCGATGTCGCTGCGGCGATCGCGCAAAGCGAGCCGGTGACCGTGGCGGCGTCCGCTCGCCAATGGCAGAACGCCCGGGCGCGATTGCCAGGCCATGTGCGCGTCGTGGAGATGTCCACCAACGATTCCTGGCTGCGCGACAGCGGTCCCAATTTCGTCGTCAACGACCATGGCGATGTGCGTGGCGTCGATTGGATCTTCAACGCCTATGGCGGTTTTGACGGCGGCCTCTACGCGCCATGGGACCTGGATGACCTGGCGGCGCAAAAGGTGCTCGAGATCGAGAACATGGATCGGTATCGGGCGCCGCTGATCGCCGAGGGTGGCGGATTACAGTGCGACGGCCAGCGCACTCTCATCACGACGGAGCAATGCCTGCTCAACCGAAATCGCAACGCCCATCTCGGCAAGGCCGAGGTGGAGCGGCAGCTTGGCGACTATCTCGGTGTCGACACCATCATCTGGCTGCCACGCGGCTTAGCCTTCGACGAGACCGACGGCCATGTCGACGACGTCTGCTGCTTCGTGCGTCCCGGCGTCGTCGTACTAACCTGGACCGACAATCGGGACGACCCGCAATATGAGATCGTGCGGGAAGCCGAGGAGGTGTTGCGTTCGGCCCGTGACGCGCGCGGTCGTGCGCTCGAGGTCCATCGGCTGCCGCATCCCTTGCCGATCGAGATGACGCCGGAAGAAAGCGAAAGCGTGGACCGGCTCGATTCGACCTGGGCGCGACCGGCCGGAAACCGGATCGCGGCGAGCTACATCAACTACTATCCGGGCAACAGCGTCGTCGTCGCGCCGCAGTTCGGCAGCGATCTCGACGTGACTGCCAAGCAAAAGCTGGCCACGCTGTTTCCCGACCACAGAATAGTCGGCATCGAAAACTCCCGCGAGATCTTGCTGGGCGGAGGGAATGTCGCCTGCATCACCTTGCCGATCTATGCCCCACAACGACGTTGACGGACGACGCATGCCGAAACCGGCAGCGAAAAGGAGAACACTGATGCGCGCTCTGATCTTCTCAACCCTGCTTGCCGGGCTTGCTTGCGGCATCTGCGCCGGTACGGCCTCGGCGGACGAGGAAAAAATCGTCAACGTCTATAACTGGTCCGACTACATCGCGCCGGACACAGCCGAGAAATTCGAGAAGGAGACGGGCATCAAGGTTCGCTACGATGTCTATGACGGCAACGAGGTCCTCGAAACAAAGCTGCTCACCGGCGGCTCCGGGTATGACGTGGTCTACCCCTCAGCCTATCCGTTCCTGAAGAACCAGGTGACGGCGGGGGCTTTCCTGGAACTCGACAAAGCGAAACTTGCAAATCACTCGAAGATCGATCCGCAAGCCCTCTCGCTGATCGCGGGCGACGACCCGCGGAACCTGCATGCCGTGCCCTACATGGCCGTCACCGACGGCATTGGCTACAACGTCGCGGCGGTCAAACAGCGGCTACTACCGGACGCGCCGACGGATTCCTTCGCCATGGTTTTCGACGTCGATGTGGTCAAAAAACTCTCCGATTGCGGCGTGGCCATGATCGACGCTCCCGCCGAAGTCATCCCGATGGCGATGAACTACCTTCACATCGACCCCAAATCGACCAGCCCCGACGACCTCGCCAAGGTCGAGGAACTGATGGGCAAGGTGCGGCCCTACATCCGCTATTTCCATTCGTCGAAATACATCAACGACCTCGCCAACGGCGACATCTGCGTGGTGCTGGGCTGGTCGGGCGACATACTTCAGGCAAGGACCCGCGCCGCCGAATCCGCCAAGAAGCTGGAGATCGCCTATTCCATTCCCAGGGAAGGCACGCTCATCAACTTCGATACGATGGCGGTGCCGAAGGACGCGCCGCATCCCGACAACGCCCAGGCCTGGATCAACTTCAATTTGCGGCCCGATATCGCCGCGGCCAATTCCAGCTATGTCTCCTACGCCAATGCGATACCGGACTCGTTGCCGCTGATGGACAAGGCGATAGCCAGCGATCCCGGCGTCTTTCCGCCCGATGCCGTCAAGGCCAAGTTGTTCGTGGTGGACAACAACGACGCCAAGTGGCTGCGATCACAAAACCGCATGTGGACGCGCATCGTCACAGGACAATAGAGCAATTCCAGGAAAAGTGCGTAGCGGTTTTCCGTCCGGAATTGCGTCAAAAGAAGATAGGGCCGGCGCGGAAGTCGTCAGCCCTGGACGATTTCGCGTATGGTCGCCAGCAGCTCGACCTGGGAGTGCACGCCGAGCTTGCGATAGATCTGCTTGATGTGGTTGCGGACGGTGCCGGGCGAGATAGCGAGGCTTCGCGAAATGGTCTTGGCATTGCCGCCACCGATCAAGTGCCGTGCGATCTCGCTCTCGCGCCGGCTCAGCCGCGAGCGGGCGTCATCGATTGCAGCGTCCCTGTCCCGGGAGCGGCACAGATGAAGCAGCCTTCGCAGAATGAGCCTCGTCGCGCTGCTTGCCGCGCAAGCCATCGCCAGATCCTGCTCGCCAAAGGCCGGCGCCCCGTTTCGCCTGAGAAAGGTGACATAGCCGGCGGTCAGCCTGTCAAGATTGAACACGCCGGTAATCTCGTCGAAGCTGTCGGAGGGACCATAGAATTCGCGATAGTAGGGTGTGCGCCGGAAGTCGCCATTGCGCAGAGCCGATAGCGGCAACAGGAAATCCTGCCTTGTGCTGGCGAACCTCTGGAAGAAGGGATCCTGGCGATAAATGTGGGCGTCGCAGTCGCGGTTCCAGCGATCGGGACCGGCATCGTCTATAGTCAGGGACGTGATATCGCGATGGTAGAAGCCGACATAGACGCGATCGGAGCCAACCAGCCCGCTCGCCGCCGCCGTGAAGCGAGCCGACAATTCTTCGGGCGTCGCAGCCATTGCCGCAGCGGCCACGCCGTCGCTCCAGCGTCCAAACTGATCGAGAGAAACGTTCGACTGCATTCCGGGTCACACTAGCGCAAGCCGTTGCAAGTTCAAAATAGCCATTTCCTTTGACTTCGATCATCTCGGCCATACCTATGCGGGAGTCGTTCTCGCGGAGCCATCATGCCGGTCAAGCTGAAACTGATCTTCCTTATCCTGCCAATGCTTGCCGCCCTGGCGCAGCCCGTCCTGGCTGAAACGGCGGAGCGGCCGGGCCCCTCGGGCGGCGTGCTGTCCCTGCTGCCGCCGCCGCAGACCACCAACCATTCGATCACCCTCGCCGGGCGCAAGCTGGATTATCAGGCCAAGGCCGCCACCCTGTCGTTGCTTTCCGGCAAGGGCGACGTCACGGCGGAGATCTTCTATGTCGCTTACACGCTGGAGCCACCGGCAAGCGCGACCAAAGATCCGCAGCGGCCGATTACCTTCGTCTTCAACGGCGGCCCTGGAGCAGCGTCCGCTTATCTGCATATCGGCGCACTCGGTCCGCGTATAATCGCGACGGGAGCCGACGGCGAATTTCTGCCTTCACCGCAAAGGCTTATCGACAATCCGGACAGCTGGGTCGACATGACCGATCTCGTCTTCGTCGATCCGGTCGGAACCGGATATAGCCGCGAGGCACCGGGCCAGGATACGCACGACTTCTGGGGCGTCAATCAGGATGCCAGCTCGATAGGCGCCTTCATCAGGCTCTATCTCGCGCAGAACGGCCGCACCGGATCGCCGCTGTTCCTCGCCGGCGAAAGTTATGGCGGCTTCCGCGCGGCACTGCTCGCCAGGACATTGCAGGAAGATATCGGCATCAGTCCGAACGGCATCGTGCTGATCTCGCCGGCGCTAGAGTTCACGCTGGTGCAGCCCGACGAATTCGAGCCGCTGCATTGGGCGCTCGAACTGCCTTCCCTGGCGGCGGTGCGCCTACGCGCCGAAGGCGTCAGCGGCGATGCGTTGCGGGAGAAGCTGGCCGAAGTCGAACATTATGCGCTGGGCGATTACCTTACAGCGCTCACCAGCGGACTGGAGCAAGGCAGGAGGCTGGCGAGTCAACGCGTGGCTGACATCACCGGCCTGCCGCTCGACCTCGTGCAGCGGAACTCCGCCCGCATCCCGACCGGCCTGTTCGCAAGGGAGTTCGCCCGTGCCAGCGGCAAAGTGCTCAGCCCATATGACGCCATGATCGGCACGGCCGATATCGCGCCCGAGAGCGCCCGCATCGCCGGCCCGGATCCAGTGCTCGACCGCAGCGTGCCGGCGTTGACGTCGGCTTTCGTCGGCTACGTCAGCGACGAACTGAATTTCCGCACCGATGTCAGCTATCGGCTGCTCAATGGCGAAATCAGCCACAATTGGGATTACGGGACCAGCGCCTCACGACAAGGCTATGCCGGGGTGATGGACGATCTGCAGCGGGCACGTTCGCTGAACCCTTCGCTCGGCGTCGTGATCGTCAACGGCTACACCGACCTGGTCACGCCTTACCTCGCCTCGCGCTACCTGGTGAACCAGATCCCGTCGCTCGCCAATGCCAAGCCTATCCGTCTCGATGTCGTCGAGGGCGGACACATGATGTATTTCAGGTCCGACGGCCGGCGCGCCCTGAAAGAGGCCGCTTCGGAGCTTTACCAGGCGACGCAGTAAGCTTTGCGACGGTGCGGCTCGCCATGGAACGCCTGCGCCAACACAAGCACGGGGCTGGCGTAGCGCTGCACCGACTTTCGCCCGTATAGCTTGGTGCCGAGGGAGCTGAATTCCCAGGTCCCTTGTATTGCTCCTCACAGCATCTCTGCCGCTCCGGCAATTTTGGTCCCCGCGCCTTATGGCCGATATCGCCACTCTCGAAACACGCGAGCGGGTTCTTGCCGGCATCCTGCTGACCGGTGCGGCCTATTTGCTGTTTTCGACGCAGGATGCTTCGATCAAGCTGCTGGTCGTCGGCATGAGCGTCTGGCAGATCATGTTCTTCCGCAGCATCACCATTCTGGGCGCCTGCGCGGCGATCGGCGGCCGACAGCTGTTTGCCGACACGGCGCGCTCGCCGATCGTGCGGCCGATGCTGGTGCGGAGCGCCTTCACGCTTGCCGCCTGGCTCTGCTACTACAACGCCGCGCGCAGCCTGCAGCTCGCCGAGCTGACAACCGTCTATTACGCGGCGCCAATCATCGTCACCGTGCTTTCGGTGGTGATGCTTGGCGAAAAGGTGCCGATGCTACGCTGGCTGGCGGTGCTGATCGGCTTTGCCGGCGTGTTCGTCGCTTGCGACCCAACGCATCTCGGCCTGTCCGTGCCGGTGCTGCTGGTGCTGGCGGCCGCCCTTTTGTGGGGCATCGCCATCGTGCTCTTGCGCAAGACCGCCCTTGCCGAGCGCTCGATGATCCAGCTCCTTCTCAACAATTTCTATTTCCTGGTGTTCGCAGCGGGGCCGGCGCTGGTCTGGTGGCAGACGCCCGACTGGGCTCAATTACTGCTTCTTGCCAGCGTCGGCGCGCTCGGCGGCCTTGCGCAATATCTTCTCTTCGAGGGCATGAAGCGCACACCGGCCTCGGTCCTCGCACCGCTTGAGTATACCTCGCTGTTGTGGGCATTCGCGCTCGGCTTTGCGATCTGGGGCGACGTGCCGCGCCGCGAAGTCTTCCTGGGTGCAGCCCTGATCATCGCTGCCGGCCTGCTGATCGTCGGCACCGAGCATTTTCGCAAGCGGCTATGATGTGGATCACCATCACTGCTGACGCTACGGTGTCAGGACTGAACGGCGTAGGCTGGCTGCATGACTGACATTGCAGCCACCACCGACACCGCCGCAGAGCGCACGCTCGGCATCATCCTGGTGTCATTGTCGGCCGCCGTCTTCGGCCTGACTGGTGTTCTGACAAAGTCGATTCATGCCGACCCGTTGACCATCATCTGCTGGCGCGGCTTTGTCGGTGCGATCCTGATCAGCCTCTACGTGCTGTGGCGCCGCCGCCGCTCCGGCAACCGCGAAACGCTGCGCCTTGGCTGGCGCGGCTGGCTGCTGGCGGTAGAGGGGGCGCTGGCCAGCATCGCCTTCATCTCGGCGTTCAAGTTCACCTTCGTCGCCAATGTCGCGGTCATCTATGCCACAGCGCCTTTCGTCACCGCGCTGCTGGCCTGGGTTTTGACCCGCGAGCCGTTCCGACTGCAGACGATGGTCGCCGCCGCCGTGTCGCTGTGCGGCGTGGCGATCATGGTCTGGTCCGGCTTCGGCAGCGGCAATTTGTTCGGCGACGGACTGGCGCTGCTGATGACCATCGGCAGCGGCCTCTACATGATCATGGTCCGCGCCTTCCGCGATACGCCGGTGGTGTGGGCCGGCGCGGTTTCGGCCTTCTTGCTGTTCGTGCTCGGCTGGTTCGTCACCGATCCGCTGGCGGTTTCGCCAAGGGACGCCGTTCTACTCGCCACTTTTGGTGCGTCCTTCGCGCTGTCCTCGATCCTGTGGACGGAGGGCGCACGGCTCATCCCGCCCGCCGAATCCGGGCTGCTCGGCTCGGCCGAAGTGCCGTTCGCTATCCTGTTTGCCTTCCTGTTCCTGGGCGAGATTGCGCCGGCCGCCAGCATGATCGGCGGCGCCATCGTGTTGTGCGCGGTGTTTGCCCATGCGGGGCGGGATTGGCTGATGGCCCGCTCGCAACGCATGGCGTCAAATATTTCTTAAAAAAATGACACAGTCACGGAACCATCATCGTGGTCAGGCATTAATGGTGCGACGGGCCATCCCCAAGTCCCCCCAAACCCCTCGGCCCGTCCTACTCTCAAGCCGACCGTAAGGTCGGCTTTTTCTTTGGTGTTCAGCCAGCCGACAAGGCAAGGTTGCCGCTGAGCAGTGTCGCCAGGTCGCCCGCCGGACCATCGGCGCCGGCGCGCAGCCGGATCGCGAATTCAGCCATAGGAACCTGCGGCAGGCCAAGCTCGCGCGGCGCCTCGACAATACCGGAATGGGCAAAGCGGGCTGTTCGCAGCGTCAACGCGACACCGGCGTTCACCGCCGTGCGCAGGCCGGCCAGACTGGCACTGCCGGCAGCGATGCGGTAGCGGCGGCCGGAAGCATCGAGCGCGGCAAGTGCCGCTTCTCGAAAACCGCAATAGGGATCGAGCAGCGCCAGCGGCAGTTCCTCCTGCCGCGAGGCCAGCCCTTTCTGCGAACACAGCCATATCATCGGCTCGCGCAGCACGCCGACTTCGTCAGAAGCCGCAGCCTGACGCATGACGATCGCCAGATCGAGGCCGCCAGACTGCAGCGCCTGCGCCAGTTCGGCGGAACGGCCGACCCGCAGTTCGATCCTGACGCGCGGATGACTGACGGCGAAGGCACGCAGCAGGTCCGGCAGGCCGCTGTCGGCGAAATCCTGTGTGGTGCCGATGGCGACGCGTCCGTTAGCCCGCGCGCCCTTCAGCGCCAGCCAGGCCTCGCGATGGGCGGCAAGGATGCGCCTGGCGTGGCCGACGAGGTCCTCACCAGCCGGCGTCAGGCCGCGTCCCCGCCCTTGCGGCGCCAGTAGCGGCTCGCCGACGATTTCCTCCAGCCGCTGCATCTGGGCGGTCACCGCAGAGGGCGAACGGCCGACGCTTGCAGCCGCCTGGGCCAGCGAGCCGCTGTCGACGAAAGCAAGGAAAGTCCTGAGCAGATCGGGATCGAGTGTCTCCATAATTCGATTATGTCGAATCTTCAGTTGAAAACAATTCGATTTTTTTGATCCAATGATGATGACATGATCCTTCCCAACGGCGATCAGACGCCGCTCGAACCAAGGAGAAGCAAAATGCCCATCATCACCGTCAGCGTCCCCGGCAAGCCTGACGCGGCTCTGTCCGCCCGCATCGCAAAGGAGGTTACCGAAATCACCGCCATGCAGCTGCGCAAGGATCCGACGATCACCGCGGTTGCCGTATCCTATATCGATCCGCAGCACTGGTTCGCCGGCGGCAAGTCGCTGGCCGAGCACGGCACCAATACGTTCTGGCTCGATATCAAGGTGGTCGACGGCACCAACACCAAGCTTGAGTTGGAAGCCTATCTCAAGGCGATCTTCGACGCGTTCGGCCGCCTGCTTGGCGGCGTGCACGAGGAAAGCTACGCCTTCGTGCATGAAGTGCCGGCGGCGGCCTATGGCTATGGCGGCAAGACGCAGGAGTTTCGGTTTATCAGCGGACGGTTGAAGGCGGCTTAAGCAGGCCGCCTCACCTTCCCCACAAGGGGGAACGAAAAAGGTCCGCATTGACGTTGCTCCCACATCGTCTAGGTTCTGGCCGAAGCGGCCGCAAAAGAGCCGAGATGATAAAATCGTTGGGAGAGACGCGGCATGGTCCTGACACTGGCGCTGCTTGCGGGTCTTGTTCTGGCCTGGCTACTGATCGGCGTGGTGGAAAAATTCCGCCTCGGCCTGCGCTTCACCCAGGCGCTGCTCTATGTGCCGTTCAAGCTCGCCTACCGGATTGCCGACACCCGCATCAAGATCGCCCGCAAGGCGCAGGCCCCCGTCATCTACGTCATTTCGCATCAATCGCGTTTCGAACCGGCGCTGATGCTGTCGCTGCTGCCGGACGATACACTTCACATACTCGACGAGGTCTCGGCGCGGTCGCCCTGGCTCGAACCGTGGCGCGAGCTTGGCCGCACCATCGCCTTCAATGCCGAACATGTCTTCGTCAGCCGCCGGCTGGTGCGCGTACTCAAAGGCAAAGGCCGGCTCGCCGTCTATTTGCCGGATGCGGTCGAGCCCGACGTCAAGACGTTCCGGCTGTTTCGTGCCGTCACCCGCATCGCGATGCAGGCCGACGCCAGCATTGTGCCGATCTTCGTCGGCGGCGCGCGCAGCCTGCCGGTGTCGTTGACGCCGGCGGACAAGGCACCACGGCACTGGTTTCCGCAGCTGTCGATCAGCGTGCTGGAGCCGATGACCATCGCCGAACTGGTGGCGCGCAACCCCGACCAGGCCTCGAACACCAATGCGTTGTTCGACCGTATCGCCGAAGCCCGGCTTTTCGGCACTAACCTCGATCGCAGCCTGTTCCTGGCCATGCGCGATGCCGCCGACCGGGTCGGCGCTTCGCACACGATCATCGAGGACGTCATCTCCGGCGCGATGAGCTACCGCAAGATGTTCATCGGCGCCCGCGTCCTGGGCCGCCGGTTCGAGGCGATCACGGCGCCGGGCGAAGCTGTCGGGCTGATGCTGCCGAACGCCAATGGGATCGTGCTGTCGCTCACCGGACTTCTGTCGGCCGGCCGGGTGGCGGCGATGATCAACTACACAGCCGGGCCGGCGAGCGTCACCGCTGCCGTGCGCACCGCGGTGATAAGGACCGTGATTTCCTCCCGCGCGTTCGTCGAGAAGGCCGACCTTGCCGATATCGTCGCGGCGGTCGAAAAGGGTGGCGCCAAGCTGCTCTGGCTGGAGGATGTGCGGGAGAGCGTCACCGCGCTGGACAAGCTCGCCGCCGCCTTGCTGTGGCGCTGGCCGCTGCAACGGCAGGATGCGGCCAAGCCGGCGGTGATCCTTTTCACCTCGGGTTCGGAAGGCACGCCCAAGGCGGTGATCCTTTCGCACAAAAACCTGCTGGCCAACGCCATGCAGGCCGAGGCACGCATTACCATCTCGCCCGCCGATATCCTGCTCAACGTGCTGCCGGTGTTCCACTCGTTCGGGCTGACGGGTGGCACCATCCTGCCGCTGGTCACCGGCGTAAGATTGTTCCTCTACCCCTCACCGCTGCACTACAAGATCATCCCCGAGGTCGCACGCAAGGTCAAACCGACCATCATGTTCGGCACCGACACGTTCCTCGCCAACTATGCGCGCACCGCCAAGGACGGCGATTTTTCCAGCCTGCGCTTCGTCGTCGCCGGCGCCGAGGCGGTGAAGCCAGAAACCCGCCGCGTCTATCGCGAGCGCTTCCAGGCGGAGATCATCGAAGGGTTCGGACTGACCGAGGCAGCACCCGTGGTTGCCGTCAACACCGCAATCCATGGCCGCGACGGCACCGTCGGCCGGTTGTTGCCGGCCATGCGCATGAAGCTCGAGCCGGTCGAGGGCATCTCCGACGCCGGCCAATTGTGGCTCGACGGACCGAACCTAATGATGGGCTACATGACCGCGGACCGCCCCGGCGAGCTGCAGCCGCTGACCGGCTGGCACGACACCGGCGACATCGTTGCGGTCGACCGTGAAGGTTTCATCACCATTCGCGGCCGCGCCAAACGCTTCGCCAAGATCGCCGGCGAGATGGTGTCTCTGGGTGCGGTCGAGATGCTGGTGCAATCGCTATGGCCAGAAGAACGCCATGCGGCTGTGGCCGTGCCGGACAAGCGGCGCGGCGAACGCATCGTGCTAGTCACCACCGCCGACGACGCCAATCCTGACGAGTTGCGCAAATTCGGCAAACAGGCGGGTGCCGCCGAACTGATGGTGCCTAACGATATCGTCAAGGTCGAGGAAATCCCGGTGCTGGGATCCGGTAAGACCGACTATGTGTCGACGAGAAAACTGGCGATCGACAGGCTGGGGCTCGGCGTCGCGGCGTAGCGTCCGTTCCTTCTTCCGAACCAGACCCGGCGGGCGCGAATGTGGCGTTCACCGCCACGTTTTTGTCTGATCGACAATTTATTGGTGAGAGACCATTCACCCGCCACCAGCAGCGAGGCACGGAGGTCTTGAGTGGCAAAAATACTTGTCACCGGGGGAACGGGGCATCTCGGCCGCGATCTCGTGCCGGCGCTGAACGAGGCCGGCCATATCGTCCGGCTGCTCGTCAGAAAAGCCGGGCAAGACGACTCCGTCGAATGGGCCATTGGCGATCTCGCGACCGGCGAAGGCATCGATGAGGCTCTTGGCGGCGTCGACACGGTCATCCATGCCGCGACGCTCTCGCCGATCGCCAGGCGCGGTATGAGGCCGATCGATTTCTTCTCCAGCCCGGCAAGCGTCGATATCGAGGGCACGCGGCACTTGCTTGCCGCGTCGCAGCGTGCCGGTGTCGGTCACTTTATCTTCGTTTCGATCGTCGGCCTCGAATTCAGCGGCCTGCCCTATGCCCGGGTGAAACTGGCGGGCGAACAGCTTGTGCGAGAGTCCCCGCTGCCGTGGTCAGTCATTCGCGCGACGCCGTTCTATTACCTGCTGGCGCAGATGCTGGGTGGGTTGAAATGGCTGCCGGTCTGGCCCTTGCCAACCTCGCCCTCAAATCCCGTCGATACGCGCGACGTAGGCTCCTATCTGGCAGAGGCGGCCGGCGACGGGAAACGTGGGGTATGGCCGGAGATCGGCGGCCCCGAAACAATGCCATTCTCAACCTTCGCGCGGCAGTATTGCCAGGCGCTTGGGATCAAGCGTTTCATCCTGCCGCTGCCGTTCAGCCGGAAGATGAGCCGCAGCATGGGGTTGGTCGAAACCGGCGAACGGCGCGGAGAACGGACGTGGAGGGCGTGGCTTTCCGAACAAAGCCAGAGCGCGCGATCCGCCAAGGCTCCCTGATCGTCTGTCGCGAATCTCATGCGATGCCCGACGGAGCCAGGAACAGCCATGAAACCGCCATGAGCGCTTCGCTTGCGCCTGGAGCGATTTGTTGCTGCAAGGGCTCAAGCCCAGGACTCGACCCCCGGACTAACCTATGTCCCCTAACCTATGTCCGAAGGCGGCACCTTCTCGCCCTCTCGCTTGGCGCGCTTGGAATAGGCGCGCACACTGAACGGCAGGAAGATCAGGTAGCCAGCGACCGAGGCGGTCAGCGTGTACCAGGGATAGGTCATCAGCAGGAGTACGTAGAGCACGACACCAAGGATAATCGGCAACACCCTGTCGCCCGGGATTCTCAGGCTCTTGCCGGAATAGACCGGCAGCCGGCTGACCAGCAGGAAGGCGACCAGGATGGTGAAGCCGGTGGCGACGAAGGCGGCTGGACGACTGGGCTCCAGCCCTGTGCGCAGGAAATAGAGATAGAGCGGCAGCATCACCAGCACGGCGCCGGCCGGCGCCGGCACGCCGACGAAATATTCGGACTGCCATAGGGGGCGATCGGCCTTGTCGTCGTCGAGCACGTTGAAACGGGCGAGCCGCAACCCGCAGGCGATGGCGAACAGAAGTGCAGCGATCCAGCCCGGCGAGCCGGCGCGGTCGAGCAGGAAGGCATAGAGCACCAGAGCAGGTGCCACGCCGAAATTGACGATGTCGGCCAGCGAATCCATCTGGGCGCCGAATTTGGAGGTCGCCTTCAGCATCCGCGCCAGGCGGCCGTCAATGCCGTCGAGGAAGGCTGCCAGCAGCACCATCACCACCGCCGGCTCGAAGCGGCCTTCGAAGCCGAAGCGGATGCCGGATAGGCCGGCGCAGATGGCAAGCACCGTGACCAGATTGGGCAGCACCATGCGCATCGGGATTTCGCGGATGCGCGGGCCGCCGCTGGCATGGGACTCGAACTTTTTGTATTGCGTGCCCACGGGTCAGGAAATCCGAACAAGAGGAGTGCCGGCGACACCGCCGAATTCGGCCAGCACCGTTTCGCCGCCGACCGCCGTCTGGCCAACGGCAACACGCGGCGTGGCGGCCAGCGGCAGGAACACATCGACACGCGAGCCGAAGCGGATCAGGCCGAAGCGCTCGCCGATGGCGATCGAGCCGCCGGCCTCGGCCCAGCAGACGATGCGGCGCGCCACCAGGCCGGCGATCTGGACGGCCGCAACCGTGCCGTTGGGACTCTCGATGACCAGGCCGTTGCGCTCGTTCTCGGTGCTGGCCTTGTCGAGTTCGGCATTGAGGAATTTTCCCGGCCGATGCTCGATCCTGGTGATGCGCCCGCGTACGGGAGCGCGGTTCACATGGCAGGAAAACACGTTCATGAACACGGAGATACGGGTCATTTCGACGTTGCCGAGACCAAGCTCGCGCGGCGGCACGGCCGGCCCGACCGCAGAGATGATGCCGTCTGCGGGGCTGACCACGAGGTGGTCGTCGACCGGCGTGACGCGCTCGGGATCGCGGAAGAAATAGACGCACCAGGCCGTCAGGATAAGGCCGATCCAGAACAGGATCGAGGAGAAATAGCCGAGGAAAAGCGTCGCCGCGCCAAAGGCCGCGATGAAGGGATAGCCTTCGCGATGGATCGGTACGAACGCGTTCTTGACCGTATCGACAAGGCTCATCGGGTAAAAACGGGCTCCGTTTCAATTGCGGCCTCAATAGCCGAAAGCCCCCCTCGCCGCAACGCAACAATCGGCAAGGCATTGATTGCAGCCGCTCCACGGCCTCAGTCGTTGTTGACAGCGCCCGACCTGACCGGGAAAAACCCATTGCCCCGGGAAACCCATTGCCATTGTCGGGGCGAGCCATCCTCGCCCGTCCTTGAAGAGATGGCGCTTGCATCGACCCAGCCAAGGGAGGCGAAGCGCCCGTGAGCCGACCCGAGGAGCCAGCAATGCCGTCGAAAAAATCAGCAGTCTCTCAAGCGTATCTCATCACTGCCGGCCTCGCCTTCGGCGAATCGCCGCGTTGGCACGACGGACGGCTCTGGCTCTGCAACTGGGGCACCGGTCAGATCATCGCCGTCGATGCCGACGGCAACCGCGAGGTCATGCTCACGATACCCGCCGTCCTGCCCTATTCCATCGACTGGCTGCCGGATGGCCGATTGCTTGTCATCTCGGGTCGTGAAGGCTTGCTGCTGCGGCGGGAAGCTGACGGCAGTCTCGTCACCCATGCCGATCTGCGCAGCCTGTCGAAAAGCCCGTGGAACGAGATCGTCGTCGATGGACGCGGCAATATCTATGTCAATGGTGGCGGACCGGCGCCGGCGCCGGGCGAGCATTTCGGCCCCGGCACCATCGTGCTGATCACGCCGGACGGCGCGGTCCGGCAAGTGGCGGAAAACATCGTCTTTGCCAATGGTATGGCGGTAACCCCGGACAACAAGACGCTCATCGTCGCCGAGTCCCATGCCAATCGACTAACCGCCTTCGACATCGCCGCCGACGGCAGTCTCTCCAACCGGCGCGTCTGGGCCGATCTCGACGGCTATCCCGACGGCATCTGCCTCGATGCCGAGGGGGCGATCTGGTACGCGGATGTGCCCAACAAGCATTGCGTGCGGGTGCTCGAAGGCGGTGAAGTGTTGCAAACGGTCGCTGTCGATCGCGGCTGCTTTGCCTGCATGCTGGGTGGCGCCGACAGGAAAATACTGTTCATTCTCGCCGCCGAATGGCGTGGCTTCGAGCACATGGTCAGTGATGCCCGCACCGGCCAGGTGCTCAGCGTGGAAGCGCCGGCACCTGGCGTCGGCTGGCCCGGCTAGAGCCCGGGAACCCGCTGATAGTTGGCGATGTCGGCCCGAACACCAAGCCGGGCGATCGTCTCCTGTGGGTTGAAGGCGATGCGCTCGTGCGCCGCCTTGACGATCGGCACGACATTGTCGACGGACGTCTGGCTCTCCCATTCGACGATAGTGACGAGGTTGAACTCGCCAGGACCCGAGAATTGCTCGAGTAGGAAATCCTGCACGAAGCCTTGCTGCAGGCGCAGCAATTCATGCGTTGTCCTGACCTTGGCCAGTATCTCTTCGCGAGCGGCGGCCGGGACGACGAATTTGTCCACCCTGAACACGCTGCCGCCGTTAACGTTCTGATTTGTCTTGCTCATTTCGATCATTCCGTTCCTGGACCATGTTTTTATTCGGCTCCAAGAACGGCCTACAATCTCAACTTAAGTTGAGGTCAAGCAGAAAATTCGCTCAACCTTCAATTCACCTCAGATGTCCGCCGGCGGACGATGACGCCAAACTCGTCGTCCTCGCGGGCGATGCGCAGCCGCTCCTCGGCTTCGGTCGCCTCGCGCTGGCGGTCCCACATCGAGGCATAGAGGCCGTGCTTGCGCATCAGCTCGGCATGGGTGCCGCGCTCGGCGATCTGGCCATCCTGCAGCACGATGATCTCATCGGCCGTAATCACCGTCGACAGACGGTGAGCGATGACGATGGTGGTGCGGCCGCGGCTGACCAGATCGAGCGCGGCCTGGATCTCCTGCTCGGTGTGGCTGTCGAGCGCCGAGGTCGCTTCGTCCAGCATCAGGATCGGCGGCGCCTTCAGGATGGTGCGGGCGATCGCCACGCGCTGCTTCTCGCCACCCGAAAGCTTCAGCCCGCGCTCGCCGACCATCGACTTGTAGCCGTCGGGCAGCCGCTCGATGAACGGGCCGATCTGGGCAAGTTCGGCAGCCTTGCGCATATCCTCCTCGCTGGCACCGATGCGGCCGTAGCGGATGTTGTAGGCGATGGTGTCGTTGAACAGCACGGTATCCTGCGGCACCATGCCGATCGCTCCGCGCAGGCTTTCCTGTGTCACGTCCCTGATATCCTGGCCGTCGATCAGCACCTGGCCGTCCTGCACGTCGTAGAAGCGGAACAGAAGCCGCGAGATGGTCGACTTGCCGGCGCCCGATGGCCCGACAATGGCGACGGTCTTGCCGGCCGGCACCTCAAAGCTGATGCCCTTCAGGATCTTGCGGTTCGGGTCATAGGAGAATTGGACGTCACGGAACTCGACCTTGCCGGCGCTGACAGTAAGTGGCTTCGCGTCCGGCTTGTCGACGATCTCCTGCGGCACATCCAAAAGGTCGAACATTTGCTCGATATCCGTCAACCCCTGGCGGATTTCGCGGTAGATGAAGCCGATGAAATTGAGCGGCACCGACAGTTGCATCAGCATGGCGTTGATGAAGACGAAGTCGCCGACCGTCTGCGTGCCGGCCTGCACTTCCAGCGCCGACATGCACATGACGATGACAGTGCCGAGGCCGAAGATGATGCCCTGGCCGAAGTTCAGCCACCCAAGCGAGGTCCAGATGCGCGTCGCCGATATCTCGTAGCGTGCCATGGAGCGGTCGAAGCGCTCGGCCTCCATGCCTTCATTGTTGAAATACTTGACCGTTTCGTAGTTGAGCAGCGAGTCGATTGCCTTGGTGTTGGCGTCGGTGTCGCTGTCGTTCATGTCGCGTCGGATCGAGATGCGCCAGTCGCTAGCGCGTACCGTGAACCAGACATAGACCCAGACGGTGACCGCGACGACCGCCACATATTTCCAGCCATAGGTGTAGGCGAAGATGCCGGTGGTCAGCGCGAATTCGAGAATGGTCGGCGCCGTGTTGAGCATGATGAAGCGCACGATCGTCTCGATGCCCTTAGTGCCGCGCTCGATGATGCGCGACAGGCCGCCGGTGCGGCGTTCCAAGTGAAAGCGCAGCGACAGTTGGTGCATATGGACGAAGGTGCGGAAGGCGAGCTGACGCACAGCGTACTGGCCGACGCGGGCAAACAGCGCGTCCCGCAATTGATTGAAGCCAAGCTGCACCAGGCGCACGACATTGTAGGCGACGACCAGCATGACGGGCGCCAGCAGAAAGCTCGGCAGCGGCGGCACCGATTTGGCGTCGCCGGCCAGCGCGTCGGTCGCCCATTTGAAGAAATAGGGACCGGCGACCAGCGTCAGCTTAGCGACGACCAGCAGAAGCGTCGCCCAGGTGACCCGTGCTCTCAGATCAGCACGATCCGCTGGCCACATGTATGGCCACAGGTTGAGCAGCGTCTTGAAAGTCGAGGAGTCGGAGACGGTTTTTTCGGCCATTCTTTGTGCCTTCTTCTTATGTCTTTTTGACCATGATCTCTTCCGAAAACCGGGCTCCGCTTTTCGGGATCATGGTCTAGCGGCCGGAGCAGCAGGAATTGACGAGGGCGATCAACGACGCCGAGACGTCGGCGAGCGCGGCGTGGTCGATAGCATATCGCGAGCGCTGGCGATCAGGCTCGAACCTGACCAGCCCGGCCTCGACCAGTATCTTCAGGTGTTGTGACACCGTGGACTGCGCCAGATCGAAACGATCGACGACTTCGCGGCAGCAGCAGGGGCTGCTCGCCGACAGGTGTTTCAGGATGTCGATCCGCGCCGGGTGCGAAAGCGCTGCCAGCCGAGCAGCGACGGTGCGGCTGTCCGGGGCCTCCGACGCGGAGCGGAGTGTATGGGTTTCGAAGGGGCTGTCGCTCATCGTCCATCGGCGATAAACGATGGTTGGCGCTGCCGCAAGCTACTCTTCTGGGCAGACCAGATAGCGGCTAACGCTGTGAGATGGACTTCTCGATCCCCGGGATATCGGCTATCCGTTCAGCCAGAAAGTCGACCAGCAGGCGAACCCTTGCAACGCCCGCGCGCTCCGGGACGATCAGCATGTTCAACGGGACGGACGGCAGCGAATAATCATCCAGCAAGGTCTCGAGCAGGCCCGCCGCCAAAAGATCGCCGACAAGCCATCGATGAGCCGGTGCGATTCCTCGACCCGCGACCAAGGCCTCGCGCGCGGCAAGCCCATGGTCGACACGCAGTCGCCCCGCGAAGGGCACCATATAGCGCTCGCCTCCGGCGCCCTGCAAAGCAAGAGTTTCACTGCCCGCCACGTTCGACATCCGGATGCCCTCATGTCCAGACAGGTCCGACGGGACAGCCGGTCTCCCTCGCGCCGCCAGATAATCCGGCGATGCTACGAGCAGGCGCCGTGACAGGCCGAGGGCCCGCAGCTTCAACGAGCTGTCAGTAAGCGGTCCCAAGCGAAGCGCGATATCGACGCCTTCCCGGACCAAATCCACACGCTCATCGGTGAGGCTGAGGTCAATTCCGATGTCGGGATATCGGTCCTGAAAGGCGAAGATGAACCGGGTGACGTGCAAGACCCCGAATGCGGCCGTACAGGATATCCGGATGGTGCCGGCCGGCGCGCCACGTGCGCCCCGCGCTTCGTCGCCGGCCTGCTCGACAAGGCGCAGGATCTGGATACTGTTTGTATAGTACCGGCTACCCTCATCAGTCAGCGTGACCCGCCGGGTGGTCCTGCTGAGCAAAGGCACACCCACCGCCTCTTCAAGCTCCTGCAAATGCCGCGTAACCGTCGACTGCCCGATACCCAGTTCGCTGGCAACCAGCGACAGATTACCCCGTTCCGCGACGCGAACGAAGGTGCGCATGCGTTCGAACGTGATATCCGATTTATCCATTATTCGGCACAATCTTATGCATTATGAATACGTAGCGGATTATGTCGATATTGCGTAGCTAAGGGACCAGTTTTTTCAATCCTCGGAGTCCCCGCATGAAAATTCTACTTGTTTTCGCTCATCCCGAATCGCGCTCGCTCAACGGCGCGCTCCGCGACGTCGCCATCAGCGAACTCGAGGCACAAGGCCACGAAGTTCGGGTTACGGACCTTTACGCCCAGGGTTGGAAATCAGCGGTTGATCAGGCCGACTTTCCGGTTTTGGCATCGGACGCGCGGTTGATGCCTGCCACCGCATCAAAAAAATCCTTCGAGACCGACGCGCTGACAGAGGACGTCAAGGCCGAGATCGCAAAGCTGCTGTGGGCGGATGCCCTGATTCTCCAGTTTCCGCTCTGGTGGTTTGCCATGCCGGCGATCCTCAAGGGCTGGGTCGACAGGGTCTTTGCCTACGGCTTCGCTTACGGTGTGGGCGAACATAGTGACAAACGATGGGGCGACCGCTACGGCGAGGGAACCTTGATGGGCAAGCGCGCAATGTTGATCGTGACCGCCGGCGGCTGGGAGGAGCACTATGCCCCTCGCGGCGTCAACGGACCAATCGATGATCTGCTGTTCCCGATAAACCACGGGATTCTCTACTACCCGGGCTACGACGTCCTTCCGCCGTTCGTCGCCTATAGCGTCGACCGCTTCGGCGAAGCCGACTTCGAGCCCACTGCGGAGCGCCTGCGCGAGAGGATGAGAACGTTCGCGACCACGCAACCCATCCCCTATCGCCGGCAGAATGGCGGCGACTATTTGATTCCGAGCATGAAGCTACGCCCCGAGCTGGGCGATCAGAACATGACCGGGTTCAAACTTCACCTGAGCGGCTCAACGAGCTAGCTGACTTCGACCTTGGATGGCCTTGGACTCTAGTTGGTCTTGGCCGGCGCCGTCGTTGCCTGCTTGCCCATCGCTTTGAGGTCGGCGGCTTCGCCTTCCTTGGACTTTTCCGGGACCTTGAACACCTGTCCCGGCCAGATGCGATCGGGATCGCTGATCTGGTCCTGGTTGGCGAGGTAGATGGTCGAATAGCGCACGCCATGACCGTAAACACGCCGCGAAATCCGCCACAGCGTGTCGTTGCGGTGGATGATGACGGCGCCATCGGCATGTTCGAGTTTGGGCGCCACCGTCTCGGGCACGTCGCTCGGCGGCGCGGTCTCCGCCACAATGGCCGGGGCTTCGGCGGCGGGAGCAGGCGTCGTGGCCGGTGCCGTTTCGGCCGGTGCGGCGGCAACCGCTGGCGCCTCGGCGGCTGGCGCTGCAGGAGCTGCGGGCGCTTCGGCGGCAGCGGGAGCCGCAGGCTTCGGGTCCGCGGGTTTTGCCTCGGCGGGCTTGGGCTCTGCGGGCGCCACGGCGGCGATCGATTCACCCGGCTCGCGCTCGAATGGCACGGCGGCACGGGCCACCACTTTCACGCCGTCGACATCCAGACCGTCGACATGGATGGTATAGCTGCCGACCGGGATGTCGCGCGTCGCCTCGACAAGGAAATGACCGTCCGGCGACGTCTGCGCCTCACCGAGCAGGATATCATTGGCATAGGCGCGCACCTTGCGGCCCGGATCGGCGAGGCCGGCGACAAAGATCTTGTTGCCGTCGATCTCGACCGCCTCGACGACGATCTTGGGTTCGGCCTCTGCTGCGGCGGGCGGCGTCGCCGGTGCTGCCGGAGCAGGTGCTGCTTCAACCAAGGCTGGCGCTGGAGCCGCCGGTGCGGCTGGCGCCGGAGCAGCGGTTGCGGGCGCTTCGGCTGCAGGAGCAGCAGCCTGGTCGCCTGCAGCCGGTGCGGCCGGCTTTGCCTCGGGAGCCGGAACGGTGAGCAGTTCGGCCGGTTTGCCCGGCTCCTCGACCATGGCCAGCACCTGGCCGGCCGCATCCTTGGGAACCGAAACGACGGCGGTCTGCGTCGAGGGCGTTACGACATCGCCCGTGGTCGCACGCAGGGCAATCGTATAGTCGCCAGGCTTCAGCGGATCGTCGAGCACGATGACAAAGGCGCCATCGGGACCGGCGACCGTCGAACCGAGCACCGCCGTGCCGTTGAGGATCTCGACCTTTGCATTGGGCGCCGCATTGCCGGCAATGACGATAGAGCCATTGCCCTCGACGCGCACGACATCGAAGGACGGTGCGATCGGACCGGCCGCAGCCGGCGCTGCCGGAGCCGCTGCATCCGTTGCCGGTGCCGCTGGTGCCGTTGCCTGGGGCACCGCGGCGGGCGCGGCCGGCACAGCCGCCGCTGGAAGCCGCGCTTCCGTGCCGGGAGCAGCCGGTTTCGGCGCCGCGGGCGGCGTCAAGGCCGCCACTTGCGCCGGCGGCGTCGGATTAAGATACGGGTCGAGCGCACCCGAAACATAGGCGGTCCCCGCGGCCGCAACGGTCCCACCCGCCACGAACAGGAACGCCTTCAATGGATTAATCACCATATTTCTCTACCCCTTAGCCACCTAACGCCGGTCTAGCCTGTTTTGCCCATGTCGACAAGAAAGAGGGACCGACAAGAAAAAGCCCTAGCTTGTTGACCCTTGGGGCTTGACCGCGCTTTCAGACCCAATCACCAATCATCGGCATGAACACGATTCGATCCGTCTGCGTCTATTGCGGCTCGTCTCCGGGCCGCGATGAAATCTATATCAAGGCCGGGCACCTGCTCGGGCGCTCGATTGCCAAAGCGGGCCTGCGGCTGATCTATGGCGGCGGCACCAAAGGCATCATGGGCGCCGTCGCCGAAGGCGCCTTGCGCGCGGGGGGCAAGGTGACGGGCATCATTCCGCGCTTCCTGATCAATAGGGAGGCAACGGAAACCGCGCTTGACCGGCTCGACGAACTCTTGATCACCGACAACATGCACGAGCGCAAACACAAGATGTTCGAGAAATCCGACGCCTTTGTGGCGCTGCCGGGCGGCATCGGCACGGTCGAGGAGATCGTCGAGGTCATGACCTGGGCGCAGCTCGGTCATCACCGCAAGCCGATCGTCTTCGGCAATGTCGGCGGATTCTGGGATCCGATGCTGGCGTTGCTCGATCACATGGCCGCCGAAGGCTTCATCCACACCGCGCAACGGGTCAAGCCGCTGGTTGTCGACGACCCCGAGGCGATCGTCGCTGCCATCATGGTGGCTGGGTCCTCCGTCGACGCCCCGACCGAAGGCGTGCAGTCGGTGATAGACAAGATGTGAGAGAATAGGGAATAGGGAATAGGCAGTATGAATGCCGGGGAACGGCAACCCCTACTGCCTACTGCCTACTGCCTACTGCCTACTGCCTACTGCCTACTGTACTGCCCAGGACAACGAACTCGGGCTAACGGGTTCCTTTGGAGCCTTCGCTTGCGCACTGGCTGACGGAGCATCAAACGAAAAACCCGCCTGTGCGGCGGGTCACTGGCGCAAATCAGCACCATAGCCGAATATGTACCATAGCTGCGGTCACGGAGTCAAGAAAAAATTCCTATTACCGGCACAAAAGCCGACACCGCCGAACTGTCGTCTTTGTTAACCTGAGTGCGGAGCCCTAGCCTACTGCCTACTGCCTACTGCCTACTGCCTACTGCCTACTGCCTACTGCCTACTGCCTACTGCCTACTGCCTACTGCCTACAGCAGCTGCCTGCCGCAAGCCGGAGATCACCTCGCGGCGGTCGTGACGCCGCCAGGCAAGATAGATGGAAACCGTGCGCTCGAACCATGGCAGGTCGCGAAACACGATCCGCGACGGTGCGGCGGCACGCAGGCTGGCCTGCACCGTCGCCAGGCCGAGACCGGCGCTGACCAGACCGAGCGAGGTCAGCGGGTCCGCCGTCTCATAGGCGATGTCGGGCAGAAAGCCGGCTTTGGCGCAGGCGGCAAGGAATTGCCCGCGATTGGTGTCGTCAGGCTGGCGCACGACCGTGATCCAGATGCGGCCGTCGAGGTGATGCGGCCCGATCTCTGATATTTGGACAAGCGGATCATCTTCGGGGATCGCCAGCACCAGCGGCTCATGCCGCAGCGCGATGGCGGCGATATCCGGGTCATCGTCGGTTGGCTGCGAATAGACAAAGCCCAGATCGAGCACCCGCTGGCGCAGCCCCTCCAGCTGCGCCGCCGAACGCAGGCTTCTCAGTTGCAGGTGAAAGTCCGGCCGGTCGCGGCGGAACTGGCGCAGCATGCCTGCGACAAGCCCGGCATGCACGGCCCCTTCGACATAGCCGATGGCGAGCCGGCCGACTGCGCCGCTGGCCAGGTTGCGGCCGAACTCCTCCAGGCGTCGCGCGTTGGACAGCAGCGAGCGGGCCTCGGTGAGGAAGGCGCGACCTTCGGCGTTGAGATGGACCCGTTGCTTCGACCTTTCAAAGAGGGAGACGCCGAGCTGCTTCTCGAGCTGCATGATCTGCCGGCTGAGCGGCGATTGCGAAATATGCAGCATTTCGGCGGCGCGCCCGACATTGCCGGTTTCGGCGACGGTGACGAAATAGCGGAGCTGGCGCAGGTCGAACATCTTGTTTCCCCGAGTCTCAAGTCCTTTTCGATCTCAATTTTAGCCTAACCAGTCTTGGACGGTCTGACCAGCGGAGGTGATACTCGGCCATCCCAACCAAAGGAGACCGCCATGCAGTTCTTTGCCCTTCTCACCCGCAACACCGCTGAGTTTGCCGATGCCGATTTCGCCCCACTTCTGCCCAGCGAGGCCGAACAGCGGCGCACGCTCTACGCCGAAGGCGCGATCCGCCAGGTTTGGAACCGAGGCGACATCCCGGGCAGCGGCATGATGTTCGAAGCCGGCAGCGACGCCGACGTGCGCAGTCATCTCGCCACCTTGCCGCTGGTGAAGGCAGGGATGATGGACATCGCTGCCATCGTGCCGCTTAACCCTTACCCTGGGTTCGGCCCGAAGCGTTGAGAGGGCGCAATCCGGTGGCGGCGAAGGCGTCTCCACCGGATTGACGTGGATGATCGACAGACTGTGATCGGCCGTCAAGAAACCGTCACACGAAACCGGGTTCGCCCGTGCTAGACATCAAGGGTCAGGCGGCCGCCATGCGGCGCCATGTTCGAAACTTGCATCTGGCACCGCGCCCATGGATATCGCTCTCGCCCCGGAAGGCACCGACCTGTCGCCTTACCTGCCCGACGAGCACGGGTTGTTCTTCATCTATCACTTCACCGCAGAGGGCGTGCGAACCAGGGACGCAGCCGCCGCACGCTGGACATGGCGCAGCTATCAGATCACCGACCTGCACGCACGCCAGGAGATCGGCGCCGAAAGGGCTTTGCCGGGGCCGGTGCGCGACGCCTTCCTTGCCCCGAGCCATGGTTGTCACATCGACTTCGAGGATGGCTGGCTCTATGGCGATCTGCCGGATCTCAGGCACGACTTTTCGGAGGCGCGCGGACTCGTCCATTTCCGCTTCGCCTTCAACGACACGATGCTGATCGGCGCTCGCAAGCAGCCGCTGGAATCGATCGACGCCGTCCGCAAGGTGGTGGAAAATGGATCGCGGAAATTCCGCTCGCCGGCGGAACTGATCGAGGCGGTCACGGGCCAGTCGCTCGATGGCATGTCGGCCGAGCTCCGCAAGCTGGGCGACACGCTCGATGGCATCGAGGACCGTGTCGTGCGCGATGCATGGCACAATGAACGACAAGCGCTGGTCGAGGCGCGCCGACAATTGGTGGTGATCCATCGGCAGATGGCGACGATCACCAATCTGTTCCGGCATCTCGATCATTCGCATCGCAACGAGCTGCCTGACCCGATCAACGACATGGCAGTCAGGCTCTCGCAACGAGCGCATACGCTCTATCATGACGGCGAGCAGTTGCAGGCGCGCACAAGGCTGTTGCAGGACGAGCTGATGGCCAAGCTGACCATGCAGTCGAACCAGCTCCTCTATGTTCTCTCTGTCATGACAGCGGTGCTGTTGCCGATGACCATCATCTCGGGCCTGTTCGGCATGAATGTCGGCGGCCTGCCCCTGGTCAACACACCGATGGGGTTTTGGGTGGTGTCGGCGGTATCGCTTATTATCGCCGCGGCTACCTATCTGTTCGTCCGACGGCTCGGCCGGGGGATGTAACGTCAGTACCTTTCACGCCGAGGCGCGAAAATCCTCGAGGACGGTGCCGGCGGCGGCGACTTCCGCTTCATGGTCGGGCTCGCGCCAGGTCTCGGCAAGGCCTGCCGCATACCATTCGCACATCGCCGGCAAGGCAAGCAACTGCGCCGGATAGGCGGTGGCAGCCCCTCCGAAAACGAGCCCGTAGGACTGTGCTCGAAACGCCACTGGGGCAAAGAAGGCGTCGACGGCGGTGAAATGAGGACCGGCGAGAAACGGTCCGCCGAAACGGGCAAGACCATCGTTCCAGAGATCGCCGAGGCGAAAGAGATCCTGCTTCAGCGCATCGGACATCGGAAACGGCTTTACGCGCAGGCCGCAACTCATTGGGCATGAACCGCGCAGTGCGGTGAAGCTCGAATGCATCTCAGCGGCGGCCGAGCGTGCCCAGGCGCGCGCCTTGGCCTCGACGGGCCAAACGCCATGGTGGCGCTCCGCCAGATACTCGGCGATGGCCAGTGAATCCCAGACCGCCCAACCGTCGTCGATCAGGCACGGCACCCGGCCGCTGGGCGAGAACGACCGGTAGAGCTCCCAGCTCGATCCGGTCGGGAATGGCGTAAGCTGCTCCTCGAATGGGATATCCAGCTCTCGCATCAGCACCCAGGGCCGCAGCGACCATGAGGAATAGTTCTTGTTGGCGATGTGCAACAGGTACATCGAAACTCCTTACCGGGCAGAAACCTTGCGCGCTGTCGTCAACATCGACCAGGAATAGACCGCCAGTGCGGCCCAGATCAGTGCGAACGCTACCGCCTGAGTGGTGCCGAAAGGCTCGTCGAAGATCAGCACTGCGATCAGGAACACCATGGTAGGCGCGATATATTGCATGATGCCGATGGTGGAGAGGCGCAACAGCTTGGCGCCGAAGGCGAACAACAGCAGCGGTACCGATGTGATCGGACCGCAGCCGATCAGCAACGCCGTATCGGCACCGCTACTGGATACGATGTGGTCCTGTCCGGTCGCGATCAGATAGATGATGTAGCCAAGGGCCGGCACCGACAGCAGAAGCACTTCGAGCAAAAAGCCCTGACTCGGGCCGATCGGCAAGGTCTTGCGGAAGAAGCCGTAGGCGGCGAAGGAAAACGCCAGCGCCAGCGACACCCAGGGCAGCTTGCCGCCCTCGATGGTCAGCACCGCAACGGCGACGGCCGCCAGCACCACTGCCGCGATCTGCAGACGATCGAGCCGCTCGCCAAGCAACAGCGCGCCGACGACGACGCTGACCAGCGGGTTGATGTAATAGCCGAGCGCGGTTTCGACGGTGCGGTCGACGGCGATCGCCCAGACATAGATGCCCCAGTTGACCGAGATCAGCGCCGCCGTCAGTGCGGCCATGGCGATGGTGCGGGGTGAGCGCAGTGCCGCCTTGAAGTCGGTTGTACGGCCGGCCCAGACCAGCACGGCGGCGGCGATCGGCACCGACCAGACGATGCGGTGGGCAATGACTTCAGCGAGAGGCAGATGCGCCACGGCCTTCATGTAGAAGGGCAGCATTCCCCACAGCAAATAAGCGCCCAGTGCAAGCAGGAATCCGCGACGAGCCTTGGAATCAGCGTCCAGGGTAATTGCTTCAGTGGCCATGGCCCAAGCCTATGGCCCAGCCATCTTGCCAAGACCATCGCAAAGTTCTGATGGATCAATGGACTTTCGCTGATGGTTCAACCCTACTCGGCCGCCACCAGTCCCGCCATTTCGCGGTTCTTCATCAGCTTGTAGACGATCGAATCCATCAGCGCCTGGAACGAGGCGTCGATGATGTTTTCGGAAACACCCACTGTCCACCAGCGCGCGCCGGTGCCGTCATGCGATTCGATCAGAACGCGGGTGATCGCCTCGGTGCCGCCATTGAGGATACGCACTTTGAAGTCGGCGAGCTCCATGTCGGCGATCTCGCCCTGGAACTTGCCGAGATCCTTGCGCAGCGCGATGTCGAGTGCGTTGACGGGGCCATGCCCCTCGGCCACCGACATCTTCTCCTCGCCGTCGACCAGCACTTTGACGATCGCTTCGGAGACCGTCTTCAACTGGCCGTTGGCGTCGAAGCGGCGCTCGACCATGCAGCGGAACGAGGTGACGTTGAAGAATTCCGGCAGGCCGTGCAGCATTTTGCGCGCCAGAAGCTCGAAGCTGGCGTCGGCGCCCTCATAGGCATAGCCCTCGGCCTCGCGTTCCTTGACCACCGATATCAGCGCGTCGAGCCGGTGATCGTCCTTCGGCACGTCGATGCCGCGCCGCTTCAGTTCGGCGAGGAAATTGGCCTTGCCGCCCTGGTCCGAAACCATGACGCGGCGGCGGTTGCCGACCGTTTCCGGAGGCACATGCTCATAGGTCGCCGGCTCCTTGGCCAGCGCCGAAGCATGGATGCCAGCCTTGGTCGCGAAGGCGGAAGCGCCGACATAGGGCGCCTGCGCTTCCGGCGCGCGGTTCAAGAGTTCGTCAAAGGCGCGCGACAGGCGCGAAATGCCGGTCAGCGCTTCAGTCGAAATGCCCGTCTCAAAACGGTCGGCGAAGGCCGGCTTCAGCGCCAGCGTCGGCACGATCGAGATGAGATTGGCGTTGCCGCAGCGCTCGCCGATGCCGTTGAGCGTGCCCTGGATCTGGCGCACGCCGGCCTCGACCGCAGCCAGCGAATTGGCCACGGCCTGGCCAGTGTCGTCATGGGCATGGATGCCGAGATGATCGCCTGACATACCGAAGGCGATGACGCTCTCGACAATGGCGCGGACTTCCGACGGCTGCGTGCCGCCATTGGTGTCGCACAGCACCACCCAGCGCGCGCCGGCATCATAAGCGGTCCTGGCACAGGCCAGCGCATAGTCGGGGTTGGCCTTGAAGCCGTCGAAGAAATGCTCGCAGTCGACCAGCGCCTCCTTGCCGGTGGCAATCGCCGCCTCGACGGAGGCCTTGATGGCGTCGAGGTTCTCCTCGTTGGTGCAGCCGAGCGCGACACGGACATGATAGTCCCAGCTCTTGGCAACGAAGCAGATGGCATCCGACTTCGATTGCACCAGTGACGCAAGGCCGGGATCGTTGGACGCCGACACCCCTGCCCGCTTGGTCATGCCGAAGGCGACGAATTTGGCCCGCGCCGTCCGCTTCTCCTGGAAGAAGGCGGTGTCGGTCGGGTTGGCGCCGGGATAGCCGCCCTCGACATAGTCGAGGCCGAAGGTGTCAAGCAGTTTGGCGATGGCGATCTTATCCTCGACGGAAAAGTCAATGCCCGGCGTCTGCTGGCCATCGCGCAAGGTGGTGTCGAAGAGGAACAGTCTTTCCTTTTTCATGACAGCAAGGTGCTTGAGCACCCCCCTCTGGCCTGCCGGCCATCTCCCCCGCAAAGGGGGAGATCGGCAGCTTTGACGACAGCGCTGGTCCTGCAATGTCGGCGATTGGCGAAAGCGAAGGCGACATCCAATCTCCCCCCTTGCGGGGGAGATGTCCGGCAGGACAGAGGGGGGTGTGAAGGATCGCCGTGCATCGCCTATATCTTCCCTGCAAACCGATCCGTCTCCCGGATCAGTTGATCCAGAATGCCTGGCTCCGAATACGCATGACCGGCGCCCTCGATCAGGTGGAAATCCGCCTTCGGCCAGGCCTTGTGCAGCGCCCAGGCATAGCGCGCCGGGCACGGCATGTCGTAGCGGCCGTGGACGATGGTGCCGGGGATATCCGCAAGCTTGTGTGCGTCGCGCAGCAGTTGCCCTTCCTCCAGCCAGCCGGCATGGACGAAATAGTGGTTTTCGATGCGGGCGAAGGCGACGGCATAGTCGTCCTGCCCAAACGGTCCGCTGGTCTCCGGCTCCGGCAACAGTGTGATGGTCTCGCCTTCCCACAGGCTCCAGGCGCGGGCCGCCTCGATCTGCGCCTTGCGATCGCTGCCGACCAGCCGCTTGCGGTAGGCGGCCATCATGTCGCCGCGCTCGGCCTCAGGGATCGGCGCCAGGAACCGCTCCCATTTGTCCGGGAACATTTCGGAGACGCCGAACTGGTAATACCATTCGAGTTCGGCGCGCGTCAGCGTGTAGATGCCGCGCACCACCAGTTCACTGACGCGTTCGGGGTGCGTTTCGGCATAGGCAAGCGCAAGCGTGGAGCCCCAGGAGCCGCCGAACACCAGCCATTTGTCGAAGCCGGCCATCTCGCGCAGCCGTTCGATGTCGGCGACCAGATGCCAGGTGGTGTTGGCTTCGAGCGAGGCATTGGGGGTCGATTTTCCGCAGCCGCGCTGGTCGAACAGGATGACATCGTAGAGCTTGGGGTCGAACAGCCGCCTGTGTTTCGGCGAGATGGTACCGCCCGGCCCGCCATGCAGGAACACCGCCGGCTTGGCGCCCTTGGTGCCGGAACGCTCCCAGTAGACCTGATGGCCGTCGCCGACATCGAGCACGCCGGAATCGAACGCTTCGATTTCTGGATAAAGAGTACGCAATTGACTGCTCATAGCTGCAAACCTTTGGTCGGCCAGTCCGCTGTTTCATGGTCGGGGTGCTGGAAGGAGATGATGGATTCCTGCCGGGCGTAATAGTCGGGATCCTGGTGGACGGGCTGATCGAAGATCGTCTCCACCCAGGGCAGCCGCGCGGCGTAGTTGACCTGGATCTGCGGTGCCAGATCCGAACGGTCGTCGAAGGCGCCGATGGCGATCTCAAGTCCGCCTGGCTGCCGATAGGTCAGCGGCGTCCCGCAGCGGGCGCAGAAACCACGATCGATGTTGACCGACGACTGGAAATAGCTCGGCTCTTCATGGGTCCATTCGACGCCATCCTTGGGTACCGTGACCAGCGCGCCGAAGAACGAGCCGAATTGCTTCTGGCACATGCGGCAATGGCAGATGGACGGACGGCCGAGCGCCCCATGAATGCGGAAACGGACGGCGCCGCATTGGCAGCCACCAGTTCTTACCTGATCGGTCATGGCTTTTCCTTTGGCGGCCATTGTTCGGTGTCGTGGTCGGGATGCTGGTAGGAGACGAGATCGGCCAGATAGGGGGCCGAAGACATATCGGCCATCGTCTCCTCGCCCGGCAATTGCGGAATGGTGTCGACATAGGGCAGCTTTGCCTCGGTGCCCCACTGAATCAGCGGCACGATCTCCGCCGGATTGTCGAACGCACCGATGGCGAGGCCGACGCCATCCGGCGCGGTGAAGGTCAGCGGCGTACCGCAATCGGCACAAAAACCACGATCGACATGGTTGGACGAGCGAAAATATTTCGGCTCACCACGAGTCCAGTCGAGCTTCGCGCCGCGCACCGAAACCAGCGGCGCGTAGAACGAGCCGAACGCCTTCTGGCACATGCGGCAGTGGCAGATCGAAGCGTCTCCCAACGCGCCTTCGACGCGAAAGCGCACCGCGCCGCATTGGCAGCCGCCGGTGTAGATCGGCCGGTTGTCGAGGCTCATCGCCGCTCACTCCGGGGCATGGCAGACGGCTTCGACATTGTTGCCGTCGGGATCGAAGACGAAAGCGCCGTAATAGTTCGGATGATAGTGCGGGCGCAGCCCTGGCCCGCCATTGTCCTTGCCGCCGGCGGCAAGGGCCGCGGCATGGAAGGCATCGACCTCGGCGCGGCTGCGCGCGGTGAAGGCGACGTGCTGGTGATCCTTGGGCTTGTCCTTGCCGGCACTCAGCCAGAACACCGGCCGGTCGCGGCCATAGCCACCGACCTTGGCGCCGCCGGTGTATTCCAGCGGCACCATGTAGAGGAGCGCGGCACCCAACGGCGCCATTGCCTTGTCATAGAACGCCTTCGAAGCGTCGAAATCGGCAACGGTGATACCGAGATGGTCGATCATTGAACGGACTCCCTTACTGGTTCGCTCGCCGGCATTTCGAGGCCGACCAGGCCGGCCTCGATCACGACGTGCTGGCAGGCATTGTCGATATCGCGAATGACGTCGTCGTTCCAGAAGCGCAGGATGGTCCAGCCACTGCTCTTCAAATATGCGCTGCGTTCTGCATCGCGCACGACGTGCTCAGCGTCTGCGTGCTGGCTACCATCAACCTCAATAATCAGCTTTTTTTCCGAGCAGGCAAAATCAACGATATAAGGGCCGATTGGCACCTGCCGGCGGAAGCTTATGCCCACTAGCCGATGCGCGCGAAGCTCGTTCCAGAGCTTCAGCTCGGCGTCGGTCATCACACGACGCATGGATTTTGCGTTCTTGCGCTGGCGTGATGGGACGAGGTCGTGACCCATCAGGCACCTTCGTACGAGAAGGCTGCTAAACGTTGCAGAACAGGTCTACTCGGCGGAGCTGCCAATCTCCCCACTTGCGGGGGAGATGTCCGGCAGGACAGAGGAGGGTGCTGTCCCGCCGACCTATTAACTGGAGACCGCTGCCTTCTCGAGAAACGGTCGAAACGAGGGTAAGCAATCAGAAACGATGGCGTTCCTTCACACCCCCCTCTGTCCTGCCGGACATCTCCCCCGCAAGGGGGGAGATTGGCCGTCGCCAGCGTCTCCGCCAACCTTGCAAAAGTGTTTCGCACCACCTTCACCGCTTCACCTCCCAAGTGGTGATGCGTTCGCCTGTGACCGGGTCCTTGCCGTCCTTCAACTGTATACCTTGTGCCAGCAGTTCGTCGCGGATGCGGTCGGCCTCGGCCCAGTTCTTAGCGGCGATGAATGCGAGGCGCTTGGCGATGGCCTTTGCGACGCGGTCTTCGTCAACCTTGGCCGACGCGACATCGAAGCCGAGGAACACCAGCGACGCCTTCAGCGACGCAGCGGCATCGTTGCCGTCCGCTGCCTCGCCGGCCAACTGCGTCAAAACCTGGAAGGCGGCATAGGTGGCGAGATCGTCCGACAAGGCATCGATGACCTCCACTGGCAACTGCCCTGCCGCCGACGGCGCGAGGTCCGCCCCCCGCTTCCATTTGCGCAGCGTGTTCTCAGCCTCTTCCAGCTTGCGCACGGAAAAGTCGATCGGCTCGCGATAGTGCGTCATCAGCATCGCCAGCCGCAGCACCTCGCCCGGCCATTTGCGGCCGCCAAAGGTCTCGGTCTCCAGCAACTCGTTGATCGAATAGAAATTGCCGAGGCTCTTCGACATTTTCTGGCCTTCGACCTGCAGGAAGCCATTGTGCATCCAGATGTTGGCCATGACGTCGGTGCCGTGGGCGCAGCGCGACTGGGCGATCTCGTTTTCATGATGCGGGAAGATCAGGTCGAGGCCGCCGCCATGGATGTCGAAGACCTCGCCGAGATAGGCCGCCGACATTGCCGAGCATTCGATGTGCCAGCCCGGCCGGCCCCTGCCCCATGGCGAATTCCAGCCCGGCTCCTCCGGTGACGACAGCTTCCAGAGGACAAAATCGCCGGGATTTTTCTTGTGCGCGTCGACGGCGACGCGAGCGCCGGCCTGCTGCTCGTCGAGATTGCGCTTCGACAGTTGGCCGTAGTCAGGCATCGACGCCGTGTCGAACAGGACTTCGCCTGCCGCAACATAGGCATGGCCGCGTTCGATCAGGCTTTGAATCAAGGTGATCATGTCGACCTTGCCGTCGGCGCGAGGTTCGACGAATTCGGTGGCGCGCGGCTCGACCGTCGGCTCCAGGCAGCCGAGAACCGCCACATCCTTGTGGAACTGATCGGCGGTCTTTTCGGTGACCCGCCGGATCGCTTCGTTGAGCGAAAGCGTGCCTGAAGCGATCTCGCCGCCGAAATCCCGCAAGGCGCGCGCGTTGATCTTGTCGTCGACGTCGGTGATGTTGCGCACATAGGTGACGTGCGTCTGCCCATAGACATGACGTAGCAAGCGGAACAGCACGTCGAAGACGATCACCGGCCTGGCATTGCCGATATGGGCAAAGTCATAGACGGTCGGGCCGCAGACATACATGCGCACGTTGTGCGCATCGATCGGGACGAAATCCTCTTTCATCCGCGTCAGCGTGTTGTAGAGGCGCAGGCCCTGCGATGCGTCAGACATTCGTGCCTTCCCGATCTGTTGTGTTCAGGAGTCCGCCTAGCGCCGAGGCGCAAACCGGATTCCAGCCTGCTGGCCGGGGCGTTTGTCCAATCTGGGGAAAGATGAGGCGAAAACGTCCGGACCAGCGCGAGGCTAGCCAATAATGCAAATGCCACAAATGGCGAAAAACGTTTTCATAGGCGGCTTTATCGCCTTGGCTTGTGTTGCCGTCAAGTCGCTAGTTTCGGCAAAAACGTCGCCGGATCACAGGTAATGATGCACTGAAACATTTTATTAAACATGTCGGCACAGTCATGAAACATTCGTCGGCTAGATCAGCAGGCGTCACGATTTGGTCAGAATCGGCCATCAAACGCAGACACGGAAATGTTACCTGGGAAGAGAGACATGCCCCGAACGAAGCAGGAATCCAACCGCGCCAAGCAACCAGCGCTGGCCAACCACTACCGCGCAATCGGCCCGGCCGCGATCGTCGCCGCCCTTCTCCATACCGCGAAGAAGAAGAAGCCGGCACAGAAGATCGTATCGCCCCGCGCTGCCTGAAAGCGGTGTGCGGCCTGGCGCCAAGGCGCCGGAAATGAAGGCGCCAATGCGCACCTTGAAGCAATAGCTTCGGTCCTTTGTTTGAGCATGATCTTTCCCGAAAACCGGGGCCACTTTCAGGATCATGCTCTAAAACAGCGTCATCTGACTGTCGTCCGCGCCGGGCTTCCGGCGCTTGACCTTCTCGGGCTCCGGCCCGATCTCGCCCCGCTCCTGAATCTCCGGTCCGGTGTTGGCGACCTTGTTGACGAGGTCGGAGATGGGAATTGCCTCGAAGAAATCGAGCTGTGCCGGCCGCAACAGATCGGCCACATCGCGCGGCTCGAGCGTGCGGCAATCCAGCCAGCGGGCGAAATCCCTGGGATCGATCACGACCGGCATGCGGTCGTGGATATGCGCGATATCGGCATTGGCGTTGACTGTCAGTATGGCACCGGTGTCCATCTCCGAACCGCCCGGCTCGGCATAGGTCTCGATCAGGCCGGCAAAGGCGACCAACCCGCCGTGCCTTGGGCGTATCCAGTAGGGCTGCCCCTTCTTGCCACCGGTTTGCCGCCACTCGTAAAAGCCTGACGCCGGCACCAGCGCGCGGCGATGGCGCATGGCGGCTTTGAACGAGGCCTTTTCGGCAGCGCCCTCAGAGCGCGCGTTGAACAGCAGTGGAAACTCCCTGGTGTCTTTGACCCAGGTCGGGATCAGCCCCCAGCGCACCAGCATCGGCTGCCGGTCCGGCAGATTCGAGCCCGGCGCCCGCGGAGCGGCGGCGATCGCCATCAGGACCGGCTGCGTCGGCGCGATGTTGTAGCGCGCTGGAAAATCCTCCAGTTCGGCCAAGCCTAGCAAGGCGGCGGTCTGGTCCGGCGTCGCGGTCAAGGCAAAACGTCCGCACATGGTCGATTGGTGCCCTCGAATGGTTCTGTTTGAAAGTGGCGATGGAACCGGCGTTGCGCAACCGCTAAACCTTCCGCATGCTGAGCGGTCCACAACAGACCTGCCTTCAATGCCTGATCGGGAATCCATGAACGAAGCGCGCAAGACACTCCCGGCAGTCTCGGTCGCCATCGTGCGCGCGAATACCGTGCTACTGGTCAAGCGAGCCCGGCAACCCTCACAAGGGCTCTATGCCTTTCCGGGCGGCAAGGTCGAGCCCGGCGAAACGCTGGAGCAGGCTGCCGCCCGTGAACTGCTGGAAGAGACCGGCCTGCGAGCCACCGATTATCGACCGCTTCGGGAAATCCACATCGACGGCAGGGACGACAGCCACCCGGTCGATTATCTCCTCACGGTCTTCGGCGCCGCCTATGCCGGCGGCGAGGCGGTGGCCAACGACGACGCCGAGACAGCCGCCTTCTATACGCTCAGCGAGATGGCGGCACTGCCGCTTGCCGGCTCGGTGTTCGCGGTCGCCGAAGACTTGTTGAATTCCGGCGGAAGCGGCGGGCCGCAGCCCTGAAAATCGCCTTGCGGGCGACAAATTGTTTCGCCACAAAGGCTTATGCTGTTTGGCAGAGCCAGAACGGCTTATGCCGTTCGGCAGAGAACCTTATGATATGAACCGTCCATCCCTGCTCCTTGCCATATGTCTTGTTGCCAGCACGGCTATCTCGACGCGACCCGCGCTCAGCGCCGATTCGCCGTTCGAGCCCGGGTTGATGCGGCTGGCGGAGGTTCTGGGGTCGCTGCATTTCCTGCGCAATTTGTGCGGCGAGAAAGGCGACCAGTGGCGTGTCGAGATGGAGAAGCTGCTCGATTCGGAAAATCCGGACGCCGAGCGGCGCGCCCGCTTCATCGCCAGCTTCAATCGCGGCTACCGCTCCTTCGGCGGCATCTATACGCAGTGCACCCCTTCGGCGACCGAGGCCATCAGCCGCTATATGAAGGAAGGCGAGACGCTGTCGCGCGACATTGCCTCGCGTTACGGAAATTAGGCATTTCGGTTGCTCATCAACAACTATCCGGACAATTGCCGGCGACAGCCGATATATCCGACTTGTGCCAGGCGACATCTTGGTGCAATCCTCATGTGGCACTTCTGCAACAGTATTAACGAAACCTTACCGCGAGAATGCGGAATTAACTCAAACTGAAGGTTTTCGCCCCGCAGGCAGCCCTAATCGGCTAAGTTTGACTCGAGTTGAATGCAGCTTCGCGCAAGGCAATCGGGCTTTGTAAAAGACGATCAAAAAAATGTCGTATTTACAAATACTTAATTGACCCTGCGTGTGAAATGAACAGATCAAGCCTGATCCACATTGACGGATCGCTGCTTGAAAGGGTGGACATTCGCTTATGGAACATGGTGTCAACGACATCGACGCGCTGGTCAGGGAAGAGAAGCGCCTGACCGCCGTGGAAAGCCACAGCGAGGCATGGGCGGAAGGTCTCTCCGCCGGCATAGAGCCCGAGATCATTGCCGAAGCAGCGCTCGAAACCGCCTTCGGCGAGATGTTGCGTGCCAATGGCGAGACCTCGGCCCTTGCCCTGCTCGACCGTATGCGTGAAAAGGTGATTGCTGGCGCCTTCGAACCTGAACGGCTGCGGCACTGAACCGACCTCCGGTTCTTTGACGACGGAATGCCGCTCGGGCGTCATGCCCGGAAGCAGGGAGAAACGGGCAGTGAGTTTTTCGATGTCAGGCAAGCCGCGTGGCCTGGCCCTTTGCATCTGCTTCGCCGCTTGCTGTGCCGCGATTCCCCTGATCGTATGTTTCGTGAGCAGCCCCGCCTATGCGCTGAGCGAGATCAAGCGCGAAGAGCTTCCCCCAACAGTCACGCCGTCGGCCGACGGCGACATCTCGCCGCCGGGAAGCACCGTGCCAATGCCCAATCCGGTCGGAACGCCGCCTCCGACCAGCCAGCCGGTTCCTCCGGCCGAATCCGAGCCCGACAGTCCGGCGGATGGCGGCGTGACCAGGCCGCGCGTCGATCCGGACACGCCGGTGCCCGAGGTTGTCTACGATCTCGGCAAGCTGCCGGAACCGGTTCGGCGCATGCACGATCTGATCGTCGAGGCTTGCAAGGGCGGTGACATCGAAAAGCTGCGGCCCTTGATCGGCCAGGGCGACAGCATGACGCAGATATCGCTGACCGACATAGACGGTGATGCCATCGCCTTCCTCAAGGGTCTCTCCAGTGATCCGGATGGGCAGGAGATTCTGGCCATTCTGGAAGAGGTGCTCAATGCCGGTTATGTCCATCTCGATGCCGGCAAGCCGGAAGAGCTCTATGTGTGGCCGTACTTTTTCGCCCTGCCGTTGGACAAGTTGGACGCCAAGCAGCGGGTCGAACTGTTCAAGATCGTCACCGCGGGCGATTTCGACGACATGAAGCAGTTCGGCGCCTATATTTTCTATCGCGTTGGCATCACGCCCTCAGGGCAATGGACCTTCTTCGTCGCCGGGGATTGAGCCAGCTATCGACGTGGTCCCTCGTCGATTCCGGCATCCGGCCATATGCGAGCGGCTTCCCCTCGAAGAAGCGAAATAGTATCCGCCGCCACGCTGGAGTCCATTTGCAGGATATCGGCTGCGTTGCGTAGCTCGTCCTTGTCCTGAAGCTTGTTCACCACCCATGCGACCTTGTGCTGAATGTCTGGCCCGTAAGCAGTTTGCGCCTTGCCGAGCGCTTCGATCGGGATTTCGCCATACGCGTCAATCAACATTCCAAGATCGATAGCATCGCGATATGCGGTTGCGCGGTCCTGGCATCGATCGGCATTGGCCAGCAACTTCTCGGCAAACATGTCTGCGGGGACGAGGATCGATACATTCAGATCGTTGTCGAAATGACCTTGCAGTCTGATGCGGCCTTCGCGGATGACTTCGAATCTGATCGATTGCCCTTTCAATCGTACAATCGTCCTCAAGCCATACTGGTCGATCTGGAAATCCCGAACGGCCTCCACGGGCGCGGGAAAGAACGCCCTAACTCCTCTTTCGGCCGCCCAGGTCCGCAGTTCGCGATAACCGTCGGCGTCGGCACACAGGAAGTCGACATCCAGCGACCGTCGGTATTCGCCGAATTTCATGACGATCGCCGTGCCGCCACCGAACCAGCATTGGTTTGCGGTCAGGAAACGGTGATCCATCAATCCGAGGGCTTCGGCAATGATCCGATGTTCAGGCTTCTTGAATTTCGTCATGATTTCCGCTCGCGGTGTGTCCCGTTGATGTTCCAGCTGCGAGGTGAAGATCAGAAGAGGGGAACAAACTTCAGACAGTGGTCAAAAGGATGCCGTGACCAAACTTGTCTGCCAGAGTCTGGATAAGCAGCTTTTCACGCGTCGTAAGCCGCTTTTGATCGACAAAACGCCAATTCCGCTCGTATAGCGCAAATGCCTCCTCGGCCGGAATTGGGCGTGCTGCATCGCGGTTCCAGGCAAGCGCTTGGAGTTCCGGGAACTCAGCAGGGACAATCGTGGGCGCGAGATCGGCGTTCATATCCCAATTAACTTAGTGGATTGTCCTTAAAAAATCCAACGCCGTAGCAACAGCTACCCCGCCAATGCTTCGGAGAATTCCACCGCTTTGCCCTGGCTCGGCGTGGTAATCTCCCCTTCCCACATCACACGCAGGCCGCGAATGAAGGTGCCGACAGGCCAGCCGGTCACTTCCCTGCCGTCGTAAGGCGTCCAGCCGGCTTTCGAGCCGGCCTGCGCGTTGGTGATGGTTTCGCGCCGCTTCATATCGACGACGGTGAAGTCGGCGTCGTAGCCGGCGGCGATGCGACCCTTTCTCGCCATGCCGAAGATGCGTTGCGGGCCGTGGCTGGACAGGTCGACAAAGCGCTGCAGCGTCAGCCGGCCGGCATTGACGTGGTCGAGCATGATCGGCACCAACGTCTGCACGCCGGTCATCCCCGAGGGCGAGACCGGATAGGGCTTGGCCTTCTCGGCCAGCGTGTGCGGGGCGTGGTCGGAGCCGAGCACATCGACGATGCCTTGCGCGATGCCGTGCCAGACGCCATCGCGATGGCGCGCGGTGCGCACCGGCGGGTTCATCTGGATCAGGGTACCGAGCCGCGCATAGTCGTCGGCGCTCAGCGTCAAATGATGCGGCGTCGCTTCGCAGGTCGCGACATCCTTGTGCTGTTCGAGGAGCAAGATCTCCTCGGCGGTCGAGATGTGCAGGACATGGATCCGGGCACGCGCTTGCCGAGCGATGCGCACAAGCCGTTCCGTGCAGCGCAAGGCGGCGATCTCGTCGCGCCATACCGGGTGCGATGACGGATCGCCCTCGATGCGCATGCCCAGACGCTCGCGCAGCCGGAACTCGTCCTCGGAATGGAAGGCGGCACGGCGGCGTGTGTTTCTAAGGATCGATGCCACGCCTTCGTCATCCTCAACCAGCAGATCGCCGGTGGACGAGCCCATGAACACCTTGATCCCCGCAGCACCCGGTAGCCGCTCAAGCTCGCCGACGTGTTTCGCGTTCTCACGGGTGCCGCCAACCCAGAAGGCGAAATCGCAATGCATGCGACCGCTGCCGCGCCGCACCTTGTCGGCAAGGGCTGCCTCGCTGGTGGTCAGCGGATTGGTGTTGGGCATTTCGAACACGGCGGTGACACCGCCCAGCACCGCCGCGCGCGAACCGGTCTCCAGATCTTCCTTGTGCTCCAGTCCCGGCTCACGAAAATGCACCTGGCTGTCGATGACACCCGGCAGGATATGCAGGCCGCGGCAATCGATCGTCTCGCCGGCCGAGGCCTGGCGGAGATCGCCGATGGCGGCGATGCGCCCGTCCTTCACGCCGATGTCGCGAGCCCCTTCGCCGTCATGGTTGACCACGGTGCCGCCTGTCAGGATGAGGTCGTAGATCATGGCCATGCTCTCTTGCGGGGGGAGTGTCAGCGGCTTACGTAAAGGCCGACCGTTTTGCAAGATCAGGCTGCTTTTCCGCCCATGCCCTTTGCCCAGCTCAAAGACCGCGCGCTCATCTCCGTGTCAGGCCCGGATGCCGAGCATTTTTTGCAGAACATCCTGACCACCGATCTCGACGTATTGGCTCCCGGCGAAGCCAAGCCCGGCGCGCTGCTGACGCCGCAAGGCAAGATCTTGTTCGATTTCCTGATCTCGCGTGCCGGCGAGAATGCATTCCGGCTCGAATGCCGTGCCGATATCTCGGACGATTTCATACGCCGGCTGACGCTCTACAAACTGCGCGCCAAAGTCGAGATTGCCAAGGCGGATCAGGCACTTGTCACCGTCGCGTGGGGACATGAATCAACGCTCTCACAATCTGAATCAACGGCGGCCGCCGACACGCGCTTTCCGAAGGGTGCCGTCACGCGTTCCTATGGTGAAACAGATGAGCGCGGTGACCTTGCCGCGTGGCAAGCCTTCCGCATCGCCGGCGGTATTGCCGAAAGCGGCAGCGACTACCAGCTTGGAGACGCTTTCCCCCATGACGTGCTGCTGGACGAAACCGGCGGTGTCGGCTTCAAGAAGGGCTGCTATGTCGGCCAGGAGGTCGTCTCACGCATGCAGCATCGCGGCACGGCCAGGCGGCGCGTGCTGATTGCGTCGGCCGATGGCCCCCTACCCGCGCCGGGCACCGAGCTAACCGTCGCGGGACGGCCGGTTGGCACGCTCGGCTCGAGCGTCGGCATGACCGGTCTGGCCATTGCCCGCATCGACAGGGTCAAGGCGGCACTCGACGCCAGCCAACCGATTATGGCCGGGGACGCCGCCGTTTCACTTGCCATCCCGGCCTGGGCAAAATTCGCCTTCCCGCAGGAAGCCGTCAGCGCGGAGGAGGCCTGATGGCGGCCGACCGCGTCGGCGCGCCGGCACGCGCCTGGCAGCGCATGCTGTCGGGCCGCCGGCTCGACCTGCTCGATCCCTCGCCGCTCGACATCGAGATTTCGGACATCGCGCATGGGCTCGCCCGCGTTGCCCGCTGGAACGGCCAGACCAGCGGCGAACATGCCTTTTCGGTTGCCCAGCACTCGCTGTTGGTCGAGGCGTTGTTCTGCGAACTGGTGCCCGAGGCTTCGGCCGATACCCGGCTGGCGGCACTGCTGCACGACGCCCCCGAATATGTCATCGGCGACATGATCTCGCCGTTCAAATCGGTGATGGGCGGCAGCTACAAGGACTGTGAGTTGCGGTTGCAGCGCGCCATCCATCTGCGTTTCTCGCTGCCGGAACCAAGTGCCGCACTGCGCAAGGAGATCAAGCGCGCCGACCAGATCGCCGCCTATTTCGAAGCAACGCTGCTTGCCGGTTTTTCGACCGCCGAGGCGACCGAGTTCTTCGGCCGTCCGCGCGGCTTCAATGCCGACCGCTTCGATTTCACGCCACGCTCGGTGACCTGGGCGCAGAATGCGTTCCTGAAGCGGTTTTCCGCGATCGAGAAGGCGCGGCATCAGGTTTCGGCGGCCGCAATCGGCTAAAAACGCTAAATTAACCGGCGGCGATCACAGTAGCTCGTTCGATCACGATCCGCAGGCGCGCCTCATGCCCGTCGCTGATGCCAAGGATGGTTCGGCCGTCCCGGAACGGGACGCCGAAGGCATGGATCGCTCCCGCCACATGGAAAACGAACTGCGCGAACAGAATGAACGCTTTTCGGCCGCGGTCGAGAACATGTCGCATGGGCTGTGCATGTTCGACGCCGACGAGCGGATGATCATCTGTAACGGCAACTACATCAACATCTTCTGTCTCGACGCCAAATTGGTGCGGCCGGGCATCCATTTCATCGACATCCTGCGGCACAGCGTCGACATCGGCATCGCGTCGCAAAGCGCCGACGAACTCTACGCCATCCGCAAGCCCTATATCGACCAGGCGAGACCCTCGACCTATGAGGAAACGTTGTCGGATGGCCGCATCATCAACATCTCGCATCGTCCGCTGGCCTTGGGCGGCTGGGTTTCGATCTACGAAGACATCACCGTACAGCGGCGCGCCGAACAGGATCTCAAGGAGCAGCACCGCCGCTTCGACGCAGCACTTGCCAACATGTCGCAAGGCCTGCTGATGTATGATGCCGACGGCAAGATGATCGTGCGCAATGGGCGTTTTCTGGAACTCTACAACGTCACCGCAGCGGACTTCCCGCTCGGAACGACGCACCGCGACGCGCTCGAACGATTGCTGGAGCTCGGCATCTATACGAAGATCGACGTCGACAGCGAAGTCGCCAAAACCGAAGCCTGCCTGGTGGCGGGAAAAATGCATTCGGCGTATCGGCATCTTACCGACGGCAGGACGGTTCTGGTCACACGCCAGCCGATGAGCGGCGGCGGCTGGGTAGCGACTTTCGACGATGTCACCGAACGCCGCCGCACCGAAGAGCGCATGGCGCATCTTGCGCATCATGACACGCTGACCGGGTTGCCCAACCGCCAGATGTTTCGCGAACGGCTGGACCTTGCGCTGGAAGACCCGGCGGCCACGCCTCTGGCAATCTTCTCGCTCGATCTCGACCGCTTCAAGGCCGTCAACGACACTTGGGGGCATCCGGCCGGCGACTGGCTGCTGAAAAGCGTGGCCGAAAGGCTGCAACGTTGCCTGCGTGATGAGACAGACATCGTCGCCCGCTTCGGCGGCGACGAATTCGTCATCATCAAGTTCGATTTCAAAAGCATCGCCGATGCCGAAAAACTGGCAAAGCGGATCGTCGAGGCGATTACAAAACCGTTCCGCGACAAAAACCGGGATATTCATGTCGGCATCAGCCTGGGCATCGCCGTTTTTCCAGAAGATGGCAGGGACGCCGACACGCTGTTGAAAAACGCCGATACGGCGCTGTACAGTGCGAAGAGCGAAGGGCGCAACCTGTACCGCTTCTTCGAGCCCGGAATGGACGCCATGGTGCTGGCACGGCGCGCACTTGAGACCGATCTCGAGGCTGCGCTGCCGCGCCAGGAATTCGATCTCGATTTCCAGCCCATCATGAACATAGCCACCGGCTCGATTGTCGGCGCGGAAGCCTTGATGCGCTGGCATTCGCCGGAGCGCGGTACGGTGGCGCCGGACAGCTTCATTCCGGTCGCCGAAGAAACCGGACTGATCGTGCCGCTTGGCGAGTGGGCGCTGAGGAAAGCCTGCACTGCGGCGGCAAGCTGGCCTGCCGGCCTGCGCATCGCGGTCAATGTCTCGGCCGTGCAGCTCAAAAGCGGCGGCTTTGCCCGCAGCGTCATCTCGGCTCTCGCCTTTTCCGGCGTGCCCGCTGCCCAGCTGGAGCTGGAAATCACCGAAACGGTGCTGATGGACGAGAGCAAGGCGGTGTTGAAGACACTGCGACAGTTGCGCGAACTGGGCATCCGGATCGCGCTGGACGATTTCGGCACCGGCTATTCCTCGCTCGGCTACCTCAGGCGTTTTCCCGTCGACAAGATCAAGATCGACCGTTCGTTCATTCGCGACATCGGCAATCGCGACACTGCGGCGATCGTTCGCACCATCATCGGACTGGGCGCCGAGCTTGGCATCACCGTCACCGCGGAGGGTGTCGAGACCGAAATGCAGCTCGACATCCTGCGCGGCAATGGTTGTGTCGAGGCGCAGGGCTATCTGATCGGCGTGCCGTCAAAGGCGGCGGACATTCAGCGTCTGCTGAAATCCCGCGCGTTGCACAGCCAGACCGGTTGAAGTCGGCCATCATCAATGCAGTGTCTCGATGTATTTGCCGTGGAAGCTGACATAGCCCGGCTCGACCACCTTCAAATGCCGCTCGATCAGCGCATGAAACCGCGGCAGTTGATGAAACGGCACACCGGGATAGGCATGATGCTCGGCATGGAACGGCATGTTCCACGCCAGCTTGCGGACCAGCCAGTTGGTCAGTGTGGTCCTGGTGTTCTCCAGCATGTTGGCGACGAACGGACAACGACCGTGCTCGGCCAAGAGATAGAGGCGCAGAAACGGCTGTCCCAACAGAGCGGGCAATATCCAGACATAGAGAAGCACCGAGAGCCGGAAATAAACGGCCAGCAGAATGACCACGACATAAAAGGCAATCATGGCGCGCGCCTCGATGCGCACCTTGTCATAGCCTTTTGACGGAACGTAGCTTCCCCGGCCTCGGTCAATCGCGTTGGCATAAAGCGTCTTGAGGTGGCCGCACCACAACGGGATACCAGAGACATGGACGAGATATTGCCGCCATGTCTCCGGTTTGGGGAAGGCCAGCTCCGGGTCGTTTTGCGGATCCTGCGTGTATCGATGGTGGGCGAAATGGAAGTAGCGAAACCAGTCCGCCGGCAGCGCGATCGCCAGGCTGCACACCCGTGCCACGGCATCGTTCAGCCATTGCGTTTCGAAAGCCGTGCGATGGACCGTTTCGTGCAGCAACGTGAACAGGAACACGATGAGGATGCCTTGCGGCAGCATCAGCAGCGGCCAGAACGGCACCTTGGCTGCGATCAGCGATCCGATCATCATGATCGCGCCCCAATGAGCGCCGAGTTGGACGAGACCCATAACATCGGACTTGGTGGTCAGGCGGTTGCGCTCTTCCTGCGTCAAGGATGCAATAATGTCGCGATGATCCACGGGCTTCGATCCATGCTGGGGTTGACGAAATCCACTGTAGTCAATGAAAAAACTTTCCAAAAACGACGATTTCTGCAATTTAGATAAGCTAAGCTTATCTATCTGGCGGTCATGGTCACACTTCCATCTCTCAAAGGACTTCAGGCCTTCGAGGCTGCGGCGCGTGCTGGCAGCTTTGCCGCGGCGGCGGAAGAGCTTTCGGTATCGGCCGCCGCCGTCAGCCAGCTCATCCGGACCGTCGAGGAGCAGATGGGCCGCAAGCTGTTCCACCGCGTCAACCGGCGCGTCGTCCTCACCGAGGCCGGCGTCGAGATGCTGCCCAGGCTGACCATGGCCTTCCAGGAGATCGGCAGCGTCTCGCGCGAACTGGGCGGCGATGCATTCCGCCCGCGCCTGGTCGTATCGGTACCGCCATCCATGGCCATGGGTTGGCTTTCGCAGCGTCTCGCCGGTTTTGTCGCAAGCCGTGGCGCCGTCGACATATCGCTCAGAGGCGACGACGACCCGGTGCCGTTCGACCGTGAGCTGATCGACATCAGGCTCACTTATGGCCCGCATTATCGCGAGCACCCGACCGAGGATATCGTCCAGGACGCAGTCTATCCCGTGTGTGCGCCCGGGCTGGCCGACATGATCAAGCCCGACGGCCTCGCCGGCCTGCCGCTCATCCATACCGGCTGGGGACCGACCGGTGCGTTCTTTCCGTCCTGGAACAACTGGTTCGAGGCGGCCGGCATCGAGCCCGGCCGGGCAGCGCAGCGCGGCCTCTCGGCCAACTCGTCGCGCGCGGCACTCGACCTTGGCATTTCGGGATTGGGCGTAGCGCTGGCGCAAGGGATCTACTGTGCCGCGGCGCTGGAGGACGGTCGGCTTGTCAGGCCCGTTGCCCGGGCGCTGGAGCTGCGCCAGCCCTATTGCCTGACGATCCCGGAGCGCAGCGCGAGGCGCGATGTCGTGGCGGCGTTTCGCCAGTGGCTGATCGACGAATGCCAGCGCGCAGTGAGCTCGCCGGCACTCCGTTGACCTGACAGGCGACGATGGTCAGAGGTGCTCGCTCAATGCCTCTGCCACGTCCTTGTTTGTCGCCACGGAACGATCTCGAATTCCACCGGATCCGCCCATTCGAATGACCCAACGCCGCGTGACATCAAATTACCGCCCGGGTCGATCCAGCCGCTCCAGGAACCATTGCGTCAACCGCACCCAGACTTCGTCCTTTTCGCCGGAATCCTCCCAGCCATGGTCGAGGTTGGGATTGTCGTTGACCTCGATGACGAAGACGCCGTCCTTGGTTTCCTTGAGGTCGACGCCATAGAGCCCGTCACCGATGCAGCGCGCCGCCTTCACCGCCGTCTCGACGACATGCGCCGGCGTTTCCTTCAGCGTAAAGGTCTTGATGCCGCCCTGGTCGGGCTTGCCGCTGGCCTTGTGATTGACGATCTGCCAGTGCTTCTTGGCCATCAGATAGTGGACGGCAAATAATGGCTGGCCGCCAAGCACGCCGACGCGCCAGTCATACTCGGTCGGGATGAATTTCTGCGCGATCAGAAGATCGGAATCCTCCAGCCATTCGGTGGCAAGCGTCTTCAGTTCCTCGAAATTGGCGCATTTCTTGACGCCGCGCGAGAACGACGAATCCGGGATTTTCAGCACCAGCGGAAAGCCCAGTGTCTGCGCCGCAAGTTCGAGGTCCGAAGTGCCGGCGATCATCACCGTCGGCGGCACCGGCACCTTGTTGTAGGCCATCAGCTCGTTGAGATAGACCTTGTTGGTACAGCGGATCATCGACAGCGGATCGTCGATGACCGGCATGCCTTCCTGCTGGGCGCGGCGGGCGAAACGGTAGGTGTGGTTGGAGATCGAGGTGGTCTCGCGGATGAACAGCGCGTCGTAGTTTGCCAGTTTGGCAAGGTCCCGCTTGGTGATCGGCTCGATTTCGACGCCCATCTTCTCGGCGATCTTGGCCCAGTAACGCAGCGACGATATCTCCGACGGCGGCAATTCCTCATGCGGATCGACCAGCGTGGCGAAGGTGTAGCGTGCCGGCGTGCGGCCCTTGGTGTCGCGCCATTCGCGGTTGGTGTAGGTCTCCAGGCACTGGATGAAGCTTTTTTCCTCGTCCTCGGTCATCCGCGCCAGCGGATGGAAGCCGATCTTGCGGATCGAGGCCCATTCTGCGCTGTCCTTGATGTGGACTTCGAGCGCGGGTGCGCGGAACCAGTCGAACAACAGTTTGGCGAAGCGGTCCCAGATTTTCGACGGTCCGATGCCGAAGAAGATGCAGACCTTTTGCGGAAAGGGGCCGCCAAGATCCTTACGGCATTTGTTGAGCGCCAGTTCCAGTTCCGGCAACGCGTGCTCATAGAGCTTGCGCTCCGACAGGTCGATTATCGTCTCGACGGTCGGGATCACCTTGTGCCCGCGCGAGCTTGCCAGCAGCGAGGCATAGTAGCCGCGGCTCTGGTAGGCGTAATTGTTCGACAGGTTGATGACCTTCGGCCGCTGGCCGCGAAACAGCGACGGATGCGCGAGATAGTCGCGATTGGTGATGATCTTGTGTGGCGTCGCCACCTGGTCGAGATCGCTCTGCCTGCCTGTAAGAATAACCCAGGTCATTGTTATCAGCGCTTTCCCAGAGTGATGGCGGCACGCAGTCCGTCGCGGCCGAACTGCGCCATGTTCATGAAGATGCCGTAAGGCACGGGAATGTTGGCGGCATCAAGGATGGTCTCCTGCCTTTCGTCCTCGACCCAAGGATCGTGGATCAGGATATGGTCGCCGTCATCGCCGATCGCCAGCACCCAATGCGGCACCTTCTTGCCGAACATCAGGAAGCCGCTGATCAGCACCAGCACCAGTTTCCCCTGAGCGATCGCGGCCCTGATATCGTCGATGGTGAATGCACGGTAATTCACCGGGATGCCGTAAAGTTCCGCGCGCCGGCGAAAGTCGACCTGGGCCAGTTCCATCACCCGGCGCTTGTCCTCGCTGCGCACCGATTGCAGGAACAGCGCGCCGTAGAAGGAAACGTAGATCTCCGCCGCAAGCCCGCTTTCGTACCCCGAGACAGCGAGACCGAACGGTTCGCAACCACCGGGGCCCGACATCATGAAGACGGTCGTCGCCTCACGCCACAGGCGGATTTCCATGATCGGATCCGGCACGAAGCCACGATCGAAATTGGCCATGGCCATCATCAGGCAGCACGGGCCGCAGGTGAATTCGCAGGTCTGCTGATAGAACGGCACCTTGGTGCCGATCGGAATGTCGCCGCGCAGGGTTTTTTCATAGCGCAGTGCCGTCTCGCCATCCTCATAGTAGCCGGGTTCGCGGCCGATCTTGCGATAGCCGGCCTGTTCGTAGATCCGGATCGCGCGGCTGTTGTCCTCGCGCACCTCGAGACGCAGCATCATGCGGTCATGCTCGAAGGCGGCGTCTTCGGCGGATCCGAGCAGCACGCGGCCAACACCCAGCCCACCGAAAAACGGACTGGTAGCGATCGAGTAGAGGCGCGCCACGCCACTGCCCTTGCGAAACAGCACGATCGCATAGCCGGCCAGGCGGCCATCGACTTCCGCGACCAGTGTCTCGGCGGTTTCGCGCTCGATGAACAGGCGGAAGGAGCGACGGGAAATGCGGTCGCTTGAGAAAACAGCTTTCTCGATGGCGGCGAGGTCATCGACGTCAGATGCGCGGGCCGTGCGGATCTCGGCAGGCATGCGGCTTGAGAAAACCTCGATTGGTGGGGAAATGCCCTACTCGAAAACGTTCAAGACATCAGCCGAAATACTGACGGCCAGAAAGCGCTATCGCACCTCGAATAGGGCCGAATTGTGACAGATTCGACGGCAGTCGGCGATGTAAAAACGCGTTGAACCAGATCACCAATATAGATCGGTGTTGCCATCAAAAGCGGCGGCTGTTCAACCGGCCAGGCCGGCCAAAAGCTGGCCATAGGCGCTCTTTGCCACAACGGCCAATTGCTCGCGCGGCAGCGAGCCGACGACGGCGCAGCCATAGCCCTTGTCCAGCCAGTAGACGGCCCGGGGACCGTCTTGCGCCGATGCATAGGTTCCCTTGGCATTTTCCGCCGATTCCGCCGTGACGTAGAGAGATATGCGCTGTCCATTGCCGTCCTCGTATAGCAGCATGGCGGCCTTGCTCTCGCCCGCCGGCAACAGCCGGCCGCCGATCAACTGGAAACCGTTCGCGGTCAGGTCCGGCGCCACCAGCTTCAGCCCGACCCGGTTGGACAGCCAGGTTTGCAGATGGTCCTTGTCGCTGGCCGGCACTTCGACCGCATGCCGCTTTTCGGCGGCAAAGATGACATGGGCCGCGATTGCCTGCTCGGCCAGCCGATCTTCCGCAGGGTCTTCCTGCCCGATGCCGTCGATGCCGGCAAGGTAACCGCCAAGCCCGCCGGCGACCAGAAGCACTGCAGCTGCAGCGGCAAACCACCAGCGTGAGCGTGGCATAGCTGCCCTGGCCGATGGCTCGCCAAGCACGACCTTGCGCAACCGCGCCGGCACGGGTTCGTCCAACACGCCGGCGAAGGCGGTCCGCAACGCCGTCCGATCGGCAGTGAAGCGAGCGCTCTTGGCCTTCATCTCGGGATTGGCGTCGAGCCAGGCATCGTAAGCGGCGCGCTCGTCGCTGGGCAACTCGCCATCGAGCGCCATGTGGATGTCACGTTCGGAGAAGTCACGACGGATCATTTCTCGACGATCCTTATCGCACGGCGCCGCGCTGTGTCGTCCAGCAACCCGCGCAATTCCTCGCGCCCGCGCGCAATGCGCGACATCAGCGTGCCGGCAGGCACGCCTAGAATGTTGGCGGCTTCGGCATAGGAAAAACCTTCGATGGCAACCATGACAAGGGCTGCGCGGCGGTCGGGGCTGATCGCCTGCAACGCGTCGATGATCTCGCGCGAGGCGATGCTCTCCATCTGCTCGGCCGGCTGGGCAACGGCCTCGCCGGCTTCCAACGGCAGCATCGCCGCTTCGCCGCGACGGTTCACCTTGCGCATCTGGTCGATGAACAAATGATGCATGATCGTAAACAGCCACCTCCGGGGGCTTTCTCCTGTCTGCCAATTGTCGAGCCGCACAAGCGCCCGCTCGAGGCAATCCTGGACGAGGTCGTCGGCAGCGTCGCCGTCGCGCAAAAGCGAGCGTGCGTAGCGGCGCAGGCGCGGTATTTCGCCAAGGATTGCAGCCTTCTTTTCGTCCATGACCGCTGTTTCTGGGGTCGCCTTGTTGATCTCGATTGAACGCGTCTTCTCGGCGCGGCGCAAGCGGCCAGCGCGAAGCGGTCCGCCGCCCCGGTCACCCAAGCAATGAGATAACGACATGACCGACCGTTTTATTCCCCGGCAGAAAACGGAGAGGGTATCTCGTCTTTTCCGCACGATAGACGAAAACGCGTCCGGCAGAATTGAAAATCCGCCCGGGAGAATGTATATTCAAAATCGTATATTCCGTATATTCAATTTAAGATATACCTCTGACGAGGAACCCGAGTATGTCTCTTTACATCCGTGATGACGAGGTCGACGCGCTGGCTCGCCAGTTACAGTCTGCGATCAAGGCGCCGACAAAGACGGAAGCGGTCCGGATTGCTCTCAAGCGCGAGCTTGAACGGACGAACGCCGTCCTTCCATTGAGTGAGCGCATCAAGAAGTTTCAGGACGCTGCAAGCGCACTTGGTCCTCGTGACCCGAACTTCGACATGAAAAAATTCATGGACGAAGGATGGGGAGAACCTGATGTTCCTTGATGCTTCGGCTATCATCGCGATCCTCCTGCAGGAGGCAGATGCGGACAGTCTGCTAAAAAAAGCTGAAAGTGCCGACAAGCTCTATTTTTCTCCGAGCTCCGCATTCGAAGCGATCGTTGGGATAGCCCGCAGTACATCCCTGGCGGAAAACGGCGACCAAGCCCTGACACCAGCAGTCTTAATCGATCGGTGCCAAACGATCGTTGTAGGCTTCCTGGCCGAGCTTAGGGCTGTAGAGATACCAATAGATGCACGCATCCGCGAACTCGCCATCAAAGCCGCCCGCGACTATGGTCGATATTTGGGCCATCCCGCCAAGCTGAATTTCGGAGATTGCTTCAGTTACGCGTGTGCTAAGGCTCACCGGATACCGCTGCTCTACAAGGGCAACGATTTTTCGCAGACCGACCTGGCTTGAACCTACCCAATCTCGGACTTAGCCGCCCGCGTCAAAAGCCGCTGGTAGAACAGACCGATGCCGATCAACACCGCACCGAGGCCGATGAAGGACAGTGCCCTGAGCACGCCTTCCAGCTCCGACATGTCGAAGATGAAGACCTTCAGCACGGCGATCGCGATCAGCGCGGCGGAGGCAATGCGCAGCACCTGCGACTTCAGCCAGACGCCGGCGGTGAGCAGCGCGACGCCGATGATCAGCCAGAGCGCCGAATATGTGTAGGTCTCCAACTGGCCGAGCCCGCTCCACAAGCCGATGAACTCGCCCTTGAACAGCCGCCTGACCGACAGTGTGGCATAGGCCAGGGCAAGCACGGCCGCCACCACGGCCAGCATCTGCGCATACCATTTCGGCCGCTTGTCCCTGGCATAGAGCGCTAGCCCGCCGGCGGCGACCGCCGGCAAGAGATAGGCGAGGAACAACAGGTTGAACACCGGGATCCGGCCTGTTGATTCGTCTGTGAATAAAGGGTTCAGCACCACGAAATGCCGGACAACGATGAAGGCGACCGAGATCACACCGGCGGCCATCGAACCATAGCGCAGCACCGAGCTTGGCGAACGCATATCGATGGCGACCAGGATGGCGCCGGCGCCGATGGCGATCAGCGTGTAGATCGCCTGTTCAGCCAGCGTCATGGCACCCGTGTCGATGACGCCGCCATGCATGGCATGGCGCACCAGCATGGCGAGCGTGAGCAGCGCAAACAGTGCCGCCGCCGCTTCCATGGCGAGGCGCGGCCGGCCATTGCCAGCCATTGGTGGTGTGGGGGTGGTGCGCGCGAGTTGCCAGGCGGCGAAGCCGAAGGCCAGGGCCGGCACACCGTAGCCCGGCAACAGCCAGTTGAACACCGGTGTCGTGGAGAGGAACTCCGCACCGACGATGGTCGGGTCGAAGGCGACGCGGCCAAGCACGGCGATCACCGCGCCGACCGAAATCCAGCCGAGCACCGGATAGGAGCGCCAGCGCGTGGCCAGCGCCGGCACGATGGCCGCCGCACCGAGCAGGATGGTGGTCCAGCCGGAATCGAAAGCCATATGCATTAGCAGCAGGCCGGCGACGGCCGCACCGCCCAAGGCAAACGACACCGCGACGCCGCCCTTGAGCGGCGGTTCTTCGGCCCGCGCGATCCACTCGCCGCCAGCGGCGAAAACCACGACCAGCAATGCCGCGACGGCGGCGTAGACAAAGTCAAGGTCGAGATTGCCGAAGGTGAACCAGAGTGCCAGCAGGATGACCAGCGGGACGATGACGCCCCACGCTGCCCATGAGGCCGCGCGGATCTGCGTCTCGCCGGCGGACCTGCGCGCGGCCCAGAAGCCGGCGCCGATGAAGACCAGGCCAAGTGCGATGCCGATGCGCAATGTCAGCGCATTGGACGTGGCCACGGGCAGTCCATCGACGCCCAGGGCACCGCCCGAAAAATCGGAAGCGATCAACGTTGGCGGGATGATGCCGAGATAGATCAGCACCGTGACCAGTCCGGCTGCATAAAGCAGCGGCAGCGCCAGCCGGCGATAGAGCGCGACGGCCACCATCGCGGCTATCACCACCGCGCCCTGCAAGGCATAGCCGGCGGCGGCGAAGACCGGGTCGACCGACAGGCCCAGCGCCGAGAATGCGACGAACAGCCCAGGCACGATGGACGGCCAATCGAAAACCGTGGCTGGGCCGGCTTCATCGCCACGGCGAGCGAGCCAGACAAAAGCAAGCACGGCGAGCGTGACGGCGTCGATGAACAGGATGGCGGAGAGGTTCGCCCCCGGTGCATCGGTCATGTAGAGGATGGTCCAGGCACCGGTGCCGAAAAAGGCAGCCGCCATCAGCGCCTTCCAGTCGCGCATGCGGGCGATGATGCCGGTGGCGGTGAGCACGATCACGAGATAACCGAACAGCGCCCAGGGATTGGGCGCCTGCGAGGCGACCAGCACCGGCGTCACCATGGCGCCGACGAGGCCGATGCCGGCCAGCGCCTGACCATGGACAAGGGCGGCTGCGATCGTCGCCACGCCGATGGCGCCGAGCAGCGTGAAGGCAAGTGCCGGGCCGATGAAGCCGTAAATGCCATGCGCGGCATAGACGGTGCCGAACAGGATGAAGGCACCGGCAGCCGTCAGGATCGCTGGAATATAGGCGCCGGCAGCGTCTTGCACCGGCACCTTGAAGCCGGTGCGGCGGATGAATTCGCCGCCGGCGACCAGCACAAGGCCGAGCACCCCAGCCATGGTCAGCCGCACGCCCGGACCGAAAATGCCGGCCTCGATGGTGTAGCGGATCAGGAACAGGCCGCCCAGCGCCAGGGCGATGCCGCCGACCCAGACCGCCCAGCGGATGCCAAGCGCGGTTTCGACATCCGACTGGCGCGCGGCTTTCGCCGCTACGGCGGGTTCCGCTGCCTTCGGCGCCGCCTCGCTTGGCGTCCATGGCCCGGACACGACCTCACCAGTCGAGGCTTCCGCTTCCATAGCTGGCGCCTGTGCGGAGACCGGCTCGCTTATCACGGGCGAGGGAATGTCGGCCGCTGCCACAGCGGCCGGAGCCACATCAGCGGGCGCACTATCGGGCGCGGCCTGTTCGGACGGCTTGGCCGCGGGCGGCACGGCGCCGGAAAGAACCAGGCTGCGCAGCGCGCCAAGCTCGCGCTCGATAAGGCCAATGCGGCTTTGCTGACGCGAAATGATGACGAACAAGGCGATGATGGCGACAAGGCCGATCAGGCTTTCAAACATGGCGGTTCCCCCAAACCAGGCCAGTTTTCACTGACGTTCAGTCTCACTGACACTCAAATGCGGCGGCCAAACGGCCGCAAAACTCAACGTGCCGCCAGATTGGCCGCTGGAAAGATCGAGCATGTTTCGGTGCCGAAAGCCAGCAGCTTGCCGCCGGCATCCTTCAACGTAGCTTCCGAGACGGCCAACGTGCGGCCTTTGTGGACGACTTTGCCCTCGCAGACCACCTCGCCGGTTTTCGGTGTGATGGGCCGCGTTAAATTCACCTTGAACTCGGCCGTCGTATAGGCCTCACCCCTGACGAGCAGCGTCTGCACGGCGCAGGCCAGTGCCGAATCGAGTAGCGTCGCCGCCCAGCCGCCATGCACGCCGCCCAGCGGGTTGAGGTGGCGCTCATTGGGCACGCCGCGGAACACGGCACGGCCTTCCGACACTTCAGTCAGCGCGAAGCTGAGCTGGAAAGAGATCGGCGGCGCCGGATACTTGCCGTCGATGATGCGCTGCAGCAGCTCCAAGCCGCTGTATTTCAGGATATCGGCATGCGGAATGGTGCCGAGGCCGAGCGGCGAGACCCGGCCCGGATAAAGTTCGACCTCGCTCATGTGATGATTTCTCTGGCAGCGTCCTCGCCGACAATGGCCTTGCCGCGCGCGTCGTGTTTGCGCAATGCGGCGAGGAAGCCGGCGCGAGCGTCGGGCGGCTCTATGCCGCGCGGCTCATAGACGTGGCGGGTTAAGAAGAAACCGGTCAGCCGGAAGGCATCGTCGACCGCTGCCGGATCGGCGCGCAGGCCGGAGCCGCGCTGCAGAAAGGCCGGCAAGGCCAGCATCTTGTCGCGCCATGGCAAGCCTGCTTCGCGCGATACCGCGCGACCCGACTTCGGCGAGACATAGGCCAGGTCCTTGCGCGTGCCGGTGGCGGCGCATTGAGTGAGATCGAGACCAAAGCCGAGTTCGTCCAGCACCAGAAGCTCGAATCGCGCCACCAGTTCGCCGGCCGCATCGGCATCGTCGAGATGGGCGATCATCACGGCAAGCGTTTGGTAGAGACCTTCATGCGCGTCGCGCTCGGGCAACAAGCGCAAATGCGCCGCCATGGTCTGCAGTCCATAGACGGCGACGGCGCTGTCCATCAGCCGGGCGGCATTCATCTCGATCGCCTCGGCCTGGAACGTGCCGAGATGCTCGTCAAGCCGCGCCCGCCATAACAGGTCGACGCGATTGCCGGGCTGGAGCACGGGCTGCTGTTTGCGCGAACGGCCGCCACGAACAAGGCCGAGATGACGGCCATGCGCGCGTGTCATCACCTCGAGAATGGCGCTGGTTTCGCCATGCTTGCGGGTGCCGAGAATGATTCCCTCGTCGCGCCATTCCATGCCAAGAGCATTTCACCTGTTGGATGGCGAAATCAAGGGTTGGGTTTGGCGCCCGGAAAGCCGACATCTCACATCAGCATACAAAAACCACCCGCAGCGATGTGCTGCGGGTGGTTTGGTAAGGTCGGTCGATCCGTTAGAACGAGCGCTGGAAGCGAACGATGCCGCCGACGCCATCCTCGAACTTGTCGTCGAAATTTTTGAAATAATCGACTTCGGCCGTGATCGTGTAGCCGGGGACGATGGTGTAGGCGACGTTCGCGGCAACCGCGAAGTCCTGGAAGTCGGTGTAGGAGACCTGGGCGTTGAGCTGGACCTTCTTGTTGACGGTGTAGGTGCCGCCGCCCCAGACGGCGAAGTTGCCAGTCCATGGCTTGTAGAAGTTGGTCGCCTTGTTATCGTCGGTGCCGTAGCCCACCATGGCGAACAGGGTCAGATCCGAGGTCGCCTTGATGTCGAGGCGAGCCTTGCCAGCCCATTCTTCCCAGTTGCTGTTGTAAGCGCCGACCGCGGTGACCGCACCCCAGTCGCCCTTGTACTTTACACCGCCCACGACATGCGGAACGTAGCTGTCGATGGTCTCGGCGCCCGAACCTTCTTCGAGCGAGGCCACCGCCGAGAAGCCGTTGCCGGCATCGAAGTAGTAGCTGATCAGGTTGGTGTCCTTGAGGCCGTAAGGAATGATCGTGTCCTGGACGACGTTGCCGGCATAACCGATAAAGGAGTCATAGGCCGTTTCGTCCTTGCCGACGCGCAACCCGCCAAGCTGGATCCAGGCGAAATGCAGATCGGCAGCCTTGTTGCCGGCTTCGCTGTCGATCGCGAAGCCATCTGCGCCCTTGGCCGTGGTAACGCTACCGAAGTTGAAGCGCGTCTCGGTGTAGGTCTTCAACGTGCCGAGTTCGGTTTCCTGGCCCGTCCAGGTCTTCAGCGTGAAGCGCGCGTTCTTGTTCCAGGTATCGTTGATGCCGCCATCCTGGGAATCGATGGCTTTGGTGCCGTCCAGCACGCGATTGCCGTCGCCGAAGCTGGCGTCATAGCGGATGTAGCCGCCGATGCGCAGGCAGGTCTCGGTGCCCGGAATGTAGAAGTAGCCAGCGCCGTAGACGTCGCAGATCTTGACGTATTCGGCCGGTTCCGGTTCGGCGACGACGACAGCGTCCGCGGCACGAGCGCCGGACACCGCGATCAGTGCCGCGGCTGAGCCGAGAAGGAGGCTCTTGATATTCATTTGCTGACCTCTCCAGTCATAGTTTTAAAATGGCTTCGGATTTGTGGCTGGCGGCAATGTTTTCCCGCCTCACCCCCACAGTGAAAAGGGCTCGCACCGCTCCCCCTTTTCGGTCGCGAACATACCCATCGGTCTTCCGCCTTCAATGACGATTTTTGAAATAACTCCGATTCAGATAACAGAATAACGCTGTGTTGCACAAATAACACTTATGCACGCTGCGAATGGCACAATCGGCACAACGTCATATATTCAATATATACGCGGATTCTTTCGCGGCTAATTATACTTCAACGCATCAAATTTCCGCTATGGCGGTCAAATTCGCAATATCTACCTCGTTTTCGTGGAAATCGAACTGATTCCTGCCGCTGCTCTCCATCGCCAGATGACATTCATCTGAATGATCGCGCTCTATCGTCGTGATGAAGCATCGATGGTGCCCGCCAGGCCAACCGCCATTTTGCCGAGGCGATCGAAACTCCCAAAGCGCTGTCGCGTTGCCGATTGTGACAGCGGCCAAGCGCCGAAGACGATCTATGTGAGTTGGCTGCGCGAATGGAGGCAGATCGTGCCCGCAACGGCGAGGCCGCCGAACAATATGCCCTATGGAGCTATCCGAAATCTTTCAGAAACCGCTCGGGGTTTTTGGCCGCATCGACCAGGCGCCTCAAGCCCGCTGAGCGTGATCGACAAGCACTTCATCGATTACATGTCGGGATTTTTCAACCTCGACGGGATTCACGCCGATGTGTCCGGCCATCGTGATCAGCGCCTTCCACAGCGTCCAGCCACGACCCCGTGCCCACATGGCCTCGTCAGCCGAAAGACCAGCGCGAAACATCTCCCGGCTTTTGCCTTCGAACAGCGTCCATGCAATCGCCAGATCGCAGGCGGGATCACCGATGCCCGAAGTTCCGAAGTCGATCACCGCGCTCAGCCGGCCTTGCCTGACCAGCAGGTTTCCCCAACTGACGTCACCGTGGAACCAGACCGGCGCACCGTGCCATGTCGCGGCAAGCGCTGCTTCCCACACCGCACTTGCGGCGTCGGTATCGATCTTGCCGTCGAGGGCGGCGATCGCCTCCCGGGTTTCGCCATCGTAGACGCTGAGCGGTCCGCCGCGAAAGAAGTTGTGCTGTCCCGGCGCCGGTCCGCCGGTGGGATCGATACGCTGCAAGTCAACCAGGAACGCGGCCAAATCCGCCGCGAATTGCGACAGGCCGGCGATACGCTCGCGCTTTGCCGTCTCGCCTTCGATCCAGCGGTAGACGGACCAATGCCAGGGATAGTTTTCAGCCGGAACTCCCATCGCCAGCGGCACGGGGATCGGCAGCGGCAACAGAGCCGCCAGCCTTGGCAGCCAGCGATGCTCCTTTTCCACTTGTAGGGAATAGGCCGCGGCGCTCGGCAACCGCACGGTCATCTCGTCACCGAGATGAAAGGTCCTGTTGTCCCAGCCGCCAAACTCGACCGGCCTGACCGCAAGATCCTTCCAGCGGGGGAATTGCGTGGCGATCAATCGGCTGACAAGCGCTGTGTCGATGTTCAGCTTGCTGTCCATGGATCGGGAGCGGATTTGTTGAGCATGGTCTTTTCCGAAAACCGGTTCCGCTTTTCGCTGCGCGGACCTTCGGCTCGGGATCCTGCTTTAGCGCGGAAACTCGAGCCCCATCTCGCGGTAGCGCTCGGGGTCGTCGCCCCAGTTCTCGCGCACCTTGACGAACAGGAACAGGTGCACCTTTTGTTCGAGAATGCCGGCTATTTCCATGCGCGCCGCCTGGCCGATGGCGCGGATGGTTTCGCCCTTGTGGCCAAGCACGATCTTCTTCTGGCTGTCGCGCTCGACATAGATGGTCTGGTCGATGCGCACCGAGCCGTCCGGCTTCTCTTCCCATTTCTCGGTTTCGATATGCGAGGAATAGGGCAGTTCCTGATGCAGCCTGAGATAAAGTTTTTCGCGGGTGATCTCGGCGGCCAGCTGGCGCATCGGCAGGTCCGAAATCTGGTCCTCGGGATAGTACCAGGGACCGACGGGTAGCGTTTCAGCGAGATAGTCGAGCACGTCCTTGCAACCGGAACCGGTGAGCGCCGAAACCATGAAGGTGCGCTTGAACGGCACCCTTTCGTTCGCTGCCGCCGACAAGGCCAGCAGCGCCTCGTGCTTGACGCGGTCGACCTTGTTGAGGATCAGCACCATCGGCTGGCGCACATCCTTTAGCCGTTCGAGGATGGCGTCGGCGTCGCCCCTGATGCCGCGCTCGGCATCGATCAGAAGCAGCACGATATCGGCGTCCTTGGCGCCGCCCCAGGCGGTGGTTACCATCGCCGTATCGAGCCGCCGCCTCGGCTTGAAAATGCCAGGCGTGTCGACGAAAACGATCTGCGCATTGTCATGCGTGGCGATGCCGCGCACGATGGCGCGGGTCGTCTGCACCTTGTGAGTGACGATCGACACCTTGGCGCCGACCAACTGGTTGACCAGCGTCGACTTGCCCGCATTGGGCGCGCCGATCAGCGCGACGAAGCCGGAATGCGTGGGGGCAGCTTCCGTTGCCGGTTCTTCGGTGGCGGTCATGCCGCGCTCCCTTCATTAGAGCGCCGCGCGCCCTCCGTTTTTTGGGCCGGTGCGGTGGCCCAGACGCCTTCGCGCAAAAGAAATGCCGAAGCCGCCGCTTCTTCGGCGGCCCTGCGCGAGCCGCCGGTGCCGCTTATCGGCGCAAAGCCGCGGACCTGCAAGGAAACCGTGAAGATAGGCTGATGGTCCGGCCCTTCGCGCTTTTCGATTACATATTCGGGGCGCGCATCGCTGGTCTTGGCAATCCATTCCTGCAAATCGGATTTCGGATTGAGCGGCTTTGCCACGACCGTCCGCGAGCGCGGTTCCCAATAACGCAGGACGAACCGCCGCGCGGCGTCGATGCCACCGTCGACGTAAACCGCCGCGATCAGAGCTTCGACCGCATCCGCCAGATAGTTTCCGCCCGAGCCACGCGACCGCATCTTCAAGGCAGCGTCGGCCCGGACCAGATCCTCGAGCTGCATTTCGATGCCGATCTCGGAGCATGTCTTCGCATCGACCAGTGCGTTGAAGCGCGGCGCGATTTCACCCTCCGGCGCGTCAGGGAACTTTTCAAAAAGCATATCGGCGACGACAAGCCCAAGCACGCGATCGCCAAGGAATTCGAGACGCTGGTTGTTGCTTGCCGCCTTGACCGCACTGGAATGCGTCAAGGCGGTTTCGAGCAAGCGGATGTCTTGGAAGACATGGCCGGTCTTGGCCTTGACCAAACCGGCCAGTGTTTCGCCTGTCGGGCGCTTCAAAGCCATCAATTGACGAAGTGGAACAGGCGCGAAGCACGCATCAGCGACGGCCACTTCCAGATTTCGAGCGGGCTCGCCTTGCCGGCGATCGAGAAGAAAACAAGATTGGCGCGGCCAACCAGATTTTCCTCGGGGACGTAGCCGACGGTGAAACGGCTGTCGGCGGAATTGTCCCTGTTGTCGCCCATCATGAAATAGTGGCCAGGCGGCACGTCGAATTCGCGCGTGTTGTCGCCAATCGAGTTCGAATTCAGGTCGAGCGTGTCGTAGCTGACGCCGTTGGGCAAGGTCTCGCGATAGACATCGATAGGTCGCGATTCCTCGGTGATGTCGGGATTGTCGATCTGGCCGGTTTTCACACGCGGCACGCCGACGCCGTTGATGAACAGTTGGCCGTCCTTGACCTGGATCTTATCGCCCGGCAGGCCGACCACGCGCTTGATGTAGTCGATGGACGGATCAGGCGGGAACTTGAACACCACCACGTCGCCGCGCTTGGGCTCGGAGCCCCAGATGCGGCCCGAAAAAATGTCGGGGCCGAAGGGCAGCGAATAGCGCGAATAGCCGTAGGACCATTTGGTGACGAACAGATAGTCGCCCTCCAGAAGCGTCGGCCGCATCGATCCCGATGGGATCGAAAAGGGTTGGAACAAGAGCGTGCGGATGACCAGGGCGAGCAAAAGCGCCTGGACGATGACGCTGACGGTCTCGCCAAGGCCGCCGGATTTCTTCTCAGTTTTTTCAGCCACGCTCATGTCGTCCTCGATTGTGCGTTGGATGGTATAGAGTCTCGGCGCGCGCTGGGCAACGTCAATGCCGGTCGTCAGATGCAATCAATGTGGCGCTTCTTCGACGGGCAACGCCTCGATGATCACAAAGGCTTGAGCGAGCGGGAAATCGTCCGTGATGGTGAGGTGGATCGCCGCCCGATGGCCCTTGGGGAGGATTTTGGCCAGCCGCGCCTGTGCCCCTCCGGTCAGCGCCATGGTCGGCGCACCGCTGGACAGGTTGACGACACCCATGTCGCGCCAGAACACGCCCTGGGCCAGACCGGTGCCCAGCGCCTTGGCGCAGGCCTCCTTGGCAGCGAAGCGCTTGGCGTAGGACGCCGCACGCGCCCGGCGGTTCTCGGAGCGGGCCTGTTCGACGTCGGTGTAGATTCTCTGGATGAAACGCTGACCGTGACGCTCCAGCGACTTCTCGATGCGTCTGATATCGATCAGGTCGCTGCCGATGCCGATGATCATCGTGCGGCGGAACCGATGCTTGCGCTGGGATGAGACGATTGCTGATGCCGGCTTGCGCGCTCGGCCAGGCGCTTGCGCCGCTGCTCGCGGAAAGCGTTCATGCCCCATCGCGTGATGGCATAAAACAAGAGCCCGAAGACCAGTCCGAGCGGCACCGCTCCGATCAGCATCGGCTCAAGGATAGGTTTCCACAATTGCGCAAAGGACAGGTTGTGCAGCATCTCGCCCAGATGTGCCGGCGGGCCGTGCTGCGGCAGGCGGTCATGCAGGATGAGCTTGCCTGTTTCCCAGGAGGCGCCCCACAGCAGCGGAAATGTCAGCGGATTGCCGAAGAACACCGCGCCAAGCGCCGCCGCCACCAGATTGCCGGCGATCACCCAGCACACGACGGCAGCGATGATGAAATGGAAACCGACGGGAAAGAACGAAGCAAAGACACCGGCAGCGACGCCGGCCGCCACCGCATGCGGTGTGGCCTTCAGCCGCAGGATGCGCTTGGAAAAATATTGAAGCGAGCGTGAAAACGAGCGGCGCGGCCAAAGATAGGTGCGCACCCGGTCGAAAAGGCCATCAGGCTTGCGGCGTCGAAAAAGCACTCTGGTCCAATTCCTGGTTCACCAACACCACCACCCCAGCCATTCCAAGCCGGGGTACGACAGCCATATCCTGCGCTTTACGGTCGCCTAAAGGCAACAATGACTTTGATATAGCGACGGGCCGGCCGAAGAACAACCGACGGGCTGGCGGCGCTGGGTCGCTTGCGGCACTCGAGATCGGCGTTGGGCTGCCCAACATAGTACAATCACGGCGGATTTGAGGAAGGCCCGTAACCATCCCGCAGATTGTGAATGTTCTACGGCTGCCTGAACCGGTCGCGAGGAATTTCCGCAATCGCCGTGATCTCGATCAGCAAGTCAGGGTGATAGAGGCGTACCACCTGCACGGTGGTGGTGACCGGAAACGGTTCGGCGAAAAACTGCTTGCGAATGTCAGCCGCGGCCAAGAACTGTTCTATATCGGTGGCATGCTGGGCCAAAGAGATGATGTCGGCCGTCGTGCCGCCGACGGATACGAGAACCGCTTGAATGTTTTCCAATGTCTTACGGACCTGAGCGCGCATGTCGTTCTTGCCAACGATCTGGCCCTCTCTGTCGAGAGAAACCTGTCCCTTGAGATGAACGGTCTGACCTGACCCCTGGATTTTCAGCATCGAAAATGCACCGAAAGGCTGCCAGATCCCGGGTGGATTGAAGCTTGTAGCCATTCGAGATCAGACCTTCAGGTCTTGCCGCGTTCGTATTCGCTGACCTCGACGAGATTGCCGTCCGGGTCGCGAAAATAGATCGACATCATCGGGCCACGGGCGCCGGCACGTTCGACCGGACCGAGTTCCACCACCACACCGTTGGCCGCGACACGGGTGCTGACTTCGTCCAGCGGCCGGTCGGTGATCAGGCAGAAGTCGCCCGAGCCGGGCGTCGGCGCCCTGGCCTTCGGTTCGAAGGTGCGGCCGATCTCATGCACGTTGATCTTCTGATCGCCGAAAGCCAGCGCCGTCGGCCGGCCCGGCGTATCGATGCGTTCAAAGCCCAGCACGCGCTGATAAAAGGCGCAGGTCACTTCCAGCGACGCGACGGTCAGCACGAAATGATCGATGCCGGTGATCATCACCGCCTCCTCGTCAGATGTTGCGGCTGCCGGGCTTGATCGCCGGGATGGCGGCCAGCTCCGGCGGCAGCCGGTCGGCCGGATAGGCCGGAACCTCATATTCAGCGAGTGCGATCAGCGGCACGCCGACATCAGTCTTGCCCGCCGAACGGTCGATGATGCAGGCGGCGGCAGCCACTTCGGCGCCAAGCTCTCGCAGGCACTCGATGGTCTCGCGGATCGACAGGCCGGTGGTGACGATGTCCTCGACGATGACGACACGCGCGCCCCTGGCGATCTCGAAACGGCGCAGCCGGAACTCGCCCCCTTCCCGCTCGACCCAGATCGCCGGCACGCCGAGATGGCGCGAAGTCTCGTAAGCCGGGATCAGCCCGCCGATCGCCGGGCCGACGATGTAGTCGATCTTGCCTGGCACGCCAGCGCGGATCTTCTCGGCCAACGCCTTGCACAGACGCTCGGTCTTGTCGGCATGCATGAACACGCGCGCCTTCTGCAGGAAGACCGGACTGCGCAGGCCCGAGGTCAAAATGAAATGCCCTTCCAGAACAGCACCGGCCTCGCGGAAAATGCCCAGCACTTCATCAGTGTTCATTGTTTGCTCCATGACCATGGTGAATGGTGAATGGTGAATGGTGAATGGTGAATGGTAGTGAGCACCTTCTTTCACTATTCACTATTCACTATTCACTATTCACTATTCACTATTCACCCGTTCACACGCCTTGCATCGCTGACGCTCGAATTGTCCTTGAGCTGCGACAGCAGCCGGTTGAGGTGCTTCAGATCCCAGACTTCGAGATCGATCAGCATTTCGGTGAAGTCGGGCGCGGTGCGCACCATTGACAGCGTGTGAATGTTGGCGTCGTTCGACGCAACCACCTGGGCGATATCGGCGAGCGAGCCCGGCGCATTGATGGCGGTGACCGAGACGCGCGCCGGAAAGCGCTCCTTGGTGCGCTCGTCAATGTCCCAGCGCACGTCGATCCAGCGCTCGGGCTGGTCGTCGAAAGCCTGCAGCGCCGGCGACTGGATCGGATAGATGGTGATGCCGGTGCCCGGCTGGACGATGCCGACGATGCGGTCGCCAGGCACTGCCCCTTCCGGGGCGAAACGCACCGGCAAGTCGCCACGCACGCCGCGGATCGGCACGGCGCCGTCGCGCGGCTGATCCTTGTCCTTGCGCGCGGCGCGGCCCGGAATCTGGAACAGCATGCCGGCGGCATTGCGGATCTTCGACCAGCCCTCCTCGCGCGGCTTGGGTGCGGCCGTGGTGACGCGCTCGTCCTTGTAGTCGGGGAATACCGCCTTCATGACGTCGGCGGAGGCAAGCTCGCCTCGGCCGACGGAGGCCAGCACATCCTCGATGTCCTTGCGCGCCAGCCGGTGCAGCACCTGCTTCAGGCTCTCCTTGGTGAAAGTCTTGCCGGCGCGTTCGAAGGCGCGTTCCAGGATGCGAATGCCGAGACCCGAATACTGCTTGCGGATGGCGTTCTTGGTGGCGCGGCGGATGGCCGAGCGCGCCTTGCCGGTGACGACGACCGATTCCCACGCCGCCGGCGGCACCTGCGCCTTGGAGCGGATGATTTCGACCTCGTCGCCGTTCTTCAGCTCCGTCATCAGCGGCATGATGCGACCGTTGACCTTGGCACCGACGCAGGTATCGCCGACATCGGTGTGCACCGCATAGGCAAAGTCGATCGGTGTCGCGCCGCGCGGCAGCGCAATCAGCATGCCTTTCGGGGTGAAGCAGAACACCTGGTCCTGAAACAGTTCCAGCTTGGTGTTTTCGAGAAAGTCTTCCGGATTGTCGCCCTCGGCAAGCTGCTCGATGGTGCGCCGCAGCCAGGCGTAGGCGTTGGTCTCTTTCGAGATCGCGTGGGCGGCACCGTTCGTTTTGCCGCCGGTATCCTTGTAGATCGAATGGGCGGCAACGCCGTATTCGGCAATCTTGTTCATCTCTCGGGTGCGGATTTGCAGTTCGACGCGCTGGCGCGACGGCCCGACGATGGTGGTGTGGATCGATCGGTAGTCATTCTGCTTCGGCGTCGAGATGTAATCCTTGAAGCGGCCCGGCACCATCGACCACGCGGTGTGGATGGCGCCAAGCGCCCGGTAGCAGTCCTCGACCGTATCGACGACGACGCGGAAGCCGAAAATGTCGGACAGCTGCTCAAAGGACAGCGCCTTCGCCTCCATTTTGCGAAAGACCGACCACGGCTTCTTCTGGCGGCTCTTCACGCTGGCGTTGATCGCATGCTTCTCGAACAGCGTGGACAGCGCCTTTTCAATGTCCGTCAGCACCCCCTTGTTGCGCTCGAAGATTTCGACAAGCCGTGCAGTGACGGCGCGATAGGCTTCAGGATTGATGAAGCGGAAGGCGATCTCCTCCAGCTCCTCGCGCATGCCTTGCATACCCATGCGCCCGGCCAGCGGCGCATAGATGTCCATCGTCTCCTCGGCGATGCGCAGGCGCTTGGCCTCCGGCATATGGTCGAGGGTGCGCATGTTGTGCAGGCGGTCGGCGAGCTTGACAAGAAGCACGCGGACATCTTCCGAAATCGCCAGCAGAAGCTTGCGCAGGTTTTCCGCCTGCTCGGCCTTCTTCGATACGAGGTCAAGCTTCTTCAGCTTGGTCAGGCCCTCGACCAGCTTGCCCATTTCGGGGCCGAACAGATCGTCGATCTCGGCCCGCGTCGCCGTGGTGTCCTCGATGGTGTCGTGCAGCAGGGCGACCGCGATCGTCGCCTCGTCCATGTGCATTTCGGTGAGGATGGCGGCAACTTCGAGCGGATGCGAGAAATAGGGATCGCCGGAAGCACGTTTCTGGTGGCCATGCTTCTGCATGGCATAGACATAGGCCTTGTTGAGCAGCGCCTCGTTGACGTCAGGCTTGTAGCGCTGGACGCGCTCGACAAGCTCATACTGACGCATCATGGGCGGAATCTCGCGGTGCTGAAATGATTGATGCGCCGCACTAGCGTACGGCGCACCTCATAGATAGCCACGAAACTGACTGGACGGAAGTGCCGGAAACGTATTCCAGGCAGGTCCAGAGCGCTCGCTTAGTAGTCGTCGCTCTTTTCCGGCGGCACCAGACCCTCGATGCCGGCCAGGAGGTCTTCCTCGGTCATCCGGTCGAAGGTGATGTTCTCTTCGGTGTCATCGGCGTCGGTGGCCGCAACGGCGGCGCCGGTCTGATCGGCAATCGCCTCGCCATCGGCCTCGGGCTCGTCGACCTCGACATGCTTCTGCAGCGAATGGATCAGATCTTCCTTGAGGTCGTCGGGCGACAGTGTCTCGTCGGCGATCTCGCGCAGCGCCACGACCGGGTTTTTGTCGTTGTCACGCGGCACGGTGATCGGCGCACCCTGGCTGATCTGCCGGGCGCGGTGGCCGGCCAACAGCACCAGCTCGAAGCGGTTGTCGACCTTGTCGATGCAATCTTCAACGGTTACGCGGGCCATGGATGCCCCTTTCATGCGATGGATTTGATGGAAAACAGGCGCGGTCCATAACCCGAACGCCGCCAAAATACAAGCATCATGGCAATGGCTGGGCCGCAGGGCGCCCAATCTCTCGGTCAGACACCCGATTCCGCAAAACCAGCCTGCGCTTTACGCGTTCGGTGTTCCGATCACAATTGCTTGCGGTGCCGCAACACGCCCTTGGATTGCCGCGAAACTGGCGCTATCTCGAATGGCGTAGAGGTCAGCCGGTTTATTATGAGCCTGACCGAACGTCGCTATCGCATTTCGTTTAGACGGCCGTTTATTTCGAGAAGGAATATTTTCCATGTTCGACCCTCGTGAAAAAATCGCCCTATTCATCGACGGCGCCAATCTCTACGCGACGTCGCGCGCGCTCGGCTTCGACATCGATTATCGCAAGCTTCTGGCGAGCTTCCAGAAGCGTGGTTATCTGCTGCGCGCCTATTATTACACCGCACTGGTCGAGGATCAGGAATACTCCTCGATCCGCCCGCTGATCGACTGGCTCGACTATAACGGCTTCAAGGTCGTCACCAAGCCGGCCAAGGAATTCACCGACTCGACCGGCCGCCGCAAGATCAAGGGCAATATGGACATCGAGCTCACGGTGGATGCACTGGAACTCGCCGATGTCGTCGACCACTACGTCATCTTTTCCGGCGACGGCGATTTCCGCACGCTGGTCGAGGCGCTGCAGCGGCGCGGCCGCAAGGTTTCGATCGTCTCGACGATGGCCTCGCAGCCGCCGATGATCTCCGACGATCTGCGCCGCCAGGCCGACCATTTCATCGACCTGACGACACTGAAGAACGAGGTTGGCCGAGATCCGTCCGAGCGGCCGGTGCGTAGGCCCGAGCCCGCCGAAGTCGACGAGGACGACTATTGAGGCCGGTCGTCTTGACCGCCCCTTCTTCCCCCGAACCCAGCCGCGACTGCCCGCTCTGCCCACGGCTGCATGACTTCATCGCCGAGTGGCGGCAGCGCGAACCATCCTGGTTCAACGCCCCGGTGCCGACTTTTTTGCCGCCGGAGGGCGACGCCGCGGTTCAATTACTAATCGTCGGGCTGGCGCCCGGGCTGCGCGGGGCGAACCGCACAGGGCGTCCATTCACCGGCGACTTTGCCGGTGACCTGCTCTACTCGACGCTGATTTCGCACGGGTTTGCGCGCGGTGAATTCAAGGCCAGGCCCGACGACGGATTGGAGCTTGTCGGCACCGCGATCACCAATGCGGTGCGCTGCGTGCCGCCTGAGAACAAGCCTGTAGGCGCCGAGATTGCCACGTGCCGGACGTTCCTGGTGCCGACGATCGCCCGGTTCCCCAACCTGCGCGCCGTGCTGGCACTGGGATCGATCGCGCACCAGTCGACCGTGCGGGCGCTGGGCGGGCGCGTCGCCGCCTATCCGTTCAAGCATGGCGGACAGTTGCCGGCCGACGGCATCACGCTGTTTTCGAGCTATCACTGCTCACGCTACAACACCAATACCGGTGTGCTGACCGAAGCGATGTTCGTCAGCGTTTTCAGTCAGATAGCGGCGTTTCTGCGGACATAGAGGCTGTTTTTGCAGAAACAGAGACGGGTGTCGGCAGACTTATCAGCGTGGTGGCGCGGACAGCGCGGCCAACATGGCCGCCCCACCCTGCAGCACATTCAGATCGACATCGCCGTTGATGCCGTCGACGCGGCCCCTGTTGTGGTATTGCCAGTAGACCCAGTCGTCGCGGTCCGGCTCCAGAAGCAAGGAGCGAAGCCAGAGCCGGCGGGCAGCGATGCGCCCGGCAAAGATCTGTGCCGCCTCGTCGGTCAGATAGACGATCGCCGGCTTGCCGAACGCCGTCTCGACGGGGCCGAGGAATGCGGCCAGTTCAGTGCTCAGTTGCTCCGGCGTCGGCCGCTGCGGACAGTTGCCGCCGAACTCGATGTCGACGACCGGCGGCAGCAGCGGCTGATCGTGCGGCACCACCGAGATGAAATTCTTGGCCTGGTCGGCGCCAGACCGGCAAAAGGTGAAGAAATGATAGGCGCCGACAGCCAGACCGGCGGCGCGGGCCTCACGCAGATTGGTAGAAAAGGCATCGTCGACATGATCGCCGCCTTCGGTCGCCTTGATGACGGCAAAGGCGACATCATCGGCGGCTACACGCCGCCAGTCGATCTGGCCCTGATGATGAGAGACGTCGATGCCTCTGACGGGATACTTATCGCGGTCCGGCGAGAATGATCTGAAATAGAGATAGCCGCCTGCTGCAACGAAACATACCAAGCCCAGGCTGGCCAAACCAAAGAGGACAATCCGGTTCTTCAAACGAACGGCCCCAGCCTACCCACGCTCTTTTAAGAGCCGACCCTTCTCTCGCGACCAGTCGCGCTGCTTCTCGGATTCACGCTTGTCGTGCAGCTTCTTGCCGCGGCCGACCGCGAGCAACAGCTTGGCACGGCCCTGGTCGTTGAAATAGATTTTCAGCGGCACCAGCGTCATGCCTTCGCGGTCGACGCTCTGCGACAGCTTTGCCATCTCGCGCTTGTTGAGCAGCAGTTTGCGGCGACGTCGCGGCTCATGGTTGAAGCGGTTGGCCTGCAGATATTCCGGCAGATAGGAATTGATCAGCCAGATCTCGCCGCCTTCGACCGAGGCATAGCTGTCCTGGATGTTGGCCTGGCCCTGGCGCAGCGACTTGACCTCGGTGCCGGTCAGCACCAAGCCGGCCTCGACCGTGTCGAGCACCTCGTAGGAAAACCGCGCCTTGCGGTTTTCCGAAACGGTCTTGTTGTTGGGATCGGCTTTTCTGACTTGATTCATGATGTGGAGAGGTGGCGCCTCATCGCTAATTAATCAAGCCGGCGTGCTTCATCGCCGCATCGATCTTTTCGGCGGTCGACTGTTCGATCGTGACCAGCGGCGAGCGCAGCACATTCTCGACCTTGCCCAGCTGCGACAGCGCATATTTCGCGCCCGAAACGCCAGGCTCGACGAAGATCGCCTTGTGCAGCGGCAGCAGCCGGTCCTGCAATTCCAGTGCCTTGGCGCTGTCGCCGGACAGCGTCGCCTCCTGGAATTCGGCGCACAGACGCGGCGCGACATTCGAGGTCACCGAGATGCAGCCGACGCCGCCATGCGCATTGAAACCAAGTGCCGAAGCATCCTCGCCCGAAAGCTGGATGAAATCCTTGCCGCAAGTGGCGCGCTGCTCGGAGACCCGTTCGACCTTGCCGGTGGCATCCTTGACGCCGACGATGTTCTTGAAGTCGTGCGCGAGCCGGCCCATCGTCTCCGGCATCATGTCGATCACCGAGCGCGGCGGGATATTATAGATAATGATCGGCAGCTTGGTTGCCCTGGCGACGGTCGCGAAGTGCTCGTACAGGCCGCGTTGTGTCGGCCTGTTGTAATAGGGCGTGACGACCAGGGCAGCATCAGCGCCGGCCTTCTCGGCATACTGCACGAGGCCAACGGCTTCCTCGGTGTTGTTGGAACCGGCGCCGGCAACGACTGGAACGCGTCCCTTGGCAACCTCGATGCAGACCTTGACGACTTGGCGATGCTCGTCATGCGACAGCGTCGGCGACTCGCCGGTCGTGCCCACGGGAACCAGTCCCGTCGTGCCCTCAGCGAGTTGCCATTCGACGAACGCGCGAAAGGCTTTCTCGTCGAAACGCCCGCTCTTTTCGAACGGTGTCACGAGCGCAGTAAGCGAGCCTCTCAGCATATCGTCCAACTCCTTGGGACTTCTTTGTTCATGCAAGTCGTCGTCCCAAAACCGGTACCCACTTTTGGGCGACATGCATCTTTAGTTCATGCATGCCGTTGCCCCAAAACCGGTGTCCACTTTTGGGCGACATGCATCGGTGTTTTATCGTGCGCGCCTTCTAGCCGAAAGCGAAGCGGCGCACCATAGTCTCGACATTGTTGCGCGGCAAGCATTGCCATGGTGCCAGCAAGCGCAATTCGAACGACCTCGCTAACTCTTTGTTTACGGGCTCTTCACGACCTAAGTTTAGGCTTCGAGGCTTCTCGGCCTGCTGGTACAATGCCAGGATAGGGGAAGACGTAAAGATCATGCCGGGCAGTCGGCCTCACCTCTTCGCGCTGCTTGGCGCCACGCTCGCGCTGATGCCGGGCATGGCGACCGGCGGTAGCGTCGATGTGCAGGTCACTTCGGCCATACCGATGCCAGGCTCGGCCATCGCGATGCCAGGCTCGGATATCGCGGTGCCCGGCCTGCAGGACAAGGCGCAACAGGATACCTCACCCAGCGTCGCTCTGTTGAAGAGTGGACTGGACGCGCTGGCGGCTGGCGACAGTCCCGGTGCCCGTGCCGTGCGCGATGCCCTTCCCGTCCATTCGCTCGACCAGCACATCCTCGCCTGGGCGATCGCGCTCTACGGCGGCGACAAGGTTCCAAGCGGCGACATTGCCGCCGCGGCGAAGATGCTGCCCAACTGGCCGGGCACCGTCGCCCTGCGCAAAAACAGCGAGCGCGCGCTCTATCGCGAGAACCCTGCCCCCAACATCGTCGTTGCTGCATTCGACGGCAGCCAGCCGCAGACATTCGAAGGCGTGATGGTGCTTGCCCGCGCTTATGTGGCGTCCGGCGACGTCAAGGCGGCGCGTTCGGTGCTGTCGCCGTTCTGGCGCACCGCGATCCTGGAGGCCAAGGACGAGACGGCGCTGATCAAGGAGTTCGGCGGCGTGATCCCGGCCGCTGATCACCGTTTTCGCATGGAGCGCATGTTCTACGCTGACCGCGCGAATTCCGCGCTGCGCGTCGCCGCCCTCGCCGGAGCCCAGCAACTCGCCGATGCCTGGGCAGCGGTCGACAAAGGCGACAAGAACACCGCCAAACTGCTGAAGGCAGTGCCGGCGGCCCAACGTTCGGCAGGCTATTTCTTCGCGCAGGCCGAATATCTGCGCAAACAGCAGAATTTTTCCGGCGCCGCGGCCATTGTCATGCAGGCGCCGACCGATCGCGATGCTCTGGTCGATCCGGATGCCTGGTGGGTCGAGCGCCGGGTGCTTTCGCGCGAACTGGTCGACCAGGGCGACATGAAGACGGCCTACCGGATCGTCGCCACCCACGCCGCCGAAAGTGCCACCAATGCGGCGGATGCTGAATTCCACGCCGGTTGGTACGCGCTGCGTGGCCTGAACGACCCCAAGCTTGCCGCAACGCATTTCGCGCGCATCGCCGACCTTGCGCAAGGGCCGATGACGCTGTCACGCGCCTACTACTGGCTCGGCCGTGCCGCCGAAGTTGGCGGTCCGGGCAATGCCAACGACTATTTTGGACGCGCCGCTGCCTACGGCACAACATTTTACGGCCAGCTTGCCGCAGAACGCGTCGGCCGGCAGGCGCTGAACATCGTCTACCCCTCGCCAAGTGCCGCCGACCGGCAGAATTTTGCTGGCCGCGAGTCCGTTAGCGCCATCAAGCGGCTGCAAGAAGCGGGCTACGACCGCTATGCCGAGACGCTCTATCGCGACCTTGCCGGGCAGTTGATCAGTCCGGGCGAGCTGGCGCTGCTCGCTGTCCTTGCGGAAAAGCAGGGCAACCATTTCATGGCGCTGAAAATCGGCAAGATCGCTGGCGCGCGTGGCATCGATGTCGGTGCGCTGTCGCATCCGCTCGGCGTCATTCCGGATTCGGCCGACATTTCCGGCTCAGGCAAGGCGCTGGCCTATGCGATCGCGCGCCAGGAGAGCGAATTCAACATCGGCGCCGTTTCCAGCGCAGGCGCGCGCGGGCTGCTGCAGTTGATGCCGGGCACCGCCAAGCAGTTGGCGAAGAAGGCCGGATTGCAGTTTTCGCAGGCACGGTTGACCACCGACGCCGGCTATAACGCGACGCTTGGTTCGGCCTTCCTCGGCGAGCAGCTCGATCGCTTCAACGGCTCCTATGTGCTGACCTTCGCCGGCTACAATGCCGGCCCCAGCCGGGCCAGCCAGTGGGTGGCCCGGTACGGCGATCCGCGCGGCAAGGACATCGACGCGGTCGTCGACTGGATCGAGCGGATTCCCTACACGGAAACAAGAAGTTACGTGCAGCGCGTGATGGAGAATTACGAGGTCTACAAGATGCGTATTTCCGGTAAATACGACATCGTTGGCGATCTGGTGAACGGGCGGAGTTGACCGAGGCAAGGTGCCCGCTTCGCTGGAGCTGCCAATCTCCTCCCTTGCGGGATGCTGTCCCTGGACCTATCAGCGAACTCATTGGCTTGTTCCCAGCCATTCAGGTCGGCGATCCTTCACACCCCCCTCTGACCTGCCGGCCATCTCCCCGCAAGGGGGAGATTGGCAGCTCCGGCGCAGCCATCTATTTGACCGCCCATGCCCTCGCCTATAGCAGTTGGAGGCGATCCGATGACGACGGGGAAACGAGTCTATATGTCAAACGACCAGGGCTTTTCCGATTTCTACTACGCTGCGCCGGACGAGCTGAAGATCCACGCACGCGTCTACGGCGAGGCCAATACTGGCCACTGGCCGGTCGTCTGTCTGCCTGGCCTGACCCGCAATGCACGGGATTTTCATGAGTTGGCGCTTTATCTGTCGACGCGTGCGGCAAATCCGCGAAAGGTCATCGCCTTCGACTTTCGCGGGCGCGGGCAGTCGGCCTACGACCCCGACGTCAAAAACTACAATGTCGGCATTGAAGCTGGCGACGTCCTTTCCGGGCTTGCGGCGCTGAACATCGAGGACGCTGCCTTCATCGGCACGTCGCGCGGCGGGCTGATCATCCATGTGCTCGCGATGATGCGGCCGGCCGTTCTGAAAGCCATTGTATTCAACGACATCGGGCCGGTGATCGAGGCGGCTGGGCTTGCCCATATCCAGTCTTATCTCGAACGTGATCCGACACCGAAGACCCGCGTACAGGCGACTGCCGCCCAGCGCAGCGTGCATGGCAAGGACTTCGCTGCCCTTGCCGGGGCGGATTGGGATCGGATGGTATGGGCTCTCTACCGCGAAACGGACGGTGGCCTGGTGCCGGATTTCGACCCGAAGCTGGTCGATACCGTTGCCAGCCTCGATCTGACGCAGCCGCTGCCTGATCTATGGCCACAATTCGAGGCATTGGCGACCGTTCCTTTGCTCGCCATTCGCGGCGCCAATTCGAGGCTTCTGTCGGCGGGAACACTGGAGCAGATGCGAAAGCGCCATCCTGGCATCGAAACGATCACCGTCGCGGGTCAGGGCCACGCGCCATTCCTCGAGACCGGCAGCCTGCCCAACGACATTGCAACTTTTCTTGATCGGGCCGAGCGGCAGAGTAGCCTGAAGTAGACCCTGCCGCCGACGCCGTCGTCGCTATCATGCCAGTCGCTATCGCCAAGGTTGAAGTAGTCGACTTCGGCCGTAACCGTGAAGCCAGGCACCACGTGGTAGGCGACGTTGGCGGCGCGTGCACCGGAAACTACGGTCAGGACCGCAACGGAGCCGAGAAGAACTGGATTTGAGATAATGCTCGAATGAAGTCGCCTTGGCTCGATTCGAGAAGCCGATATACGCGATGGTCCGCCAAAGCGCACAGCGCGAAGCAGGATGGCGGAGAGGATGGGATTCGAACCCACGAGAAGCTTTTGACCTCTACTCCCTTAGCAGGGGAGCGCCTTCGACCACTCGGCCACCTCTCCGTTGCGCCGCTGGATAAAGAAAAGCGCCGGCACAATCAACAAGCCCGCGTCATTATATGGAAAAATAACGAAGACGCCGAACCGCGGCTTTCCGCGATGCGGCGGTTCTGCGGCAATTCCCTGGCTGGCAGCTCGGGGCGTGGCCATGATTCCGTTGGCTGTTCGCCGGATTCGGCGTCTAACGATTTCGACCTGTCGAAATCGAAAACCCGGCGGGCAACCGCCGGGTTTTTGCATCGAAACGCAGTTCGCTCGGCAACTTGCACCAGCCCGGCGGGCGCGCTAGCAAGAAGGCCTTTTCAACTGAGCTTTTTGCCATGCGCCAGCGCCCTCCCCTCACGCCTCTCGTCTCAGCGCTTCCGTCGACCGTACCTTTTGTCGGCCCCGAAGCGCAGGAGCGCGAGCGGGGCCGCGCTTTTCGCGCCCGCATCGGTGCCAATGAGAGCAGCTTTGGGCCGTCGCCGCGCGTCATCGACCGGATGGCTGGAATTGCCCGCGACATGTGGATGTATTGCGATCCCGACAATCACGATCTGAAGGTGGCGATCGCCGCGCATCATGGGGTGAAGGCCGAGAATGTCGTTGTCGGCGAGGGCATAGACGGCCTGCTCGCCCTGGTGGCACGCATGTATGTGGTGCCCGGCGATGCCGTGGTCACGTCGTTCGGCGCCTATCCCACCTTCAACTTCCACATCGCCGGTGTCGGCGGACGGCTCGTCACGGTCCCCTATGACAACGACAGGGAAAGCCTGGACGGCCTGCTGGCGGCGGTGCAGAGGGACAAGGCGCCACTGGTCTATCTGTCCAACCCGGATAATCCGATGGGCAGCTGGTGGGAGGCGAACGAGCTCATCCGCTTCATCGAGGCGCTGCCGGAAACCACCATGCTGGTGCTCGACGAGGCCTATGGCGAACTCGGACCGGCCTCGGCGCTTCCGCCGATCGATATCTCGCGGCCAAACGTCATCCGAATGCGCACCTTTTCGAAGGCGTATGGGCTCGCCGGCATACGCTGCGGCTATGCGATCGCCGAGGCTCAGGTGATCCGCGACTTCGAGAAGATCCGCAACCATTACGGCGTCAGCCGCATGGCGCAGGTCGCCGGCGTCGAGGCGCTTGCCGATCAGGACTATCTCAGGAGCGTGGTGTCGCGGGTCGCGGCCGGCCGCCGACGCATCGCAGGGATAGCCGAGGCGAACGGGCTGAAGCCACTGGCGTCGGCCACAAACTTCGTCACCATCGATTGTGGTGGCGATGGCGCTTTCGCGCTGAAAGTCCTGCAGGGCCTGCTGTCGCGCGACGTGTTCATCCGCAAGCCGATGGTGCCGGTACTCGACCGCTGCATCCGCGTCAGCGTCGGCCTCGATCATGAGCTCGACATCTTCGCCGAGGAACTGCCGGGCGCGCTCGCCGCGGCCCGCGGAAACTAGTATCCGCCAGTAGGCGAACCGGGATCACAAGGCGCGCTTACAAATCCAGTTCCCAGGTCTGGCCGGTCAATTCCTTGCCGAAACTGTGGTGGCGCTCCTCGGAAACCAGCTTGAAGCCGGCGCGCTCGTAGATCGTGCGCGCCGCGACGAGAATGTCGTTGGTCCAGAGCACCAGCCTGACATAGCCGCAAGCGCGGGCCTGGCGAATACATTCGGCGACAAGGCGTTTGCCGATACCCGCGCCTCGGGCCGACGCTTCGACATGCAGCAAGCGCAGCTTCGTGACCCCATCGTCCACATGAACCAGAAACACCGCACCAAGCGGCTGGCCTGCGCGTTCGGCGATCCAGCAGAAATCGCGGCCGGGCTTGAAATTGCGGATGAAATCGGCGCCGATCTCAGCAACCAGGGCTTCGAATTCGATATTCCAGCCATATTCCTCGGCGTAGAGCTGGGCCTGCCGCTGCACGACCCAGCCGACGTCGCCGACGCGGTGTGACCGCAGCGTCACCTCGCTGTTCTCGCGGGCAGGATCGCCCAGCAATTCCCCCGCTTTGCGCAAAGCGCTGCCGAGCTCATGCAATCTGTCGTCGGGCAAATTCTCGATGAGCCGTGCCGTATCGCGATCCGCCGCCGCCTGTAGCCCTGAAAGGGCTGCCTCGCCTCTTGCCGTGAGCGACAGAATCCGCCGGCGTTTGTCGGCCGGATCGGTCCGGGTCTCGGTCAGACCCTCGCCGGCGAACTTGCGCAGAATTCGTGTCAGATAAGCGGCATCGACACGCAATTGCCTGGCGATGTCGGAAGCAGTGGGGCCGATCTCCAAATGAAAAGCCTTGGCAAGAAAACCGCGTTCCCCAGCAGTTTCAGAAGCCGCCGGACGATCAAGGCGGCCGAGTTCGAAAAGCACGCGCGCCTCGGTCAGAGTGAATGCGCTTTGTGTCAGCGTCTCGTCGAGAAGGCCAACGGTGCGCGTGTAGAAGCGATTGAAGCGCCTGATATCGGCCACCAATGCCTTTCGTTCATCCAACATCTGGTTCCAGCTCCTAATAAGGCAGCTCCATTTTCCAAGATTAGTGGACTGAGTCAATTAAATTTCAAAAGGCCAGGAGCCCAGCTTTCGCGTCGTGCCCGCAATTCTCAGGTTGCTTTCCCTGCGCCATGCCCCAGATTCCAAGGAGACAGGCTTGGAGAGATTCATGGCTGGTCATCGCAGGAATGTGCGGGCGCGCATTTACGGCAATGTGCAAGGCGTAGGCTTCAGACTCTGGGTTCGAGACGAGGCCACAAGCCTCGGTCTTGCGGGCTGGGTCCGCAATGAAGCGGACGCGTCTGTAACGACCCAGATCGCAGGTCTTGATGAAGCGGTCTCGACAATGATCGAGCGACTTTGGAAAGGGCCGTCCGGTGCTTCGGTTTCCAGGGTCGACGTCGAGGAGTTGGCACCCGGAGACACATTTGTCGAGTTTAGGATTGTTGCATAATGGCGGATTTGATTCAGCGCCCTTGAATTAATTGAACGTTCGTTTTATTATTGCCTCGTAAACGAGGCCGACAATGGCACGCACGACTGGATCCGATGGTGAAAAGACCGAGGCAGCCATCCGCGAGGCGGCCGTCAATCTGATTGCGCGTTTCGGCTACGAGGCGATGTCGATGCGCCAGCTTGCCGCCGAAGTCGGCGTGCAGGCTGCCGCGCTCTACCGCTATTTTCCAACCAAGGAAGAGCTTCTGTTCACGCTGATGCGCGAACACATGGAAGGTCTCACAGGCGCGTGGGAAGCAGCCCGCCCTATCAGTGCGGATCCCGCGCAACGGCTGTCAGCCTTTGTCGAGAACCACATCGCCTTTCATATCGAGCGTCGGCACGCCACGCATGTGTCGAACATGGAATTGCGCAGCCTGTCGCCCGAACGGCTGACGCAGATCCTGCGCATGCGGACAGCCTATGAAAAGGAGCTACGCACCATTCTGCGCGACGGCGCCGAGGCGGGCGCCTTCAGCATCGACGACACCGGGCTGACGGCCATGGCGCTGATCCAGATGATGACCGGCGTCATCGTCTGGTTTCGGCCGGGCGAACGGCTGTCGATCGCTGAAGTGACGGCGACATATCTGTCGATGACCATGCGGCTCGTCGGCGCGAAGATCGACGCCTACAGCGCCGCGCGCGCCTTTGGACGCGCAAAGGACGCTGCAGCACTTTAATTTCGCGCATGATCCCTTCCGGAAATCGAAGTCGATTTTTGGGGTCATGCGGCAGGGAGGAAAACATGTACACGAACACGCTCAGCTTCGGGCATGACGAGGAGATCGAGGCGCTGCGCGACATGGTGCGGCGCTTCGCCCAGGATCGCATCGCGCCGATCGCCGCCGACATCGATCGCTCGAACGAATTCCCGGCGCATCTGTGGGGCGAACTCGGCGCGCTCGGGCTGCTTGGTATCACCGCCGACCCCGATTTCGGCGGCAGCGGCATGGGTTATCTCGCGCATGTGATCGCCGTCGAGGAAATCTCGCGCGCTTCGGCCTCGGTCGGCCTCTCCTACGGCGCCCATTCCAATCTCTGCGTCAATCAGATCAACCGCTGGGCGACGACGGCGCAGAAGGAAAAATTCTTGCCGCCGCTGTGTTCGGGCGAGCGCGTCGGCGCGCTGGCGATGTCGGAATCCGGCGCCGGCTCGGATGTCGTGTCGCTTAAGCTGCGCGCCGAAAAACGCAATGACCGCTACGTGCTCAACGGCACCAAGATGTGGATCACCAACGGGCCGGACGCCGAGACGCTGGTCGTCTATGCCAAGACCGATCCGGAACGGAAATCGCACGGCATCACGGCTTTCATCGTCGAGAAGGCGATGGCCGGATTTTCCGTGGCGCAAAAGCTCGACAAGCTCGGCATGCGCGGCTCCAACACAGGCGAACTGGTGTTCGAGGATGTCGAAGTGCCGTTCGACAACGTGCTGCACGAGGAAGGCCGCGGTGTCGAGGTGCTGATGTCTGGCCTCGACTATGAGCGCACCGTGCTCGCCGGCGGGCCGATCGGCCTGATGGCGGCGTGTCTCGACGTGGCGATCCCCTACGTGCATGAGCGCAAGCAGTTCGGCCAGGCGATCGGCGAGTTCCAGCTGGTGCAGGGCAAGCTGGCCGACATGTACACGACGATGAACGCCGCGCGCGCTTACGTCTACGCCGTCGCCGCCGCTTGCGATCGCGGCCAGACGACGCGCAAGGATGCCGCCGGCTGCGTGCTGTTTGCCGCCGAGAAAGCCACGCTGATGGCGCTGGACGCTATCCAACTGCTTGGCGGCAATGGCTACATCAACGACTATCCGACCGGCCGCCTATTACGCGACGCCAAACTGTATGAGATCGGCGCCGGCACCAGCGAAATTCGCCGATGGCTGATCGGGCGCGAGATCATGACGGAGGGGGTCTAATGCGCGCGGGTCGTGACTTTCGTCGAGCCTTCGTCGACGCGCTTGCGGGCGACCTCGGCGAGCGTGTCCGATACCCATTGATTGATCGATTTGCCGTCACTGGCTGCTGCCCGGCTGACAAGGCGATGGACTTCCGGCGTGGTGCGCAGAGCGAGTTTGCCCGAAAAAGGCTTTTCCGGCTCTTTGTTCTGTTCGGCGCAGAAATCAAGATAGTCATCCACGCATTCATGGAAAGCCTTCAGCAACTCTTCCGCCGAAGCGGCTTCATATGTGAAGATGTCGCGAATGCCCATGATACGACCATGAAACACAACATCGCTTTCATCGAACTCGATCGTTCCCAGATATCCCTTGTAAGGCTTCATAGTTCGGCACCCGACTCTAAAAGGAAAGTCCTGATCTCTCGGATCACATATGCTTTCGTATCAGGCGATGGATGCGGTCGATGCACGCGAAGCGTTATCCCGTTCAATGTGAAGCGCACTCGCGATCCACGCCCTTCCGACACTTGTGCGCCAAGCGCCATCAACAGCGCTTCGACGTCCCGCCATTTAATCGAGCCGTTTATCGGATTCGCAAAAATGACGTTCAGTGTCTGCTTGTGCTTTCCGCGCATGATGACCTCCATGGAAAATGATCAGGCGGGGAAAGCCGTGATCGCCGTTGGCGGTCGCACGTCATGCGCGACAAGATCTATTCTTGATAGCAAAATATGATATCACTTCGGATTTGTCAATGACGACCCTCACTTCACAAATCTCCTCCTCCTCCGAGACCTTCCGCGCCAATGCCGAGCGCATGCGGGCGCTGGTCGCCGATATCGCGGAAAAAGCCGCTACCGTCGAGCGTGGCGGCTCGGACGAAGCGCGTGAGCGCCACGTTTCGCGCGGCAAGCTGTTGCCGCGCGAGCGCCTTGCCCAGCTGCTCGACACCGGCTCGCCGTTCCTCGAGATCGGCCAGTTCGCCGCATGGTCGATGTATGGCGAGGAGATTTCTTCAGCCGGCATGATCGCCGGCATCGGCCGCGTCGAGGGCACGGAGGTGATGGTCGTCGTCAACGACGCCACGGTGAAGGGCGGCACCTACTATCCGCTGACGGTGAAGAAGCATTTGCGCGCGCAGGAGATCGCGCTGCAGAACAATCTGCCTTGCATCTACCTGGTCGACAGCGGCGGCGCCAATCTGCCCAACCAGGACGAGGTGTTTCCCGATCGCGAGCATTTCGGCCGCATCTTCTATAACCAGGCCAACATGTCGGCGGTGGGCATCCCGCAGATCGCCTGCGTCATGGGTTCCTGCACGGCGGGCGGCGCCTATGTGCCGGCGATGTCGGACGAGACGATCATGGTGCGCAACCAGGCGACCATCTTCCTCGGCGGCCCGCCGCTGGTGAAGGCGGCCACCGGCGAGGATGTCAGTGCCGAGGATCTTGGTGGAGCGGACGTACACACGCGTCTTTCCGGCGTCGCCGACCACTATGCGCTGGACGACGACCATGCGCTCGCCATCTGCCGGCGCATCGTCAAAAACCTGAATCGGAACAAGACTGTAAGCCTGAACTTACAGAAGTCGATTCCGCCGCTTCATCCGGCGGATGAACTCTACGGCATCGTGCCGACCGACCTGCGCCAGCCCTATGATGTGCGCGAGGTGATCGCGCGCATTGTCGACGGCTCCGAATTCGATGAGTTCAAGCAGAACTACGGCACCACGCTGATCACCGGCTTTGCCCACCTCCATGGCATGCCGGTCGGCATCATCGCCAACAACGGCGTGCTGTTTTCCGAAAGCGCCTTGAAGGGCGCGCACTTCATCGAACTTTGTTGCCAGCGCAAGATCCCGCTGATCTTCCTGCAGAACATCACCGGCTTCATGGTCGGCAGGAAATACGAAGCGGGCGGCATCGCCAAGGACGGCGCCAAGTTGGTAATGGCCGTCGCCACCGCCCGCGTGCCGAAGGTGACTGTCATCATCGGCGGTTCGTTCGGCGCCGGCAATTACGGCATGTGCGGCCGCGCCTATTCACCGCGCTTCCTGTGGATGTGGCCTAATGCGCGCATCTCGGTGATGGGCGGCGAACAGGCGGCGACGGTGCTCGCCATGGTCAAGCGCGAAGGCATCGAGCGCAAGGGCGGGGAATGGAGCGCCGAGGAAGAGGCGAAATTCAAGAAGCCGATCCTGATGAAATACGAGCATGAGGGCCATCCGCTCTACTCGTCGGCACGCATCTGGGACGACGGCATCATCGACCCGGCGAAGACGCGCGACGTGCTGGCGCTCAGCCTGTCCGCCGCGCTCAACGCCGAAATCGAGGAGACGCGCTTCGGCGTGTTCAGGATGTGAGATGAGCAAGGCGCTGGACAGGATCCGCATCCACACCGGCGACATCACGAAACTGGATGTCGACGCCATCGTCAATGCCGCCAACACATCACTTCTCGGCGGTGGCGGGGTCGATGGCGCCATCCACCGCGCCGCAGGCCGCGAGCTTGAGTTCGAATGCCGGATGCTGAACGGATGTAAGGTCGGCGAGGCGAAGATCACCAGGGGTTACAAACTGCCGGCTCGACACATCATCCACACAGTCGGCCCCGTCTGGCAGGGCGGCGGCAAGGGCGAAGCCGAGTTGCTGGCCTCCTGCTATATCAGATCGCTCGAACTCGCCGCCGCCAATGACTGCCGCACAGTGGCCTTCCCGGCGATCTCGACGGGTGTCTACCGCTACCCGAAAGACGAGGCGACGCGGATCGCCGTCAGCACTGTCAACGCGTTCCTCGACGAGGCAAGCAGGCCGGAAATCGTCATTTTCTGCTGCTTCGACGAGCAAACGGCTGAACTATACCGGCATGCCGTTGCTGCTCTTCGAGAAGGCTGAACTGTATGGACCAACCAATTCATCAGCATAGGCAGACTGGAATCTCCGCCTACGTCAACGGCAAGGCGGCGAGGTTGAAGCTGCCAATCTCCCCCCTCGTGGGGGAGATGTCCGGCAGGACAGAGGGGGGCGCGACGGAGCGCCTGCGTCGCTTCAAGCAAACTCTGTCCCGGGAGGCTCCATGTTCGCCAAGATCCTGATCGCCAATCGGGGCGAGATCGCTTGCCGCGTTATCCGCACGGCACGCAAGATGGGCGTGCGCACTGTCGCCGTCTATTCGGATGCCGACGCGAAATCCCTGCATGTCGAGATGGCCGACGAAGCAGTGCATATCGGCGCCTCGCCCGTCGGCGAAAGCTATCTGCGCGGCGACAAGATCATCGCCGCGGCGCTGGCGACGGGTGCTGAAGCCATTCATCCCGGCTACGGCTTCTTGTCGGAAAACCCCGGTTTCGTTGACCAGGTGGCGACGGCGGGGCTTACCTTCATCGGCCCGTCGGCGGCCTCGATCCGTGCCATGGGGCTGAAGGACGCCGCCAAGCGGCTGATGGAAAAGGCCGGCGTGCCGGTGGTGCCGGGCTACCATGGCGAGGCGCAGGAGATCGTGCTGCTTGCGTCCAAGGCACGCGAGATCGGCTATCCAGTGCTGATCAAGGCGCGCGCCGGCGGCGGCGGCAAGGGCATGCGCCGCGTCGAGCATCCCGATGAGTTTTCCGAAGCGCTGTCCAGCGCGCGGCGCGAGGCGAAAGCCGCTTTCGGCGACGACCGCGTGCTGGTCGAGAAATATGTCGACAAGCCGCGCCACATCGAGGTGCAGGTGTTCGGCGATAATTTCGGCAACACGGTGCACCTTTATGAGCGCGACTGCTCGGCGCAGCGGCGGCACCAGAAGGTGATCGAGGAGGCGCCCGCCCCCGGCATGACACCTGCTTTGCGCAAGGCGATGACGGAGGCGGCGGTAAAGGCCGCCAAGGCGATCAATTATTCCGGCGCCGGCACCATCGAGTTCATCGTCGACGCCTCGCAAGGCCTGAAGGCCGACCGCTTCTGGTTCATGGAAATGAACACCCGCCTGCAGGTCGAGCACCCGGTCACCGAAATGGTCACTGGCACCGACCTGGTCGAGTGGCAGCTGCGGGTCGCCAGCGGCGAAAAGCTGCCGAAGACACAGAACGAGATCACGCTTGCCGGCCATGCCTTCGAGGCGCGCATCTATGCCGAGGATGCGGCAAAGGGGTTCCTGCCGGCAACGGGCACGCTGCATCATCTGAAATTTCCGGATGCAGCGCCCGAAGGCGCCGCGATACGTATCGAGACCGGCGTGCGGGCCGGCGACGCGATCTCGCCCTACTACGACCCGATGATCGCCAAGCTGGTCGTCCACGCCGAGGACAGGCAGGCGGCACTGCAAGCACTCGGCGCAGCGCTGTCGCGAACCGAGATCGCCGGCTCCACCGTCAACACCGCCTTTCTCGCCGCTCTGGCCACCGATCGGGATTTTTGCTCGGGCGACGTCGACACCAGCCTGATCGGCAGGCACCAGGAAACATTGACGATCGTCCCGCCGCCGACAGGCGAAACCGTTGCCGCCGCCGCTGTTGCGGCCTCGGGCGCCGGGGTATCGCCGCCATCCGACGATCCCTGGTCGTCCCTTGCCGGCTATGCGCATTTCCACAACGTGGCGCGGCGCACATGGCTGAAGTTCGGCGAGGACGATATAGTGGCAAAGGTTTCGCTGCGGCCGGATGGACGGTTCCAGGTGGCGCTCGATGCGCCCTATGACGGCACAAATTCGCATGACTTTCGCGCTTCACCGCGTCTCGCCCGCTGGCCAGGCCACATCACCGTGTTCGAAGGCGCTGTTGGCTACACCTTCGCCGTGCCGGACCCGCTGGCGCGCGCCGATGAGGCAGCCGCAGGTGTAGGCAGCTTGCGCGCGCCGATGCCGGGGCTGGTCAAGCTGGTGCGCGTGACAGGAGGCGATGCAGTGATCAAGGGCCAACCACTGCTGATCCTCGAGGCGATGAAGATGGAGCACACCATCGCCGCGCCGCATGATGGCGTGATCGCCGAGATCGCCACGGAGGGCGCGCAGGTCACCGACGGGACGGTGCTGGTGCGGTTCGTCGAGGAGCACAACGCCCCGAGCGCAGTAGCGAGCTGACAGACGCAAGCTGTCGACGGGGCAAACGAGAAAATGGCCGGGACGAACCCGGCCATTTCCCTATGCTATTCAGTCGCCAGGGCAGCGATTACTGCGCGATCGGCGCGTATTTGCCGTCATGCCACTGGTTGATGTCGTAGCTGGCATTCTTGAGATCGCCCTTCTCGTCGAAGGTGACGTCGCCGACAACAGTGCTGATCGGCGTACCGTTCTTCAACGCTTCGGCAACCTTCGCCGGATCGTCGCTGCCGGCGCGCTTGACGCCCTCGGCGAAGGCCTGGATCACGGCATAGGAGAACAGCGTGAAGCCCTCCGGCACGAAGCCGCCCGCCTTGATCTTCTCGACGGCTGCCTTGGCTTCCGGCTTTGCCTGCGGATCCGACGGGAAGACGAACATGGTGCCCTCGCCTGCCGGGCCGGCAACCTGCCAGAATTCGGGCGAGGCGATGGAGTCCGGCATGATCAGCTGGAACTTCAGGTTCTGTTCCGCCGACTGACGCAGGATCAGACCAGCCTCAGGATGATAGCCGCCGAAATAGACGACGTCGGCCTTCAAGTCCTTGAGCTTGGTGACGAGAGCCGAATAGTCCTTCTCGCCGGCGTTGATGCCGTCATAATAGACCTCCTTGAGGCCCCCGGCATTCATCGTTGCCCTGACGGCGTCAGCCACGCCTTGTCCGTAGGCGCTCTTGTCGTGCAGGACGACGACGTTCTTGCCGGCAAACTTCTTGGCGATCCATGGGCCGATGAAGGCGCCCTGCGCATCGTCACGCGTATAAAGCCGCATGATCGTCGGCCAGCCGGCCTTGGCCGCCGCGTCGGTCAGCACCGGGTTGGAAGACGCCGGGCTCATCATCAGAGCGCCGGCTTCGGCATAGACGGCTGAGGCCGGAATGCTCGAACCCGAGCAGGCATGGCCGTCGATGAACTTGACGCCATCGGCGACGATGCGGTTGGCGACCGACACAGCCTGCTTGGGATCGCACTGGTCGTCCTGGATGCTCAGCTTGATCATCGATCCATTGACGCCGCCCGCGGCGTTGATCGCGTCGGCAGCGGCCTGTGCGCCCTGCTTGAACTGATCACCGATGGTGGCGAGCTGTCCGGTCATCGGGCCGACCACCGCAAAGGTGAGCTCGTCCGCGAATGCGACCGGCGTGCTCATCATCAGGCCGAATATGGCCGCGCTCAAAATACTCAATTTTTTCATGATGGTAGAACTCCTCCACTCACGCGCGGCCGCCCCGGCCGCGCTTCTTCCAGAGAGGCCGGACAATTTCACCCTTCCTTGGGCCTGTCTAGGCGCATTGGCGCCGCTCGATTGGGCCTGCAAGACGTCATCCACGCAAAAAGCCACGCCAGCCTTGTTCCGGCCGGTCGTGGCTTTTTGCCCGTCGAGCAATCTCCAGGCGCCCCCGCGCCTAAAAATCCCGCTCACCTTCCCTGTGTCGCGCACGACTAGGCCCTGCGGCCTGCCGCGTTCTCTTTCTTAACATCGTGACCGTCTTGCGCGGCCTTCTATTCCGCCGGGTCTGGCCGTCTGTGCGGTCTTGATCCCGGAGCTTCCCTGTCTTCGATAGGTCTGTAGGCAGATCTTAGTGGATGGTCATCCATTCGCGGGCTTCGCGAAGCGCCTTGGCAATCTCGACTTTCGACATTGCCGCCGACAGTTCGGAGCGCAGTTCCGCGGCGCGGGCCGAGCCCTTGATCGCGGCGATGTTGAACCATTTGTGGGCGGCAACGACATCGGTTTCGCAATCGCGGCCGGTCGCATACATCATGCCCAGTTCGAAAAGGATGTCGGCCTGGGCAGTTGCCCCCATGGCGCCGAAACCTGCTTCAAGCATTTCAAAACGTGCCATTTCAATCCCCTGTTTCCGGCCCCTGTCAGGCTCCCGAGAGCTGCCTTCGTTCGTCCTTGCTGGCTGCTCTTCCGATGCTTTCGAGAATGCCGTGCAGGCTTGAATCCGTCGTTAAATGGCGTGCTTAATTTGAGGAAAACAAAGCTAAAACAAGAGGTAAACGCGGAAATTTGTTAAGGATACGAAGTCAGCAATTCAGCCCGCTTGCGTCAAATTTGACGAAAATTTCAAACTGAGAAATCAAGACTCCGCTAACCACGGAAACCAAAGGCGATGCGCCGATCGTTTCATTTCCTCGCCGACGGGACGCATTCAGGCGCCTTCAAAATCCGAAAGTCTTCCGCTGCGGCACCGCTTTTGTTTTGCTGGGAGGTGGATTAGCTTACGTTTGCGTAAGCGGCAGGCCGGCGAGGCGGAGCATCCGGCCGGACATCCAAAGGGAGGAAGACATGTTTCGAAAAGTGAGCCTGGCCCTTGCGGCCACATTGATCATGGCGGGTGCAGCCTGGGCCGATCCGATCGAAGGCAATTGGAAGACGCAGGCCGGCGACACCGCGGCCATCGCTGGCGGCGGCTCGTTTTCCATCACGCTCAAGACCGGCAAATATGCCGGCAAGACCATCGGCTCGCTCAAGGCGGCCGGCGACAACAAATATGCCGGCAACATCACCGATCCGGCAAACGACAAGACCTATTCGGGCAAGGCGACCCTTTCGGGCAGCTCGCTCAAGATGAGCGGCTGCGTGCTTGGCGGACTGATCTGCAAGAGCCAGACCTGGCACAAGCTCTGATCGACCCTATCCTTGTGACATGAAGACGGGGCCCCGACGGGCCCCGTCTTCGTTTTGTCGCGGCGCAATGCCCTGGTCTCGCCGGCGCCCTGTCGAAACCGACGCCGGCGCCGCCAAAATCCCGTCAATCATCTTGAACCGCAGATGAACGCTGGCATCAGAGCCGGTTCAGTTGCATCAGGGCATTCTCCGGCGTGTTGAAGGAGACCCGACCCAATGCTTGCTCGCCGCTTCACCATCGTCTGCCTGCTGGTGAGCCTGTTTGGAATGTTCTTCGCCATCCTCGTCGCCGAAGCGGGCCGTCCGGCCCGTGCCTGGGACGAAGCCAGTTCAAGAACCTGCCGCCTCGCCTGCCCCACCCATCTTCGCAACTGAACAAAGAAACCAAGACCTCGAAAAGAAAAGCTGAAACCCATGAACCGCATCGCCGCCAACGCTCTCAAGACCCTTCGGCTTCTGCCGCGGGCGGCGCTTATCCTGGCGGTTCTGGCCGCTCCGGTTCTGGCCGTGCCGATGATGCGCGCCGATGCCGGCTCGACGATCGACGCACCGGCTCTGAAGAAGTCCGGCGTCGGCTTCGTGCTCCTTGTCAGCCTGCAGCGCGGATAAGGGATGTCTCGTGCATGTCGTTATTCCGCGACATGCAACGGAAAGAAAAAAGACGCTTTGGCCGCCTTCGGTCGCGACACCCCTCCCAAGTGCCGATCCAAGTCTCTATATTAAGCCATGGAAAAGCGAATCTACCCTCAAGCCATCGAATCTGTCGTCATGCCGGAGCCTTTTGGCCGGCAAAGCTTTGATAGCGCCGAAAAGGCCGTCGCGGCACTGCAGGCGCTTTACGACCGCAACACCAAGTTCCTGCGCGACTCCTTTGCGGAGCTGGCGGCGGCGGGCGGCGACAATGGCAAGCGCTACCGGGCCTTCTACCCGGAGATCGGCGTCACCACCAACTCGTTCACCCAGATCGACTCGCGCCAGGCCTATGGCCATATGCCGACGCCCGGGCATTTTTCGACCACCATCACCCAGCCGAGCCTGTTTGAAAGCTACCTTGTCGAGCAATTGCGCCTGATCATGCGCAATCATGGGGTTGCGGTCACGGTGTCGGAATCGACCACGCCGATCCCGCTGCATTTCGCCTTTCTCGAAGGCACCCATGTCGACGGCGCGGCGGCCGAGCGCATCAAGCGGCCGATCCGCGACCTGTTCGACGTGCCGGATCTCGACGGCACCGACGACCAGATCGCCAACGGCACTTTTGAAGTGGCCTTCGGCGAGCCGAGACCGTTGGCGCCCTTCACGGCGCAGCGCATCGACTATTCGCTGCATCGCCTGTCGCACTATACGGCGACCACGCCGCAGCATTTCCAGAACTTCGTGCTGTTCACCAATTACCAGTTTTACATCGACGAATTCGTTGCCCGCGCCCGCGACCTGATGGCCAATGGCGGCGACGGATACACCGAGTTCGTCGAGCCAGGCAATGTCATCACCTGGGTCGGGCAAAGCGCACCCAGCGAAGGCGTCGCACCGCCGCGCCTGCCGCAAATGCCGGCCTATCACCTGAAAAAGCCGAACCATGGCGGCATCACCATGGTCAATATCGGCGTCGGGCCCTCCAACGCCAAAACGATTACCGACCACATTGCCGTGCTGAGACCGCATGCCTGGGTGATGCTTGGCCACTGCGCCGGACTGCGCAATACCCAGGCGCTGGGCGACTATGTGCTGGCGCATGCCTATGTGCGGGAGGATCACGTCCTCGACGACGATCTTCCGGTCTGGGTGCCGATCCCGCCGCTGGCCGAGATCCAGGTGGCGTTGCAGGAAGCCGTCGCCGAGGTCACCGGCCTGTCCGGCTATGACTTGAAGCGCATCATGCGCACCGGCACCGTCGCCACCATCGACAATCGCAACTGGGAACTGCGCGACCAGCGCGGCCCGGTACAGAGGCTGTCGCAGTCGCGTGCGATCGCGCTCGACATGGAATCGGCGACCATCGCCGCCAATGGCTTCCGCTTCCGCGTTCCTTACGGCACCCTGCTGTGCGTTTCGGACAAACCACTGCATGGCGAACTGAAGCTGCCCGGCATGGCGACCGAATTCTACAAGCGCCAGGTGGCGCAGCATCTGACCATCGGCATCAGGGCTATGGAGAAGCTTGCGGAAATGCCGATGGAGCGGCTGCATTCGCGCAAGCTCAGAAGTTTTTCGGAGACGGCGTTCCAGTAGGACGATCTGTGCGCTGCCCGAGCATTTCGTCATCTTGATTGGGCCGCATTTCTGCCGATAAGCAGGCGGCATGGAGAGAGCGAGCTTCGGGACATTGCTGATGTCGGTTGCATTCCTGGCAATGCTCGCCTGTTCGATCACGCTGGTGGCCGGATTTTTCGGAACGCTGCATCCGGCCTTCGATTCCTTCTCGCATTTTCGCGTCCACTTTGCCGTGCTGATGGCGCTTTGCGCGCTGCCGCTGCTGGCCACGACATTTCGCCTGCAAGCGGCCGTGGCACTGCTTTTTGCCGTGGCGGCCTTTGCCACGACCTTGAACGCTTTGCCCAGTCCATGGCCGGTTCAGGCTGCCTATGAAGCCAAGAACGAAGATCGGGCGATCTACAAGCTGCTGCAGATGAACCTGCGCTACGACAATCCAACGCCGAAGAAGGTGCTGTCGCTGATCGGCCGGACCAATCCCGACGTGATCACCCTCGACGAGGTGTCAGCGATGTGGACGACCGAGCTTGGCTATATCAGCAGCGCGTATCCCTACCGGATCCTCTGCCCTTATCCCAACGGCATATTCGGTGTCGCGCTGCTCTCGCGGCGGCCCTTTGCCGCCGGCACCGAGGCGCATTGCGAACGGCGCGGCGCCATGGCGACAGCGACCGTCGACTTCGGCGGCATCGATATCGATGTCGCCGCGATCCATCTCAGCTGGCCTTGGCCACGCGAGCAGTACTGGCAAATCGGTGAACTCACCGAGCAGCTCTCCGCGCTTGGCGAGACGGCCATCATGGCGGGCGACTGCAACGCCGTGCCGTGGAGTGCCGCCGTACGGCGCGTCGCCTTGCTCGGCGGGCTGACCGTCATGCCGTCCGCCGGGCCAACCTGGATCCACATCAAGCTGCCGGATGTTCTGCGGCGCTTCGCCGGCCTGCCGATCGACCAGGTTTTCAGCAAGGGCGGCGTGACCATTCATTCCGCGACACGGCTGGAGGACACCGGCTCGGACCACCTGCCGGTCATGGTGGAATTCTCGCTCAGGCTGGCACAACAGAAGCCGGTCGATGAGCATGAAACCGCGACGGCTGCGATAGTCCAGACCGGCAAGACGCCAGGCTAAAAGATCAAGGCTTGATCAAAGCGGTGACGAGATGTTCGACATGGCCACCGTCGCGATGCTCGCGGGCGTCGAAAGCGATCTGCTTCGCCTCATATGCGGCATAGGTGGCTCTGATACGCCGCTGCGCCTCGTGGCGTGTCTTGTAGCAGGACCGGTCGTCGGCAATCCTGAGGCCGGAGATCGATCTTTCAGTGGCGCGCATCATCTCCCTGGCGAGACGGCCATGGGTTTCTTCGTGGGCGCGGACGCCGGCGAAGAACCGTGTCCAACGCTTCTGGAGCGCCGGCGCGGTGGCCGAGGCGACATGCGGAAACGTGTAAAAGAGATTGAGCGTGCCGTTGGCGCGCCGCAGACGGCAGAAGCCATTGTCCTGGCCGGCGTCAAGGTCCCAATCCACGGTATAGCCGGTCTGCGCGATAGCGTGCGTCATGAAGCCGTGCTTCGGCCCCTTGCGGTCCATCGCCTTCATCAGCGCCAGCCCCGTGGTCCCGGTGATGTCATAGGTCCGCGTCTTGACCAGCACCTTGGTGCCGGCCGACGCCGCCGGAGCGGAACCGCACACCGCGCCGATCGCCATAAGGCATGCCAGAACCGCCACGCGCATTGGCCATCTCCCTTCGTCAGGCAATGGAACCATAAGCGCGTGGCAGTTTCAACAGTTCTAATATTTCACATGCCCCGGTGGACCGGGCCTTCGCCGACATTTTGCTTGCGGCGGCCGAGACGGTCCGGCCAACGCGTGGCTTACATACCTTGGTAGACCGGGCCTTCGCCGCCTTGTGGCGGCACCCAGTTGATGTTCTGGTTCGGGTCCTTGATATCGCATGTCTTGCAGTGGACGCAGTTCTGCGCGTTGATGACGAAGCGCACGTCCTTGGCCGCGGGATCGGCGGCCGCGTTGCCGTCCTTGTCGACCCACTCGTAGACACCGGCAGGACAATAGCGTGTCGAGGGTCCCGCAAAGACATCGTGTTCGGACCGTTTCTGCAGCTCCATGTCGCCGACAAGCAGATGGACCGGTTCGTTTTCCTCATGATTGGTGTTGGACAGGAACACCGAGGACAGCCGGTCGAAGGTCAAAACGCCATCGGGCTTCGGATAGGCGATCTTCTTGTGCTGGGCTGCAGGCTCGAGCGTTGCATAGTCGGCCTTGCCATGCTTCAGAGTGCCGAAGGGCGAGATACCGAACAGCGTGTTCAGCCACATATCGAGGCCGCCGAGGCCGACACCGACGATGGTGCCGAAGCGCGACCATAGCGGCTTGACGTTGCGCACCCTCTTCAGGTCCTTGCCGATGTCGGTCGCCCGCCAGGCCGCCTCGTAGGAGGAAAGCTCGTCATTGGCGCGCCCAGCACCGATCGCTTCGGCGACATGCTCGGCCGCCAGCATGCCGGACAGCACGGCATTGTGCGAGCCCTTGATGCGCGGCACGTTGACGAAGCCAGCTGCGCAGCCCATCAGCGCGCCACCGGGGAAGGAGAGTTTCGGCACCGACTGCCAGCCGCCTTCGGTGATGGCGCGCGCGCCATAGCCCAGGCGCTTGGCGCCCTCGAAGGTGCCGCTGATTGCCGGATGGGTCTTGAAGCGCTGGAATTCGTCGAACGGCGACAGCCAAGGGTTCTTGTAATTGAGGTGGAGGACGAAACCGACCGCCACTTGATTGTCCTCCAGATGGTAGAGGAAGGAGCCGCCGCCGGTCTTCATGTCAAGCGGCCAGCCGAAGGAATGCTGGACCAGGCCAGGCCTGTGGTTCTCCGGCTTGACCTGCCAGAGTTCCTTGAGGCCGATGCCGTATTTGCCGGGCTCGCGGCCGTCGGAAAGCTTGTATTTGGCGATCAGCTGCTTGGCGAGCGAGCCGCGCGCGCCCTCGCCGATCAGCACATATTTGCCCATCAGCGCCATGCCGGGCGCAAAGCCTGGGCCATGCGTGCCGTCCTTCTCGACTCCCATGTCGCCGGTGACGACACCGGTGACGGCACCTTCTTCATTGTAGATGAGGCCGGCGGCGGCAAAGCCGGGATAGATCTCGACGCCGAGCGCCTCGGCCTTACCAGCCAGCCAGCGGCAGACATTGCCAAGCGAGACGATGTAATTGCCGTGATTGTTCATCAGCGGCGGCATCAGGATGTTGGGCAGACGGAACGAGCCGGCAGGGCCAAGGACGAGGAAATGGTCCGCCGTGACCGGCGTCTTGAAAGGATGACCGTCCTCGTCGCGCCAGCCCGGCAAGAGCCGGTCGATACCGATCGGATCGACGACGGCGCCGGAGAGGATATGGGCGCCGACCTCGCCGCCCTTTTCCAGGACGACGACCGACAACTCGGGATTGACCTGCTTGAGGCGGATGGCGGCGGCGAGGCCGGCCGGGCCGGCGCCGACGATAACCACGTCGAATTCCATGCTTTCGCGTTCGATGTCGCTCATCAACCCCTCCGCACTGGCTTATCCCATTCGGGTATCTAGCTGGCTCCTGCGCTGCATAGCGCATCAATCGGCGACAGGAAACCGGCGCATACGTGACAATGCCGTTTTGGCCAAAAAGTCGCGCATTGCGAGGCTGGGCGGCTGTTTTCGTCCGGCATGGCCCTCGGCGCTGACGTTTTTAATTGTTCGACGGCTTGCTTATCGGCCATACTTCACGCCATGCGCATTCCTGGGCCAGCCGGCTTTTCATCCACGCGCTTTCTTTTCACGCCCGGCCGGGTCTGCCGGGCGCTCCTTTTGGCCCTTCTGGTGCTGGCACCGGGTCACGCTTTCGCGGACGAAGTGAAGGTCTGGGCGGCCGGGGCCTACTCCTTCTCCGACGAGCTTGGCGGCTTCCACATAACCGGCGCTTCAGGCATCGGAACGAAGGACGATCCGCTGGTCATCACCGAAGAGCTGAATTCGTCAACGCCAGTGACGCTGACCATCCGCACGACAAAGCCGATCCAGGCTTACGGTCCGGCCGGCGAATTCGCCAACGGCATCATGTATATGCGCATCGACGTGCTCAACAACAGTGGCCAGGCCTGGATCGAATTCCAGTTCGAGCTGCAGGAAATCCTGAACCGGCCGAGCGTGTTCGGCGACGGGCTTTCGTTCGACCAGCGCAACAAGACGCCTGACAATATCTGGTCGAGCAATTTCGCCGATTTCGATCGCGATTTCGAACCCTATGACCGATTGCTGTTCAGGAACGGCAAGGTCGACCCGTTGAAAACAGCCAGGTTCGAATTCCTGATGACCGACTACACGCCCAGATGGACCTTCTATCTGGTGCAGGATCCGCGCATACCAACGGGGTAGAGAAGCGGCTAGCCTTGCAAATTGCCGCCACGCGGACGAATGTGCCGGCATGACTGCCGCTTCCCCCAACAACAGACCTGACATCGCCGACCTGCTGGCCTTTTATGCCAGCGTGGGCGTTGACGAGGCGCTTGAAGACCAGCCGGTGAACCGGTTCGCCGAGGTTGCGCCAAAATCATTGGAGCGCGCGCCGACCGCGGCGCCTTCGGGCGACACCGCCGCACCGCAGCGTTCGACGAATCGCCTCGAAGCGGGCGACAGACCGAATGCGCCCGTTGCGCGCGCACCGTCGGCCACGGTTCCCGACGAAGCGCAAGCGGCACTGGCCCGCCAGCTGGCAACGACGGCAATGACCCTGGACGAGCTTCGCCAGCACATGGCGGCGTTCGACGGCTGCAATCTCAAAGCCACGGCCAAGAACCTTGTGTTCGCCGACGGCAACCCGGAAGCCGCCGTGATGCTGGTCGGCGAGGCGCCGGGCCGCGACGAGGACATAGAGGGACTGCCCTTCGTCGGCCGCTCGGGCCGGCTGCTCGACCGCATGCTGGCGGCGATTGGGCTCGACCGGACCTCGGTTTACATCGCCAACGTCATTCCGTGGCGGCCGCCGGGCAATCGCACGCCGACGCCGCACGAAACCGAGATCTGCCGGCCATTCATCGAGCGGCAGATCGAACTGGTCAATCCGAAGGTGCTGATCAACCTTGGCGGCCCGTCGGCAAAGACCTTGCTCAACACCTCGGAAGGCATCCTGCGGCTGCGCGGCAATTGGCGCGTCCACACGACGGCATCCGGCATCTCCATTCCCGCCATGCCGACGCTGCATCCCGCGTATCTGCTGCGAACCCCGTCGCACAAGAAACTGGCGTGGCGGGATTTCCTCGAGGTGAAGGCGAAATTGCGTGGGCTTGGGTGATTGGCCAATCTCCCCCCTCGTGGGGGAGATCGGCCGTCACCTTGGCTTTCGCCAATGTTGATAGGCGAGCCCAGGCAAGAACTATGACCTCAGAGGTAATTGAAATACGCCCAGCGTCGGCCTAGTCATCCCCCATGACAACAGCCCAAATCTCCGCCGGCAGCCTTATCCGCGAATGGCGCACGCGCCGCCGTATGAGCCAACTCGATCTCGCCATCGAGGCCGAGATATCGCAGCGACATCTGAGCTTCGTCGAGAGTGGCCGGGCCGCGCCCTCGCGCGACATGGTGCTTCATCTGGCTGAGCAGCTGTCGATCCCGCTCCGGCAGCGCAACCAGCTGCTGCTCGCCGCGGGCTTTGCCCCCAGCTTCGGCGAGCGCTCGCTTGGCGACGCGACACTGGCGCCGGCGATGGCGGCGGTCGAGATCGTGCTCAAGGGGCATGAACCGTTCCCGGCACTGGCTGTCGACCGCCATTGGAACCTGGTTTCGGCCAACGCCGCCATCGCTCCCTTCCTTGCCGATGTCGGCGAGGCTTCGCTGCTGGCGCCGCCGGTCAACGTGCTTCGTCTCAGCCTGCATCCCGGCGGCATCGCACCACGCATCGTCAATCTCCAGGAATGGCGGACGCATCTGCTCGAGCGCCTCAAACACCAGAATGATGCCAGCGGCGACCCGGTGCTGGTCGACCTGGAGCGCGAGCTGCGCAGCTACCCGTCCGGCTTGAAAGGCAGCCGGCCAGCGCCGGTCGAGCCGAATGCCATCGTGCACCCGCTCAGGCTGGCGCATGGCGATCAAGTGCTATCGTTCATCAGCACCATCACCGTGTTCGGCACGCCGCTCGATGTGACGTTGTCGGAACTGGCGATCGAATCGTTTTTCCCGGCCGATGAGCAGACGAGGACGGTGCTCGTGCGATTGGCGAAGGAGCGGGCCGAGCTGTCGTAATCACCCTTCAGGCAAAGATGCCTTGCGGGTGCGGGTGCGCTCCAGGCCAAGCTGGCGTTCGCGCCAGATGATGAATATTCCGGCGGCGACGACGATCAGGCCGCCGACGAGCATGTTCAGCGTGGCGACGTCGCCGAAGACAAGATAACCGACGACGACGCCGAGGATCATCGAGGTGTATTCGAACGGCGCCACCACCGAGGCCTCGGCATGGCGATATGCCGCCGTCAAAAGGATCTGGCCGAGGCCGCCGCAGAAGCCGGCGGCAACCAGAAGAGCCGCCTGGAGCGGCGTCAGTGCCAGCCAGCCGAACGGCAGCGATAATAGCGACATGACGCTCGCCGTCACCGAAAACCACAGCACGATGGTGGCGGTGCGTTCGCTTTGCACGAGGTTGCGCACCAGAAGCATGGCGACGGCCGAAATCGCCGCGGCGACGAGGGCGGCAATGACGCCAAGCACCTCCTGGTCGTCGAGCGCCTGGTCGGAACTGAGCAGCGTCAATTCCGGCCACGAAATGATCAGCACACCGACCAGACCGACCGCAACCGCGCTCCAGCGATAGACACGGATGGCTTCACCGAGAAAGATCGAGCTGAACACCACCACAAGCAGCGGCTGTGCGTAGTTCAGGGTGATCGCCTCCGGCAGCGGCAGCCGGGTCAACGCGAAAAAGCCAAGCCCCATGGCGCAGACGCCGACAAGGCCGCGGGCGATGTGATTGAATGGACGCTTGGTGGTGAACGCAGTGCCAAGTTCTCGCCTGAAAGCCAGAAAGGCGATGATCGGGAAGATGGCGAAGAACGAACGGAAGAAGACGATTTGACCCGCCGGCACGGTGCCCGCGGCTTTGATGCAGGTCTGCATGCCAACGAAGACCGCCACCGACACGATTTTGAGCATGATGCCGGTGAGCGTATTGTGCCCGCCAGCATGATCGCTGGCTGTGGATGATGGGTTGCCGGGGCTGGCTGTCACGCTCCCATAGCTTCCCGGATCGTTGCCCAGATGCGCGCAGGCGTCGCCGGCATGTCGATGTGCCTGACGCCATACGCGCGCCAGAGCGCGTCGGTGACCGCGTTGAGTGCGGCCGGGGTCGAGCCGATGGTGCCGGCCTCGCCTGCCCCCTTGATGCCGAGCGCATTTGTTGTCGAAGGCACGTTGCGGGTCTCGAAATGGAAGAACGGGAAATTGTCGGCGCGCGGCATGGCGTAGTCCATGTAGCTCGCCGTCAAAAGCTGTCCGTCCTCGCTATAGATCGTGTCTTCGATCAGTGCCTGGCCGATGCCTTGCACGACGCCGCCGTGCACCTGGCCGGCAAGCAGGATCGGGTTCACGGTGACGCCAAAATCGTCGACGATGGTGTAGCGGACGATCTCGGTGGCGCCGGTGTCGGGGTCGATCTCGACCTCGCAGATATGGGTGCCGTTCGGGTAGGTGCACTCGTCCTGCACGAACTCGCCGAACCCTTTGAGATCATCCGGCGTCTTGGCGGCCTTGGCGATGGTGGAAAAATCGATCGAGCGATCGGTGCCGACGATGCGGGCAGCGCCATCAGACAGCTCGATGTCGCCGGCCGAGGCTTCCAGCTCATCGGCAGCGATGCGCTTGATCTTGTGGGCCAGATCCTCGCCCGCGCGGGAAGCTGATACACCCCCCAGCGGAATGGAGCGCGAACCTCCGGTGCCGCCGCCGGCCTTCAGCTCGTCCGTATCGCCCTGGCGGACATGGATCTTGTCGATGTCGAGGTTGAGCTTTTCCGACAGGAACTGCGCATAGGCGGTGGCGTGCCCCTGCCCGTTGGTCTGGGTGCCGATCTTCAGCGTCACCGTGCCGTCGCCATTGAGTTCGACAAAGGCCGGTTCCGACCCGGGAAAAGCGCAAGCCTCGATATAGGTCGCCATGCCGAGGCCTCGGATCTTGCCGCCGGCTTTCGACTGCGCCAGCCGCGCCGGGAACGCTTTCCATTCGGAGCGTTCGATGGCACGCTCCATATGGCCTTCGAATTCACCGGTGTCGTAGAGGCGGCCGGTTTGGGTGCGGTAGGGAAACTGCTCAGGCCGGATGAAGTTGCGGCGCCGGATCTCCTCGACAGGCAGGCTGAGATCATGGGCACAGGCATCGACAAGCTTTTCCAGCAGGAACGCTGCTTCCGGCCGGCCGGCGCCGCGATAGGCATCGACCGGGCAGGTGTTGGTGTAGAGGCCGGTGACTGAGACGTCGAGCGCCTGGATGTCATAGACGCCGGTCGACATGGTGACGCCGATATAGGGGATAAAGGGACCGTATTGCGAGATATAGGCGCCGATGTTGGCGAGCAGATCCACCTTCATGCCAAGGAAGCGGCCGTCCTTGTCCAGCGCCATCTCGGCCGTCACGAAATTGTCGCGCCCTTGCGCATCGGTGAGGAAGTGTTCGGTGCGATCGCCCGCCCATTTGACCGGGCGGCCAAGCCGCTTTGCCGCCTCCAGCACCAGCGGATACTCGCGGTAGACGAAACTTTTCGGCCCGAAACCGCCGCCGACATCGGGCGTGATGACGCGCAGCTGAGCCTTCTTGATCTTGAACAGGCCGGCCAGGATGTACTGCATGGAATGCACGCCCTGCGACCCCGTGGTCAGCACGAAGCGGTTCTCCTCTACGTTCCACTCGCCGATCGCGGACCGCGGTTCCATGTAGTTGCACACCAGCCGGTTGTTGACGAAGTCGATGCGGGTGACATGGGCGGCTTTGGCGAAAGCCGCGTTGGTCTTCTTCTTGTCGCCCATGTGGTAGCTGAAGGCGCGGTTGGAACCGAGTTCCGGCCAGACCAGCGGCGTGCCTTCGGCAAGTGCCGTTGCCGTACCAGAGGCCGCATCTTCGCTGTCATAGTCGACGTCGATCAGTTCAGCGGCATCCTGCGCCAAGGCACGGCTGTCGGCGACGACGAAGGCAACGGCATCGCCGACATAGTGGACCCGGTCGCGGCACAGGATGGGGATGTCGCGCGTCGGCGCCTTGGTGCCGTCCGGCTGTTCCTGCATGACGCCGGATTTGAGATCGCCGAGATGGGCAAGGTCCTTGCCGGTCAGCACCAGCTGGACGCCTGGTGCCGCCTTCGCCGCCTCGGTCGAACCGATGGTGAAGCTGGCCTTGGCGACCGGCGAGCGCAGGACATAGCCGTGCAGCACGCCAGCCGGCTGGATGTCGTCGGTATAGCGGCCCTGCCCCTGGATGAAGGCAGCATCCTCGCGCCGCAGCACGGATGCGCCCATGCCGAATTTCGGTGTGACGACGGTCATGGATGCCTCGTGATGATGCCGGGAGAAGGAACGCCTGAAATAGGCATTGCCTTAGTTTTGTCGAGGGGCCGTTTCGTGTAAAGAGCGCGGACTTCAAATTTCTTGGACCAGCGGACACAATCCGCCACCAACGCAATCGACAGGAAAACCCACGGAATGCGCACGGACACCGGCCAGGTCTTCAAGCTCGAAGACTATCGCCCCAACGACTACCTCATTCCGCAAACCAACCTCACCTTCCGCCTTTCGCCAGACGCAACGCGCGTCACCGCCTTCCTTACCGTCGAGCGACGTGACGGCGTATCCGCGTCGGCACCATTGGTGCTCGACGGTGACGGCCTGACGCTCAAGCGCATCGAGATCGACGGCAAGAAGGTGAAACCGGCGGATCTGCTGGCGAGCCCAGACCAGCTGACCATCCTCAAGCCGCCGGCCGCAAATCGCTTCCAGTTGTTGATCGAGACCGAGCTGGCGCCGGCGGGCAACGAAGCCCTGATGGGCCTCTACCGCTCGAGCAATGTCTACTGCACGCAGTGCGAGGCCGAAGGCTTTCGCCGCATCACCTATTTCCTCGATCGGCCCGACATCCTGTCCGTCTACACGGTGCGGATCGAAGCGCTGCGTGACGAGGCGCCGCTGCTTCTGTCCAACGGCAACCCGCTCGACAGAGGCGATCTGGGCGACGGCTGGCACTATGCCAGATGGCACGACCCCTTCCCCAAGCCGTCCTACCTGTTCGCGCTGGTGGCTGGCCATCTCGGCCAGCTCGCCGACAGTTTCGTCACCCTGTCCGGCCGCACGGTCGAGCTCGGCATCTATGTCGAGCCCGGCAAGGAGAAGCTGGCCGGCTACGCGATGAACGCCCTGAAGCGGTCGATGAAATGGGACGAGGAAGCGTTCGGCCGGGAATACGATCTCGACGTCTTCAACATCGTCGCCGTGTCCGACTTCAACATGGGCGCGATGGAGAACAAGGGCCTTAACATCTTCAACGACAAATATGTGCTGGCCGATCACGAGACCGCGACGGACGCTGATTTCGCCAATATCGAGGCAATCATTGCGCACGAGTATTTCCACAATTGGACAGGCAACAGAATCACTTGCCGCGACTGGTTCCAGCTCTGCCTGAAGGAAGGCCTGACGGTCTTCCGCGACCACGAATTCTCCGCCGACCAGCGCTCGCGAGCGGTCAAGCGGATCGCCGAAGTGCGCACCTTGCGCGCCCACCAGTTTCCCGAGGACCAGGGCCCGCTGGCGCATCCGGTACGGCCGCACCGCTACCGCGAGATCAACAATTTCTACACGGCGACGGTCTACGAGAAGGGCTCCGAAGTGGTGCGCATGATCCGCACGATTCTCGGGCCCGACGTCTTTCGCGCAGGCATGGACCTCTATTTCGAGCGGCACGACGGTGACGCGGCGACGATCGAGGATTTCATCAAGGTGTTCGAGGATGCGTCCGGCCGCGACCTGTCGCAGTTCGCGCTCTGGTATCATCAGGCGGGCACCCCCAATTTGACAATCAGTTCGACCCACAATCCGGCCGCGCAAGAATTCACGCTCGAAATCGAGCAGTCGGTGCCGCCGACACCCTCCGAAAGCCGCAAGCGGCTGATGCACATCCCGCTCGCCTTCGGCCTGATCGGCGCCGGCGGCAAGGCCGTGGAATATAGCGGCGTCGAGGGCGCCAGCGTCGAGGACGGCGTCATCCATGTCCGCAAGCGCCGCCACATGGTGCGGTTTTCAGGCGTCGCCGAGCGCCCGGCCGTGTCGCTCAACCGCGGCTTTTCGGCGCCGGTGACGCTTTCGGTCGAGCAGAAAGCCGACGACCAGTTCTTCCTCGCCCGCCATGACAGCGACGCCTTCTCGCGCTGGCAGGCCTTCAACACATTGCTGACCGATGCCCTGATTGCTGCCTTCCGCGAGATCCTCGGCGGCAAGCAGCCGGCCTTTGCATCGCGGCTGACCGAGCTCGCCGGCAGCATCGCCGGCGACGAGACGCTGGAGCCTGCCTATCGTGCACTGGCGCTGGCATTGCCGGGCGAAGCCGACATTGCCCGCGACATCGGCAGGAATATCGACCCCGATGCCATCTATGCGGCTCGCCAGACGCTGGCGCTGGCAATCGGTACCGCCAACCGGGACGCTTTTTCGGTCCTCTACCTCAGCCTCGCCGACAAGGCGGCGTTCAGCCCCGACGCGGCAAGCGCCGGACGACGCGCCTTGCGCAACACCCTGCTCGATTATCTATCGCTGCAGCCGGGTGGAGCAGCACTCGCCGCCGGGCATTTCCAGTCCGCGACCAACATGACCGACCGCGCGGCAGCGCTTGCCGTGCTCGCGCATCGTCACCACGGTTCGCCCGAGGCGATCGAGGCGCTGGCGGCTTTCGAGACGATTTATGGCTCCGACCCGCTGGTCATGGACAAATGGTTCCAGATCCAGGCCAGCGTTCCAGGACCGCAGACCGTCGACACTGTGCGGGCCCTGACCAGTCATCCGGCCTTCTCGGTGGGCAACCCAAACCGGGTGCGCTCGTTGATCGGCACCTTCTCCAGCGCCAACCAGACCGGCTTCCATCGTGCTGACGGCGAAGGCTACCGGTTCTTTTCGCAAACGGTGCTCGAGGTCGAAAAGCGCAACCCGCAAGTGGCGGCAAGGTTGGCGACGGCGCTCAGATCGTGGCGTTCGCTGGAACCTCTGCGGCAGGCCAAGGCCCGGGAAGCGCTGCTTTCTATCGCCAACGCCGAAAACCTGTCGGCTGATCTGAGGGATATCGTCGAGCGCACACTGGCGTGAATGCGCAATCTCTTCAAGCACCCGTTAAACCAGTCCCGGCTGATGGGATTGGGGCTTTGCGGTCAACTCGATCCCAAGCGCCTTCATCACGGCAATCGTCGTTTTCAGGGTTGGATTGCCGTTCTCACTGAACGAGCGATAAAGCTGTTCACGCGAAAGTCCCGTCTGGCTCGCTATCTGGGCCATGCCTTTGGCGCGGGCTACGACCCCCAGCGCATGCGCGATATAGCCGGAATCTTCGGAAGCAAATGCTTCCGCCATGAATGCCGCAATCGCCTCGTCGGAGGTCAAGCCTTCGGCCGGATCAAAGGTTGTCAGTTTTTCAGCCATGTCATTCACTCCATTCTTTTGCCAGACGTTTCGCCGTCGCGATGTCCTTCTTCTGGGTGCCTTTATCGCCGCCGCACAGGAGGACGATGATCGTGCTCCCCCGCTTCTGAAAATAGACGCGGTAGCCGGGGCCGTAGTGGATGCACAACTCGCTTATCCCTTCCCCCACGGGCTCGACATCTCCCGGGTGCCCATAGGCAAGACGGTCAAGCCGAGCAAAGATCGCACCTCGGGCGCGCTCATCCCTTAGCCGCGTCCACCACTTTCGGAACGTTTCGGTCTGCTTCAGATCGATCATAGGGAAATGTAGTTTATAAACTACAACTTGTCAAGCAACCCAGAGAGACGGTCGCGCGCCAGAAGGCATTGGGCCGTTTCGGCATTATTTTAGTCGATTTTTAATCTTTTTTCGCCGGACCACTGGACAAGGCGAATCACCTTTGATTCTTTACTGACGATTCGGATGTGCGGCGTTTGCCGGATCACCAAGCAGCATAGGCAAATTCGGGGAGTGCCATTTATGGCGAAGGCGGACGCGTGGGGCGCGCCCGGAGGGACGGCTTTTGCGCATCGCGAGACGCGAAGCGACGGCCTTGCCGGGAATACGCGGCTCATCGCCGAACCGGCCTACCGGCGGCTGCTGGCCGCCGAGCCGCTGTTGCGCCGATCGATACCCGTCCTCATCATTACTTTCCTGATCGTCATCGCGGCGCTGCGCGTGCTGTCGCTGATGAACGAGCGCGACGATGTCGAACGCAATGCCAAGGCAATCCTGACGCTGGCGGCCGGCCAGCTGGCCAGTTCGCTCGCCACCACTTCGGACACGGTGCCCGGCGCCATCCAGGATCTGCTGGAGACCACCAGCCGTCAGGGCGCGATGGGCCGCAGCCATGTGCTCGTCATCACCGACAGTGCTTTCAGAATAGTCGCGGTGACACCGCGCTCGATGCCATGGCAGGGCCATTCGCTCGACGGCCTCGTCGAGGGCGGCCAGCCCTTGTTCATGTTCGGCGATCGTGCCGGCGTCATGGAAGTCAACATCGACGGACGGGACTGGTATGCGGCGGTCAGCCTGGCGAATGGTGGAAAGGGCGCATCGGCGGCGCTGGTGCCGCAGGACGCGGTTTTCGATGCCTGGCGCAAGACGGTTTCGATGAACGTCACCCTGTTCGTGCTGACGGCCGGCGTACTGATTATCATCCTCTACGCCTATTTCGGCCAGGCAGCGCGCGCACAGGCGGCTGACCGCATCTACCTCGAAGCGCATCAGCGCATCGACATGGCACTGGTTCGCGGCCGCTGCGGCCTGTGGGACTGGGACATGGTGCGCGGCAAGATGTACTGGTCGCGCTCGATGTACGATATGCTCGGCTACAAGCCCTGCGACACGATGCTGTCCTTCGGCGAGGTCGATCAGATCATCCATCCCGAGGACGGCGACCTGTTCGAGCTTGCCAACAGAATCGTCGCACGCGAGATCGACCACATCGACCAGGTGTTCCGGATGCGGCATGCCGACGGCCAATGGGTCTGGATGCGCGCACGGGCGCAGGTCATCGATCCGGAAGCGCCGGAGATCCAGCTGATCGGCATCGCCGTCGACGTCACCGAACAGCGTCATCTGGCGCTGCGTTCCGAGGCGGCCGACCTTCGCCTCAGGACCGCGATCGAGAACATCAACGAATCCTTCGTGCTGTGGGACTCGGCGCAGCGCCTGATCATGTGCAATTCCAAGTACCAGCAGGACAATGGGCTTTCGGACCGCGACGTGATGCCGGGCGTCACACGCGCGGCTCTTGAAGAACGCATGCAAGCCTTTGCTTCCGAGCGGCGGCTTGCCAACACCAGCGGACTGCAAGGTGGCGCCACCTTCGAGCGGCAGCTGGCCGATGGCCGCTGGCTGCAGGTCAACGAACTGACGACCCGGGACGGTGGCATCGTTTCGGTTGGATCCGACATTACCCAGATCAAGCTGCACCAGGAGAAGCTGGTCGACAGCGAACGCCGGCTTATGGCGACGATCCATGATCTCAGTCTCGCCCGCCGGGCCGAAGAGGAGCGCTCGCGCGAACTGGTCGACCTCAACCGCAAATACATGAAGGAAACCGAGCGCGCCGAAGCGGCGAACCGGGCCAAATCCGAATTTCTGGCCAACATGTCGCATGAGTTGCGCACGCCGCTGAACGCCATCATCGGCTTCTCCGAACTGATGGAACAGGGCCTGTTCGGTCCGCTCGGGTCGGAGCGCTACGAGGAGTACGCCACCGACATCAACAGCAGCGGCAAATATCTGCTGGGGGTCATCAACGACATTCTCGACATGTCGAAGATCGAGGCCGGCCAGTTCTCGCTGGACCGGGAAGAGATCGACCTCGGCCCGCTGATCAGCGAGACCGTTCGCGTCGTCTCGCTGCAGGCGGCGCAAAAGGCGATCACCGTGGAAACACGCATCGCCGACGCGTTGACGCTGGTCGCCGATCGCCGTGCGATCAAGCAGATCGTCATCAACCTTTTGTCCAATGCGGTGAAATTCACCGGCCAGGGTGGCCGCATATCGGTCAGAGCCCGCAACACGTCCGCCGCGCTGGTGCTGACGATCGAGGACAATGGCTGCGGCATACCGAAAGACGCGCTCGGCAAGCTCGGCCGGCCTTTCGAACAGGTGCAAAACCAGTTCTCCAAGAGCCATGCCGGATCCGGCCTTGGCCTTGCCATCTCACGCTCGCTGGCCGAGCTCCAGGGCGGCGCGCTGAAAATCCGTTCGACCGAAGGCGTCGGCACGATCGTGTCGGTGCGCATTCCGGTGAAGAAAGCCGCGCCAGCCATCAAGGTCGCTGCCTAGCAAACAGGCTCCGGCTGACGCCGCCGGAGCCTGCAGCCTCACTGCATACTGCCGTCGTTGCCGTCGCCGCCCCATTGACGGTGGCGATCAAAGCGGCCGCCTTTGGGCAGTTCGCTCTTCTCGACCTTGCCGTCATTGTTCCTGTCGAGCATGGCAAAGACTTTCTTCTCCCGACTGGTGATGTCGTCTGACGTCAGCGTGCCGTCGCCCTTGGTGTCGTAGCGGGCGATAATGCGTCTGGCCATCTGCTCGAAGCGCGCCTTCTCCAGCGCGTCGGCAAGCTGGGCGACAGTCAGCTTGCCGCCATTGTCGGCGACGAGCTTCTTCAGCCGTGCGTTCATGGCGTCGGAGAACTGGTCGAAGGTGATGGTGCCGTTCGAATCCTTCATCGCCTTGTTGAGGCGCACCATCGTGCCCTCACGTATTTTTGCGCTGGCATTGTTTTCGGCATAGGCCGTGGTGCCGACGGCGCCGGCCAAGGCTACGAAGGCAAGGGCAAGTTTGGTTGACTTTCTCATGGTCTTCTCCTGTTGCATCGTCACCCCCGATGCCAGAGCGGCGGATCTTCGATCCTGTTGCCGCTCTGTCTCTTTGTTTGAACATCGGATTTTCCGAAAACCGGTTTCCACTTTTGGGTCCGATGCTCTAGCCGAGATAGCCGCTCGTCGCGGTCATCCCGTACGAAGCAGAAGGTCGAAGTCTTTCCTGACCTTTTGCGACGTCTCTTTGAGGTGCGCTTCCAGCACACCGAAATCCGGCAGGTCGGTCACCGCCAGAAGCAGATCCGAAAGCCCCGGCGGAACGTCGTCGCGCTCAAAGGCTCCGGTGAGGCACAGCCGCGTCATCTGGGTCAGTGCCAGATAAAGCGCATAAGCATCGCAAAGGTCCTGCCTTATCCCTGCATCGGCAAAGCCCGGCGCCAGGCGCGACAGGATCTCGGCCGTACCGGTGGCACGAGCAATTGGCACGGCCGGGGCACGTGGCACGGCCAGGGCACGCGGCCCGGCCTCGACCTGCCCGGTGATGACAGCCACCTGAGCGATGAATTCGAGATCGATCAGGCCGCCGGGGATCAGCTTGATATCCCAGAGATCGCGCGACGGCTTTTCCTTTTCGATCATGGCGCGCATGTCCGAGGCCTCGGCCATCACCTTTGCCGCGTCGCGCGGCTGGCCGAGCACCGCCGCCACTTCCGCCTCGACCTCGCTGCACAGGTTGGCGTCGCCGGCTATGGCGCGCGCCCGCGACAGCGCCATGTGCTCCCACGTCCAGGCTTCCTGGCGCTGGTATTTCTTGAAGGCATCGATATGGGTGGCCACCGGCCCCTTGTTGCCGGATGGCCGCAAGCGCAGGTCGAGTTCGTAGAGCACCCCCTCCGCCGTCGGCGCGGACACGGCCGCGATCAGCCGCTGCGTCATGCGGGTGTAGTAATGCGAAGGCGCCAGCGGCTTGTCGCCATCGGACTCTTCCGCATCCGGCGCGTGATCGTAGAGCAGGATCAGGTCGACATCCGATCCGGCGGTCAGCTCGCGGCTGCCGAGCTTGCCCATGCCGAGCAGCGAAACCACGCCGCCGGCAATCGTGCCGTGACGGGCCGCGAATTCGGCCGTCACCGCCTGCAACGCCGCCTCGATGGTGAGATCCGCCAGATCGGAAAAGGCGCGGCCGGCCCGCGCCGGATCGATCGAGCCGGCCAGCAGCCGCACGCCGATCAGGAATTTCTGCTCGGAGGCAAAAATGCGCAGTCGGTCGAGCACGTCCTCATAGAGCCGATCGCCGTCGACAAAGGCTGAAAGCCGCGCCGACAGATAGGCGCGGTCCGGCAATTCGGTCAGCAAGGCCGGGTCCAGCAAGCCGTCGAAGACATGCGGGCGGCGTGTGATGATCGCCGCCAGCCGGGGTGCCGCACCCATGATCGTCGCCAGAAGCTTCAGCAGGGCCGGATTGGACTGCAGCAAGGAAAACAGTTGGATGCCGGCGGGCAGGCCGGCGAGAAACTCGTCGAAGCGCATCAGGGCTTCGTCCGCCCGGCGCGTCTGGCCGAAGGAGCGCAGCAGCGCCGGCGTCAGTTCCGTCAGCCGCTCGCGGGCCTCCGCCGACTGGGTGACGCGATAGCGGCCGAAATGCCAGCCGCGAATGACGCGGCAGATGTCGCTCGGCCTGTGAAAGCCGAGGCCATGCAAGGTCTGTAACGTATCGGGATCGTCGACATCGCCGGTGAAGACCAGATTGCCGATGCCGGTCGAAAGCTCCGGCGCGGTTTCGAAAAGTGCTGCGTAGTGGCGTTCGACCTGTTGCAGCGAGGTGCGGAACGCCATGGCAAAGGCAGAAGCATCGGCAAAGCTTAGCATGCGCGCGATGCGCTCCAGCCCCTCATCGTCTTCCGGCAGCGTGTGGGTCTGCTCGTCGGCAACCATCTGCACGGCATGTTCGACGCGGCGCAGGAACCAGTATTGACGAGCCAGCGCGTCGCGCGCATCGGCGGTGATCCAGCCGCGTGCCGCAAGCTGGCCGAGCATCGGCACGGTCTCACGGCCACGCAATTCCGGGAAGCGTCCTCCGGCGATGAGCTGCTGGGTCTGAACGAAGAACTCGATCTCGCGGATGCCGCCGCGCCCGAGCTTGACGTTGTGGCCCTTCACGGCGATCTCGCCATGGCCCTTGTGGGCGTGGATCTGGCGCTTGATCGAATGGACGTCGGCGATCGCTGCATAGTCCATGTATTTGCGCCAGATATAGGGCTGCAGCTCCTTGAGGAAGGCCGCACCAGCGGCCAGGTCGCCGGCCACCGGGCGTGCCTTGATCATGGCGGCGCGCTCCCAGTTCTGGCCACGCGCCTCGTAGTAGCGTAGCGCGGCCTCGACTGGGATCGCCAGCGGGGTTGAACCCGGATCGGGGCGCAGCCTCAGGTCGGTGCGGAAAACATATCCGTGCTCGGTGCGATCCTGCAGGATACGCACCAGGCGGCGCGTCAGGCGGGAAAACAATTCGGTGGCGTCGAGCGGATCGATCACGGCTGGCGCTTCCGGATCGAAGAAAACCACGAGATCGATGTCGGAGGAGAAATTCAGCTCGTGCGCACCAAGCTTGCCCATGCCGAGCAGGATCCAGCCCGATTTCTTCGATGGGCTGTCGAGATCCGGCAGTTTGAGCTTGCCCTGGCCATGCGCGTCGCGCAGCAGGAAGTCGACGGCCGCACGGGTGCAAGCATCGGCAAGGTCGCTCAGCCGCTGCACCGTCAGCGCCGTTTCGGCTTCACCGGCAAGATCGGCCAGCGCGATCAAGAAATGCGCCTCGGCCTTCCATTGACGCAGTTCCATCATCAGGCCGGATTCCGAGACCGACTCGGCCAAATGCGCCTGGTCGATGGCAGCACCGATCGCCTTCAGCCGATCCTCGACCGCCTGCTCGAATAGCCCGTCGAGGATCTGCGGCCGGCGACGCGCCGTGTCGCGCAGGAAGGGCGACAGATCGAAGACAGCTGCGAGGAAATCCTGGCCCTCCCCTTTGCCGGCCAAGAACTTGGCCAGCCGCGTCAGCCCTTCTTCGCGGGCGGCGGAAGCGATCTCGGCCAGTTCCTGCCGCGAACGGTCCTCGTCCAGCGGAGCCAGGCTGGTCGCCGGCTTCAACAGCCAATCCGTCGCCCTCGCAGCCGTGCTCATCAGTGATCCTCCCGTGCCGGGAAACTCATGATCACGGATAGTCCGGGATTGCCAGGCAAGAGATCAAGCCGGCCATTGTGGAATGTCATGACGGCCTTGGCGAGGCTGAGGCCGAGGCCGGAACCCGGCTGCGAACGGCTCTTTTCCAGCCGCACGAAACGTTCCGTCGCGCGGGCGCGGTCGCTGTCGTCGGGGATGCCGTGGCCATTGTCGACGACCGACAGCCGAACATCCGTGCCGGTTCGCTCAAGGGCTACACGCACGGCCGGCTGAGCGGCGGCGTCGGTCGAATATTTGATGGCGTTGTCGACGATGTTCGACAACGCCTGGCCGATCAGTTCGCGGTTGCCGTTGACGAAGGTCGCCTCCCGCACGTCGGCCTCCAGCGACACGCCTGCCTCCTCCGCCACCGGCTCATAGAGTTCGACGACATCGCGCACGGCTTCCGCCAGATCGACTCGGTTGGTGTTTTCCGAGGAGTAGCCTGCCTCCAGCCTAGAGATCATCAGGATGGCATTGAAGGTTTTTATCAGCTGGTCGGATTCGGCAATGGTGCCTTCCAGCGCCTGGCGGTAGTCGGCAGTCTTGTGCTTGCCCGAAAGCGCCGCTTCTGCCCGGTTGCGCAGCCGCGTCAGCGGCGTCTTCAGATCATGCGCGATGTTGTCGGAAACCTGCTTCAAGCCTTCGTTGAGCGTGGCGATCCTGGCCAGCATCACATTGAGGTTTTCGGAAAGCCGGTCGAACTCGTCGCCGGTCCCGGTCACCGGGAGCCGGCCGGACAGGTCGCCACCCATGATGCGGCGGCTGGCCTCCGACACACTGTCGATGCGCTTCAGCGCCGCGCGGCCGACGAAGAACCAGATCAGCAGCCCGCCAAGCCCCATCATGCCGAGCGCCAGCATCAGCGCGCGGCGAATGACGGCGCGAAATCGCTCCGGCTCGCCAAGGTCGCGACCAACCAGCATGATCATCTGGTTCGGCAGCCGCAGCACCAGCGCAATGGCGTTGTGGCCCGTTTCGCCCTGCGCCTGCGCGTCGTTCTGCTCGGTTTGGTTGGTACCCTGCTCGGCGGGCAGATTGCGCAGACGTTCGAGCTCTCCTTCGCCAAAGCGCTGGTAGGAGAACGGACTGCTGGTCCAACCTTCGGTTTCGAGAACGCCCGGTTCAAGGCTCTGCACATTGCCGGTCAGAATCTGGCCGTTGGCGTCGGCGATCAGATAGAGGTTTGCGCCGGGCTGGCGCGAGCGCGCCTCGACCACACGGACCAACACCGGCAGGCCGCCACGTTGATAGGCGCGAGCCAGACCGAGCACCTCGTCATTGATGGTGTCCTGGGTCTGCGCCGTCAGCATGCGCGCCGAAAGGGAGGTCATGTAGAAGACGAGCGCCACCGCGCAGAGCGCGAAGAGCAAGAGGTAGAGCGCCGAAAGCCGCGCTGCCGTCGTCTTCATGATGGCTGGCACGGAAAGAGCCATGCTGCCGCTAGCTGCTCTTCAGCATATAGCCGGCGCCGCGAACCGTATGCAGGATGGGCTTGTCGAAGCCCTTCTCGATCTTGCCGCGCAGCCGCGAGACATGGACGTCGATGACATTGGTCTGCGGATCGAAATGGTAGTCCCAGACATTTTCGAGCAGCATGGTGCGCGTCACCACCTGCCCGGCATGCCGCATCAAATATTCGAGCAAGCGGAATTCACGCGGCTGCAATGTGATCTCGCGCGCCGCGCGGCGGACCGAATGCGACAGCCTGTCGAGTTCGAGATCGCCGACGCGGTAGACGGTTTCGGCTTCCTTGGCGCTGGCGCGGCGGTTCAGCACCTCGACGCGGGCCAGAAGCTCGGAAAAAGCATAGGGCTTGGTCAGGTAATCGTCGCCGCCGGCGCGCAGGCCGGTGACCCGGTCATCAACCTCGCCGAGCGCCGACAGGATCAGCACCGGCGTCGTGTTGCCCCTGGACCTGAGACCGGCAATAACCGATAGGCCGTCGCGGCGCGGCATCATCCTGTCGATGACCATCACGTCGTAGTCGCCGGCGTCGGCGAGCGCGAAGCCGGTTTCGCCATCACCGGCGACATGCGCGGTGTGACCGGCCTCGGTAAAGGCTTTCTGCAAGTAATCCGCGGCCTCGCGATCGTCTTCTATGACGAGAATCTTCATAGGACTGTTATACGCGATTTCGCCGGAACGTTGAGTGGCAGACATCTGCATTGTGGCCTTTGCCAAAGCGCATCGCGATCAAGATCCGAAGCCGTGCGCGATAAAGTCCTTGTCTCCGATGTCGTTGCGCGAAGACCGCTGAAAGCTTTCAGACGACACTCCAGGCTTTCTGACGAAATGCCGGAGCTTTCCGACGAAATCCAGGGATAGTGCGGCAGCGGGCGATGGGAGGCCCGCTGCCGCCGGGGGAGAGCACGATGACTGACTAACGCACGCTCCTCCATGCTTTCCCGTGCGGCGGCTCGGGGGTGTTTGAAACGGCCGCACTGGAAAAGTCGAGCAGCTTCAGCCCTTGGCGACGGGCAGCGCGACGAAACGATTGGTGTCGTCGCGGGTAATCTGCATCAGCACTGCCTTGCGGCCGGATTTGACCGCGTCGGTCATCGCCTTGGTGACGTCGTCGGTGCCGTTCACTTCGGTCGAATTGACTGATGTGATGACGTCGCCCGGCTGGATGCCGCGATCTGCGGCATCGCTGTCGGGATCGACGTCGGTGACCACCAGTCCCTTGCCGTTTTCGGACTTGGTGACGGTCAGGCCGAGATCGGCCAGAGTGTCGGGCCTGGCCGGAGCAGGCGGCTGCGGCTGGTCGGCAGATGCCTGCTTGTCGCTGGTGGGCAGCGTGCCGAGATCGACCTTGACTGCCTGGCTCTTGCCGTCGCGCCACACCGTGACGTCGACCGATTTGCCCGGCGAAAAGGCACCGATCAGACGCGCCAGTTCCTTCGGCGAAGCAACGTCCTTGCCGTCGACCTGGGTGATTACGTCACCGGCCGTGATCCCGGCCTTCTTGCCGGGACCGTTGTCCTGGGCGCTGGAAACCAGCGCGCCGTTGTTGGACTTCAGGCCGAGCGATTCGGCGATGTCGGGAGTGACCGGTTGGATTTCGACACCGAGCCAACCACGCTGTACGGAACCGCTCTTCATAAGGTCCTGAACGACCTGCTTGGCGGTCGAGGCGGGAATGTCGAAGGCGATGCCGACGCTGCCGCCGGACGGCGAGAAGATCGCGGTGTTGATGCCGACGACCTGACCGTTGAGGTTGAAGGTCGGGCCACCCGAATTGCCGCGGTTGACCGAGGCGTCGATCTGGATGAAGTCGTCATAGGGGCCGGCGCCGATGTCGCGGCCGCGGGCCGAGACGATGCCGGCGGTGACTGTGCCGCCGAGGCCGAACGGATTGCCGACGGCCACCACCCAGTCGCCGACACGAACCTTGGAATCGTCGGCGAAGTCGACATAGGTGAACTTGCCGACACCGTCGACCTTGAGCACGGCAAGATCGGTGCGCGGATCGGTGCCGATCAGCTTGGCGTCGAGTTCCTTGCCGTCATTCATCACCACGGTGAAGGCCGAGCCTTCCGAAACGACGTGGTTGTTGGTGACGAGATAGCCGTCATCGGAGATGAAGAAGCCGGACCCCTGCGCAACCGGCCGCGGCTGGTCGTTGTTGTGATCACGGTGGCTGAAGCGCCTGTTGCCGCCTTGGCCATCCTGATCGCCAAAGCCGCGGAATTCCTTGAAGAAGCGGCGCAGCTGCGGGTTGTCGGGCATGTTGTTCATGCCATCCGGATCGTCGGACTGGTCAGAGCCGTCATCGGCCGCCGGGCTGATCTTTGCTTTGACCTTGACGCTGACGACGGCGGGAGAAACGCGCTCGACGACATCGGCGAAGCCTGGCACCTGCGGCGCCTCGACGCGCACGGCGTCGGCCAGAACAGGGCTGGTTCCGCTGGTCAGCGCGCCGACGCCAATCGCACCGACCACGGCGATAGAAGCGACGGCAGCCAGCAGACGCTTACGGGTGACGGAATATGAATTGGGGGCAATATTCATTCTCGTATCCTCTTTCAAATGGACGCTGCGTGATCGGCATCCTCGGGAAGAGAGAATTAGACAGGCGCACATTACAGCGCCATTTCCGACACATGAAACTTTGGTAATGTTTGGCAGCGACCGCAGCGTCAGTCGCGGCGCAATATGGCGTCCAACGATGCCTGCTCTTCGGCGGACAGGGATTTTGTCGCCAGCGTGCGGCGCGATCGCGTGATCAGCACAATGAAGACGCCTCCTACCAGCAACAGCAGGACAGGCGTGCCCCACAGCAACGCATTGCGCAGATCGAAACGCGGCTTCAGCAGCACGAACTCGCCATAGCGGGAGACGACGTAATCCATCACCTGCTGGTCGGTATCGCCGGCGACGAGGCGCTGGCGCACGAGGATGCGCAGGTCACGGGCAAGGTCGGCGTCGGATTCGTCGATCGACTGGTTCTGGCAGACCATGCAGCGCAGACCCTCCGACAGCGCCCGCGCTCGTGCCTCGAGCGCCGGATTGGGCAGCATCTCGTCAGGCTTCACCGCCATTGCCGCGCCGGCAAAAAACAGCGCCAGCAACAGGACAATGGAGGTCAGCGAAAGCCGTGCACTCATGGCAGGCCCGCGGACGGCACCGCGCTCGCCTGCTTGCGCCGCCGCGACGGCGCACCGACGCGCAGGCGCCTGTCCATCAGCGACATCGCCGCGCCCGCCATCATCACCAGGCCGCCGCCCCAGATCAACGTCACCAGCGGCTTCCACCACAGACGCACCACGACGGAACCGTCATTGCCCTCGTCGCCGAGCGAGATATAGAGCTGGGAGAGGCCGATCGTCCTGATGCCGGATTCCGTCGTCGTCATCTGCCGCACCGGATAAAACCGCTTGGCGGAGCTGATTTCGCCGACAGGACTGCCGCTGACGCCGATCAGTTCGAAGCGGCCGCGATCCTCGCTGTAGTTCGGCCCCTGGGCTGGATAAAGCCCGACGAAACGCACCTTATGGCCGGAGAGTTCGACGGTCTCGCCGGCATGCATCGATAGGATCTTTTCGGTCCCGAAGCAAAGCGTGCCGACGATGCCGAGCGTGGTCAGGCCAAGACCAAGATGAGCGAAGGCGGTGCCGAAGACCGAGCGCGGCAAGCCGAGCAAGCGCCTGACCATGATCCCCGCGGCAACATTGCCAAAGCCGGATTTGACGGCAAGATCGGTGAGCGCGCCAAGGATCAGCCAGACGGCAAGGCCAACGCCCAGGGCTGCAAACACCGAGGCACCGTCGATGAACAAAGCTGTGACAAGCGTTGCCAGAAGGGCTGCGGCAAACGCCACCATCAGGCGCTGCGCGACGGCGAAGACATCGCCGCGCTTCCAGGCCAGCAGCGGCCCGAACGGAACCACCAGCAACAGCGGCACCATCAACGGTCCGAAGGTGAGATTGAAGAACGGCGCGCCGACCGAGATCTTGTCCGCTGAAAAGGCCTCGACAGCGAGCGGATAGAGCGTGCCGACGAGCACGGTCGCGGTCGCCGTGGTCAGGAACAGATTGTTGAGGACAAGCGCCCCTTCGCGCGAAATCGGATGGAACAGGCCGCCGGCCGTCAGCCGGGAGGCGCGCAGCGCAAACAGCGCCAGCGAGCCACCGATGAACAGCGTCAGGATGCACAGGATGAAGACGCCGCGTGTCGGATCGGTGGCGAAGGCGTGGACCGAGGTCAACACGCCCGAACGCACGAGGAAGGTGCCGAGCAGCGACAGCGAAAAGGTCAGGATGGCGAGCAGCAGCGTCCAGATCTTCAGCGCCGAGCGCTTTTCCATGACGATGGCCGAATGGAGCAGTGCGGTGCCCGCCAGCCACGGCATGAAGGAGGCGTTTTCGACCGGATCCCAGAACCAGAACCCGCCCCAGCCGAGTTCGTAATAGGCCCAGTATGATCCCATGGCGATGCCGCCGGTCAGGAACATCCAGGCGACCAGCGTCCACGGCCGCACCCAGCGAGCCCAGGACGCGTCGATGCGTCCCTCGATGAGGGCGGCGACCGAGAAGGAAAAACAGATCGAGAAGCCGACATAGCCGAGATAGAGAAACGGCGGATGAATGGCGAGGCCGAGGTCCTGCAGGATCGGGTTGAGATCGCGGCCTTCGATCGGCGCCGGATTGAGCCGGACGAACGGATTGGATGTCGCCAGGATGAACAGGAAGAAGGCGGCGCCGATAGCGCCTTGCACGGCAAGCACATTGGCGCGCAGCGTTGCCGGCAGGTTGGAGCCGAAAGCGGCGACGAGGGCACCGAAGAAGGTCAGGATCAGCACCCAGAGCAGCATCGAGCCTTCGTGATTGCCCCAGGTTCCGGTGATCTTGTAGATCAGCGGCTGCAGCGAATGCGAGTTTTCCCAAACACTCGCCACCGAGAAATCGGAACTGGCATAGGCACTCGCAAGTGCTGCGAAAGACAGCGCCGTCAGGGCAAAGCCGGTTACGGCGACGGGACCACCGACAGCCATCAGGCGCTGGTTGTTCAGGCGCGCACCAAACAGCGGCACGATCGTCTGTACCAGCGACAGCGCAAACGCCAGAACCAAGGCAAAATGACCGGTTTCAACCATGGTTGCGCTCGTAGTTTACTCCTGCTCTTCCGCCAGAGTTACTCACTCTTGCTCTCCTGCCAGACGCCCTTGGCCTTCAGGCCATCGGCCACTTCCTTGGGCATATAGCGCTCATCATGCTTGGCGAGCACGCTGTCGGCAACGAAGACCCCGTCCGGGCCGAAAGCGCCCTCGGTGATCACGCCCTGCTCTTCGCGGAAAAGGTCGGGCAGAATGCCGGTATAGATGACCTTGACCGATTTGTGCGTGTCGGTGACCGAAAAGCCGACCTTTGCGCCTTGCCCGCGTTGGATCGTGCCTTTTTCGACCAGTCCGCCTAGCCTGATGCGCTGGCCAGGCTGAACGCTGGCGGTGGTCAGGTCGGCCGGCATGTAGAAATAGGACACCTTCTGGCCAAGCGCATAGAAGGTCAGCCCGGTGGCGGCACCGAGGAAAGCCAGTCCGCCCGCGATCACCGATAATCGTTTCTGCTTGCGCGTCATGTCTTACTCTACTCCGTCGCCGTCAGGCCAAGCGAGGCGGCAAAGGCGGTGATTTTTTTCGCCTCGTCACTGTCGGCTCCAAAGACGGCAATGGCGCGACCCAGCGCCTCGCGCGCCTGATCGGCCTTTCCCAGCACGACATAGGAACGAACGAGCCGCATCCATCCTTCCGGATCACGCGGATTTTGTCGCAGTTTGTCGTCGAGACCAGCGACCATCGTGTTGATCATGGCTTCCCGATCCTGCGGCGACATCGAGGATGCGGCATCGATATCGCCGGAATCGGGACCATTCGTGGTCCCGCCTGAGGCAACTTCGGGGCTGCCGGACTTGGCCAATGCCTGCTCGACCGCACCGCGCCACGGCGAATCCGGCGGCAGCTTGCCCAGCATTGCCTGCCAGGCCGTGGCTGCCTCCTTGGCGCGGCCCTCCTGGGCCAGTGCCATGGCCAGGTAGAAGCTGGCCTTCGCATTGGCCGGGTCGAGTTTCAACGCCGCCTCGAAGGCATCCTGGGCATCGGCCGAGACAATGCCGCCCGCCGCACCGGCGATCGCCTCGCCAAGACCAGCCTGGCGAACGGCGCTATCGCCGTCAAGGCGGATGGCGTTGCGATAGGCCGCCGCCGCGTCGGAAAAGCGCTGCATGCGCAGATAGACGGGCGCGAGTACATCCCAGCCCCTGCCATCGGAAGGATTGGCGGCAAGATGGGCTTCAGCCCGCGCCACCAGTTCGTCGACCGAACTGTCGGCCGGATTCTTGGCCAACCGCTCGCTGAGCGGTTGGGACGGCAAATCGGGTGAGCCGAGCTGACTGTAAAGGCCCCAGCTGACCAGCGGCACCACCAGCACGGCCGCGGTTGCCACCAGCCTTGCCGCGACCGCCGCTCGGCCAACGGATGCCGTGCCGGCCGAACTATCGATGCGAAGGATGCGGCGGGCGATCTCGGCGCGGGCCTCAGTCGCTTCCGCCGGCTGGATCAAGCCACGCGCTGCGTCGCGGTCGAGCTCGGACAACTGGTCGCGATAGACTTCGAGATCGTGATCGCCGCTCGACGACGCGCCCTTCGAGCTGGCGGTCAGCGGCAGCAGCACCGCCAGGCTCGCACCCAGCGTGAGAATTGCGGCTATGACCCAGAACAGCATGGTTCTTCCAATAAAGGCAGAGCCCTGCCCTGCCAACAGATGCATCCTGCGACGCTTTGACGGAATCGGCGCCAGGCGCCGACCGCCGGCAGACGGTCAGGTCAGCGGCGTCCAGCTGCCGTCGGTGTTGCGGCAAGCGGTTCCACGTGCCGTGACCCCGGCCCCGCCGGTGAACACCGTCTGCGTGTACTGGCGGCAGTCCTGCGAACCGACGCGATAGGGCTGTGCCGGAACCACCTCGCCATAGCGCGAAGCCTGGGCGCCCTTCCATGCCACCTTCTGGCCACTGGCGGTATATTCAAGCGCCTTGTATTCAGCCTCGAGCGCACTGCGCTTTTCAGCCTCGCTGAGGCCGGCGCCGATCGACCCACCGATGAGGCCGCCGCCCATCGCCGAAATGATCGTCGTGGTCACCTTGCCGCTGGAAGGAGGCGTCGAGGCCGGTGTCACTGCTATGGTTGGCCCCTTGCCACTCAAGGTGGTGCAGCCGGAAACGGCCACCAATGCGGAAACAAGCGCGACGCGAATCTTCATGCCAACAACCGGTTTTCTTGAGTTGGAGCCTGTTACGGATGAGCCCGGGGGCCGCGTCATCGGAGAAGTCGGCGTGCCCATAGTATTGATATTTGTCGGAAATTTGGCCGCTGGTCGCTGCGGGACCAATCGACATGCCGCCAATAACATCTTCCGTCCCTCTATGTCGATTGGCCCTGGTGAACATCACTGAAGGCTCCGCAATCGCACCACCGCCTTCAATCCGCCCATGCCGGACCGTTCGAGCGCCAGGACGCCTCCATACTCGTTGACGAGGTCGGCGACAATGGCCAGCCCCAGACCTGTTCCCGGCTTCGTCTCGTCCAGACGCCGTCCGCGCTTCAGCACCTCGCGCGCCTTGTCCTCGGGAATGCCTGGGCCATCATCCTCTATGCCGATCTCAAACAGGCCGGCCGGATCGTCCTTGCCGGTCAAAGGCACGACCGAGACCAGAACCGCGCTCCTAGCCCATTTCATCGCGTTTTCGAGCAGATTGCCGAGCAATTCCTCAAGATCCTCGCGCTCACCGGCAAAGACGATTTCGGTCGCCGGCACCGACAGCGACAGGTTTGTCTGCGGATTGAGCTTCTGCAAAACCCGCACCATGCGCTGCACCAGCGGCGTCACCGGTGTGCGGTAGACGACGCTGTCGCGTTGCGCCGCGACACGGGCGCGCTGCAGATAGTGCTCGACCTGCTTCTGCATGGAAGCGGCCTGCTCGGCGATCAGCTGTCCCTTGGCGCCGCCAAGCGCCCGGCCCTCGTTGAGCAGCACCGCGAGCGGCGTCTTCAGCGAATGGGCGAGATTGCCGACCTGGGTTCGCGACCGCTCGACGATGCGCCTGTTGTTTTCGATCAACGCATTGGTTTCGTTGGCAAGCGGTTCGATCTCGGCAGGGAACTGGCCGTCGAGCCTTTGCGCGGTACCCTCGCGCACCATGGCAAGCGCATTCCTGACCCGGCGCAGCGGCTGCAGGCCGAGCAGGATGGCGATCGCGTTGATGGCGATCATGCCGACGCCGAATAGGCTGAGATAGGTCAACAACCGGCGCTGAAAAGTAGCGATTTCCTGTTCGAGTTCGCTCTGGTTGCCCATGACGCGGAAACGCGCGGCGCGGTTCTTGGAATCGAGAACGAATTCGCTCTCGAACACTTCGAGCTGCTCGCCATCGATGCCTTCGGTCGGATAGCTGCGCTGGAAGCTGGCGTTGAACGGGACATCGGCAACGCTCGGCGACGGGATGTTTTTCAACATCGATGAAGAATGAAGATCGCCGTGCACGCCTTCCGAGGCGGGCTCGACCGACCAGTACCAGCCCGAATTCGGCTCCGAGAACCGGAGATCGCCGAGGTCGGGCGCGCCGGTCAGCGTACCGTTGTCGGAAATACCGATGGAGCCGATCAGGTTGAACAGATGCGCCGAAAGCAGGCTGTCGAAGCCGCGCTCGCTGGCCTGGCGGTAGAGCGTGGTGATCAGAGTGAAGATGACAACGAGCGTCACGATCGCCCAGACCGTGGAAAAGGCGATGACACGGAACGTCAGCGAACGCGGCCACAAACGCAGCGAAAGCGGCGTCCTTGCGGTTGGTTTGAGCGGTTCCGAGTTACGCCTCCGGCTCACGCATGCGGTAGCCCATGCCACGTACGGTTTCGATCATGTCGATGCCCATCTTCTTGCGCAGCCGCCCGACAAACACCTCGATAGTGTTGGAATCGCGGTCGAAATCCTGGTCGTAGAGATGCTCGACCAGTTCGGTGCGCGAGACGACCTCGCCCATATGGTGCATCAGATAGGCAAGCAGGCGGAATTCGTGCGATGTCAGTTTCAAAGGCACGCCGTCGACATCGGCTTTCGACGCCTTGGTGTCGAGGCGCAGCGGTCCGCAGGTCAGTTCGGACGAGGCGTGGCCGGCAGCGCGCCGGATCAGAGCCCGTAGCCTCGCCAGCACCTCCTCGATATGGAACGGCTTGGTGACATAGTCGTCGGCGCCGGCATCGATGCCGGAGACCTTGTCGCTCCAGCGGTCGCGCGCGGTCAGGATCAGCACCGGCATCTTGCGGCCGCCCCGCCGCCAGCGCTCGACCACACTGATACCGTCCATCTGCGGCAGGCCGATGTCGAGCACGACGGCGTCATAGGGCTCGGTGTCGCCGAGGAAATGGCCTTCCTCGCCGTCGAAGGCGCGGTCGACGACGTAGCCGGCGTCGACCAGCGCATCCGATATCTGCCGATTGAGATCCTTGTCATCTTCGACGACGAGTACGCGCATGCGGAGTTCGATACCTGTTGAAGGACTAGGGTCAGATATAGGCCGATTCCGGCGGCCTGGGAAACGGAGGTCTGTAAAATGGAAGAGTGGGTCAGTTCAGTGGAACGACGATTTCGGAACGGCGCGGACGTTGTCCATCCTTGCCCGGAACGAGCACGACGATGACGCAGACCGGCTGGCCGCCGCGTGTCGATTGCGAGGCCTTGGCCAGCGTTCCGCCATTCTGTTCGGCCACCTGCTGGCCGATCGCATAGCAATCGGACGCGGCCAGTACGATCGGGCTGGCCTGATCGGGCGCGATGGCCGGCATCGCTGTCGCCTGCGACGCAAACAGCCCGGCTGCACAGAGCGCCAGTGTCGCGGTTCGGAAGTGGGAGCGAAGCGTTTTCATGGTCGGCGTTGTAACGCATCGGTGCTGAACGTGAAATGAACAGTGAACGCCGCTGAAAACATCCTCGCCACACCCCTGCAATGCGAGACAGTCAACCTGGGATTTTACCGGCCCACCCGGCAAATCCCGCGAAAGCCCAATCTAGACTCCGTTTCGACCAGATTGAAAGCGCGTCAGGCATTTTCCTGCGTCAGCGCGCGAAAACGCAGCAGCCCGTGATGCACGAGGAGGTCCTCGTCATGGCGGGCCTCGGTGAATTCGAGCGATAGTCGTGTCTGGCCGTGGGGGCCGATCACCAGCACCGCATCGGCGAGCCGCGCCTTGATGGCGTCCATGATGGCAAACGTTTCGGCTTCCCCCTGGGCTTTCGACCAGACGTGCAGCGTGATCAACTGATCATCGTTGTTCTCGGCGCCCGTGTCCCCGTCAAAGGCGGAAGTCTGGCCGCAGGTCACGTATGGAAAAGCGGCATTGTCGGTTGCCCGTTCGAGCAATCCGGCACCGCCCAACAATTTCGACAGCGAGGCATCGCTTTTCAGCCTCAGAAACAGTGCCTGCTGCAAATCGCCGGGCGCGGTCATCGTCCTTTTCCCCTAACCGTTGTGCTTCCTACCATTACCTCTCGGAAGCCTGTCCGTGTTCTGCATACTTTGTCAGATATAGTCATTCGCCGCGCAGAGGCGATGGCGATTCGTCATCGGACTGATGAATGCTGATACGACTTTGCCAACAACGTCGTCAGGGCGCGCGGCGCGGCGTTGGGATCTAGGCAAGATTGGCCGCGTCTCGGTGAGGTTTGTTTTGCCTGACATCATCTGCCCACGCCTCTGGACATCAGTTTTCGGATAGCGGGCTTGTTCCAGCCGCATTTGAAGGCCAGTATCGGACGTGCCTTCAAGGTGTCCGCTGCGGTCCCACTGTGACGGAACGTGACGCCATTCCGTCGAGCCTGGTCGATGGCCCGGAGCGCCGGAGCTTTAGCTGGCCGGCGACACCCCTTTACCCCAGTCAGCCACTGCGATCCTCGAAGGCGATGGCGGCTTTGCATGAAGTCGCGAAAGAGAGACGTGACCAGTCTCCAGACAAAAAGGCGGGGCTTTTCCTTGGGAGGCAGCCCACGAGCGGGGTTTGCCGAAACCAAAGCAAGATGCGAGGTCGAATGCGATGCAGTCTACCCACCACAAAACCCCGGTTTCCATCATTATTCCGAACTACAATTACGCACGTTTCCTTGAACGTAGCATCGACAGCGCCCTGGAGCAGGACCACGACGACGTCGAAGTCATCGTCGTCGACGATGCATCGCAGGACAATTCCACGACCATCATGAAATCCTACGGCGACAGGATCCTCGCTTGTCCGCGACGAAAAAATGGTGGGCATGCGGCCGCCTTCAACACCGGCTTTGCTGCAAGCTCGGGCAGAATCGTCCTCTTCCTCGACGCCGACGATTATCTTTATCCGGAAGCCGTCTCCAGGATCGTCGACACCTGGGACGCGGCAACCGCCCAGGTGCAATCCAGACTGCACATTGTCGATGACCGGCAACGCATCAAGGACGTCTTTCCGCCGCCGGAACTGCCCTTCGACAGCGGTGATGTCATGCCGAAACTGCTGCGCAAGGGGCGCTACCAGACGACCGTGACCAGCGGGCTGGCCTTTGACCGGACGACCCTGGAATCGATCATGCCGATTCCGGAACCGGATTTCCGCCAGGGCGCCGACGGCTATCTTGCGACGCTGGCGCCGCTCTATGGCCACGTCCAGTCCATCGATGAATGTGTCGGCGCCTACCGGATCCACGGCGCCAATCATTCGGTTTTCGGTGAAAAGCTCGCCGAGAGGGCACGCTGGCGGGTAGAGCACGATTTCCACCGCATGGCGGCGCTGTCGGACCAGGCATCGCAGGCCGGCCTGACGGTCGTGCCGGCAGACGTCGTTCGCCATGATCCGGTCCACCTGGAAGAACGGCTGGCGTCGCTCTGCGCGGACAGGCACCGGCATCCCGTGGCCGAGGATTCCCGGCTGGCGCTTGCGGCGGCGGGCGCCGTCGCCAGCCTCGAAATGACGGCGTCCTTGCGCCGCCGCGCCGTGCTTGCCGCCTGGTTCCTGTCGGTCGGCATGCTACCGCGGCAAATGGCCATGGCGGTGCTGTCATGGAAGCTCGACGCATCGTCCCGACCAAAATTCCTTGCCCGCCTGTCCAGGACAATCCGCCGCGCGATGGGGTAGCCGGAAGCCCTTGTGGGCGAGATGTCAGGCAGGATGGGAGGAGCGCTTTGCCCGAAGGTCTCAAGCGAGCCTACGCCACGCTTTGCCTTCTCACTGCGCCGCGTTCGTCCGGTTCACGAAGCTTCGCACCGCCAGCACCAGCACGGTGATGATGATCAGGATCACCGAGAGTGCAGCAATCGCAGGATCGATGTTGTCACGCAGGCCCATCCACATCAGCCTGGGCAGGGTGATGGCGTTGACCGAGGTGATGAACAGCGTGACGCCGATCTCCTCCCAGGACAGCACGAAGGACAGAAGTGCCGCGGTGACGATACCGAATTTGATGTTGGGCATGATGATGCGGGTGGCGCGTTCCCAAACCGAGGCGCCGAGGCCGCGCGCGGCAAGGTCGATGCGCCGGTCTAGCTGGCTGAGCGAGACCAGCATCAGCACTGTGGCGAACGGCACCGTCATCACCGAATGCGCCATGGCGACACCAAGCCAGGTGTCGTAGCCGAAGAACGAGCTGAAACCCGAGATCGAGGTGAGCAGGAAGTAGAGCGTGATCGCCGAGACCACCGGCGGCACCACCATGGGCAGCAGCACGAAGCCGACAAGCGCCGCGGTGAAGCGCGGCTGGAACATCCACACGCCGAGGCTGAAGCACAGTGCCAGCACGGTGGAAAAGGCGCTGCTGACGATACCGATGCGGATGCTGAGCAGGATCGATTGGAGCCAGCGCGGATCCTCGACCAGCGCCCGGTAGTGGCGCAGCGACAGTTCGCCCGACGGCATCGCCAGCATGCGGCTCGGCGTCAGCGACACCGGGATGACGGCGAGCAACGGCATCAGCAAGAATAAAGCCACGAAGGCGGCGATGATCAGGGAGACGGGACCGGGGCGATAGGTCGGCATCAGATCAACTGCTTCGGTCTGACATAACGGAACAAAAGCGCCATCAGCGCGCCGACGAACAGCACCAGGACCACGCTGATGGCCGCACCCAGGCCCCAGTCCGGGCTCTGGAAGATCCTGAGATAGATCAGCTCGGCAATCATGACGCTGCGGCCGCCGCCAAGGATCGCCGGCGTGACGAAGAAGCCGAGCGAGAAGACGAACACGATCATCGCCGCTCCGATGATGCCGGAGCGCGTCATCGGCACGAACACCGTCCAGAAGGTGCGCATGCGGCTGGAGCCGAGCCCGCGCGCTGCCAGCAGCACGCGGTCGTCGAGGCTGCGCATGGCCGATGCCAGCGGGAAAACGGCGAAAGGAATGAGGAAATGCGTCATGCCGACGATGACGCCGAATTCGTTGCGCACCAGCGCCAGCGGTTCGGAGATGAAGCCGATCGCTTGCAGCCAGGTGTTGATCAGGCCGCGATTGGAAAGCAGCGCCACCCAGCCGAAGGCGCGGGTCAGCACGGAAATCCAGAAGGGTACGAGAATGCAGAACTCGGCGATCAGCCGCTGTGCCGGGGTTCCGCGTACCCAGACGACGGTGATGGCGTAGGCAGCGGCCACCGAAACCACGGTGACGATCGCCGCGATGCGCAGCGTGCGGATGAACACTGACTGCACCAGATCGTCGGTGAGCAGTGCATTATACTGGCCGAGCCCGGGCGTCGGCAGCGTAAAGCTCCATTTGACGACGCCGAGGAACGGCCAGGCATAGGCCAGGACAAGAAACAGGAGCAGCGGCGCCATCAACAGCGCCGCGCCCATCCTGTCGGAGAGGTAGGATCTCATTTCGACCCGATTACCCCGGCCCTGGTCAGGCCGAGATGATCTTGGTGTATTCGTCGAGCGCCGGTCCATAGTTCTTGGCGTACCAATCCATGTCGAGCGCGATCTGCTTCTTCATGTTCTCGGGATCGACCGGGTTGATGCGCTTCTTGTCGGCCGGGATCAGCGCGTCGGCAGCCGGGTTTGCAGGACCCTGGCCGAGCTTGTCGAACATGACCAGCTGCTTTTCCGGGTCCTGGGCGCTGGCGATGAACTTCATCGCCGCATCCTTGCCGCCGGGATTGCCCTTGAGCACGGCGAGCGCACCGGGCGAGATCAGACCCTGGTCCCAGATGAACTTGATCTTGCCGCCCGAGTCCTGCTCGATCAGCGAGGCACGCGTCGACCAGACGATCGCCATCGAGGCCTCGCCATTGAGCAGCACGCTCTGGCTTTCGGCGCCGCCGCCCCAATAGGCCACGACGTTTTCCTTGAAGGCGGCGATCTTGTCATGCGCGCGCTTGAGATCGAGCGGATAGAGCGACGCCGGCGCGATGCCGTCGGCCAGCAGGGCGGCCTCCCAGCTCGACACGCCCCATTTGTAGAGCGAGCGCTTGCCGGGGAATTTCTTCACGTCGAAGAAATCGGCCATGCCGGTCGGCGCGTCCTTGCCGTATTTTTCGGAATCATAGGCGATGACATAGGAGAAGAAATAGGTCGAGGCGGCGTATTCCCAGCCAAAGCCCTCGCGCATCTTCTTCTTGTCGACGATCGCATAGTCGATCGGCTCGAGAGCGCCCTGCGCGCCGAGCGTAATGGCCGAGAACGGGTCGACGTCGACGAGGTCCCAGGTCGGCGCGCCGCTCTTGAACTGCGCGGCGATGGCGCCTTCTGTCGGGCCCGAGCCGTCCATCTTGACGGTGATGCCGGTGTCCTTGGTGAAAGCCTGGCCGTAGGCGGCGTCATAAGCGGTGATGGCGTCACCACCCCAGTTGACCAGCACCAGTTCCTTGGCCTGCGCGAAAGCACCGGTCGAGCGCAGCAGCATCGGCGTGCCGGCCAGTACGAGTCCCGCCAGCTGCGTGAACTGCCGGCGCGAGATTTCGCCGCGGCCTGCCTTGGCGGACAGGCTTTCGATGGCTTGTTTCTTGGTGTCGCCAGTCTTTGAATTGCTTGTCATGTCAGTTCCCCTTTTTTGTCGTTGATAGTACCGGAAAGCGGTGGTGGGCATATCTCGCCACACCGTTCGTCATTGTCCTCCATGCGGAAGGAGGAAACCCTTTTCCGCCGGCCAGGTGAGCCAGACGGAATTGCCCTTGCTGAGGGCGGCGGCGGCCACCTCGTTGGGCACCGAGACCGTGACCTTGGCGCCTTGCCGCGTCGTCAGGTCAAGCCGTGTTGCCGCGCCGAGATAGGTGGAGTTGGTCGCTGTCGCGGCAATGCCGTTCTCGCCGGCTGCCGCCTCGCCTGATATCGACATGTATTCGGGCCGGATCGCCAGGATTGCATCGCCGCGCACCGCCTCGGCCTTGCAGCGCATGCTGACCGCGCGGTCTTCGCACAGGCCAGTCGAGCCATTGCCGGACGGGCGCACGCCCTTCAGCGGCAGCATGTTGATCTCGCCGAGGAACTCGGCGACGAAGCGGTTGTCCGGCCGGTCGTAGACCTCGTCGGGCGCGCCGACCTGCAGCAGTTTGCCGTGATTGAAGATGGCGACGCGCGACGACAGCGCCAAGGCCTCGCTCTGGTCGTGGGTGACGAAGACGAAGGTGGTGCCGGTCTCCTGGTGCAGCCGCTTCATCTCGGCCTGCATCTGGCCGCGCAGGCCCTTGTCGAGCGCCGAGAAAGGCTCATCGAGCAGCAGCACGCCCGGTTCGAACACCAGCGCGCGCGCCAGCGCCACGCGCTGCTGCTGACCGCCGGAAAGCTGCGCCGGCAGTTTTTTCTCGTGGCCCTTGAGGCCGACGCGTTCGATCATCTCGCCGACACGGCGCTTGATGTCGGCCGCCGCTTTCTTGCGCACCTTGAGTGGGAAGGCGATGTTGGCTTCGACACTCATATGCGGGAACAGCGCGTAGCCCTGGAAAACCATGCCGGCGGCGCGTTGCTCGGCCGGCCGGTCGGTGATGTCGACGCCGTCGCTGAACAGCTTGCCCTCGGTCGGCTGCACGAAGCCGGCGAGGATCATCAGGAAGGTCGTCTTACCCGAACCGGACGGCCCGAGCAGGGTCAGGAACTCGCCACGGCCGATATCGAGCGACAGATTGTCCAGCGCACGGAACGAGCCGAAGCTCTTGCCGATCCCGATTGCCTTGATCTCTGCGGCACGGCCGGGTTGCTGCATACTGCCCTTTCCCTAACGCTTGTCGAAATCGTAGGGCAGCGCGCGGCCTCACCGCAACCGAATAGTTTTCGCCGGACCGGCAAATTCCATTCATCTGTCCAATCGATGACGCCCGTGGTCGGCCATGCCCTTGGCATTGCTCTCCGCGAGTTTCGATCGCAGCCATCCTGCAAATGCGTCAAGCACCGGATGCGTCGCCTTGGCATGTTCGGAGACCAAGAAGTAGGAGCGCGGCGATTTGATCGCGATGTCGAACGGACGCACGAGCCTGCCTTCGGCCAATGCCTTGCCGCTGGTCAGTTCGTCGCCCATGGCCATGCCCTGGCCGGCGATCGCGGCCGAGAAGACGAGATTCATGTCGGAAAAGAAGATGCCGCCCTCTGTGTCCGGGTTTTCCACCTTGGACAGGGCCAGCCAGCGCGCCCAGTCCTCGGTATCGCCGAGATGTAGGAGATTGGCGCGCAAAACGTCGGCTGGCTTCGAAAATCCACCAACCTTGTTGAGCAGCGTCGGGCTGCACAGCGGCGTGAAGGAGATCTCGCACAGAAGCTCGACCGCCCGGTTCGGCCAATTGCCGACGCCAAACGCTATGAAAGCATCGGCCTCGGCATTGCTGACATCGTCTAGCCGTCGCGGCGTCAGAATGCGCAGCGCGACATCGGGGTACATCTGGCGGAATTCGCCGATATGGGTGCACAGGAACAACGAAGCGAAGCCCGGCGTGCAGCTGACACTGAACGAGCCGCCAACGCCGGTGCCGGCATGGCGCGTCACCGCGTCACCCAGCACGGTCAGCGCCTTGCGCACGTCGCTGGCGTAGCGCTGGCCACGCGGCGTCAGCGCCACGCCCTTGCCGATGCGTTCGAGCAGATCGAAGCCGAGATCGCGCTCCAGCAGCCGAAGCTGGTGGCTGACGGCGCTGCGGGTCAGGTGCAACTCGTCGGCGGCGCGCCAGACGCTGCCGTGGCGGGCGAAGCTATCGAGCGCGCGCAGCGCTTGTGTCGATGGTATTCGCAAGGTGCCTCAGGTGAACCGAATTTGTATGAGCCGGGAAAACATATCACTTTTTGCAAAGCCGCTTCACTGCTTTCTTCTCAAGCCATGGAGAAAGCGGTCAGCACCCCTGCGCAAGCAACCGCGCTTGCCTGTCTTGACGACATCCAGCCGTCGCTGTCGGCGTGGACGCGCACCATTTTCGACTTCGGCGAGACTGCATGGCGCGAATATCAGTCGGCAGCCTGGTATGTGGAGTTGCTGAAACGCGAAGGCTTTTCCGTCGAGGAAGGTTCCGGCGGCATGCCCACAGCCTTCTGCGCCCACTGGACGAACGGCGCCGGCCCGACCATCGGCCTATACGCAGAATATGACGCCGTGCCCGGCAATTGCCAGGACGCAGCGACGGTCAAGCGCCCTCGCCCGGGTCTAGGCGAGCAGGCCGGCGGCCATACTGACCCGCATTCCGGGCTCGGTATCTCAAGCCTTGGCGGGCTGCTGGCGACCAAGGCGGCGATGCAGCGCCACGGCATATCAGGCACGTTGCGCTTCACCGGCGAGCCGGCCGAGAAGGTGCGCGGATCGAAGCCCATCCATGCCGCCAAGGGCTATTATGACGGCCTTGCCGGCATGATCTCCTTCCATCCCTTCTATATGCTGCCGCTCTGCAACACGGCGCGCTGGGACACACATTGTGGCGCGGCCTATGCGATGATCTACCGTTTTGTGTGCGACGAACCCGAAAATTGGGTTCGCGCAGGCGACGGCGCACCGATCCCGCAAGCGCATTCGGCGGTGCGCGCGCCCGGCGCCAACGACGCACTTGTCATGATGTACATGGCCTCGAAGGCGCTGCGCGATTCCATGCTGCCGCATCAGGGCGGCTGGTCGATCAGCGAGACGATCCTCACCGCTGGCCAGGCCACCGCCGACAATCTGCCGGCCGGGCTGGCCGAGATCCAGTACATGATCCGCGTGCCGACGCTGGCCATGGCCGAGCAGGTCACCGCCATGCTCGATCGCAATGCGCAGGCCGCTGCCAGTATGAGCGGCTGCCGCACCGAACGGCATTGGGTGTCGAAGTCACGGCCGGGGCTCGCCAACCACGCGATGGCCGAAATCGCCTATGAAGCGCTGTCGACCGTCGGGCCGCCACGTTGGGACGAAACGGCCAAGGCAATCGCCCGCGAAATCCAGGTCAATGCCGGCGGGGTGGCGACGGAGGAGCCGTTCATTGCCGAGATGGAGCAACTGATCGCGCCGCAAGACGCCGAAGCGCTGCTGCGCCGCGACCTGCCGCCGTCGCAGCTCAATTCGACCTCCGACGACTACACCGACATGTCGTGGCATACGCCGACGGCGCGTTTCTACGTCGCCCGTCCGGCGCTGCGCTCCGCAAATGGCCACGTCTATCCGGCCTGGGTGATGAATGCGCTGGGCGGCATTTCAGCGACGATCGACCCGATGGTCATCTGTGCGGCGAAGACGGTTGCGCTGGCGGCCCTTCGCCTGCTGGAGGACAAAAACGCCCGCGATGCGGCGATGGACGAGTTCGTCACCCGCACCGGCGGCGGCGTTGGCGGTTCGAACTGGATCGCGCCGCTTTGCGACTACGAGCCGCCGACTGGATTTCGCTGGCCGGAATATGTCACCACCCCGCGCGGACGGGACTGGTGGATACCGAGCAATCAAACACCCCAGGCCACCTCACGAGGAGCACCCCATGACCATTCATGACCGCATTGTCGCCGAGCCGTTTTCGCTGCAGCGCCGCAACCCGGCCGGCGGCACCAAGCCGCTGACCGCCTGGGGTTTTGCCAACGAGACCGACGTCCTGACCGACGTCTTGCTCGGCTCGCCCAATTTCCTGCGTCATCTGTCGACCAGTTCGCTGTCGCGAAAGCATCTGCGCGAGGCGCCCTGCAATGTTCAGATCGCGCAGGCGCAGCACAAGGACCTGGTCGCCGCCTATGAACATTTCGGCGTCAACATCCACTGGCACGAGCCGACGCCGGAGCTGCCGATGCAGGTCTATTCCCGTGATTCCAGTGTCATGACGCCTTATGGCGCCTTCATCACCGCGATGGCCAACTGGTGGCGGCGCGGCGAGAACTACGCCGCCATCCGAACCTACGAAAAACTCGGCATCCCGATCTACGACATGGTCACGGCAGGCACGTTCGAAGGCGGCGACTTCAACGTCATCGAGGATGGCGTGGTGCTGATCGGCTGCGGCGGCGCTCGCACGCAGGAGGAAGGTGCCCGCCAGGTGCAGGCCTGGTTCGACAAGGAAGGTTGGGAAACCCGCATCGCTTTCATCGACGAATACTACGTCCATATCGACCTGATGGTGGTGCCGATCGCCGAAAAACTGACCGCCGTCTGCCTCGCCTGCACCGAACCCGGCATCGTCGACTGGCTGAAGGGCAAGGGCCATGAGATCATCGACGTGCCGTTCCAGGACACGATGGCGCTCGGCTGCAACTTCATGTCGCTGGGCAAGGACCGGGTGATCGCACCGACCTCCAGCCAGGCGCTGATCGGCCAGCTCAAGGCCCGCGGTTTCGAGGTCGCGGCCGTCGACATGAGCGAGATCTCCAAGACCGGCGGCGGCATCCACTGCATGGCGCAGGCGCTGAAGCGCGAACCGGCCTGAGCGGCGGAGCCCATTCGGAGCATTGAAACGGCGGGCGCGACGCTTGCCATGGACGGGTCGCTGATTGCGATCCAGCGCAGTCCTCCATTTTTCATAGGATGGACATCGCACTGGATCAGTTTTACGAGTCGGCCCGACCAGAGGAGATGTTCGCGCCCCCCGATGAACAAGATCGATACCCAGAACAGCAAGCGCGACGAGCGCTCGACCGCCACCAGCCTCTTGCGGCTCGGCACGCGGTTGAAGCTGTCCCGGCAGACGCGAGGGCTGACCTTGAAGGCGCTCGCTGCCGCCGCGAACTGCTCGGAAAGCCTGCTTTCCAAGGTCGAGAACGGCAAGGTCTCGCCCTCGCTTCCCATGCTTCACCGGCTCGTCGAGGTGCTCGGCACGAATATTGGCTGGATGTTCGAGGAGTCCGATGGCGAGGAAGGCATTGTCTTTCGGGCTGGATCGCGGCCGTTGATAGCGCTCGATCCGCTTCGGCGCGGCGAAGGTATTTCGCTCGAGCGTGTCATTCCGTATTCGCCCGGCCATCTCCTGCAGTGCAACATCCATCATATCGAAGCGGGCGGTGAGAGCGCTGGCCCGATCCAGCATGCCGGCGAGGAAGTCGGCTATCTCCTGGAAGGTGCGATCGAATTGATGGTCGGCGAAAAAACGTTTCGCCTGTCCGCCGGCGATTCCTTCGTCTTCAACTCCGAACTGCCGCACTGGTACCGCAATGTCGGAGATGAACGCGCCAGCATTTTCTGGGTGAATACACCAGCGACGTTCTGATCCGGCGCATCCCCTTATTCCTTTCGTTGACGCTAATTCAAGTCACTTGACAAGAAATCAAGTATCTTGAATTATGCCCTTGCGCTCAGTCGCCAGGTGAGCCCGATCAAGGGCCTTTTCGTAAAACCAAGGGGAACCGGAATGCGTCTTACCAAGATCCTTTCAAGCTGCGCCGCAGCCATCGCCATGACCCTCGCCCTCGGCTCTGCTTCCGCCATGGCCGAGACCTATGCGCTGGTGACCATCAACCAGCAGGCCCTGTTCTTCAACCAGATCAATGACGGTGCAACGGCTGCTGCCAAGGCCGCCGGCGTCGACCTCGTCATCTTCAACGCCAACAATGTACCAAGCGCGCAGAACGACGCGATCGAGAATTACATCACCCAGAAGGTCGACGGCATCATTCTCGTCGCCATCGATGTCAACGGTGTAAAGCCGGCCATCACCGCGGCCAAGGCTGCCGGAATTCCGGTCATTGCCATCGATGCGCAGATCCCGAATGGCGACAACGTCGCCTTTGTCGGCGTCGACAACACCAAGGCCGGCGAGGATATAGGCAAGTTCTACGCCGAATACGTCAAGACCAAGCTGAACGGAACCGCCAAGATCGGCGTCGTCGGCGCGCTCAATTCGTTCATCCAGAACCAGCGGCTCGACGGCTTCAAGAAGGCCGTCACCGACAGCGGCCAGAAGGTAACCTTCCTCGACACGGTCGACGGCCAGAACGTGCAGGACGTAGCCCTGTCCGCCGCCGAGAACCTTATGACCGCCAATCCCGACATGACGACGCTTTACGCAACCGGCGAGCCGGCTCTGCTCGGTGCGGTTTCCGCCGTCACCAGCCAGGGCCGTACCGGCGATGTCAAGGTGTTCGGCTGGGACCTGACCAAGTCGGCGGTGCAAGGTCTCGAAGAGGGCTGGGTGGTCGCCGTCGTCCAGCAGGATCCGGCTGGTGAAGGCAAGGCAGCGGTTGAAGCCTTCGGCAAGCTCAAGAAGGGCGAGAAGATCGATCCGATCATCAATGTTCCGATCACCATCGTGACCAAGGAAAATGTCGGCCAGTTCAAGGACATGTTCAAGTAGTATCCTCCCCGGACCGCCGGGCCGCGCAATGACCTGAGGGTTGCCTGCGCGGCCCGGCGACCGATTGAACTTTGTTGGCTTGAGAACTGGAACCGTGATGAGCGATGGCGAATCCTACCGCGTCAGGATGACCGGTATTTCCAAACGATACGGCCCCATCCAGACGCTGGACGACGTTTCGCTGGACCTGAAGCCTGGCGAGGTGCTTGGCCTGGTCGGCGACAATGGAGCCGGCAAATCCACCTTGAGCAAGGTTCTGTCCGGTGCGGTCATTCCGGATTCCGGCACCATCGAGATCGACGGCAAGGCTGTTTCTTTTTCCTCACCGGCCGATGCCCGCGCCGCACGGGTGGAGATGGTCTATCAGGACCTTTCACTCTGCGACACGATTGATGTGGCGGGCAATCTCTTCCTCGGCCGCGAGCCGCGCCGCCGCGTTCTCGGCGTCCCCTTTCTTGACAACAAGCGCATGCATGATCAGACGCGTGAGATGCTCGACCGGCTCGGCATCGTCATCGCCGATACCAGGCTCAAGGTCGAAAACCTGTCCGGCGGGCAGCGCCAGTCGATTGCCATCGGCCGTGCCGCCTCCTTCGATCCATCGGTGCTGATTATGGACGAACCGACGGCGGCCCTTGCCGTGGCGGAGGTTGAAGCGGTTCTGGAGCTCATCCGCGCCGTCAGCGCCCGCGGCGTCAGCGTCATCCTCATCACCCACCGGCTGCAGGATCTATTCCTGGTCTGCGATCGCATCCAGGTCATGTATGAGGGTTGCAATGTCGCCGAACGCAAGATCGGCGACACCAGCATCGAAGAGGTCGTCAACCTCATCGTCGGCCGCAAATTCACGGCGCGTTCGGCCCGCGCCAGCCGTGATGAGGCAGCGCAGCCATGAATGTCACGTCATCACCCACGGATATCAGCGCCTCGCCGCCCAAACGCGTCCACAACACCACCTGGAAGGACATGGCGATAACCAATGGCAGCGTCGTCTCGATAGCGCTGTTCTTCCTCGTCGTCTGCGTGGTCTTCTCGCTGACCACCGGCTCATTCCTGACGGCGCCCAATCTGCTCAACATCGTGCGCCAGTCGGCGCCGCTGCTGATCGTTGCGGCAGCCATGACCTTCGTCATCACCACCGGCGGTATCGACCTGTCGGTCGGGTCCGTGCTGGCGCTGACGGCGACACTGTCGGCTGTCTTGCTGCAGTCCGGCCTGCCATGGCCGCTCGTCGTCGTCGCCATGCTGGCACTCGGCGCGGCGATCGGGGTTTTGCAGGGCTTCTTCATCGCCTATGAGCGGATACCAGCCTTTATCGTCACACTTGCCGGGCTCTCGATTATCCGCGGCGTGGCGTTGCTGATCACCGGCGGCTATTCTATCCCGGTTGAGCCGACCAGCTTCTTCGTCAACATCGGCAGGGCCTGGCTTCTCGGTGTGCCGGTACCGGCACTGCTCGCCCTTGTCGTCCTGATCGTCGCCTATCTCGCATTCAACCAGACGCCATTCGGACGCTATGTCACCGGCATCGGGGCCAATGCCGAAGCCGTGCGCCGCGCCGGTGTCGATACGCGCTTCATGACGCTGTTCGTCTATGTCCTGTCGGGCATGGCGGCGGCGGTGGCCGGCATTGTTCTTGCCGCCCGGCTCGGTTCCGGCTCGTCGAATTCCGGCCAGGGTTTCGAGCTCGATGTCATCGCCGCCGTGGTGCTTGGCGGCACCAGCCTGTTCGGCGGGCGCGGCACGATCATCGGCACCGTGCTCGGCGCGTTGACCGTCGCCGTTATCGGCAACGGCCTGATCCTGGCGCACATGTCGCCCTTCCTGACGCCGATCGTCACCGGCACAATCATCCTCGTTGCCATCTGGCTGAATTTCCGGCTGTTCAAGGGCGCAACGCGGAGCCGCTGACATGGATCATCTGTTCGACGACAAACCAAGGGAACGGGCGCCCATCGGTGTCCGCTCCGGCACCGTGATGACCGTTACCGGCCCCGTCGCCATCGCCGACATGGGTGTGACGCTGATGCACGAGCATATCCTGCTCGATGGCGCGACTTCGTGGAAATGCCCCTGCCATCCCGACGAGAAGAAGATCGCCGAGCAGCCGGTCAGCATGGACATCATCGGCGAGTTGCGGATGAACCCTTACATGAACCGCGACAACGTCTCGCTCGACGATAGCGATCTGGCGCTTTCGGAGCTGGCGAAATACCGGGCGCTCGGCGGCCACACCGTGGTCGATGCGACCAATATCGGCATTGGCCGCGATCCGGTGAAGCTCGCACGCATTGCCCGCGCCTCGGGGTTGCGGATCGTCATGGGGACAGGTTTTTACCTGCAGCACACCCACCCCGTCTGGCTGAAAGCGATGGACGTCGACGAGGTCACCGAATTCCTCGTCAACGACGTCGGCGGCGGATCGACGCAACCCGAAATCATGGCCGGCATCATCGGCGAGGTCGGCGTCAGCAAGGATTTCACCGACGAGGAACGCAAGTCACTGCGGGCTTCGGCCCGAGCGGCCAAGATCACCGGCGTGCCGCTGACCATTCATCTGCCCGGCTGGGAGCGGCTGGCGCATGACGTGCTCGACGTGGTCGAGGCGGAAGGCGCCGATCTCCGGCATACGGTGCTTTGCCACATGAACCCGAGCCACAACGATCTTGCCTATCAGCAAAGCCTCGCCGCGCGCGGCGCCTTCCTGGAATACGACATGATCGGCATGGATTTCTATTATGCCGACCAGGATGCGCAGTCGCCGTCCGACGAGCAGAACGCGCGTGCCATCCGTTCGCTGATCGACATGGGGCTGCTCGACCGGATTCTGCTGTCGCAGGACGTTTTTCTCAAGATCATGCTGACCCGCTTCGGCGGTTTCGGCTACGGCTTCATCCTCAAGCATTTCGTGCCGAGACTGAAGCGCCATGGTGTCGAGCAATCGGCAATCGACACGATGCTTATCGACAATCCAAAGACTGTGTTCGCCGAGGGCCTCTGAGCCGCGGCTCCAAACAAGGCAGGAGTCTACATGTCCAGGAAGAAGGTTCTTCTCGCAGGCGAGTCCTGGGTCTCGACCGCGACCCACATCAAAGGCTTCGACCAGTTTCCGACCGTGACCTATCACACCGGTGCCGACGAGTTGCTGGCCGCGCTGAAGGACGGTCCGTTCGACGTCACCTTCATGCCGGCGCATGAGGCGCAACGGAACTTTCCGCAGACGATGGAAACGCTTTCGGCCTACGACGCGATCGTGCTTTCCGATCTTGGCGCCAACACGCTGTTGCTCCACCCGGACACCTGGGTCCACTCCAAACCAACCCCGAACCGGCTGCGCCTGTTGCGCGACTATGTCGGCAATGGCGGCGGCCTGTTGATGTTCGGCGGCTATTACAGCTTCCAGGGCATCAATGGGGGCGCGCGCTATCACAAGACGCCGGTCGAGGACGTTCTGCCGGTCACCTGCTTGCCGGTGGACGACCGCGTCGAGGTTCCGGAGGGCTATGCGCCGGTCGTTGTCGGCCCGCAGAGCCATCCGATCCTTAAGGGCCTCGGCAAGGATTGGCCGATCCTGCTCGGCTTCAACGAAGTCACGGTCAAGGACGGCGCGGAAGTTCTCGCCACCGTTTCCTCCGACTACCGTTCGCTGCCACTGCTGGTGACCGGCAAATATGGCCATGGCCGCACCGTTGCCTGGACCTCGGATGTCGGCCCGCATTGGCTGCCGGCCGGCTTTATCGCCTGGAATGGCTACAAGACACTGTTCGAACAGATGCTGGGCTGGGCAACGGCCAGGGACTAGCCATGCGCGTCCATGTCGTCGGCAATGTTTGCGTCGATACGACGTTTCGCCTGGACCGTTTTCCGGCGCCAGGCGAGACGCTTAACGCTTCGGAACATGCCGACGGGCTTGGCGGCAAGGGTGCGAACCAGGCGGTGGCCGCGGCGCGCACCGGAGCCGATGTCCGCTTCCGTGCGGCAATCGGCAACGATGCCGCCGGAGCCTGGATCACAGAGCAGTTGAGCCGCGATCTCGATGCCAGCTATCTGACGACGCTGCAGCTGCCCAGCGACCGGTCGGCCATCATGGTCGATGCGCGGGGCGAGAACCTCATCGTCACGGGCGCCAGTTGCGCCGCAGCCTTCGATCCCCTGGCCGACGGCGACTTTATCCGATCGATCGAACGCGGCGACATCGTCGTGGTTCAGGGTAACCTGGATCCGGATGTAACGACCGCTTGCCTAAAGGTTGCGCGGGGCGCGGGGGCAACGACGGTCTTCAATCCAAGCCCGCTTGCGGCCGGCAATACACCGGGTTTGAGCGACGTCAGCGTCGCCGTCGCCAATACCGGCGAAGCTGCGCAACTGACCGGATTGAGCAATCCCGACGCGGCAGCCCGCGAACTAATCCGCCAAGGCGCAGGAACCGCTATCGTGACGCTTGGCGCGCTCGGCTGCCTGGTCGCCGATGGCGCAGGACGGATCGACCGGTTCGTGGCGCCGAGGGTGGCTGTGGTGGACACCAGCGGCGCAGGCGATGTCTTCTGCGGTTGCCTCGCCGGCTGTCTTGCAGCCGGCATGGACCTCGCGGTGGCAGTGCGGATCGCGGTCCGTGCCGCAGCGATCTCGGTCGGACGCGCCGGCACGCTCGGCTCCTGCCCCGACAGGCAGGAGATGAAACTGCTCATGGAAACGACGGAAGCGGAAACCGCATGATAAAATCCTCCAAACCGGTCGGCCAGGTGACGAATGATGCGTTGCAGTCGATCTTCGGCAGAAGCAAGGTGGTGATCGGCGTTGTTCATCTGGCACCCCTGCCAGGTGCGCCGCGTTACAATGGCGAAGCGGTCGAGGCCATCTATCAACGTGGCCTCGACGACGCGAAAGCCTATTTGCATGGCGGTTGCGATGGCGTGATCGTCGAGAACCACGGCGACGTTCCGTTTGCCAAGCCCGATGATATCGGGCCGGAAACGTCCGCCTACATGTCCGTCGTCTCAGACCGGATCCGCAGGGAACTCGGCAGGCCGATCGGCATCAACGTGCTTGCCAATGCTTCCATTCCCGCGCTGTCGATCGCCAGTGCCTCAGGCGCCTCCTTCGTCCGCGTCAATCAGTGGGCCAACGCCTATGTCGCCAATGAGGGCCTTATCGAAGGTGAGGCGGCGCGCGCCATGCGCTTCCGCGCCAGGCTTAGGGCCAACGGCATCCGCATTTTCGCCGACGCCCATGTCAAGCATGGCGCCCACGCCATCGTCGGCGACCGGCCGGTCGAGGAACAGGTCAAGGACCTGGTGTTTTTCGATGCCGACGCGGTGATCGCCACTGGCCAGCGCACCGGCCACGCCGCTGATCTCGGTTACATCAGGATGATCAAGGACGCCACCGGACTGCCGACGCTTGTCGGCAGCGGGGTGACGACCGACAACGCCAACGATATCCTCGACATCGTCGACGGCATCATTGTCGCCAGTTCGCTCAAGCACGATGGCGTCTGGTGGAACCAGGTCGACCCTCAACGGGTGAACGGCTTTATCCGAGGCCTCAAGCGGTGACTTTGGTGCCGGAGATCGACGGCGAGCGGCTGTTGGGCCGCCTCGATGCCTTCGCCCGGATCGGCGCGACGCGGGCCGGCGGCGTAAACCGTCAGGCGTTCAGCATTGAGGATCGTAGCGCCAGGCGCCTGCTGGCGGAGTTGGCGCTCGAGCGTGGTTTCGCGGTTTTTCAGGACGCCATGGCGAACCTCTTCATCCGCCGCGAGGGGACGGATGCCACGCTGCCGCCGCTGCTGATCGGCAGCCACCTCGACAGCCAGCCCACCGGCGGGCGCTTCGATGGAGCGCTCGGCACGCTTTCCGCCTTCGAGACTCTCGAAGCCGTGGAGGACGTGAAGGCCGAAACTCGAATGTCGATCGAGGTCGTCGCCTGGGCCAATGAAGAAGGTAGCCGGTTCGCGCCCGGCGTCATGGGCTCCATGGCCTTCACCGGGGCCGATATTTCAGCGTGGCAATCCATAGTCGGCAGCGACGGTGCGTCGCTCGCAGAGGAACTCGCGGCAACCATCTCCGCCTTGCCAGAGGCAACCCTTCGCCCTCTCGGCATGCCGGTCTCCGGCTACATCGAACTCCACATCGAACAGGGACCATCGCTGGAAAAGGAGCGGTTGCCGATCGGTATCGTCACCGCCGTGCAAGGCACGCGCTGGCTGGAAGTCTCCATTGAGGGCGCTGCCGGTCACGCCGGCACAACCGGCCTTGCCTACCGCAGGGATCCCATGGTCGCGGCCGTTGCCGCAATGCACAGGCTGCAGACGACGGTCATGCCGCTCGACAGCAGCGCAAGGCTGACGGTGGGCCGGGTCACCGCCAAGCCGGGATCGATCAACGCCATACCGCAGTCGGTGGTCTTCGCCGTTGACATCAGACACCCGCGGGTAGAGCGGCTCGATGCCATCGAAGCCGAAACGCGCCAGGTCTGCGCGGCGGAGGCAGAGGCACAGCATTGCACGGCAATGATCAGGCGGTCGTTCGACATGCCAGGGGCGGCATTCTCTCCCGATATGGTCAAAATTGTCGAGGAGGCCGTCAATTCCCTGCGGTTGCCGCACAAGCAGATGATATCGGGTGCATTCCATGACGCGCTGTTCCTCGCCCGGGTGGCGCCTGCCGCGATGATTTTTGTGCCGTGCCGTGACGGGCTGAGTCACAACGAGGCAGAATATGTGGAGCCCGCCGACGCAGTTACCGGCGCGCGGGTTCTGCTCCGGGCGGCTGTCGCGGCAGCTTCGCCGCGATGATCGTTCAAGGCACTGCTCTGGCAGGCTGATTGCGCCAACCTCGGGCCGGCGAGCTCGAGGCGCCCGGTTTCGAGGCGGCGGCGGTCGCCATTCATGCCTGCCCCCTGCCCTTGCACCAACAAACCGTGCAGCTGTGTCCTCGCCGCCCTTGTAGGTGTCGGCAAAATGGATGAATAGTCGGGACGGTGCATCGCCCTGAAATTGCCGATTTGCGGTCCTCAGGTCGTGCGATCGCTAGCCGGATTCCGAATGGCCAGTCCTGAACCACGCAAGAGAAGAGGTCCGATCGCCACCCGGCTGCTGGCGCTCGACGCGTGGATCGATTCCTCGCTCTACGAGATCGGTTTCAAGGCGCGCCAATTCTGGGAATCCGCGACGATCTTCTCGCGGCGCTTCCGTGTCAGCGGCTGGCGCCGCGGCATCATCGAACTGTTGAGCGAAGGCTTTACCCTCGGTGCCGGCGGCATTGTGGTGATGCTGGCGCTGGCCATTCCGGCTTTCCAGGATACAGCCGGCGATTGGCGCGCCCAGGGCGACTTCGCCGTCACCTTCCTCGACCGCTACGGCAACGAGATCGGCCAGCGCGGCATCATCCAGCGCGATTCGGTGCCGGTCGACGAGATGCCCGATCACGTCATCAAGGCGGTTCTCGCCACCGAGGATCGCCGCTTCTTCGACCATTACGGCATCGATGTATTGGGCCTTTCACGCGCGATCTTCGAGAATGTGCGGGCGAATTCCGTCGTCCAGGGCGGCTCCAGCATCACCCAGCAGCTGGCCAAGAACCTGTTCCTCACCAATGAGCGCACATTGGAGCGCAAGATCAAGGAAGCTTTCCTGTCGCTGTGGCTCGAGGCCAATCTGTCGAAGAAGGAAATCCTGCAGCTCTATCTCGACCGCGCCTACATGGGCGGCGGCACGTTCGGCATCGAGGCGGCCGCCGATTTCTATTTCGGCAAGAGCGTCAAGGACCTGAACCTCGCCGAGGCAGCGATGCTGGCCGGTCTGTTCAAGGCGCCGACCAAATATGCGCCGCACATCAATCTGCCGGCGGCGCGTGCGCGCGCCAATGTGGTGCTGTCCAACCTGGTCGATTCCGGTTTCATGACCGAGGGCCAGGTTTTGCAGGCAAGGCTGCACCCGGCCGACGTCGTCGATCGCGGCGAACAGAAGAGCCCGGATTATTACCTCGACTGGGCGTTCGACGAGGTCAAGAAGATAGCCAAACCGGGCCAGCATTCGCTCGTTGCCCACACCACATTCGACGCCAATATCCAGAAGGCGGCGGAAGAATCGGTGGAGTTCCACCTGCGCCAGTTCGGCAAGGAGTATAACGTTACCGAAGGTGCGGTCGTCGTCATCGAGACCAACGGCGCCGTCAGAGCCATCGTCGGCGGCCGCGACTATGGCGCCAGCCAGTTCAACCGCGCCACCAAGGCGCTGCGCCAGACCGGTTCATCGTTCAAGCCCTATGTCTATGCCACGGCGATGGAGCACGGCTTCACGCCCAATTCCATCATTTCCGGCGGCCCGATCAGCTGGGGCTCCTGGTCGCCGCACAATTACAGCGGCGGATCGGCGGGCAACGTCACGCTGATCATGGCAATGGCCAAGTCGATCAACACCGTGCCGGTGCGGCTGGCCAAGGATTATCTCGGCATTCCGCCGATCAAGGCAATGGCCGAGGCGATGGGTGTGGAGTCGCCGCTCGAAGCGCACAAGACGATGGTGCTCGGCACCTCGGGCATGACGGTGATGGACCAGGCGACCGGCTACAGCGTGTTCGCCGACAACGGCTTCGTCGGCTCCCGGCACGGCATCTCCCAACTGGTGACCCGCACCGGCGAGGTGGTTTATGATTTTGCCAAGGATGCGCCGCCGCCACACCGGGTGCTGTCGGAGCAGGCACTGAAATCGATGAACACCATGCTGGCGGCGGTTCCGGTGATGGGCACGGCGCGGCGGGCCCAACTTCCCAACATCGTCGTCGCCGGCAAGACCGGCACGACGCAATCCTACCGCGACGCCTGGTTTGTCGGCTTCACCGGCAACTACACGGCGGCAGTGTGGATGGGCAACGACGACTTCACGCCGACCAAGAACATGACCGGCGGCTCGCTGCCGGCGATGGTGTGGCAGCGACTGATGGTCTACGCGCACCAGAATATCGACCTTAAACCAATCCCCGGCATCGACAAACCCTTTGTCGACGAGGAGATCGCGGCCAAGGCCGAGGAAGCGCAGAAAAAGAAGAATGAACAGGCGGCAGCCGATGCCGCGGCCGAACGGCCGGCGGTACTCTCCAGCCGGACCACGCAGACGTTGAGGGACATGACCAAACTGTTCCAGTCGCCGCTGGCCCTCGATGCGCCTCAACCGCCGGAGACGCTGTCGGCACTGTGATCCTTTCCGACTGGGTGGGTCTTTCCGACTGGCTTGGGCGGGCAAATCCATCGGCCCGCTTGCCACAAGGCCCCACGCCGCGATATCCCCGAGCGGCAACTCTTCGTGTCCCGGCCCCTCATGCTCAAGAATGCCTTCCTGACACTGCTTTCGCTTGCCATAGCCATCGTCGGCGGTGGCGGCAGCGTCTGGTATGCGCTGAAAGTCCAGGATGGTGTCGGCGCCATCCGGATCGGCCAATGGACGGCCTTTCCCGATATAGGCACGCCATCCGCCGATCCCTATTCCAAAGCCCGCGTGGCCCGCGAGGGCGTGCTTGCGCTCGGCCGCGCCGAAGGGCTGTCCTTCGTCGCCGAGCGCGACACGGGCGGCGGCGAACTCAAGCGCGAATGCACCTACACGATCGAGGGTGGTTTTCCGACAGCACGGTTCTGGACGCTCTATGCCGCCGACCAGTCGCTCGGCGTGGTCGAAACCGGCAAACCCCGGCTTGCAGCGCTGCAATCCTATGGGGTTATGCGCCAGCCTGACAATTCGGTCATCATTTCCGCCGGCCATCACCCGATGCCGGGCAACTGGCTTTTGACCGACGGTTTCGGCAGGATGTATTTCGTGCTGACCTTCTACGACACGCCGATTGCCAGCAGCACCGGCCTGTCGGACGTTTCGCTGCCGCGGATCGTAAAGGTCGACTGCGATGCGTAGTTTCCATGCGGCGATGCGCAGGCTTTTTCATGCGGTCCTGCTCGGCCTGCTCGGCGCCGGCATCGTGCACATCGTCGTGCTGTTCCTGGTGCCTGAGTTTTCCGAACGCGATGCCTGGTCGCGGCTGTCCATGGCCTCGGATCTCTACAAGATGACCCGGCTCGATGCCGAGGCCGGTGGCGCGCCCGTAGTGAAATCCGTCGATCCGCTGTTTTACGCAACGGCGTGTCGGTTCGACCTGGGCGAAGGCATGGTCCGCATCAAGGCGCCTGGACATGTCCCGTTCTGGTCGGTGTCGGTCTATGACCGCAGCGGCCACAACATCTATTCCTTCAACGACCACACCGCGACCGGCGGCGTGCTGGATGCCGTCGTGCTGACGCCGGTGCAGATGATCGACGTGCGCAAGGACCTTCCCGAGGAGCTTCAGGGAGCGATCTTTGTCGAGGCGCCGATCGAGGAAGGCATCTTCGTCATCCGCGCCTTCGTGCCCGATGACAGCTGGAAGCCGATCGTATCGCGCTTCTTCGAGCAGAGTTCCTGCGAGCTGCAGGACTTCTAGACATGATCCCGGACTAATGCCCGTGCCTGCCGAAACTCAGTGGTGCGGAACCGGCTTCGTCCCTGGCGATCCCGGCGTGTCGGGATCGACCGGCCGCACTTCGCCGGTATGAGACCGCTCGTAGCGGATGCCGGGAAAGATGATCACCGCCGCCGGCATTTCGGCGGTTTGCTTTGCTCGATTGCTTGGTGCCGTTCGCGGCACGAAAGACAGTACCATGCCCATGGTTCGCGCATTCCTCTCGGTTTCCCCGGAGCACAACGCAACGCCTCCAAATATCATTAAGGCCGGCAGAGGGTTAACGGAGCGCTAACGGATCGTCGCTAACTTGATCTTTGTCTAGAGGTCAGGGTGTCCTGACCGGGGCATTCGCGAAACCGACACAGTCCGGTCGAGCGTGGTCAAGCTTGTGTATGTTGTCGGGCGTATCCTTCGTGTCATATTCGGACTTCAGGCAAATCGCGGCACGGAAAGACTCGGGAAAGGCCGAAAGGCTGTTCCGCGCCGCGGTGTCGGCATTCTGCTCGCTCACCCGCCCTTCACGCCGTGAGATCGGCCAGCTCGAAGATCTGACGCTGCCGCTGTTCAACGATGTCTCAGTCGAATCTCGCCGTTACGTGGCAGCCGCCCTTTCCGAATGCGAATATGCCCCCGCTGCCTTGGTGCGCCGCCTCTGCGAGGAACCGGTCGACATTGCCGCTCCCTTGCTCATCCGCTCACGCGCCATCAGCAACATCGATCTCATCGCGCTGATCGGCCGGCACGGACTGCCGCATGCGCGCGCCATTGCGCGCCGCAAGGACCTGAACCCGACCATCGCCGATCTGATCAGGGCCCTCGAAAGGCCAACTCTGGTGCGAATGCGGGAGCCAGAAGCGAACGCCATCGCGGCGGACAAGATCGTGCCTGCGAGTACCGAACCTGCCGCCGACGAGCCCAACGGAGGACAGGTGGCCGGCGCTGCCGCCGAAAGCGCACGGCGCAGGCTGCGTTCCATGATGCGCACCGGCGACGAGGCATCGGCGACGAGCGCCGATCCTTTCACCGGCGCGGATACCTATGTGAAATTGCGGGAGACGGCGCTGACGGGAAATGCCGCCTTCTTCCACACCGCGCTCGCCGACGCGCTCGATATCGATTTCTCGGTCGCGCGATCGCTCACCGCCAACCAGAACTACGCATCGCTGCTTGCCGCTCTGCGCTCGCTCGACCTCAGCGAGGACAGGGCATTCCTGGTCACGGTTGCCGTTTATCCCAACCAGTTCCCGCATCCGCAGGCTATCCGCACCTTCCTCGACCGCTACCGCCTGCTGCATCGCGAGGCGGCCCAGGACAAGGTGCGGTTGTGGAAAGCGGAAACCCTTTCAAGGGCGGCTCGCGACGCAGCACCCGCAAACAGCGATATCCGCACGACATCGAACAGCGACGATGCGGCGGCCTCGTCGAGCCTCAGGGCATCTTTACGGAAATAAGCTCCTCGACGGGCACAGTGCCAGCCTCGATCTCGACCACCCAGATATCGGGATCAAATTTTTTCTCCCTTTCCAGCCTGGCATCGAGCACGGCGGCATCGTTGCCGGCCCCGAGCAGACTGAAAAACCGGTCGTCGGGCTTGGCTGAGTCGTAGCTGGTCTGCGGCGCCGGGCCGAACAAGGCAACCTCGCCCAGCCTCCCCCGCGCCAACACGAAAACAGCGCCGGCTTCGGTCGCGCCGCGCTTGGCCACGGCGGCAAATCCGCCGGCGCTGAAAACCCGGCGCAACAGGGCCGAGACCCACAGATCCGATGTGACGCGCATAGTGAGAACTCCGCTAATGCATGTCGACCAAAAGTGGCCCCGGTTTTGGGACAACGACACGCATGGAAACAAGAGGGCTCTATCGATATTTCAGCCGCTCGGCGAGCCGTCGCTTCAGCCGTCAGTTGGTCAGGCCGATCTCACGCATCTTGACGTAGACGATCTCGTCGGGCTCGCCAGTCTGCGGCAGCCCGAACAGCGACTGGAATTCCTTGATCGCAGATTTGGTGCGCGCGCCGACGACGCCGTCCAGCTGCATATCGTCATTGCCGAATGCCTTGAGCCCGGCCTGGATCTTGACGATGCGGGCATCGGGCGCCTGCGCGGTGTTCGTCTGCTCGGCATTCGCCTGCCCGTAATTCGTCTGTAAAGACACTGGAACGGCGACCGGAGTATCCGGGCGCGGCTGCGGTCTGGGTACGACGGAAGCGGTTTTCGGCGTCGCGCCCAGTTGATCCAGCAGCAGCGCGTCGATCTCGCCGGACGCGTTGAGCCCAACCTTTTGCTGATAGGCCTGGATGGCCTTGCGCGTGTTGGGTCCGGAAATGCCGTCGACCGTTCCAGAATAGAAATCGAGATCCTTCAGTATGCCTTGCACCTGCTCGACCACCGGATCGCCCTTGATCGGCGCCGGCGCGCCGGATGGCCGCACGATGTTGAATGTCGTCTCCGGTTCGTCGGCCGCCGTGTGCGGAAAGCCCTCGATGCTGCGGGTCGCGAAGAACGCGCCGGCATGCGGGAAAGGCTGATACCACAAGGCATTGGCTGAAACGTAGAACAGCGTCACCAGGAATGCCGTCGAGCCACCCACCAAGACGGGATTGCGCGAGATCATGCCGCCGACGGCGACAGCGCCATCCTGAAAGGCATTGCTGCGGCGCTTTACCGCCTTAGGCTGTTTTGCGGAGCGAGCCATTTCTGTCCCCTTTCGCCATCGCCACAGGCATGGTCAGCACGCCGGCCTTCTCCGCCTGATGTCCCTTCGGTCCGTTCACCGGCAGGCTGATGGTCACCATGGTACCCTCGCCCGGCATGCTTTCGATGGACATCGTGCCTTCGTGCAACGCTACCAGGCCCTTGACCAGCGAAAGGCCAAGACCTGTCCCTTCGAAACGGCGGGTGTAGTCGTTCTGGATCTGCATGAAGGGCTTGCCGAGCTTGGCAAAATCCTCCTCAGCTATGCCGATGCCGGTGTCCCTGACCCAGAAATGCAGACGCGAACCGATCCGCTTGGCACCGACGACGACATCGCCGCCATCCGGAGTGAACTTGATCGCATTGGAGACGAGGTTGATGAGCATCTGCTGCACGGCACGTCGATCGGCATTGATGTTGCCGGCGTCCGGCGCGATCTGCGCCTGCAGATCGATGTTCTTGGCCTGCGCCTGCAACCGCATCATCGACTGGCACATATCGACCGCTTCCGCGAACCGGAACGGCTCCGGTTCGGTCGCATAGGCACCCGATTCAATCCTGGACACGTCGAGTATCGAAGTCACGACGGCAAGCAGATGCTGGCCCGAATCCCGCACCAGACCGACATATTCCTTCTGGCGCGGATCCTTGAAGGCGCCGAACATCTCATGCAGCAGCATGTCCGAGAAGCCGATGATGGCATTCAACGGCGTGCGCAGTTCATGGCTCACCACCGCCAGGAAGCGCCCCTTCGCCACCTCGGCGGACGCGGCCGCCTCATTGGCCGCCGCCAGATCCTCGCGCAGCCGGGCAATCTCGTCATTCTCGCGCAGGACAAGCGTGAAGACGTCGCCCTGTTCCTCACCGCGCACCAGATCGAGCGAGAACGGCCGATAATTGTCTGCCGCCAAGCGATTGTCATTTTGGCCGTTGCCGTTCTGAGGCAGCCTGATGCGCAATTCGAGCCGGCGCGACAGCGCACCGTCGCGCATGTCGGCCAGGGCGCTGAGATAGGAGACGCGATCCGAGAGATGAATGCGATCGAAGAAGCCGTTTCCAGACAGCAGTTCGGCCGGCAATTTTAGAAGCGTGCGCGCCTTTGGCGAAGCGTCCAGAACTTCGCCATGGCGGGCGACGCGCAAGACCACCGCATCAATAATGTCTTCAAGTCGATCGGCAGTGTTCACGACATCGGCCGCATCGGCGGTGTCGCGAAACACCGACGCACGCGGCATCAGTGTGAGCGCCCAGGCCAACGGCACCAGCCAGTGCCACGCAGCAATCTGCACTCCTGCGAACGGGAACACCGTTCCAGCCAGAGGCTGAGCCAGGATGGCGGCAGCGGCCGATACGGCTCCCCAAAGTGCTGCACGCCGCGAGGCGCCGATCCACCAGGCTTCGAATGGCAGCGCCACGACAAGCATGGCGACAGGCGAACTCAGCCCGCCCGCGGCGGCAATGAGACTGCCGAGAGCAATGCCCGCCACTGCCAGGGCGAGCTGACTTGCAATCGCCATCTTGCCGGTCGCCGCCACCAGCAAGGCGACGAACCAGCACAGGCCAAACGCCGCGAAGATGGCGGCCATGGTGACGGCGGCGCCCATGCCTGAAGTGACCAGCGTGACCGCGGCACCAGCGGCAAAGAAAGGAGCGGCGAGCATGACCCCGATGAAGCGGCGCTGGCGCTCGCGGTCGCTCTGCCCAAGGATGGACGGATGGACCATACGTTCGCAACCGGCGGCAATCGCGCCAGGCAATTCAACGTATCTGGCCTTGATTGAACTCAACTCAACGCACCCGTAATCGTCGTGGACAGCTCTGCTTTGCAGATCGTTCTGGTTGGCTCTGAAATTCGCATCCAGCGTTTAAGGAATGGATAAGGCAGGGTCGACCAAGGCCTCGGCTTGCGGCAAATATCGGGATGCCGGCAGCCGAAAGCCCGGGCAAATGCAGCCATAGTAAACGGAGGGTTATTCGCCGACCCGTGCCCGTCGGGTGGCTGCACGCAGAGCCCGGACTCCCGGCTTTCAAAAAGCAGGAAAAGCATGGAGATAGATGGTTATCTCGCGTTAAGAGAAATCATTCGGATTTGAGGCAAATCGATTGCATAACGACTCATTTCGAATTTACCTAAAATTTGAGGAAAATTCTCACTTTGCCCGCAAGCCGTCCTTTGCGCCTGTGTGCCAACATCCTGCCTACAAAAGAGGTCATGCCATATGGATGCATGATCCGGTCACGACGAGAGGGCAAGGGTATGGTCTTCCTGATAAGAATGGCTTTCTGGTTTTCGCTGGTGCTGCTGGCGCTGCCGCTGACTGTTGGTCCCGATGAAACGGGCCGCGAAAGCGTCGGCCCGATCCAGGCCCTGTTTGCGGCACGCGAAGCGGTTGGCGACATCGCCGGCATTTGCGAACGCAAGCCCGATGTCTGCGAGACCGGCAAGTCGGCGATGCACACCATCAGCGCCCGCGCCAAGGAGACCGCCAAGATCGCGGCAGCGATGCTGGACGACAAGTCCGCCGCCGGCCCTGACACATCGACGATGACCGGCAGCGTGCCGGAGGAAGTCGTCTTGCCCGAGACAGTCACCCTTCCGGCGCAGAATTAAGCCGTTTCGACGGCGCGCCGCGGGCTGTCTGCCCTCTCGACGCCCGCGGTGTCCTTGTTTTTTCCGTGACGCGGCGGCGCCGCGTCACTATATCCGGCCCATGACAACCACGATCCAGACGATCCGCGACGATTTTTCGTTCCTTGAGGAATGGGAAGACCGCTATCGTTACGTCATCGAACTCGGCGAGGCACTGCCGCCGTTTCCGGACGAGCAGCGCAATGCCGCCAACAAGGTTCCGGGTTGCGTAAGCCAGGTCTGGCTGACCACCGAACAGCGGCCTGGAGCCGATCCGGTCGTCACCTTCACCGGCGATTCGGACGCTCATATCGTGCGTGGGCTGGTCGCGATCATGCTGGCGCTGTTTTCCGGCAGGACCGCCAGCGAGATCCAGAAGACCGACGCGGAAGCGACATTGAAAGAACTCGGCCTCGACGAGCATCTGTCGCCGCAGCGCGCCAACGGCCTTCGCTCGATGGTCAAGCGCATCAAGCGCGACGCGGAGGCGGCGCTCAAGCAGACCGCCTGATAGCCCATCAAGCTACGGCACGTTGCCGCCCGTGCAAAATCAAACGGCGCCCGAAGGCGCCGTTGAAGTCGATCAATCTGGCTAGCAGCGATTACCGCGCCTTGCGCTTGCGGCCGAGGCCCATCTTCTTGGCCAACTGGGAGCGGGCAGCGGCATAGTTGGGTGCAACCATCGGATAGGTCGGGTCGAGGTTCCACTTTTCGCGATACTGATCCGGCGTCAGGTCATAGTGGGTCATCAAATGGCGCTTCAGCGACTTGAACTTCTTACCGTCTTCAAGGCAGACGATGTAGTCGTCATGGACCGAGCGCTTCGGGTTGACCGCCGGCTTCTGCTTGTCGGCAGGCGGCTGTTCGGCGGTTCCGCCCACTCGGCCAAGCGCAGCATGGACATCGGATATCAGGTTCGGCAATTCGCCGACCGGCACGGGGTTGTTGCTGACATAGGCGGCCACCACGTCGGCGGTCAATTCGATCAGCGCATCGCTGTTTCTGGAAGGTGTTTCGACAATATCCATGGTTTTCAGGCCCCAACAAGAGTTACTTCGATCTGCGCCCTTTTTTACAACCAGGGCATTGCACGAATTTGTGCAGCTAGAGCTTCTGCGATTCGCGTCACGGGCATATCAATGAGCCTGCGCACAAAGTAAGTCAATTCACCCTTTGCGCTATATTGAACGATGCTGATCAATTATTCGCCGATCAGCTTCAATCTTTCGTGCATTGTGTAATTTATCGATATTTCTCGCGCCAACCAGCAACGGCTGACGCAACGTCAGCTCGCCGTTACATTCGTGGTAACTCACAAATCAGGCTTCAATGCTTGATTTTTCTTGGCTACTGCACGCGCAAGCTTGGTTGTTCATATCTGTCCACAAAACCACAGGTTGCCGTCGTCCTGTGCAAAGCAATCAGGCGACATGCCTGTCATCCGACCGGATCGATTGATCGCCGCCGCATAATCAATGCGGGGTGATGTATTTGCCGTAGGCCCACCCGATGACGAAGTTGCCGTTCTGGGCCGGGTCATGCCAGACTTCGCACCAGCGATAGCGAACCGTCTGTTTCTGCTTCCACGTCGGCTGGTTGGCGATGTCGAGCAGGTTTATCCCGCCGGTGCATCGTCCGGTCATCTGCAGAACGGTCCCGTTGGGGTATGCTGCCTGCTTCTGGGACGTATCCGAAGGGTATTTGCGCACATTGAGCGTGTCGCCGAACGGTACATTGGCCACTTGCCAAGCCGCGAATACGGTCGCATGAGACTGGCCGGCAAAGGCCAGAGTTAGCGAAGCAACGGCGAAAGCCGCGGCAGTCCGAGACCAAATAGTCATCATCTCTCCTCCCGGCTCATCTCCTGGAGCCGGCACAACCCATGCGCTGCGGCTCTTGAACCCGCCCTGATCAGCGTGTTCATTCGCCATTCAAGATTCTTCTAAAGCGAGACGCAATGACCAAGACATCCGCATTTCCGATCGTCAGCCCGCCAACGCCCGAGAAGCGGCCGGTTTTCGACACGCATCACGGCATAACACGAACCGACGACTATGCCTGGCTGCGGGCCGACAACTGGCAGGAGATGTTCCGGGACCCGTCATTGCTCGATGCGGGGATCCGCGCTGAGCTGGAGGCAGAGAATGTCTACCAGTCAAAGTTGATGGCCGACACGGTCGAGCTGCAAAAGCAGCTTTTCAAGGAGATGAAGGGCCGTATCAAGGAAGACGATTCTTCCGTGCCGATGAAGGATGGACCCTATGCCTATGGTTCGTCCTTCAAGCTTGGCGGCGAACAGCCGCGCTATTTCCGCATGGCGCGTGACGGGGGCGCCGAGCATATCCTGCTCGACGGCGACGCGGAGGCCGCGGGCAAGGCCTATTTCCGCCTTGGCGGCGTCGATCACTCGGCCGACCACGCCAAGCTCTTGTGGGCATTCGACGACAAGGGCTCCGAATTCTACACGCTTCGCGTGCGTGACCTTGCCGATGGCAAGGAGCTTGCCGACCAGATTTCCGACACCGGCGGTTCAGGCGTCTGGAACGCCGGCAATGACGGCTTCTTCTATACGCGTCTCGATCCCAACCACCGTCCGTCCAAGGTGCTGTTCCATGCGCTGGGCGCCAGCCCGGAAAGCGACCGGCTGATCTATGAGGAAACCGATCCCGGCTTCTTCATGAATGTCGACGGCACCCGCAACAACGAATGGATCATGATCGGCATCAACGATCACGAGACGTCGGAATACCGCCTGATGCGCGCCAGCGACCCGTTTGCCGAACCGAAACTGGTCTCGGCGCGTGAGATTGGCCTTCAGTACGATCTGGAAGAAGGCGGCGACATCTTCTTCATCCTGACCAATGCCGACGGCGCCAAGGATTTCAAGATCATGACGGCGCCAGCGAGCGATCCGGTCCGCGCCAACTGGCAGGAACTGGTGCCGCATGAGCCCGGCCGGCTGATCCTGTCGGTGATCGGCTTCAGGGACCACATGGTCCGGCTCGAACGCAAGGAAGGCCTGCCGCGCATTGTCGTGCGCGACCGCAGCAGCGGCGAAGAGCACCTTCTGTCCCTCGATGAGGAGGCTTTCTCGCTCGGCCTCTCGGGTTCCTATGAGTACGACACCGAGATCATGCGCTTTTCCTATTCGTCGATGACAACGCCGGCCCAGGTGTTCGACTACAATATGTGCACCCGCGAGCGGGTGCTGCTCAAGACGCAGGAAGTGCCGACCGGCCATGACGCGGACCACTATGTCACGCGGCGGCTGATGGCGCCGGCCAGCGATGGCGAATTGGTGCCGATCTCGCTCTTGCACCACCGCGACACGCCGCTGGATGGATCCGCGCCGTGCCTGCTTTACGGCTACGGTTCCTATGGCATCACCGTGCCGGCCGCTTTCAATACCAACTGGTTCTCGCTGGTCGACCGCGGCTTTGTCTTCGCCATCGCCCACGTCCGCGGCGGCAAGGACAAGGGCTATGGCTGGTACGATGACGGCAAGCGGGCGCATAAGATGAATACGTTCACGGATTTCATCGCCTGTGCGCGCCACCTTGTTGCCGAGCGCTACACGGCGCATGAGCGCATCGTCGCGCAAGGCGGTTCGGCCGGCGGCATGCTGATGGGCGCCATCGCCAACATGGCGCCGGATTGTTTCGGCGGCATCGTCGCCGAGGTTCCGTTCGTCGATGTGTTGACCACGATGCTTGACGCCAGCCTGCCGCTGACGCCGCCGGAATGGCCGGAATGGGGCAATCCGATCGCGTCCGCCGACGATTACCGGAATATCGCTGCCTACTCGCCCTATGACAATGTCGCCGCGCTCGACTATCCGCCGATCCTGGCGCTGGCCGGCCTCACCGATCCGCGCGTCACCTATTGGGAACCGGCCAAATGGGTGGCGCGGCTGCGCGACCGCAAGAGCGGCAACAATCCGGTGCTGTTCAAGATCAACATGGATTCCGGACACGCCGGTGCCTCCGGCCGGTTTTCAAGGCTGGAGGAGATCGCCTACACCTATTCGTTTGCGCTGAAGGTGACGGGCAAGGCACATATTGCAGGAGCAACCCACAAATGATCGATCTCACCACCTTGACCGCTTACATCGCGGTCGTGCTTGGCTTCGTCTTCATTCCAGGCCCCGCCACCCTGCTGACGATCGCCCGGGCAACGAGTTCGGGAACCAAGGTTGGCATCGCGACCGGCGCCGGAATCGCGGCCGGCGATGTGTTTCACACCGTCATGGCGATGGTCGGCATTTCGGCGATCATCGCCACGTCGGCGACGCTGTTCAGCCTCATAAAATACATCGGCGCGGCCTACCTGGTTTATCTCGGCATTCGCGCGATCATCGAGAAGACACCGGCCGATCCGGCTGCCGGTGGGCTAGCGATCTCCGCCGGCAAGGCATTTCGACAGGCTGTCCTGACCGAAGTGCTCAACCCCAAGACCGCGCTTTTCTTTCTCGCTTTCCTGCCTCAGTTCGTGCGGCCTGAAAACGGATCGGTAATGCTTCAGTTGACCACATTGGGGATCATCTTTGTCATGCTTGGCCTTTTCAGCACGGTCGTCTTTGCCGTGAGCGCCGGTCGGCTCGGCGCGTTCCTGCGCCGAAATCCGACGGTGCTGCGATGGCAAGGCAAAATTGTTGGCGGCATCTACTGTGCTCTGGGTGTTCGGCTCGCGCTGCAGCAGCGCTGACGGAGAGAGGCGAGGTCTGTCAGTCGTGCTGGCGATCATGATTTTTTGAATTCGGCACTGCTCATTTCACTCGCAATTGCGATGGCCGCGCGCTACCCAGTGCGCGGCTTTCCCAGGCCCCGACAGCCCCAATCGCATAAAGGTCCGTCATGCTGCTCGTCGACGTCTATCTCGACAAATCGCCCATCCAGGGCATCGGCGTCTTTGCCAGGAACGCCATTCCCCGCGGCACGCTGATCTGGAAGCTGGATCCACGGTTCGACCGGCTCATCGAGGTCGAGACTTATGAGCGCGAAGCCGGGCCGGTGAAGAACTATCTCGACCGCTACTCCTATCCCGACCGGCGCGATCCGAACTACATCGTCTTCGAAGCCGACGACGCGCGCTACATGAACCATGACGACGAACCGAATTGCGATGTCTCCTCGCCCGAGGAGACCTACGCCTTGCGCGACATCGCACCCGGCGAGGAGTTAACCTGCAACTACAACCACTTCTTCGAAACAGGCTTCGACTTTCTCGGCGACCGCCACCTGTCATCCGAAGACTAGTTCGTCGTCTTCTTGCGCGCCGGATAGCCGTTTGGATGCGGCGGTATTGCTTTGAGATAGGCGGCGATGGCCGCACGGTCCTCTGGCGTCAATTGGGCCATGTTGCGCTGCACGTCGACCATGGCGCCGCCGACGGAATCGAAATCAGGCGTAAAACCAGTTTCGAGGTAGTTGGCGATGTCGGCTTCCGACCAATTGCCGATACCACCCTCGCCCGATGTGATGTTGGGCACGATGCCCTTGCCTTCGGCAGCCACGGCACCGGCCAGCCATTCGCTCTTTTTCGTGCCGCCCGCAAAGTCGCGCGGCGTGTGGCATTCGCCGCAATGGCCTGGCCCTTCGACCAGATAGCGGCCGGCCATCACCGGATTTGGCGTGCCTTCGGCAAACGCAACGACCGGCTGGTCGCTGAGGTAGAGTAGTTTCCACAGGCCGATGCCGCGACGAATGTTGAAGGGAAAACTGAGCGAATTGCCCGGCGCTCTGCCGGCGACGGCCGGCAATGTCTTCAGGAAGGCGTAGAGGTCGGCAATGTCGACCGCGTTCATGCGCGCGTAGGAAGCATAGGGAAATGCCGGATAGAAATGCTCGCCCGAGGGCGAGACACCCTTCAGCATGGCGTTGGCGAGGTCCTCGACCGACCACGCGCCGATGCCGTCCTTGGGATCTTGCGAGATGTTGGGCGGCACGAAGGTGCCGAACGGCGTCTTGAGTTCGAACCCACCCACGAGTTGAAGCCGCGCATCGCCCTGCGAGCCCGGCTTTGCATGGCAGGAGGTGCAACCGCCGGCATAGAAAATGCGCTTGCCCTTGGCCGCGTCGCCAGGACCGAGCTTGACCGGGATCTCACTGTCGAGCCTCACCGGCGCCGACAGAACCCACCCGGCAGCCGCGCCGACGCCGCCCAGAACGACGAGGGCGCCGACGAGTTTTTTCAGCCAGGGCATCGCCCGCTATCAGCCTTTTTTCACCCGATAGGTCTGGTGGCAGGTGCCACAATTGGACGCGATGGTGCCAAACTGCGTCTTCAACGCATCGACATCGGCAGGAGCGGCGGCGATCCCTGCCTTGATGTCGGCCAGATATTTGTCGTTGGCGGCCTTGAAGCCAGCCATGTCTCCCCAAATCTTCGGCGACGCCGTGGTATCGCCGGTGTCGCTGCCCGCCGGGAACAGCGCGTCGACATCCAATTTCTCCTCATTCGCTTGCAAGGCCTGCAGTGCCGTCAGCACCGCCGCGGCGTCAAAAGGCTCCTCGCCCTTGACCACTTTCGACAGGCCGCCGGCGATCTTTCCGCGTTCCTTCATCAGAGCCTGCCGATCGAGGATCGGGTCGGCAAAGGCCGCCGACGCCGCGAGGGCGAGCGTAGAGATGGCGATAACAAGCTTTCTCATTCAATTGGCTCCGTGATGAAGGCATTTCGGGACAGGACGTTAACGGATGCTACAGGGGGAAAATTCCCTTCCCCGGATGATTTTTTGGCAAACTTTTGCTGTTACGGGAACTTAGACGCAGAAAAAGAAAAGCCCCGGGGATGTGAACTGGCCCCCGAAAGTTGGACATCAACCTTCGGGGGCCAGTTCAGATGCCGGGGCTTTTCTGAAAATCGATCACTTGGCCTTTTCGTACAACTCCAGCACGTGATCCCAGTTGATCAGGCTGTCGACGAACGCCTCGAGATATTTCGGCCGGGCGTTGCGATAGTCGATGTAGTAGGAGTGTTCCCAGACATCGACGCCGAGGATCGGCGACGCGCCATGGACGAGCGGGTTCTCGCCATTCGGCGTCTTCGAGATCGCCAGCTTGCCGTCCTTGACCGAGACCCAGGCCCACCCAGAGCCGAACTGCGTCGTTCCGGCGGCAATGAAGTCGGCCTTGAACTTGTCATAGCCACCGAGATCGCTATCGACCGCCTTCTGCAGGGCGCCCGGCAGTTTGTTGCCGCCGCCGCCCTTCTTCATCCACTTCCAGAAATGGATGTGGTTGTAGTGCTGGGCGGCATTGTTGAAGAGGCCGGCATTCTTGCCGAACGACTGCTTGACCACCTCTTCGACCGACAGATCGCCCAAGCCGGCCTCGGCAGCGAGCTTGTTGCCGTTGTCGACATAGGCCTTGTGGTGCTTGTCGTGGTGATATTCCAGCGTCTCTTTCGACATGTAAGGCTGCAACGCCTCATAGTCGTAAGGCAGAGCGGGCAATTCAAAAGCCATCGATAGTACTCCCTCGTGGAAAAATCCGGTGTCGATACCGGACTAAGATAGGTCTGGAATGGGTTGGGGCAACTCCGGAATGAAGCGCCGATCGCCTTTTTATCCGCTCAGGCGGCGGAAGTCGAATGCGCCCAATCCCAATAGAGTTCGCGCGCCTTCTTGGCCACCGGACCGGGCTGCAGGTTGCGATCCTCGATACGCGTGATCGGCACCACTTTGGAATGGTTTCCGGTCGAGAAGATTTCGTCCGCTTCGAGGAAATCGCGCACCGACAGCGTCTTTTCGGTGGTCTTGAAGCCATATTCGCCAAGCAGCGTCATTGTGCGCGAGCGGGTGATGCCGGACAGGAAGGTGCCGTTTGGCGCCGGGGTCAGCACATGGCCGTCCTTGACCAGGAAGATGTTCGAGGTTCCGGTCTCGGCGACGTTGCCCAGCATGTCGAGCACCATTGCGTTGTCGAAGCCACGCATCTTGGCTTCAAGAATGGCACGGCCGTTGTTGGGGTAGAGGCAGCCGGCCTTGGCGTTGGTCGGCATGGTTTCGATGGTCGGGCGCCGGAACGGCGACACAGTCACCGAGAAGCCGGTCGGCGGGATCATCGGCGATTCATAGAGGCAAAGGCAGAAGCGGGTCGATGCGGGATCGGCCGGCACGCCCATATAGCCGCCATGCTCGGCCCAGTACATCGGCCTGATGTAGACCGCCGTCTTGCCGTCGAACTTCTTCAACCCATCCCATGTCAGCCCGACGATCTTGTCGGCGGTCATCGACGGCTTGAGGCCGAGTGCAATCGCCGAAGAATTCACCCTGGCGGCGTGAAGATCGAGGTCCGGCGCGACGCCCTCGAACCAGCGGCCGCCGTCGAACACGCTGGTGCCGAGCCACATGGCGTGGCTGCGCGGCCCCAGAATGGCGACATTGCCCTCGTACCAATCACCATCGACGAAAGTCCATGTCGCGGATTGCGCCGCAGCCGCCAGTGTCATCGTGTTGTCCCGTCTCAATCGGTCTGTTGTGACGGCCATTGGAAGATGCTTTGGCGGGCGCCGTCAACCAGCATCGAGGAGTTTTGTTGAGGCCAGCGCCGGAGCCGCTGCAATCAAGGCTTGCACCTTGTCGCGCCTGCCCTCAAAACTGTTGTCATGCAATACGCCGCCTATGTCTTCGACGCCTATGGCACGCTGTTCGACGTGCATGCCGCCGTGCGCCGTCATGCCGATCGGATTGGGCCGGAGGGCCAATTGTTGTCCGAGATATGGCGCGCCAAGCAGCTCGAATATTCCTGGGTGCGCACGCTGATGGGCGCCTATGCCGATTTCTGGCAGTTGACTGAACAGGCGCTCGATTTCGCCCTGCGCAAAGTTCCCTCGGCCGATCCCGGCCTCAAGGCGACATTGCTGGATGCCTACTGGCGGCTGGACTGCTATCCGGAAGTGCCGGCCGTGCTCAAGGCGCTCAAGGCTTCGGGAGCGAGACTGGCGATCTTGTCCAACGGCTCGCCCGAAATGCTGCAGGCAGCGGTCAAATCCGCCGCGCTCGACCAGGTTCTGGACGATATCTATTCCGTCGATACGGTCCAGCGCTTCAAGACCGATCCGGCGGTCTACGACATGGTCGCCACCGGTTGGCGCCTCTACCCCGGCGCGGTTTCCTTCCAGTCCTCCAATCGCTGGGATATCGCAGGCGCCACCAAATTCGGTTTTCGCACGGTGTGGATCAACCGTTCCAATCAGCCCGAAGAATACCGGGACTTCCCGCCGGCCCTGATCCTGCCGTCGCTCGAAGCTTTGGTGCCGGGTAGCTGAGACACGCACGTGTGTCCCTGGCGCCACAGTGGCGACGCGGTCACAGCTTCGCCTTTGTTTGTCCACCTTCAGGCCAGAATCGGAACCGCCTATCGCCCCAGGTGTTGTCAGGCACCCGCGCAACGGTCGGAGCATTGACGCTTTGTTGCGATTTGAGACTTAAAGAAGGCAACCATGTCCAAAACCGAAATCGAATCCTATCGCCTGAGCCGTCGTGTCTTTCTCAACGCCGCAGCATTGGGCGCCGCCTCGATCGCGGTTTCAGCATGTGCGACCACCGGACCGGGGCCGGTTGAACCCCCGCCGCCAACCTATGTCGAGCCGCCGCTCGCCGACTACGCGACGATGTACGCGGCCGTCAGCGATGGCGGCTTCGATTTGCCGGCAATCCCCTTCGACAGGATCGATCCGCAGTTCCTGCGCCAGATCGTTCCCGACCCGACCGGGCAGAAGCCGGGAACAATCGTCGTCGATACCACCGGCCATTTCCTCTACCTGGTTCGCCCCGGCGGCCAGGCAATCCGTTACGGTGTCGGTCTCGGCCGCGCCGGCTTCGAATGGTCCGGCGATGCCGTCGTCCAGTGGAAGCAGAAATGGCCAAAGTGGACACCGCCGGATGAAATGATCGCCCGGCAGCCGGAACTGAAGCCATACAGCGCGGACAATGGCGGCATGCCCGGCGGGCTGAAGAATCCGCTCGGCGCGCGCGCGCTCTATCTCTTCCAGGGCAACGTGGACACGCTCTACCGCCTGCACGGCTCGCCGGAATGGAAGTCGATCGGCAAGTCGGTCTCGTCAGGCTGCGTGCGTCTGATGAATCAGGACATCATCGACCTCTATGATCGCGTGCCGTCGAAGACCCCGGTCGTCGTGACCAGCGACGCCAGCCAGCCGGTGGTGGCGACGGCCAACCGCAAGGCTATTCCGATCGATGCCGGTGTGCCGGACGGATCAGTGCTGCTCGGCCCCGTAAAGGCGATCACCGACTCGATCTTCTGAGCCAACGAGGCAGCGGCAACGCCGCTGCCTCAAGTCCTAACGTCCCCTCGACAAGCTGCCCAATATCCCGCGCACGATCGCCCGGCCGACCGACGAGCCGACGGATCGCACCACCGACTTGATCGCCGCCTCGGCCACGGTCTGGCGATTGGACGGGCGCGGCGCAGGCGCGCGCCTGCCACCGGATTGGGGTGCCGGATCGTCATTGCCGAAGCCCGGGATGGTCCAGCGCGAGCCGCCGCTGCCGGCCTGCTGCGCCTGCTCTTCGGCATCCTGCGCGTCCTTGGCCTTTTTCTGCAGCATCTCGAAGGCCGATTCGCGATCGACGACCTGATCGTACTGACCGGCGACCGGGCTTTCCTGGATCAGCTTTTGTCGCTCGGCCACTGTTATAGGCCCAAGCCGGGAGGATGGCGGGCGGATCAGCGTCCGCTGCACCATGGACGGAATACCCTTGGCCCCAAGCGTCGAGACCAGCGCCTCGCCGGTGGCGAGCTGGGTGATGGCGGTCATGCAGTCGAAATCGGGATTTGGCCGGAACGTTTCGGCCGCCGTCCTCACCGCCTGCTGCTCACGTGGCGTATAGGCGCGCAGCGCGTGCTGTACGCGATTGCCGAGCTGGGCGAGAACTTTTTCAGGGATATCCAAAGGGTTCTGCGTGACGAAATAGACACCGACGCCTTTCGAGCGGATCAGGCGGACCACTTGTTCGACGCGGTCGATCAGCACTTTGGGTGCTTCGTCGAACAGAAGATGCGCCTCGTCGAAGAAGAACACCAGCTTCGGCTTGTCCGGGTCGCCGACTTCCGGCAGCACCTCGAACAGTTCCGACATCAGCCATAACAGGAAGGTCGCGTAGAGCCGTGGGTTCATCATCAGCTTGTCGGCGGCAAGCACGCTGATGGCGCCGCGCCCGTCGCGGGTAGTGCGCATGATGTCGGCGATGCGCAGTGCCGGCTCGCCGAAGAAGTTTGCCGCGCCCTGCTGCTCCAGGACCAGCAGCGTGCGCTGGATCGCCCCGACCGAGGGCTTCGTTACATTGCCGTAGCGCGAGCCGATCTCGTCGGCGCGCTCGGCGATGTTGGCGAGCAGCGCCTGCAGATCCTTCATGTCGAGCAGCAGCAGACCTTCTTCGTCCGCCAGTCGGAAGGCGATGTTCATGATGCCTTCCTGCGCCTCGGTCAGGTTCATCAGGCGCGACAGCAACAACGGCCCCATTTCCGAAACCGTGGCGCGGATCGGATGGCCCTGTTCGCCGAACAGGTCCCAGAAGATGACCGGAAATTCCTGGAAGTCATAGGGGTCGAGCTTGACCTGTTCGGCCCGCTTGACGAGAAAATCCTGCGCTGTGCCCATCATGGCGATGCCGGACAGGTCACCCTTGATGTCGGCGCAGAACACCGGCACACCGGCGTTGGAAAAACCTTCGGCCAGGATCTGCAAGGTGACGGTCTTGCCGGTACCGGTGGCGCCGGTCACCAAACCGTGGCGATTCCCATATTGCAGCAACAGCTGCTCGGCACGCTGATAGCTGTCGTCGGGCTTGCGGCTGGCGCCGATGAAAATACTGGTGTCGTCAGCCATATGTCCGGTCTCCGCAAACTGATGTGTTAAAGCCAGTGGCCTTGCCGCAGGTATAGTGAGGCCGTTGCGCAGCGACAATGCCGATCCTAAAAATCGGTTTTTTGGAGCTTGCGAATTTTGCAGGTGTTTGGCAATCGTTCATGGTTCGTCCACGCAGGTCGACCTATATCTGATGGATCGAATTCGGCCGCTGAAAGCGCATTGCATTGCGATATCGGACCGGGGACCGTAGACTGAATTGCTCTAGGCAGGTGCGGCCGCATAAAACGAGGAAAACGGATGGGCGCCGGAGCCTTGACCAGGGATGTCGAACCCGAGAACGCCGAGCGCCAGCGATGGCTGGCCCTGGCGGAAAAGGCGCTGGCCGGCGCATCCTTCGAGGAGAAGCTGGTCTCGCATACCGACGACAACATCCGCATCGAACCTCTCTACGACCGCAGCACCTCGGCGGAACCGATCGTGCGCGCAAATCCGAAATCGCCCTGGATCGTCAGCCAGCGCATCGACGATCCGGATATCGACCGCGCCAGGACCCAGGCTCTGGAGGACGTGGCACAAGGCGCTACGGGATTGTCGCTTGTCTTCGAAGGGGCGCCGAACGCGTTCGGCTACGGCCTGCCGAGAACGGCGAAAGCGCTGGAGACGGTGCTGGACGGCGTGCCGCTCAACCGCATCCAGGTTCGCATCGACGCCCATCCCTGGAGCCGCGCCGTGGCCGACTGGCTGGTGGCGTTCCTGAGCAAGCGCCGGTCCGACCCGGCAAAGCTCAACCTCTCCTTCGGCATCGATCCGGCGGCGATCTTTGCCGGAACCGGCCGGCTGCGCATGTCGATCGAGGCGTTGCAGGCCTCAATGCCGCAATCGCTGGCGCATTTCTTCTCGATGGGCGTTCCGGGCGTGCTGCTGGAGGCGGACGGGCGTGTGTTCCACAACGCCGGCGCGACGGAAGCGCAAGAGCTTGGCATCATGCTGGCTTCGGCGGTTTCCTACCTTAGAATGTTCGAGACGGCGCGGCAGCCGCTTGTCTATGCGGCACCCCATATCGGCTTTGCGCTCAGCGTCGACCAGGACCAGTTGCTGTCGATGGCCAAGGTGCGAGCTTTGCGCAGGCTCTGGGCACGGGTGCAGGAGGCCTGCTCGATCCCGACCTCCACGGCCAATATCCATGCCGAGACGTCGTTTCGCATGATGACGGCGATGGATCCGGAGACCAACATACTGCGTACCACGATTGCCTGCTTTGCCGCGGCGTCCGGCGGTGCCGATTCGATCTCGATCTTGCCGCACACGATCGCGCATGGTTTGCCGGCGGGGTTTGCGCGTCGCGTTGCCCGCAACGCGCAACTGATCATGGCCAATGAAAGCCATGTCGATCATGTCGCCGATCCCGCCTATGGTTCCGGCGCGATCGAAGCGCTGACCGCCGAACTCTGCGAGATTGCCTGGGCGGAATTGCAGACAATCGAGGCCGAGGGCGGCATCCTGTCCAGCCTTCGGGACGGACATATCCAGAAGCGCGTTCACGCCGCGGCAGCGCAGCGCAATGCGGCCTACCGGGCAGGCGAGCGGACCATCATCGGCACGACGCTTTACCCGATGAAAAGCGAACGTCCGGTCGAGACGTTGGCTGCGGAACGGCGGCCGGCCTTCACCGAAGGCGTTGCCGTTTGCGAGCCCCTGTTTCCGGCCGGCATCGACCAATCGATCGGAGCCGCCTCTTGATCCCCGATTTCAGCCAGGTCGGCTGGGTGCCGCCACGCCGCGTTCCCGTCGAGGTCAAGGGCCAGCGGACGACGCCGGAAGGCCTTGTCGCCAAGCATTTGTACAATCAAAGCGACCTCAAGGAGTTGCCGCATCTCGACACCTATCCGGGCCTGCCGCCCTTCGTGCGCGGCCCATACCCGACCATGTATGTCCAGCAGCCCTGGACGATCCGGCAATATGCTGGCTTCTCGACGGCAGAAGAATCCAACGCTTTTTACCGGCGCAATCTGGCCGCTGGCCAGAAGGGGCTGTCGGTCGCCTTCGATCTTGCCACGCATCGCGGCTATGATAGCGACCATCCGCGCGTTGCCGGCGACGTCGGCATGGCGGGCGTCGCCATCGATTCCATTCTCGACATGCGCCAGCTCTTCGACGGCATTCCGCTCGGCGAGATGACCGTGTCGATGACGATGAACGGCGCGGTGCTGCCGATCATGGCGCTCTACATCGTCGCGGCTGAAGAACAGGGCGTTGCGCAGAAGGATCTCGCCGGAACCATCCAGAACGACATTCTGAAGGAGTTCATGGTCCGCAACACCTACATCTATCCGCCAAAGCCCTCGATGCGGATCGTGTCGGACATCTTCTCCTACACGTCTAAGAACATGCCGAAGTTCAATTCGATATCGATCTCCGGCTACCACATGCAGGAGGCCGGCGCGACGGCCGACCTTGAGCTCGCCTATACGATTGCCGATGGCATCGAATATGCCCGCGCCGGCGTTGCGGCGGGCCTCGACATCGACCGCTTCGCGCCGCGCCTGTCCTTCTTCTGGGCGATCGGCATGAACTTCTTCATGGAAGTCGCCAAGCTTCGTGCGGCGCGCCTGTTGTGGGCGACGTTGATGAAGAAGAATTTTTCGCCGAAGGACGAGCGCTCGCTGTCGCTGCGTACCCATTGCCAGACCTCGGGCTGGTCGCTGACGGCGCAGGACCCCTACAACAACATCATCCGCACCATGATCGAGGCGATGGCCGCGACGCAGGGTCACACGCAGTCGCTGCACACCAATTCCTTCGACGAGGCAATGGCGCTGCCGACCGACCACTCGGCACGGATCGCGCGCAACACGCAGCTCATCCTGCAAAAGGAATCCGGCACCACGCGCGTCATCGATCCGTGGGGCGGCTCGGCCTATCTCGAACGGCTGACACATGATCTCGCGGCGCGCGCGCTCGCCCATATCGAGGAGGTCGAGGCGCTCGGCGGTATGGCCGCCGCGACCGAACAGGGCATTCCCAAGCTGCGCATAGAGGAAGCCGCCGCACGCACGCAGGCGCGCATTGATTCCGGCGAGCAAATGCTGGTCGGCGTCAACGCGCATCGGCCCGAGACCGACATCGAGGTCGACGTGCTGAAGATCGACAATGCCGAAGTCAGGGCCCGGCAATTGTCGAAGCTGCAACGGCTGAAGGGCACGCGCGATGTCGCCGCTGTCGAAAGCGCACTCGATGCGCTGACCCGTGCCGCGCAAGGCAATGAAAACCTGCTGGAGTTCGCTATCCGCGCCGCGCGCGCCAATGCCACGGTCGGCGAGATTTCATTTGCGTTGGAAAGGGTCTTTGGTCGCCACGTCGCCACGGTGCAGACCATTTCCGGCGTCTATCGCAAGGCCCTTGGCGATCATCCCGTGGTCGACGGGCTGCAGGACAAGCTTGACGCCTTTGAAAAGAAAACTGGCGGCAAGCCGCGCATTCTCGTCGCCAAGATGGGACAGGACGGCCACGATCGTGGGCAGAAGGTTATCGCCACGGCCTTCGCCGATCTCGGCTTCGACGTCACCATCGGAGCGATGTTCCAGACACCCGATGAGATCGCCAGGCTCGCCGTCGCGCAAGACGTCCACATCGTCGGCGCCTCGTCACTGGCGGCGGGACACCTGACTCTCATCCCCGAACTGCGCGACGCGCTGAAGAAGCTTGGCCGCGGCGATATGCTGATCGTTGCCGGCGGCGTCATCCCGCCACAGGACTATGACGCAGTGCTGCAAGCCGGCGCGGCGGAGATATTCCCGCCTGGCACCGTCATTCCGGAGGCGGCGGATCGCTTGCTGGACCGGCTGCTGGCCTAGGTCTGTTATAATACCCGTTGCAACAGCGTGCCAATCGAGTTATAATCGACGTTGCAACAGGATGATCCATCATGAACACGACCATTCGCAAGATCGGCAATTCCGAAGGTGTGATCCTGCCGAAGGATCTGCTCGATCGTTTGAACATGAAGGCGGGCGACAGCATCGTCATCGTTCAGGAAGGCGATGAGCTTCGTTTGCGCCGCACCGAGGATAGCGCCGAAGAGTTCGAGCGCAAGATGAAGATCGCACGTGAGCGGATGAAAAAATACGAGGTTGCCTACCGCGCGCTCGCGAAATGACCGAACATCATTCGCGGGAGTTCGTGGAGTCGCTTCACGCCGAGCAGTTGCGCCTGCACGGCGGGGCGGCAGGTATACGCGATGAGGGCATGCTGGAATCGGCGCTCTCCCGTCCACAGCAGCGAGAGATCTATGGCGATCCGGATTTGTGCGAACTGGCGGCGGCATACCTGTTCGGCATCGCCAAGAACCATCCATTCGTCGACGGCAACAAGCGTACTGCCTTTGCCGCAGCCGATTTGTTTCTTTATTTCAACGGATTAAGCATTGAGGCCGACCAGCAGGACGTCATCCAACTGGTCTTGATGGTTGCCGCTGGCGAAATCGACGAGACTGGCGCCACAGCCTTCTTCCGCGATCATGTCGTCAAGCTAGAGGATTAGCTGTCGGAGAGCTTGACGATTTCCCATTCCTTGCCGTTGACGCTTGCCACGTCGCCGACCTTCTTGCCGAACAGAGCGACCGCCATTGGCGATACGTGCGAAATCGTGCCCTTGGCCGGATTGGCTTCGTCCTCGCCGACGATTTTCCAGTGCACCTTCCTGCCGTCATCGCCCTCAAGTGTGACGCCCATGCCGAACCGCACCAAGTCGCTGCCCGGCTCCGGCACGGATAGCTCGGCGCTTTCGCGCCGGGCGGTCCAATAGCGCAGGTCACGCGACACCACCGCGATGCGCTCGCGGTCTGCCTTCCTTTCGGCTTTCGCCAGTATGTCGCGCAACTCGGCCAGATTGTCCTCGATCTGTGCCAGGCCATGCTCCGTCACCAGATTGCGGTGCTGGCTGATCGGCCGCTCGCCGACACCGGCGATGGCGTTTTCGCTGTCTTCCTCACGCGTGAAAGCTCTGCTCATTTCCTGAACTTAGGCGCGGAAAGGCTGCTCGACAAGCCATTGTCGTTGCCCTCGGGAGGAGAGGCAGGCCGGCTGGCACGATTCCTGCGGTGTCAGGGTTGAAAGCCAGGACCTGTGCCGATGTTGAACAGACGAACGCTGCTGACCGGAACCGCCGGCTTTGCCGTCATGGGCCTCTCGCTTGGCAAGGCGGCGGCCGCCAGCCTGACCGGTATCGAGAAAGCCTCGATGCGCGGCTCGATCAATGCCACCGAACTTGGCGTGCAGCCCGGCACCTTCGATGATCAGAGCAAGGCCTTCGCCAAGCTGTTGCGCGATGCCAACGACCGCGACATGCCGGTGTTCCTGCCACCCGGCACCTATATCGTATCTAACCTCTCGCTGCCCAGCCGCGTGCGTCTTTCCGGCGTGCCGGGCGCAACGCGCATCGTCTATGGCGGCGACGGTCATCTGTTCATGGCCGAGCAAGCCGACCATATCGAACTCACTGGGTTGGTCTTCGACGGCTCGAACCGTACGATGGGCGATTATGCGCAAGGGCTGCTCGATCTGCGCCGGGTCGCTCATCTGGTCGTCGACAATTGCCAGATCACCGGCAGCGGCAAGAACGGGCTGGCGCTGGAACACGCGGCGGGCCGGGTCGAACGTTCGGAAATATCGGGGGCTGCCGATGCCGGCATCTATTCGGTCGAGGCCGGGGGGCTGGCGATCACGGGCAACACCGTCTCCGACTGCGCCAATGGCGGCATCCTCGTGCACCGCTGGCAGGCAGCGGAAGACGGCACCATGGTGACTGGCAACCGCGTCGAACGTATCCGGGCGCGCAGCGGCGGAACCGGACAGAACGGCAATGGCATCAACGCCTTTCGCGCCGGCAACGTGGTTATTTCAGGCAACATCGTCTCGGACTGCGCCTTCTCGGCAATCCGCGCCAACAGCGCCAGCAATCTGCAGATATCGGGCAACACCTGCTCGCGTTCGGGGGAGACAGCAGTTTACTCCGAGTTCTCCTTCGAAGGCGCCATCATCAGCAACAACATCGTCGACGGCGCCGCCAACGGTATCTCGATCGTCAATTTCAACGAAGGCGGCCGCATGGGCGTCTGCTCCAGCAACATCGTGCGCAATCTGTCGACCAGCGGCCCCTACCCCGCCGACGCGCCTGGATTCGGTGTCGGCATCGGCGTCGAAGCCGACACGACCGTTTCCAACAACGTCATCGAGAACGCGCCGCTCTATGGCATGCAGATCGGCTGGGGACCGTATCTGCGCAATGTCGTCGCCACCGGCAACATCATCCGCAAGGTTGGTACCGGCATCGTCGTGTCGGTGGTCGAGGGCGCCGGCACGGCGGTCATTTCAGACAATGTCATCGACAGTGCGCAGAATGGCGCCATTGTTGGCCAACGCTGGGCCCAGCCGGCGACAGGCGATCTCTCCTCGTCAAACGATACCGGATATGCGCATCTGACCGTCGAGCGCAATCACGCCAGTTGAGGGCCGTTTTAATTCAGGGCGCCGGTGGGCCTCAGCGCCCCGACCTTGGCACCGTTCCGGCTTTCGATTGGCGCGTTCGCCAAGTCGGTCAGCTTAGCTGCCAAGGCCTCGTCAGCGCGCAACAGTTTGGCAAGAACGGTGGCAACCATGGCTTCGCCGGCGCGGCCGGCGCCATCATCGCATTTGAGCGCAATGCCGAGACCAAGTTCCGGAATTGCGGCACAATAGACGCCTTCGGCGCCGCCTTTCGTAAAAATCCGCCCTGGTGCGGCCTCCATAAGCGCGACGTCTTCGCGGCCGGTGCCGGCAACGAAAAAGGGCTCGGCCATGCAGGCAGCCAGCAGGCGCTTCGCGGCCTTGGCTCGCTCGGGACCAAAACCATTTGTCGTTGCCATGCGGGCAAAGCCAAGCGCGAAGCTCCGGAGCGGCACCGCATAGGTCGGGATCGAGCAGCCATCGGTCGCACGTTCGTCCGCGCCATGGACAGCGCCCGTCACCGCCTGCATGGCGTCTCGCACCATCGCCTGCAGGCCGTGCCCCGGCTTGACATAGCCGCGGTGCGCAATGCCGGCATGGACGCATGTGCAGAGGAAGCCGGAATGCTTGCCGGAGCAATTGTTATGCAATGCATTTGGCGAGCCGCCGGCCCGGGCGAGTGCGATCTCGGCGTCATGATTGGACGGCCAATGCGTGCCGCATTCGAGTGCCGAGACGTCCAGCCCGGCCTTGGCCAGCATCGACCGCGCCAGTTCGACATGCGCCGGCTCGCCCGAATGGGACGCGCAGGCAAGCGCCAGTTCGCGGTTGCCGAAGCCATAGGCGTCGGCCGCGCCGCTTTCGACCAGCGGCAATGCCTGAATCGCCTTGACCGCTGAGCGCGGGAACACCGGCTTGGCCGTATCGCCGATTTCCCAGACCGGCTTGCCGTCGGCATCGAAGACTGCGACCGCGCCACGATGCGCGCTCTCGACGATCGCGCCGCGCGAGACTTCGATCAGAACCGGATTTGTCATGGCTACCCCGAAAAAATACGGGCTGCTTCTACCTGATCCGGTCCAATATTGAAACGTAGTTGGCGACCGCCGCACCGCCCATATTGAAGATGCCGCCGAGTTTTGCGCCCGGCACCTGAATGCCGCCGGCCTCGCCGACAAGCTGCATGGCAGTCAAGACATGCATGGACACGCCTGTGGCGCCGATCGGGTGGCCCTTGGCCTTCAGCCCGCCGGACGGATTGACCGGCAGGCGGCCATCCCTAGCCGTTGTGCCGTCCAGCGCCAGTCTGGCGCCCTCTCCCGGTTTGGCCAGACCCATCGCCTCATATTCGATCAGTTCGGCGATGGTGAAGCAATCATGCGTCTCGACGAAGGAGAGATCGTCGACCGTCACACCGGCCGATTTCAGCGCCCGGGTCCAGGCCTGCTCGCAGCCTTCGAAGGTGAGGATGTCGCGCTTCGACATCGGCAGGAAATCCTGCACATGCTCGTTGGCGCGGAAGGCAACGGCACGGCGCATCTTCAGTGCCGTCGCGGTGTCGGCGAGAATAAGGGCGGCAGCGCCGTCGGAGACCAGCGAGCAGTCGGTGCGCTTCAGCGGGCCGGCAACGAACGGGTTCTTCTCGCTCTCCTGGCGGCAGAACTCGTAGCCGAAATCCTTGCGCATCTGCGCATAGGGATTGTCGACGCCATTCTTGTGGTTTTTGGCGGCAATCATCGCCAGCGCGTCCGACTGGTCGCCATAGCGCTGGAAATAGGCCTGCGCGATCTTGCCGAAGACACCGGCAAAACCCGCCGGCGTCTCGCCATCCTCGGGCAGATAGGAGGCCTTGAGCAGGTTCTTGCCGATCTCGGGACCGGGCGTCGTCGTCATCTGCTCGGCGCCAACCACCAGCACGATGCGGGCGGCATTGGCGTCGATGGCGCGGATGCCTTGCCGGACCGCCGCCGATCCGGTGGCACAGGCGTTCTCGACGCGCGTCGCCGGCTTGAAGCGTAGCCGGTCGTCGGCCTGAAGCACCAAGCTGGCAGTGAAATCCTGCGCCGAAAAGCCGGCATTGAAATGGCCGAGCACGATCTCGTCTACCTCGTCCGGGCCGATGCCGGCATGGTCGAGCGCGTCCGTTGCCACCTTGACGATGAGGTTTTCGAGCGTTTCGCCCTCAAGCTTGCCGAAGCGCGAATGCGCCCAGCCAACGATACATGCGGTCATGGCGGTCTCCATCCTTGGCGCCAGCCTAGCACGTGGCTGGTTGGCGCACCTCGCATTTATTGTTCAAATATAAACAATCGTGCCCGCTTCGTGAAGGGCTGGAACCGGACAATCGCTTGGTACAGACGAAACCAGTGCCGATTTTTTTGTTGATTGACCCGTCAATAAAAAATAATCTTGCTTCAAAGGATCATAGCGAGATGCCGAAAGTCGGAATGGAGCCATTGCGCCGCAAGGCGCTCATCGACGCGACGATCTCGGCGATCGGCGAGCGCGGTTCGCTCGACGTCACCATGTCCGAGATCGCCGGGCGCGCTGGTGTATCCTCCGCGCTTGCCCATCACTATTTCGGCGCCAAGGACGAGCTGCTGTTGGCAACGATGCGCCACATCCTGGCCGAACTGACCGCCGACACGTTGCGCGCCCTTGGTTCAGCCAGCACCGCGCGCGAGCGCGTCTCGGCGGTGGTTGCCGTCAACTTCTCCGACATCCAGTTCCAGCCGCAAACCATCGCCGCCTGGCTTGCCTTCTATGTCGAGGCACAGAAATCCTCTGCCTTGCGCCGGCTGCTCAGGGTCTACGCGCGGCGCCTGCACTCCAATTTGATGAGCGGCCTGACCGGCATCTTGCCCCGAGCCGAAGCCGACCGCGCCGCCGAAGCGACGGCGGCGATGATCGACGGGCTTTACATCAGGCGGGCGCTGAAGGACGGCGTGCCTGATGCCGCGACCGCGATCGCGCTGGTCGAGGACTATCTCGAAACCAAACTTGGCGAACGGCGCAAACAGTGACAACGAAGCGACCCAATTTCCTCATCGTCATGGTCGATCAGCTCAACGGGACCCTGTTTCCGGACGGGCCGGCAGAGTTTCTGCACACACCGCATCTGAAAGCGTTGGCCGCACGTTCGGCGCGCTTTGCCAACAACTACACGGCCTCGCCGCTCTGCGCACCGGGTCGTGCCTCGTTCATGAGCGGGCAGTTGCCGTCGCGCACCGGTGTCTATGACAATGCGGCCGAATTCGTCTCATCGATCCCGACCTTCGCCCATCATCTGCGCGCTGCCGGCTACTACACCTGCCTGTCGGGCAAGATGCATTTCGTCGGGCCGGATCAGCTTCACGGTTTCGAGGAGCGGCTGACCACCGACATCTACCCGGCCGATTTCGGCTGGACGCCGGACTACCGCAAGCCCGGCGAGCGTATCGAATGGTGGTACCACAATCTGGGCTCGGTGACCGGCGCCGGCGTCGCCGAGATCACCAACCAGATGGAGTATGACGACGAGGTCGTGTTCCTGGCCACGCAGAAGCTCTATCAGCTTTCGCGCGAACAGGATGATGCGAACCATCGGCCCTGGTGCCTCACCGTCTCGCTGTCGCACCCGCACGATCCCTATGTCGCGCGCAAGCAGTATTGGGATCTCTATGAGCATTGCCAGGCGCTGGATCCGGAAACCGGGTTCATCGCGGATGACGAGCAGGATGCGCATTCCCGGCGGCTGTACCACGCCAGCGACTATCCCTCTTTCGAGATCACGCCGGAGCAAGTGCGTCGTTCGCGGCGCGGCTATTTCGCCAACATCTCCTATGTCGACGACAAGCTCGGCGAGCTCCTGGACGTTCTCGAGCACACCCGCATGGCCGACGACACAATCATCCTGTTCTGCTCGGACCACGGCGACATGCTCGGCGAGCGCGGCCTGTGGTTCAAGATGACCTTCTTCGAGGGTTCGGCGCGGGTGCCGCTGATGATTGCCGGCAAGGGCGTTCGCGCCGGGCTGATCGAGACGCCGGTTTCCAATCTCGACGTGGCGCCGACGCTTTGCGACCTCGCCGGTATCGACATCGCTGCGATCGCACCGTGGACCGACGGCCAGTCGCTGCTGCCGCTCACCAAGGGCATCGAGCGCACCGCGCCTGTGTTGATGGAGTATGCGGCGGAAGGCTCCAGCGCGCCACTCGTTGCAATCCGCGACGGCAGATACAAATTCGTCCATTGCGAACTCGATCCGCCGCAACTGTTCGATCTCGAAGCCGATCCGCTCGAGCGAAACAAGCTGGCCGACGACCCCGCCAATGATGGCCTGGTGGCTGATTTCATGGACAAGATTCGGGCGCGTTGGGACATGGCCGGCTTCGACGCCGCCGTGCGCGAAAGCCAGGCGCGCCGCTGGGTGGTCTATCCGGCGCTGCGCAACGGCGCTTATTACCCCTGGGATTTCCAGCCCCTGCAGAAGGCCTCGGAGCGGTTCATGCGAAACCACATGAACCTCGACAATCTCGAAGAGAGCAAAAGGTATCCGCGAGGCGAATGATGTCAGACCTTCTCGTCCCCTCCCTTGACCATCTCAGGCAGGCCTATGCCGTCACCTCCCGGGCGACGCAGATCACGCCGCTGCTGGAATCGGCAGCCTTGACCAGAGAGACGGGGGCGGCCCGCGTCTTCATCAAGCCGGAATCGCTGCAATGGGCCGGCTCGTTCAAGGTGCGCGGCGCCTATTGGCGCCTGAAGCAGCTTTCGGCCGACGAGGCGAGGAAAGGCGTCGTCGCCTATTCCTCCGGCAATTTCGCGCAAGGGCTGGCGGCTGCCGGCCAGGCGCTCGGCATTCCCGTGACCATCGTCATGCCGATCGATGCACCGGCCGCCAAGCGCGACGCGACGGCAGGTTATGGCGCTCGTGTCGTGCTGACCGACCATGGCGAGCGAGCGCGTGAAGAGGTCGCCGCCGCCAAGGCACGCGAGATCGCCGAGACCGAAGGACTTGCCCTGCTGCATCCGTTCGACGACCCGGAAATCGTCGCCGGCCAGGCAGGCGCCGGGCTCGAAGCGCTCGACCAACTCGAAGCCAAGGACGCCAGCGCCGATCTCTTGTTTTGCTCGGTCGGCGGCGGTGGGTTGATCGGCGGCGTTTCGCTCGCCTTCCACTATCTCTCGCCAGTCACCGAGATCATCGGCGTCGAGCCGGAGGGTTTCAACGGCATGGGTTCGTCGCTGGCGCATGGCAGCATCGAGACGATGCCGATCGGCCCGAAATCGATCTGCGACGGGCTGATGTCGCGACGGCCGGGCGACGCGCCGTTTGCGGCTGTGAAGGCCGCCGGTGTCCGCGGTATCACGGTCGACGATTCCTCGGTGCGGCGCGCGATGCGAATCGCCTTCGAGCGGTTGAAGCTGGTGCTCGAACCGTCGGGCGCGGCGTCGCTGGCGGCACTGCTCGGCGGCAAGGTGGATGTGAAGGACAAGACCGTCCTTGTTGTGGCTACCGGCGGCAATGTCTCGCTCGCCGATTTTATGGCGCATATGAACCATGCTTGAAGCGGATTTCGTCATCATCGGCTCCGGCTCGGCCGGCTCGGCCATGGCCTATCGCCTGTCGGAAGACGGCAAGCATTCGGTCATCGTCATCGAATTCGGCGGCAGCGATATCGGGCCGCTGATCCAGATGCCGTCGGCGCTGTCGATCCCGCTCAACATGAGCCTCTACGATTGGGGCTTTGCCAGCGAGCCGGAGCCGCATCTCGGCGGCCGCGTGCTGGCGACGCCGCGCGGCAAGGTCATCGGTGGTTCGTCCTCGATCAACGGCATGGTCTATGTGCGCGGCCACGCCCGCGACTTCGACCATTGGGCCGAAGAGGGTGCGGCCGGCTGGGGCTTCGCCGATGTGCTCCCCTATTTCAAGCGGATGGAGGATTCGGATGGTGGCGAGGATGGCTGGCGCGGCCACGGCGGGCCACTGCATGTGCAGCGCGGCTCGCGCCGCAATCCGCTCTACGGCGCCTTCGTAGAGGCCGGCCGCCAGGCCGGGTTCGAACTGACCGACGACTACAACGGTTCGAAGCAGGAAGGTTTCGGGCCGATGGAGCAAACCATCAGCGGCGGACGCCGCTGGTCGGCGGCATCAGCCTATCTGAAGCCGGCTCTCGGACGCAAAAATGTCAGCCTGATCAAGGGCTTTGCGCGGCGGGTGATCATCGAGAATCAACGCGCCATCGGTGTCGAGATCGAAGCTCACAAACAGATTCAGGTCGTTAAGGCGCGACGCGAGGTGATCGTCGCCGCCTCGTCGATCAATTCACCCAAGATCCTGATGCTGTCCGGCATCGGCCCTGCCGAGCATTTACGCGAAAACGGCATTCCAGTGCTGGCCGACCGGCCCGGCGTCGGCCGCAATTTGCAAGACCATATGGAACTCTACATCCAGCAGGAATCCTTGCTGCCGATCACGCTCAATTCAGTGCTGAATCCGTTCTCGAAGGCGCGCATCGGCGCGCAATGGTTGTTCTTCAAGACCGGGCTTGGCGCCACCAACCACTTTGAGGCGGCCGCCTTCGTGCGCTCGCGCGCCGGCGTCGACTACCCCGATATCCAGTACCATTTCATCCCGGCGGCGGTTCGTTATGACGGCAAGGCGGCTGCGAAGTCGCACGGTTTCCAGGCGCATGTCGGGCCGATGCGCTCGAAGTCGCGCGGCTCGGTGACGCTGCGCTCGCCGGACCCGAAATCGAAGCCGGTGATCCGCTTCAACTACATGTCGCACCCAGACGACTGGACGGAGTTCCGCCACTGCATCCGACTGACGCGCGAAATCTTCGGACAGTCGGCGTTCGATCCCTATCGGGGCCAGGAAATCTCGCCGGGCTCGCGCGTGCAGTCGGACGACGACCTCGACATCTTCATCAGGGATCACGCCGAGAGCGCCTACCATCCCTGCGGCACCTGCAAGATGGGCCGCGCCGACGACATGATGAGCGTCGTCGATCCGGAGTGCCGGGTCATCGGTGTCGACGGCTTGCGGGTCGCCGATTCCTCGATCTTCCCGCGCGTCACCAACGGCAACCTCAATGCGCCCTCGATCATGACCGGCGAGAAGGCATCCGACCACATCCTTGGCCGCACGCCTCTGGCGCCGTCCAACCAGGAACCATGGATCAATCCGCGCTGGCAGGCGTCGGACAGATAGAGCATGATCGTGTGACTGCACGATCCGGATGCCGCGAAAGACGATTTGGAGATCTCCCATGCGCGCCCAGCCCACGGCATCGCACTATGTCAACGGACGCTACATCGAGGACGAAGGCGGCGCGCCTCTGCCGGTCATCTATCCGGCAACCGGTGAGACCATCGCCATGCTGCGTTCGGCGACGCCGAACGTGCTGGAACTCGCCGTCGAGGCCGCACGCGCGGCGCAGCCCGCCTGGGCGCGGCTGAAGCCGGTCGAGCGCGGGCGCATCCTGCGCCGCGCCGCCGACATATTGCGCGCCCGCAATGCCGACCTCGCCCGCATCGAGACGCTGGACACCGGCAAGGCGATCCAGGAAACGCTGGTGGCGGACGCGCCGTCGGCTGCGGATTGCCTCGAATATTTCGGCGGCGCCGTCGCCGCCTACAATGGTGAATCCGTCGATCTCGGCGGGCCCTTCGCCTACACAAGGCGCGAAGCGCTCGGTGTCTGTGTCGGCATCGGTGCCTGGAACTACCCGATCCAGATCGCCGGCTGGAAATCGGCACCGGCGCTCGCCATGGGCAACGCCATGGTGTTCAAGCCATCGGAAAACACGCCGCTTTCAGCACTGGCACTGGCGGAGATCTACAGTGAGGCAGGGCTGCCCGACGGGCTGTTCAACGTGGTGCAGGGCTATGGCGATGTCGGCGCCGGGCTCGTCGGCCACGATGTCGTCGCCAAGGTCTCGGTGACCGGCTCGGTACCGACCGGCCGCAAGGTGCTATCGCTGGCCGGTTCGAAGATGAAGCACGCGACGATGGAGCTCGGCGGCAAGTCACCGCTGATCGTGTTCGACGATGCCGATATCGAGAATGCCATCGGCGGCGCCATGCTCGGCAATTTCTATTCGACTGGCCAGATCTGCTCCAACGGTACGCGGGTCTTCGTCCAGAGCGGCATCCACGACCGCTTCGTCGAACGTCTGGTAGAGCGGACCAAAAAAATCCGCATCGGCGACCCGCTCGACCCCGAAACCCAGATGGGTCCGCTGGTCTCCAAGGCGCAGCATGACAAGGTGGTCGGCTATATCGAAATCGGCAAGCAGGATGGCGCCGTTCTCGCCTACGGCGGCAACGTGCCTTCACTGCAGGGTTTCCAGGGCGGCTTCTTCGTCGAGCCGACGGTGTTCACCGGCGTCACCGACACGATGCGCATCGCCCGCGAGGAGATCTTCGGGCCGGTGATGAGCGTGCTGAAATTCGACGGCGAGGACGAGGTGATCGACCGCGCCAACGACACCGAATTCGGCCTTGCCGCAGGCGTCTTCACGCGCGACCTGCCGCGCGCTCACCGCGTCATCGCCGAGCTGCAGGCCGGCACCTGCTGGATCAATGCCTACAATCTGACGCCGGTGGAAATCCCGTTCGGCGGCTTCAAGCAGTCCGGCATCGGTCGCGAGAATTCGCTGGCGGCGCTGGCACTCTATTCGCAGTTGAAGTCGATCTATGTCGAGACCGGGGACGTGGCGAGCCCGTACTGAGCCAACCCTAAGCGACCTTTTCTGCTGTGCTGTCCAGATACTGCGTCAACGCGCAAACCAGATGATAGAAGATACTGGCCGGCACGTCAGTTGCCAGCGAGCGGCCGCGTTCGTCGATGCGATCGATCCACAAGCCGAGCGGCGCCGGGTCGATATGCCAGCGGAACAGTCGGCCGACACGCGCCTCGATCTCGGGCTTGAGATCCGGTCCGCCCGAGCCGTCGAGTGCTATGGCCGCTTTGATCGCCTCGGCCTGCGGCCAGCTGCGTGATATCTGGTCAAGCGGCAGGCCCTGCCTGGAGACGGCGCCATAGGCAAGGCCGGTGGCGCGGTTGAGGCCGTTCGCTATGGCAGATGCATAGAGTTTCCTGGCAAAGCCGCTCAACTCAGCCTGACCGCTGCGTCCGGCGAAATCGACCAGCAGAGAGGCCCACTCGAAATGGTGGCCAGGCTCGGTCCATGAGCCTTTCTCGCCGGCGGACGGCTTCCATTCGGCATCGAAGTACTCGCCCAGTGTCCAGCTTTCCGGGTCGAAGAAATGACTGCGGAAGAGGTCGATGATGCGTGCCGCGCGGCGCAGATGCGCGCGCTCGCCGGTTGCCTGGTACCAGGCAAGAAATGCCTCGAGCAGATGCATGTGCGGGTTGGAGCGACGCTCGCCTTCGCCGTCCGACGTTTCGAGGAAGCCGGTCATGCGGCTGTCCTCGAGATGCGCATCGAGAAAGGCGAAGGTTTCCTCACCGAGCCGCAAGGCGTCGGGATTGCCCGACATATGCGCATGCGCCAGCGCCAGAAGCACGCAGGAATGATCGTAGGCGTCCTCGGTGGCGTCGGCGACTGAACCATCGACATTCAGCGTGCGTACCCAGCCGCCTTTGTCGGTGCGGCCCTTCCCGGCCATGAAGTCGATGCCGTGGCTGATCAGCCGGTTAGCGGGACCGTCCCAGCCGCGCTCCTTGGCGACCGCAAAAGCATAGACCTGTCTTGCCATGGTGCGCATGCGCTTGGGCTTCATCAGCGGCGAGGCATCCAGGCCGAGCGCTTCATGAAAACCACCATGGCGTTCGTCGACGCCCGATGTCGACCACAGCGGCAAGGTCTCCTGAAACAGCCAGTGGTGCACGCGCCGCCGCCAGGCGCCGCTTTCGATGACGCGGTCTTGCGCCGGCGTGAACCTGGTTTCCAGCCGGCCCGATTTTTCGAGCTGCTCGACGATCTTCTTGACGTGCTGACTGTGGCTGACGGGGGCGATGAAGGTGGCGTCCGATGTCGCGACGATGGCGACGTCCTTCATGCCGATCGCCGACAGCAGGCGGCTGTCACTGCGGATGTAGGAGTTTTCGCAGTCGATGGCGACGACATCGCCGACGATCACATTGCCCTTGCTGTCGGATGGGCCGACATCGAGCAGCGACTGCCAGGAGCCGAGATCGTTCCAGCGGAAGCCGGCTGGCACCATGGCGATGTCTATTGCCCGCTCCATGATGGCGTAGTCGATCGAATTCGACGGGATGGCGGCGTAGAGCTCAAGCGGCATATAGAGGCCGGAGAGATCCGATGTCGCGGCCTTGTAGGCTGCTTCGGTAGCCTGCCAGATATCAGGCTGGAACGCCGCGAAGGCGTCGCGCATGGCGCCGGCGCGAAACAGGAAGATGCCGGTGTTCCAGTAGAAATTTCCAGCCTTGAGATAGCTCTGCGCCGTCGCGAGATCCGGCTTTTCGACGAAGCGCGACACGTCGAAGGTGCCGCCGCTTTCGGCTGCGACCTCGATATAGCCGTAGCCGGTCTCGGGCTGTGTCGGCTTGATGCCGAACACCACCAGCCGGCCGGTGCGCGCGGCCTCGGTACCGGCTTCGACGCTCTGCCAGAATTGGCGCGGGGTCGATATCTCATGGTCCGAAGGCACCACCAGAACCAGGCCGTCGCCGAACTCGGACAATGTGCGCAGCGTCGCCAGTGCGACGGCGGCGGCCGTGTTGCGACCGGTCGGCTCGAACAGCGGACCGCCGCCCGCGAGGTCGAGGCCGGCAAGATCGGCATGAACCCGATCGGCGTGTCGCTCCGCGGCGATCAGGAAGATCGGCGTTTGGCCTTCCGGCCTTGCCGTCAGCCGGCGCAAGGTCTTGGCCAGCATCGAGCCGTCGCCCGACAGATCGTGGAACTGCTTGGGATTGTCCTCGCGCGACAGCGGCCACAACCGCGACCCGACGCCGCCGCTCATGACAAAACTGACAATCCGCTCGGTCATTCAATTACCATTCAAAAGGTCTGGTTGTAGGCGCCCACCTCGGGGCTGCGGCGCAGTATGGTATCGACGGCGTCGAACATCTGCCGGCGACGCTGCGACGATACCGGGCTTTCGACGACCACCACGAGTTCCGGCTTGTTCGATGAGGCGCGCACCAGCCCCCAGGTGCCGTCCTCGGCGACGACACGCACGCCGTTGACGGTGATGAGGTCTGCGATCTTCTGGCCAGCAAAGGTGACGCCATCGCGCTTCATGGCCTGAAAGTCGGCAACCACCCGCTCGACCACGCCATACTTCACATCGTCCGCGCAGTGTGGCGACATGGTCGGTGTGCCGAAAGTCAGCGGCAGCGCGCGGTAGAGATCGGCCATCGAACTGCCGGGGCTGCGATCCAGCATCTGGCAGATAGCGATGGCGGTGATCAGCCCATCGTCATAGCCGCGGCCGATCGGCGGGTTGAAGAAGAAATGGCCGGACTTCTCAAAGCCGGCGACCGCGCCAAGCTCGGCGACGCGGCGCTTGATGTAGGAGTGGCCAGTCTTCCAGTAATCAGTGACGGCTCCGTTGGCACGCAGCACTGCGTCGGTGTTGAACAGGCCGGTCGACTTGACGTCGACTACGAAGGTCGAGCCCGGATGCTGGCTGGAAATATCCCGCGCCAGCATCACCCCGACCTTATCGGCGAAGATCTCATTGCCTTCATTGTCGACGACGCCGCAGCGGTCGCCATCGCCGTCGAAGCCAAGGCCGACATCGGCTCCGGTCTCGAGCACCTTGTCCCTGATGGCATGCAGCATCTGCATGTCTTCCGGATTGGGGTTGTAGCGTGGGAAGGTGTGGTCAAGCTCGACATCGAGAGGGATGACCTCGCAGCCGATGCGTTCCAACGCTTGCGGGGCAAAGGCGCCCGCTGTGCCGTTGCCGCACGCAGCGACCACTTTCAGTTTTCGCGCGATGCGCTTGTCGCGGGTCACATCGTCGAGATAGGTCGCGCGAAAATCGCGGACGAAATCGTAGGAGCCGCCGTCGGCGAGGTCGAAGTCGCCGGCCAGCACGATCGTCTTCAGCGCGCTCATCTCTTCGGGACCGAAGGTCAGCGGCCGCGCCGCGCCCATCTTGACGCCGGTCCAGCCATTTTCGTTGTGCGAGGCCGTGACCATGGCAACGGATTGAGTATCCAACGCGAACTGGGCGAAATAAGCCATCGGCGACAATGCCAGGCCGATGTCTCTCACCCGGGCGCCGGCAGCCATCAGGCCGGACACCAGCGCCAGCTTGATCGACAGCGAATAGGAGCGGAAGTCATGCCCGGTGACGATATCGGGACCGGCGCCGAGACGGCGGATCAGCGTGCCAAGCCCCATGCCGAGCGCCTGGGCACCGATCAGGTTGAGTTCCGGCGGCCGCGCGGAGCCAGGATGGCCGAACCACCAGCGCGCATCATATTCGCGAAAGCCGGATGCGTCGATCAGCGCCGAGGTCTCGAATTCGAAGCTGTTGGGCCGGGCCTCGCCAACGATTTTTGGATGCAAGACAGCAGAACTCCAGGCGGTGGAAACACGATCTATCGAGGCTGTGGCTTAGCACAGAAGGCTTTAAGCCACGTTTATCCCGGGCCGAAATCCGGGCTTTGCGGAAATGCCCGACGAAAGCAGATGAAATGCGACAGAAGTGCTGCCATTGCCGCTTGCAGGAACGAAGTACGGCAGCTATAAGCCCGCGGTCTGGTCACGGAGTGTAGCGCAGCCTGGTAGCGCACCTCGTTCGGGACGAGGGGGTCGCAGGTTCAAATCCTGCCACTCCGACCAGAAAAAACAGATACTTAGGTATTTGTTTCTCCCGATACCCCACAGCGCGAGACCTTCGGGCAATCCATCCGGGTTCGAGAGCAGAATGTCTTTGACGGCAGCGCTGGCAGTCTTATTTTCAGTCTTGGTCATGGCGGCGTTCCTTCGCGGGAATCAGGCGACTCCGACGCAGGGCTGTAGCCCGTCGGACCAGTCTCATAGCAAAACCCCAGTTCAACTCCAGGCCGCACCAGCTTGCGGACCAGGTGGTGTACCGGTGCCATATCTGAAGAGATAGCCCATACGTCTTACGACCTAAGCGGACTCCGAGAGACAAATCTTCCGGCCCCAGTAAAAGTCCCGCCGGACCCTTGATCGCCAGAAAATGAGTTCCCAAGTGGGTACCAACCCGCTGGTCCGGGCCCCTCTGGTGAGAGCCTCGGTACTCTTACGATGTCGGACCGATTTTCTGACAGCCGTGCCGACAGGGGATTGCCCTTGAGTTTCTCATTTTTGTTCATCGAATGGCTCGGAACGCCGGTCTGGATGTGGTCGAGCTTTTTTGTCCTCGTTATCGCCATTTTGTCGTTCGACCTTGGAATTCTTCATAAGCAGGACAAGGAAATTGGCGTCCGCGAAAGCGTGATGCTTTCTGCCCTCTATGTCACCCTCGGGCTCGCCTTCGGTGCCTGGGTATGGTGGTATCTCGGCTCCGACGCCGGCCTCGCCTATCTGACAGGCTTCGTCGTCGAAAAGACGCTGGCGCTCGACAACATCTTCGTAATTGCCCTGATCTTCTCATTCTTTGCTGTGCCGCGCATCTACCAACACCGGGTGCTCTTCTGGGGCGTCCTCGGCGTCTTGGTGCTGCGGGCCATCATGATCGGTGTCGGCGCGATGCTGGTCGCCGAGTTCGCCTGGGTTCTTTATATCTTTGCCGCATTCCTGATCATCACCGGCATCAAGATGCTGATCGTCAAGGAGGCAGAACCCGACCTGTCTAAGAACGTCCTCTTCCGCTTCATGCGCAATCGCTTCAACGTCACCGAAGAGCACCACGGACAGCGGTTTTTCGTCAAAAAGACAAATCCCGGAACGGGCCAGGCGAGTTGGTTCATCACGCCGCTCTTCATGGCGCTGGTGATGGTCGAGGTGGCCGACGTCATCTTCGCCGTGGATTCCGTCCCTGCGATTTTCGCGATCACGACCGATCCGTTCATCGTCTACACCTCAAACGTCTTTGCGATCCTCGGCCTTCGCGCCCTCTATTTCGCGCTTGCGGCGATGATCCAGCGCTTCCGTTACCTGAAGCCCGCGCTCGCTATCGTTCTGATCTTCATCGGCTCGAAGATCTTCGTCGCCGATCTCCTTGGCCTTGAAAAGTTCCCGGCCGCCTTCTCGCTCGGCATTACCTTTGCGATCATCGCGGCCGGCGTGGTTTGGAGTCTTCTCAAGACTAGGGATCAGCAGCGGCAGTCTGCGTGAACGGGGAGCCGACCCCGTCCGTCGGTCAACGCAACGACGAGGAGCTACAGACCGGCGCTGTTCCTGCTCCGGATGCCGACCGCCATGACCCACATTGCCCTCCAGGAGGTCAAAAGACGGCAAGGTCGTGGACTGGTTGGAATATGTCAGCGACGCCGACTACGGCGCCTGGCCTCCTTCACTCGAAAGGAACCAAAATGCCCGGTTGCGGCGGGTATGGAAATGAGAGTTCGCTCGCCAGGATTTGCACCCGGCGAGCGAACCCCTATCGGCTCAGGAAGGGACGTAGCTGCGCCGATGTGCAAATTCGTTCGCCAATTCTCCTGGACGATCAGCCAAGAGCTACTCCAATCACCATCAAAGTGATGGCCGCCGCGAAGACCGGTGCGAGCAACCAGCGTGCCTGGCCAACACTCTTCTCCATTGGTTTCCTCCCACAAACTTGCAGCCGACAACGACCGCAAACAGTGGCCGTTCCGGGCGACGCCCTTGGTAAGACCATTGCGTTTTGCGATCAGACTTAAGTCCCCCGCCCCGCCCGACCGAAGCCCAGCCTCGGGAACGTTTGCGCTTGCCCAAAGTTCGGTTGGTTGGGCGCAGACGTTGTTGTGCTGCGTCGGTTTGCAAAGGAGGAATTCATGAAAGTGCATCTTGCCGCCGCCGCGGCGTCGCTTCTGCTGCTTGCGGGTGTCGGCGCAGCCGCAGCCGAGGACATCATCATCCAGCCCGAGCAGGAAACAGTCATCCGTGAATATGTGAAGAAGCAGCCCCTCGCTTCGGTGAAGGTTCCCGGTGTGGAACTCAATATCGGAACAGCGCTGCCCGACACGGTCGAGCTTCACGAAGTCCCCAACGTCAAATACCGCTACACAGTGATCGACAACCGGACAGTTGTTGTGGATCCGGGCACCCACAAGATCATCAAGATCATCGACTGAACCAGCCGCTTACGGCTGAAGCTCGCCGCCCTCGAGGCGACGGGCTTCCCAATAAAACGGACGCAGATCGCCATGTCGAACCGTGAGACTGAAAAATCCCAAGCGCTGGGAGTGCGCGTGGCTGACCTCAAAGCCAGGATGCAGGAGGCTCAGATCACCGAAAGCGAAATGAAGACCTTCCAGAAGGTCGCGGCCATCATGAAGGACCACGAGGGTCGAATTCAGGGTGACGACCTGATTGCCGCGTCTTTCGTCACCGATATGTTGCTGACCAACCAAAAGCCTTGAACGACCATGCCAACAATCAGCAGACTTTTTGATTCGCCCGCCGAAGCGGCCCGAGTCGCCGGCGACCTTGTGGGATCCGGAATTCCTCGGGTACAGATCGCCATCATTGGACCTTATAAGGACGAAGCGGGATTTCTATGGGCTCTCGCTCTGGCGTCCATCGTTGGCGCTGGTGCTGGCGGGTTGGCCTGCCTGGGCGCTGTTGCCGTTCACGCCATCAATCCTCTTGCCGCGGGACTATCGGCAACAGCAGTGGCAGGCGCGGTCTTTGGCGGCGTTGCCGGCGGCCTGCTCGCAACATTCACCGCGACTGCCGCAAAGCCGGAGGACCGAAGTATCGCAGAGGGGATCGTTTTGGTGACCGCGCATGTCGATGAAAACGAGATCAGTATCGCTCAGGCAGTGCTCGAGGGGGACGACCCGACGACATTCGTTGCCGAGGCAGCGTGAGAATTTGCAGGGAAATTGGATGAATGGTCCGATAATTTTTGGGAGGCGGGCGCGATGGGAAGAACGCTACTGCATTGACCGACAACGCCCAGCTCGGTGGCTGGGTCCCGTCGCGGCCGCAAACTTTGACGACATGGCCGTCGGCCCTAGGTACTTCGGTGCGGTATGATGGGGTCAATGAAACGGCAAGCCGGATGCGATATGAATTTGAATTCGACGACAGCCTCGCCACCGGCCCTGATGATCGCGCTGTTTCTCGTCGCCGGCTGTTCATCGATCGGCAGAACCGTCGATCCGGCAAAATACGATTCGATGACATGCACCGAGCTCAACAGCACGCTGGGAGGCATCGCCCGTGACATCTCGCGAACCGCAATCACCCGCGGCAAGGTCGCGAACACCAACGTTCCACGCTGGCTGCTGGGCGGCTCGCGCGTGAAAGCCGCGGTCGCCGACCGTGAAACGGCCAGGATCGACCGACTGAAGCAGCAGCAAGACGCCATCGTCGCGGTACGAGCAAATAAGTGCCGAGGTCAATGGACTGAGTGAACAGGCGCTGCCTTGGTGCTTTGCGCCTCTTGGTGACTACTGTCTCAGGCGCTCAATCGGAAACGCGTGACGTCGATCGCCGCGGCCATCAGCGTCTGTGTGTAGACGTGCTGCGGATTGCTGAAGATCGCCTCGGTCGGTCCCTCCTCGACGATCTTGCCCTGTTTCATGACGATGATGTAGTCGGCCATGGCGCGCACGACCGACAGGTCGTGGCTGATGAAGAGGTAGGACAGTTCGTGGTCGGCCTGCAGCTTGCGCAGCAGTTCGACGATCTGCTTCTGGACCGAGCGGTCGAGCGCCGAGGTCGGCTCGTCCAGCACCACCAGCTTGGGCTTCAGGATCATGGCGCGGGCAATGGCGATGCGCTGCCGCTGGCCGCCGGAGAATTCGTGCGGGTAGCGATTGCGTGCGTTGGGATCGAGGCCGACTTCGCGCAAGGCCTCGACCGCGCGCTGGTCGCGTTGCTTGCCCGAAAGGTTCGGCTCATGCACCAGAAGCCCCTCGGTGATGACCTGGCCGACGGTCATGCGCGGCGACAGCGAACCGAACGGATCCTGGAAGACGAGCTGCATCTGGCGCCGTAGCGGCCGCATCGTCTGTCGGTCGGCAGTGGAAATGTCGCGGTCGCCGAAACGGATGAGACCGTCACTTGGCAACAATCGCAGCAAGGCGCGGCCGAGCGTCGATTTGCCCGAGCCGGATTCACCGACGATGCCGATGGTCTGGTTGCGCTGCAGCCGGATCGAGATGTGATCGACGGCACGCAGCATCAGCGGCTCGCCAGCAAGAAACCCGCCGCCGATCCTGAACGTCACTTCGACATTCCTACCTTCGAGCAACACCGGAGCATTGGCGGGCGGCGGCGCCTTATTGCCGGTCGGCTCGGCCGCCAACAGCATCTTGGTATAGGCATGCTGCGGGTTGACGAAGATGGCTTCCGCCTCGCCCTCCTCCACAACCTCGCCCTGGCGCATGACGTAGACCCGGTCGGCAAAGCGACGGACGATGCCAAGATCGTGGGTGATGAAGACGATCGCCATGCCGAGCTTGCGCTGCAATTCGGCCAAGAGCATCAGGATCTGCGCCTGGATGGTCACGTCGAGCGCTGTCGTCGGCTCGTCGGCGATCAGAATGTCGGGGTCGTTGGCGAGTGCCATGGCAATCATCACGCGCTGGCGCTGACCGCCGGACATTTCGTGCGGATAGGATTTCATCCGCCGTTCGGGATCGGTAATGTGCACCAGCCGCAGCAGTTTGAGCGCCTCTTCGTGCGCCTCGGCGGCCTTCAAGCCCCGATGCCGGCGGATCGGTTCGATCAGCTGGTTGCCGATCGAATAGAGCGGATCGAGCGAGGTCATCGGCTCCTGGAAGATCATGCTGATCTTGCGGCCACGGACCTTGTTCAGCTCGGATTTGCTCAGTGCCAGAAGGTTTCGGCCGCGATAATCGACACTGCCTGTCGCTTCGCCATTCGACGCCAGCAGACTCATCGCCGCCATCATCGTCTGGCTCTTGCCGGAGCCGGATTCACCGACAACGGCAACGGTTTCGCCCGCATTGACGTGGATGTTGATGCCCTTGACCGCCTCGACCGCACCGTCGAGCGTGCGGAAGCGGACGCGCAGGTCCTTGACGCTGAGGATCGTTTCGGAAGCAGCCATTTCAGCGATCCCCATCTTTATCGATCCCCATCTTAGCGATCCCCATCTTAGCGATCCCTTGGGTCGAGCGCGTCGCGCAGGCCGTCGCCGACGAAGTTCAGCGCGAACAGCGTCGAGACGAGGAAGAAGGCGGGAAACAGAAGTAGCCAGTTGGCCGTGCCGATGTTCTTGGCGCCGACCGAGATCAGCACGCCCCAGCTGGTCATCGGCTCCTGCACGCCGAGTCCGAGGAACGACAGGAAACTCTCCAGGATGATGACCTGCGGTACCAGCAGCGTCATGTAGATCACCACCGGACCGAGCAGGTTGGGGATGACGTGGCGCAGCAGGATGCCGCGCTGGCCGACACCCATGGCCTCCGCCGCCTGGACATATTCCTGCCGGCGGATCGACAGCGCCTGGCCGCGCACGATGCGCGCCATGTCGAGCCACAGCACGGCGCCGACGGCCAGGAACATCAGCACGAAGTTGCGGCCGAAGAACACCACCAGCATGATGACGAAGAAGATGAAGGGCAAGGAATAGAGCACGTCGACGATGCGCATCATCACCTCGTCGATCTTGCCGCCGGCAAAGCCGGCCGCGGCACCGTAGACCACGCCGATGACTACCGCCACGACGCCAGCGAGCAGGCCGATGGCCAGCGATATGCGCCCGGCCATCAGCGTACGAGACAACAGATCGCGGCCGGTGTTGTCGGTACCGAACAGGAAATATTGCTGCTTGATCGAGGCGCTCATCGTCACTTCGAGACCGTCAGGCGACTTGCTTTCGATCTTGGTGTCGTCGAAGGCATCGGAACGGTCGAGATAGCGGATGTTGCGGTCGTCGATCGGCTTGGTCGACTTGACGGTAACGAAGACCTGGTTGCCTTCCTGCCGCCACTCCTTGATATCGACCCGCATGCGCTTGATCGCTTCGGTAAGCGCCGTCTCGATCGTGTCGGCCTTCGGATAGGCCGAAAGGCTTGGCGGCGTGCGCACATAGTCACCATAGATGGTCGTGTATTGATGCGGCACGAGTGAGGGGCCGAACACGCTGATGGCCGCGATCAAAGCGAGGTAATAGAGGCTGAACATGGCGGCGCGATTGGCCTTCAGGCGCGCCCAGGCATCGCCCCAGAGCGAGCGTCCGACGACGGCGGGTGCCGTGGCTGCGATGTCAGTCATAGCGCACCCTCGGATCGACGACCGCGTACATGACGTCGACGATCAGGTTGAACACGATGGTGAAGATGGCGATCACGACGACCGTTCCCATCACCAGCGTGTAGTCGCGGTTGAGCGCGGCATCGACGAAATAGCGGCCGACGCCCGGAATGGAGAAAATCGTCTCGACGATGACCGAGCCGGTCAGCAGTGCCGCGGCTGCCGGGCCGGTGAAGGAGACGATCGGCAGGATGGCGCCGCGCAGCGCGTGCTTGACCACCACCGACCAATCGGAGAGGCCGAGCGCGCGCGCCGTGCGGATGTGATGGGATCGAAGCGATTCGATCATCGAGCCGCGCATCAGCCGGGCGACAATGGCGATCTGCGGCAGCGCGAGCGTCAGCACCGGGCCGACCTTGTTGATGAAAGCGCCATCGCCCCATCCGCCGATCGGCAGCAGCTTCCAGGTCAGTCCGAACAAGAGCTGGATCACCGGCGCGATGACGAAGGTGGGGATGGTGCTGCCGGCCGTCGCCAGGGCAATCACCGTATAATCGCCAAGCTTGTTCTGGTTGAGCGCGGCGATGGTGCCGAGCACGGAACCGAGCAGAAGCGCCAGGATGAGAGCCGACGCACCGAGCTGGACCGAAATGGGCAGACCCTTGGCGAACAGTTCGGTGACGGTGAAATCCGGCATGTTATAGCTCGGGCCGAAATTGCCGCGCAAAAGATTGCCGAGATAGTGGACGAATTGCAGCCAGAGCGGGTCGTTGAGACCGAACTGGGCTTCAAGATTGGCTCTAATCTCGGGGCTCAGTCCCCGCTCCTGGTTGAACGGGCCGCCTGGCGCGACGCGCATCAGGAAAAACGCCATGGTCACGATGACGAACAGCGTCGGAATGGCGGTCAAAAGCCGCCTTAATACATATCGCAGCATCGGTGCCCCGCTTGATCCAGAGCAGCGCGCGTCCAGCTGGACGATTGCGCTCTAGCCTTCAAATCTTCGCACCGACATTGTCGAAAATCGAATCCGGTTCCCGGGCCGATGCGATGGCAAACCAGAGCCGCCGCGCATTGGTTGCGCGGCGGCCCAGCCAAGGGATCAGTCCTTGCTGATGAAGCGGGACGGGTGGATGTCCATCACATTGTCGTCGAAGCCATGCAGCTTCGAGGAAACGATGTCGTGGTAGCTGTAGTAGAGAAGCGGGATCTCGCCAACGTCGTCGACGAGGATGCGCTCGGCCTCGGCGAGATCCTTCATGCGCTCCTCGGGCTTGCCGCCGGCGGCGGCGGCCTTGTCCATGGCGGCTTCATAGGCTGGGCTATCGTAGTTCGAATAATTGTTGCCGCTGGCCTTGCGCGAGATGCCGAGGAAGGTCTCCGGGTCCTTGTAGTCGGCGATCCAGGCGGCGCGCGCCACGTCGTAGTCGCCCTTCTGCTCGAGGAAACCGTAGTGGGTCTTGGTGTCGGTGTTGAGCAGCGTGATCTCGACACCAAGCGGCTTCAACTGTTCCTGGATGGCGACAGCGGTGTTCTTGTGGTTTTCCGAGGTGTTGTAGCGGATTTCCATCTTCAACGGATGCTCGGGTGTATAGCCGAGCTTCTCGAGGATCTTCTTGGCAGCGTCCTCGCGGTCGATCGGCGGCATGTCGGCGTATTTGGCCAGTGCCGGCGTGTAACCCTCGATGCCCGGAGGTACCATCGAATAGCCGGGCAGCATCGAATTCTGCCAGACTTTCTCCGCCAGGAAGTCGCGATCGATCGCCATTGAGATGGCGTTGCGCAGCTCGACATTGTCCCACGGCGCCTTGTCGGTCTTGACCGCATAATAATAGGTGCCAAGATATGGCCCGACACGGATCTGGTCGCCGAATTTGGTCTTGAGATCGGCGAGCTGTTCGGTCGGCAGGTCACCGTAACTGTCGAGTTCGCCGGCCTCGAAGCGCTTCATCGCCGACGAGCGATCCTCGGTCGGAATGTAGTTGACCACGTCGAACTTGACGGTCGCGGCGTCCCAGAATTTCGGATTCTTGACCAGCTTCAGATGGTCGTTGGGAATCCACTCCGCCGCCGTAAAGGCCCCGTTGGAGACCAGCTTGCCTGCCTTGATCCAGTCGGCGCCAAGCTTTTCGATAGACGCCTTGTTGACCGGATAGGTCGCCTGGTGGGTCAGCATCTCCAGGAAGTAAGGCGTCGGCGCCTTCAGCGTGACTTCGAGGGTATTTGCGTCAAGCGCCTTGACGCCCATATCCTCCGGCTTGCCCTTCTTGGTGTTGACTTCCTCGGCGTTCTTCACGGGATAGAGCATGGAAGCATATTCGGCGGCGGTGGCCGGATCTTCCAGCCGACGGAACGAATAGACGAAGTCGTCCGCCGTCACCGGGCTGCCATCCGACCAGAGGCCGTCCTTGCGCAGTTTGAAGGTGTAGACGGTGCCGTCGTCGGACACCGTCCAGCTTTCGGCGGCGCCCGGAATGAGGTTCGTCTTCTGGTCATGCATAACGAGGCCCTGGAACAGGTCGCGTATGATATCGGCTTCGTAGACCGTTGAGGTCTTGTGCGGATCGAGCGTCTCCGCCTCGGCGGCGGATCCGCGGTTGTAGACGCTCTCGGCGAAAGCCGGCGTGTAGAACGTGCCGGCGGCCAGCGCCATCGTCGTGGCGAATACCGTCGCCTTCAGCATGTTTTTCAGCATGAAGTTCTCCCTGTCGGCGCTGCCGTCGGCGCGCCTTTACGTGTTGACGCCCCGGAGCCGATATCTGACTCCTTTGAGCGCGCCGCCGGTTCCCTTCCTGCGGCTGGTGGCAGGAGACTAGACAGGAGGTAAGCTCTTTTCAACCGAGTACTGAGTGACCTTAAGTCAACAATCAGAAATAAAAGAGACATTTGCTAAATTAGAACTTCCTTTCAATCACTCACACCTCCAGGTTGCACCTAGAGTTTCCGCTTTTTGCATGCGAACTTTGGCATGTTCAGCGCCATGGTTCGCAACCTCGTTCTCATGGCCAGAAGCCACCGATTCCGGACAAATACTTCGGGAACTTCGGCGGTTGAGTTCGCCATGCTCTCACCGATCTTCATCCTCATCCTGCTCGGAATGGTTGCGTACGGCATATATTTCGGTGCGGCCAACTCGATCCAGCAAATCGCGGCGGACGCCGCACGGACAGCCATTGCGGGAATGAACCAGACCGAACGGCAAACGCTCGTGGCCAGCTTCGTCACCAACAATGCCGGCGGATATCCCTTCGTCGATGCGAGCAAGCTGACCTATCAGGCCAACGACAGCACAGCCGATGGCAGCCAGTTCGTGGTTTCCATCCAATACGATGCCCGCAACCTGCCGATATGGAATCTCTTTCCGGGCATCGCGATGCCAAGGACCACGATCACACGCCAGTCAACGATACGGGTCGGAGGCATCTGAATGTTGCCGCATGCGCGCAAAGAGATTGGCCGGCTGGCGCGGCTAATGCTGAGTGACAGAAAGGCAAATTTTGCCGTGATGACGGCGCTCATGGCGCCGGTCGGGCTTGCGCTGGCTGCCGTCGCCATCGACGAAGCCTCGATCTACACCGAGCGCCGCGAAGCCCAGGCAATGGTCGACCTGGCGGCGATCACCGCCGCCTCGAACATCACCAACATCAACACAGCTGTCGTGACCACGCTAACTGATAACGGCATGCCAGGGGTGGTCGTTCAAGGCTCGGGGCAGACGATCGCGCCGGCCGTCGGCAAAACCGTGGTGTCGGTGACGCCAGGGCGATACGCGGCATCCGGCACCAATGTGAGCCAGCGCTTCCAGGCCAGCGTAGCACCTTACAATGCAGTCCGTGTCACCCTGAAGAAGATCCCCGCCCGCTATTTCGCAAGTTCGCTGATCCCCACTCCCGTCATCGGCACCGAGGCTATCGCCAGCATGACGCCGCAGGCGACGTTCTCGGTCGGGTCGAGGCTCGCCAGCGTCAATGGCGGCATCCTCAACGCACTTCTCGGCAGTCTTCTCGGTGGCAACATTTCGCTCAGCGTCATGGACTACAACGGATTGATCTCGGCCGACGTCAGTGTCCTTTCCTTCATAAGTGCCCTTGCCACACAAGTGAACGTGACCGGAGGCACCTATTCGGATGTGCTGGCCTCCAAGGCGACCGTCGGTCAGATCGCCACCGCCATGGCCAACGTGCCCGGACTAGGCAACACGGCCAAGGTCGCGCTGCAGACGATCGCTTCCAAGTCGACCAGTACGGTCAAGATCCCGCTCAGCAGCCTTGTCGACCTAGGCACCGTGGGCAGCCTTGGACTGGGACAAACTCCGACAGGCCTTGGGGTCGATGCAAGCGCCATGGGAATGTTGACCGCCGCCGCCGTGCTGGCGAACGGCACCAACCAGGCTCAGGTCAATCTCGGAGCCACCGTACCTGGGCTTCTTTCCACTCAGCTTACCATTGCCATTGGCGAGCCGGCGCAATTTTCGCCATGGCTCGCGATCGGCGGAATCGGCACCACGGTGCGCACGGCCCAGACGCGTATCAAGCTGGTGGCCAGCGTCGGGGTTGGCACACCCAGTCTCGGCGGCGGCATCAGTCTGCTGGCCGTCAATCTGCCGCTCAATGTGGAAGTCGCCTATGCCGAAGCCAGACTGACCGACATCACCTGTCCGACAGGGCCTTCCAGCATCAAGGTTTCCATCGCGGCGCACCCAGGCATTGCCGCGCTGCATCTGGCCAACAGCAACACCTCAGGCTTTGGCGACTTCAGCCAACCGCAGACATTCACCGACGCGGAAATCGCGGATGTGAGCCTCAAGCTGTTGCTGATCAACATTCCGCTGATACAGGTGATGGGCTCCGCCGCCACCGCGATCACCAACAACAACCCGACGACGCTGACCTTCGATGCGACCGATATCGCCAACAAGACGATCAGGACCGTTTCGACGCGCAACATCACACAGTCGCTCACCACATCGCTGGTCAGCAACCTGTCGCTTTCGGTCAATGCGCTTGGTCTGGGGATCGATCTCACCGCCCTGCTCGGAGCAGTCAAGCCGGCGGTGGTGGCCGTGCTGAACGGCATAACGGCACCCGTCGACGACCTACTCTACAATGTGCTTTCAGCGCTGGGTGTCGGTGTCGGCGAAGCCGATGTTCGGGTCACCGGCGCGACATGCGGGCGTTCCGTGCTTGTCCAGTAAGGCGACCAAAGCGCCAAATTAGTCGAAGCGGCCAAGAAAGCATCCGAGCTCGGGCAGCGAAAGCTCGGTCCCCTCGATAATCGCGGCATCGCCATCAAGCTTTGCGACCGCTCCGATATCGGGCGGCAATGGCCAGTTCCCTGGTTCCCCGGCGAAATTGAAGACACAGAGCAGTCTTTCGCCGCTGCCTTCGCGGACGAACGCGAGCATGTCACCCTCAGCGTCAAGAAAACGGATCGAGCCTGTTGCCAGCGCCTCATGCTCCCTGCGCAACGCCAGAGCGGCCCGATAGGACGTCAGCACAGAGGCCGCGTCGGCGTTCTGGACGTCGACCGCGCGGGCGCGATGGCTGGCCGGGATCGGCAGCCACGGTTTGCCAGTGGAGAAGCCCGCATTGTCGGCGCCGGCCTCCCAGACCATCGGCGTGCGACACCCATCCCTGCCCTTGACGCCCGGCCAGAAGCGGATGCCGACGGGGTCGCGCAGATCCTCATAGGCAAGCTCCGCCTCCTCCAGGCCGAGTTCCTCGCCCTCGTAGAGGCAGATCGAGCCGCGCAGGCAGGAGAGCAGCATGATCGAAAATCTTGCGATCGCGTCGGGATCGCTGTCCGGCCTTGTCCAACGGCTGACATGGCGCACCACGTCATGGTTGGAGAACGCCCAGCAGACCCAGCCGTCGGAAACGGCCGCCTCGAAGGCTTCGACGCAACCACGCACATGCGCCGCCGAGAACTGTGGTCCCAGCAGATCGAAAGTGTAGCACATATGGAGCGTGTCGCCGCCGGATGTGTAGGCGGCGAGCGTCTGCAAGGAGCGGCCTTCATCGCCGATCTCGCCGACAGCGGCGCGGTCGCCATATTCGTCGAGCAGTGCCCTGAAGCGGCGGAGAAATGCCAGGTTTTCCGGCTGCGTCTTGTCGAACATATGCTCCTGGTAGAGGTAGGTGTTGGTCTCGCTGTTGGTGCCGGCGACGCTCGATGCCAAAGGTGGATTGCTGCGCAGCCAGCGGTCGTGGACATAGTAATTGACCGTATCGAGCCGGAAGCCGTCGACGCCACGCTCGAGCCAGAACCGGACCGTTTCCAAAAGCGCGTCCTGAACCTCCGGATTGTGGAAATTCAGGTCGGGCTGCGAGGCGAGGAAATTGTGCATGTAATATTGGCGGCGGGTCGAGTCCCATTCCCAGGCCGGGCCTCCGAAGACGGAGAGCCAGTTGTTGGGCGCGCCGCCATCGGGCTTGGTATCGGCCCAGACATACCAGTCGGCCTTGGGGTTATCGCGGCTGGCGCGGCTTTCGACGAACCAGTCATGCTTGTCGGACGAATGCGACAGCACCTGGTCGATGATGATCCTCAGGCCGAGACGATGCGCCTCGGCGACCAGCGCATCGAAATCCTCAAGCGCGCCGAACATCGGATCGACATCGCGGTAATCCGACACGTCGTAGCCCATGTCGGCCATCGGCGACTTGAAGAAGGGCGACAGCCAGATGGCGTCGACACCAAGCGAGGCGACATGAGCGAGCCTCGACGTAATGCCTGCGAGATCGCCGCTGCCGTCGCCGGTCGTGTCCTGGAACGAGCGCGGATAGATCTGGTAGATGACGCAGCCGCGCCACCATCCGGCCTTGTCACCCATTGCGCTTCTCCCTTGTGCCGGCCTGCACGCGCTCGATCATGAAGATCACCGTCCGCCCCGATACCGGCCGCGAGATGTCCGCCGCATCGACGGCAGCGGTCCAGAAGAACCCTTCGCGCTCAGGCAGCGTGACCATGCAAGCCCGGCGATCGCCGTTGATGATGACGGCAACACGGCACTCGCCGTCGCCACCCAAGATCATGACAAGGCGGTGCCTCTGCGGATCCTGCCAGCTCTGTTCGTCGAGCGGTGCGCCTGTCTCGGTCAGCCATGCGACGTCCGGCATCTCTGAGCCTGCCGGTGGCTGGCCGGTGAGGAAGCCTGTGTCGGAAAGCGCTGATATCGCGCGGCGCAACGTCGAGAGCAGCGCCGTGTACCGCTCCAGCGCCTGGTCGCGGCCGACCCAGTCGAGCCAGGTGATCTCGTTGTCCTGCGCATAGGCATTGTTATTGCCTTGCTGGGTGCGGCCGAATTCGTCGCCAGCCGTCAGCATGATCGTGCCGCGCGAGGCAAACAGCGTAGCGAGCAGCGCGTGCTGGTCGTTCAGGCGAGCCACTGCCACAGCCGGGTCGTCCGCATCACCTTCCACGCCGTTATTCCACGACAGGTTCTCATTGTGGCCGTCGCGATTTTGCTCGCCATTGGCCTCGTTGTGCTTGTGCTCGTAGCGCACGATGTCGGCCAGCGTCATGCCGTCATGGGCGGCGATGAAATTGACCGTGCGGCTGACGTTTTGTTCCTTCGCGGCAAACACATCGGACGAACCGGCGAGCCGGGTCGCCAAGGCGCCGGCCATGCCGGCGTCACCGCGCCAGAAGCGTCTAACATCGTCGCGGTATTTGTCGTTCCATTCGAGGAAAGGCGGCGGAAAATTGCCGAGCTGATAGCCATCCGGGCCGATATCCCAGGGCTCGGCGATCAATACGCGATCGGCCAGCAGCGTATCTTCACGCATCGCCTTCAGCAGCGGCGCCTCGGCATCGAATGTTCCTTCGACACGGCCCAGAATGGGCGCCAGGTCGAAGCGGAAACCATCGACGCCGGCATCCCTGACGAAATGGCGAAGCGTGTCGAGGACCATTTCCCTGACGACCGGATGATCGCAAGCGACGGTGTTGCCGGTGCCGGTGTCGTTGGCCAGCCTGCCGTCAGATGTATGCCGATAATAGGCCTGGTTATCGAGACCGCGCAGCGACAGCGTGGGCCCGAGCCTGTCGCTCTCGCCTGTATGGTTGAAGACAAGATCGAGGATGACGCCGATGCCGGCCTGGCGCAGCACGGCGACCGTGTTTCGCAATTCCATGATGCCGCCCGGCGCCAGGCGTGGATCCAGCGCCATGAACGTCACGGGATTGTAGCCCCAGGCGTTGCGCAGCCCGAGCGGCGGCAAATGCCGCTCGTCGATCGAGGCGGTCACCGGCATCAGTTCAACCGCGCCGACGCCGAGTTTTTTCAGGTGCTCGACAACCACCGGATGCGCGAGAGCGGCGACCGTACCGCGCAGCTTTTCCGGGACGTCCGGATGCAACATGGTGAAGGCGCGCACCGGAATTTCGTAGATCAGGCCGCCGGGCTGGAATAGCGGCGGCGCAGCCGGCACGCGCTTCAGCGGCGCGGGGGCAATCGCCTTCGGCATCAGCGGCGCGGTATCGGCCCCCTCGCCCCGACGCTGGCCCAGCCGCCAGTCATAGGCGTAAGGCCTGTCGATCTCGGCGGCATAGGGATCGGTCAGGAGCTTGGTGGGGTCGGACCACAGCCCGCGCTCCGGCGCATACTCGCCATCGGCGCGAAAGCCGTAGCGGGTGCCGGCGGCGAGACCTGGGACGAACAGCCCATGCACGCCCTCGCCTTCCGGCTGCAATTCGAGCCGTTGGATTTCCCGATTGCCCTGCTCGTCGAACATCGAGACCCAGAGCCGGCGGGCGGCCTGCGACCAGGCGCCAAAGCGAATGCCTTCGCGGGTGACGGTGGCGCCGAGTGGGGTCATGCAGTCTCCCCCTTCTCCCCTTGTGGGAGAAGGTGTCGCCGAAGGCGACGGATGAGGGGTGTTCCAGCTTGGCAGGGACGGCGATCCTTCGCGCACCCCTCAACCGTCTCGGCGCTACGCGCCGATCCACCTTCTCCCACAAGGGGAGAAGGGAAAGCGCGCACAGCCACCCTCAAGTAATGACGCTCGGCTTGGGACGGCCGGTATGGCTGTGGATCCCGGCAATATCATCGGCCGCGGCGATCAAATCCGCCAATGCGGCCTGCGTGTCGAGATCGTGCCTCGACTTGTCCGGCTCGTAGCGCTCGATATAGACGCGCAACGTCGCGCCCGAAGTGCCGGTGCCGGAGAGGCGGAAGACGACGCGCGAGCCACCTTCGAACAGCACCCTGATGCCCTGATGCTCGCTGGTCGAACCATCAACCGGATCGTGATAGGCAAAATCGTCGGCGCTGGCGATTGTCATGCCGCGCACGCTGGTGCCGGACAGCGAACCGAGCTTGGCGCGGAGTTCATCGACCAGCGCGTTGGCGCGGTCGCTCTCGACCTCTTCATAATCGTGCCGCGAATAGTAGTTGCGACCGTAGGTCGCCCAGTGCTCGGTGACGATCTGCTTGCAGCTTTCGCCGCGCGCGGCAAGGATGTTGAGCCACAAGAGCACTGCCCAAAGGCCGTCCTTTTCACGGACATGGTTGGAGCCGGTGCCGGCACTTTCCTCGCCGCAGATCGTCGCCATGTCGGCGTCGAGCAGATTGCCGAAGAACTTCCAGCCGGTCGGCGTCTCATAAATGCCGACGCCAAGTTTTTCGGCGACACGATCGGCAGCACCACTGGTCGGCATCGAGCGGGCGATGCCTTTCAAACCAGCCTTGTAGCCGGGCGCCAGGCGGGCGTTGGCGGCGAGCATGGCGACGGAATCCGACGGGGTGACGAAAATGCCCTTGCCGATGATCAAATTGCGGTCGCCATCGCCATCCGAGGCAGCGCCGAAATCCGGCGCGTCCGGCCCCATCATCTCGTCGTAGAGGTGTTTGGCATGGACGAGGTTCGGGTCCGGGTGATGGCCGCCGAAATCCGGCAGCGGCTTGAAATTGCGGCAGGTGCCGTTGGGCGCACCAAGCCGGTTTTCCAGTATCTCCTTGGCGTAGGGGCCGGTCACCGCGTGCATGGCGTCGAAGCGCATGCGAAAGCCGGACTTGAACAGTTTGCGCAACGCGTCGAAATCGAACAGGCTTTCCATCAGTTCGGCATAGTCGGCGACCGGATCGATGACCTCGACCGTCATGCCGGCCGCCTTGACCGTGCCTGTTGTGTCGATGTCGATCGGATCGATATCGACGATCTTGAAGCTCGCGATTGCCTTGGTCTTGGCAAAGATCGCGTCGGTCAGCTTTTCCGGCGCCGGGCCGCCATTGCCGGCATTGTACTTGATGCCGAAATCCTCGTGCGGGCCGCCCGGATTGTGGCTGGCCGACAGGATGATGCCGCCAAAGGTCTTGTATTTGCGGATGACATGCGAAGCGGCCGGCGTCGACAGAATGCCGCCCTGCCCGACCATCACCTTTCCGAAGCCGTTTGCGGCGGCCATGGCGATTGCCTTCTGGATGACCTCGCGGTTATAGAAGCGGCCGTCGCCACCGATCACCAGGGTTTTGCCCTTGAAGCCGTCTAGCGCGTCGAAGATCGACTGGATGAAATTCTCGGCATAGTGCTCCTGCTGGAACACCGGCACCTTCTTGCGCAGGCCCGACGTGCCGGGCTTCTGATCGGAATAGGGTTTGGTGGGGACGGTTCGTATCATGCTTCAGGCAACCCTTTTCGAAAGCAGCAAGCGATAGAGTTCAACGTATTTTTCCGCGCTCTTGTCCCACGACACATCGGCCTTCATGCCCTGGCGCTGCAACGATTCCCAGACCGCCGGACTGGCATGCGCGTCAACGAGGCGGCGAATGGCGTGCAGCAAGGCGCCGCCATTGTTGGGAGCGAACTGAAAGCCGGTGGCGACGCCGGCAGAGACGGCAGCCTCATTGGCGTCGATGACCGTATCGGCCAGGCCGCCGGTGCGCGCCACCACTGGCACACAGCCATAGCGCAGGCCGTAAAGCTGCGTCAGCCCGCAGGGTTCGAAGCGCGAGGGAATGACGATGGCATCGCAGCCGCCTTGCATGATGTGCGAAAGCCCCTCGTCGTAGCCGATAACGACCCCGATGCGGCCGCGATGTCTGGCAGCCGCGGCAAGCAGCGCGCCTTCGAGGCCGGCATCGCCCGAGCCCAGGATGGCCAGGCGCGCGCCGGTCGCAACAATGCCATCGACCGCTGTCGCCAAGGTATCCATGCCCTTTTGCCAGGTCAGGCGGCTGACGACGCAGACGATCGGACTGTCGTCGCGCTCAAGGCTGAAGCGGTCTTCCACGGCAGCCCTGTTGGGGGCGCGCGCCTTCAGCGTGCTGGCCGTGTAGGTGGACACCAGATGCTTGTCCGTTTCCGGATCCCAGATGCCGGTGTCGATGCCGTTGACGATTCCATGGAGATCGCTGGAGCGCATGTTGATGAGGCCGTCGAGGCCCATGCCGAATTCCGGCAAGCGGATCTCCTGCGCGTAGGTCGGACTGACCGTGGTGATTGTCCAGGCGGCCTGCAGGCCGGCCTTGAGGAAGCCGACGCCGCCGTAATATTCGACGCCGTCGAGCGCCATCGCCGCTGCCGGCAGACCGAGTTCGCCAAAGATGGCGGCGCCGAACTGGCCCTGGAAAGCGAGGTTGTGGACAGTCATCATCGATGGCACACCGACGGCCTTGCCGTAGCGCATATAGGCCAGCGTCATCGCCGACTGCCAGTCATGGGCATGGACGATGTCGGGTTGGTAGCCCGAGATGGCGCCACCGGCAATGTCGCCGCCGACCTGGCTCAGCGCCGCGAAGCGCCGCCAGTTGTCGGGCCAATCGACCCCGGTCGCATTGCCATAGGGGCCGCCGGGACGGTCGAACAGATGCGGCGCGTCGAGCACGAAAAGCTCGAGCCCGGCGAGCTGAACGGAGTGGACGGAGGCCTTGCCGCCCTGCAGCAAGGGATATTGCAGCACCGCCTTCCTTTTCTTGAAAGCGGCCATGACGGTCGGAAAACCAGGAATGAGCGTGCGCATGCTCACGCCCTTGGCCGCCAGCGCAATGGGCAGCGCGCCGGTCACGTCGGCAAGCCCACCGGTCTTGATCAGCGGGAAAATCTCGGGCGTGACCGACAGAACCTGCATGCACTAGAGCCCCAACTTGTCGATCATGTCCTGAGTGACCAGGCAGATGCCTTTTTCCGAGACCCGAAAACGCTTGGCGTCGAGAGCAGGGTCTTCGCCGACCACCAGCCCTTCCGGTATCCTAACACCATGGTCGATGACCACGCGCTTCAACTTTGCGTTCCGGCCGACATGAACGTCGGGCAGCATGACGACTTCTTCCAGCGTCGAAAAGGAATTGATGCGCGCGCCGGTGAAGATCAGGCTTCTCTTCAGCGAAGCACCCGAGACGATGCAGTCGCCCGAGACAAGCGAGGACACGGCCGAACCGCGGCGGCCATCCTCGTCATGCACGAACTTTGCCGGCGGCTTCAATTCGGCATAGGTCCAGATCGGCCAGTCGCGGTCGTAGAGGTCGAGTTCAGGCGTGATGTCGGTCAGGTCGATATTGGCTTCCCAATAGGCGTCGACCGTTCCGACGTCGCGCCAGTAGGCCTCGTTCTCGGCGGTCGAGCGGACGCAGGACTTGGCGAAGCGGTGGGCAATCGCCTTACCGTGCTGGACGATATAAGGGATGATGTCCTTGCCGAAGTCGCGGCTTGAGCCAGGCTCGGCCGCATCGCGGCGCAACTGCTCCATCAGGAATTTGGTCTTGAAGACATAGATGCCCATCGAGGCCAAAGCGAACTCCGGCTTGTCGGGAATGCCGGGCGGATCGGCGGGCTTTTCGACGAAGGCGATGATGTTGTCCTTGCCATCGACATGCATGACGCCGAAGCCGGTGGCTTCCATGCGCGGCACTTCGAGGCAGCCGACGGTGACGTCGGCATTGGCGTCGACGTGCTGGCGAAGCATCAGTTCGTAGTCCATCTTGTAGATGTGGTCGCCAGCCAGGATCACCATGTATTCGGGGCCGTAGGCCTCGATGATGTCGATGTTCTGATAGACGGCGTCGGCCGTCCCCTCGTACCACTGGGTTTCCGACACGCGCTGGCTGGCCGGCAGGATGTCGAAACTCTCGTTTCGCTCGGGCCGCAGGAAGTTCCAGCCGCGCTGCAGGTGGCGGATCAGCGAATGCGCCTTGTACTGGGTGGCGACGCCGAGGCGGCGAATGCCGGAATTGAGCGCGTTGGAGAGCGCGAAATCGATGATGCGTGTCTTGCCGCCGAAATAGACGGCCGGCTTGGCGCGCCGGTCGGTCAGTTCCTTGAGGCGGCTGCCACGGCCGCCGGCCAATACATAGGCCATGGCATCGCGCGCCAGCGGCTGGGTCCGTTTCAAGTCTGCCATTTCTACCCTCCCAAGTTACTCAGTCTCGACATGTTGCTCAGGGTCGACGGGCTCAGTCGGCGACAAGCTCGAGCATGATCGTCGACAGCGGCGGCAAAAGCATCGTTGCAGAGATGCTTCCCCCCTCGCCCCGGGCCTCGACCATGCCGCCATTGCCCTTGCCGGAACCGCCATATTCCGAAGCGTCGGTGTTGATGATTTCACGCCATTTGCCGGCCGTCGGCAACGGCACGCGATAATTATCGCGCGGCACCGGCGTGAAATTGGAGATGACGGCCACCGGGCTGCCGCCGGGTGCGCTGCGCAGCCAGGCAAAAACCGAATTCTGGCTGTCGTCCACGATCAGCCAGGAGAACCCTTCCGGTTCGCAGTCGCGGCCATGCAGCGCCGGACGCGAACGGTAGAGATAGTTGAGATCGCGGACCGTCTGCCAGACGCCGCGATGCGTCCGGAACTCGAGCAGGTTCCAGTCGAGCGCGCGCGCCTCGCTCCACTCGCGGCGCTGCGCGAACTCCTGCCCCATGAACAGCAGCTTCTTGCCGGGATAACCCCACATGAAGGCGTAGTAGGCGCGTAGCGTCGCGAATTTCTGCCAGTCGTCGCCGGCCATCTTGCCGAGCAGCGTGCCTTTGCCGTGCACGACCTCGTCATGCGAGAGCGGCAGCATGAAGTTCTCCGAGAAGGCGTAGGTCAGGCCGAAGGTGAGGTCGTTGTGGTGGTGCTTGCGGAAGATCGGCTCCTTGGAGAAATACTCCAGCGTGTCGTGCATGAAGCCCATGTTCCACTTGAAGCCGAAGCCTAGGCCGCCCTCGTGCACCGGCGCCGAGACCTTCGGCCATGAAGTCGATTCCTCGGCGATGGTCATCACGCCGGGATGGTGGCCGTAGACCTCCTTGTTCATCTTCTGCAGAAAGCTGACCGCCTCGAGGTTCTCGCGGCCGCCCTTCTCGTTGGGGATCCATTCGCCGGCCTTGCGCGAATAGTCGAGATAGAGCATCGAGGCGACCGCATCGACGCGCAAACCGTCGACATGGTATTTCTCGGCCCAGAATAGTGCATTGTTGACAAGGAAGGACACCACTTCGCGGCGGCCGAAATTGTAGATCGCGGTGTTCCAGTCGGGATGGAAACCCTTGCGCGGATCGGCATGCTCATAGAGCGCGGTTCCATCGAAATTGGCCAGGCCATGCTCGTCGACCGGGAAATGCGCCGGCACCCAGTCGAGGATGACACCGACGCCGGCGCGGTGGGCGCCATCGACGAAACGGGCAAAGCCGTCCGGGTCGCCGAAGCGGGCCGACGGCGCGTAGAGGCCGGTCGTCTGGTAGCCCCAGGACGGGTCATAGGGGTGTTCGGAGATCGGCATGAATTCGATATGGGTGAAACCGGTCTCGACCACATAGGGGATCAGCCGGTCGGCCAGTTCGTCCCATGACAGGAACGTACCGTCGTCGCGAAGCTGCCAGGAGCCGGCATGGACCTCGTAGATCGAGATGGCTTCGCGCCGGTGATCGGCATTGCGCCAGAAATTGCGGTGCGCCTCGTCACCCCACTCATGCGCCGGTGGCATGGCAACGACCGAAGCGGTGGCCGGACGCAGTTCGGATTTGAAGGCGAACGGGTCGGCCTTCAGCGGGAGTCTCACGCCATCAGGACCGATGATCTCGTATTTGTAAGGTCGTCCGGCACCGATATCGGGCACGAACAGTTCCCAGATGCCGGTATCGCGGCGATCGCGCATCGTGTGCCGGCGGCCGTCCCATTCGTTGAAGTCGCCGACCACCGATACGCGTCGGGCATTGGGAGCCCAGACGGCGAAATGCACGCCGGAAGCGCCTTCGTGGTCAATGACATGGGCGCCGAGCTTGTCGAACAGCCTGAGATGCGAGCCTTGGGCGATGTAATAGTCGTCCATCGGGCCTAGCACCGGACCGAACGAATAGGGATCGGTCAGCCACCAGTCGCTGGCGGCGTTGCGCGCGTGATAGCGCAGGGGCTGGCGCTTCTTGATCGAGAGCTTGCCTTCGAAAAAGCCGCCATCGTCGCGCCTGGACAGTTCACCCGCGATGATGCCGGTCAGCGTGTAGGCGGTGACGAATTCAGCATGTGGGACAAAGCAGCGAGCAAACAGGGTCTTGCCGACCTCATGGACGCCAAGAACCGCGAAGGGGTCGCCATGCGTGCCGGCAACAATCGCCGCAACATCGCTGGCTGGCGCCAGTCCGTCCGGCCCGCTTGTCGCAGCGGTCGCGCGCGGCTTCTTCATCAGGCAGCGTCCCTCCCCGGGCACCGAGTGTTTGTTTCTAGTGGTGTGATCCGACTTTCAAATTCACACCACCGGGACCACATTGTTCGCGGCCTCATGCAATCACATCAGACAGGCACGTTCCAGATTTCTTTCGCATATTGCCGGATCGTGCGATCGGAGGAGAACCAGCCGACACGCGCAACGTTGCGGATTGCCCTGGCGTACCAGTCGGGACTGTTATGCCAGACCGCATCGACCTCGCGCTGGGCGGCGGCATAGGCATCGAAATCGGCGGCGACCATGAACCAGTCGCTGTTGTAAAGACCGTTGATGAGGTCGCGATAACGCTCCGGATCGTCCGGCGAGAAGACACCCGACGAAACGGCGGCAACTGCTTGCGCCAGTTCAGACGATCCTTCGATGACGGCGCGCGGGTTGTAGCCATTGTTGCGCCGCTCGGCGACCTCGGCTGTGGTCAGGCCGAAGATAAAGATGTTGTCGTCGCCGACGCATTCCTTGATCTCGACATTGGCGCCGTCGAGCGTACCGATGGTCAGCGCACCGTTCAGCGCGAACTTCATGTTGCCGGTGCCCGACGCTTCCATGCCGGCGGTCGAGATCTGCTCGGAAAGGTCGGCAGCCGGCATCATGATCTCGGCAAGGCTGACATTGTAGTTCGGCAGGAACACCACCTTCAGCAAACCGCGCACGGCCGGATCGCGATTGATGACCTTGGCGACGTCGTTGGCGAGTTTGATGATCAGCTTGGCATTGTGATAGCTGGGCGCCGCCTTGCCGCCGAAGAATTTCACGCGGGGCATCCAGTCGCGTTCCGGATGCGAACGGATCTGGTCGTAAAGCGCGATCGCCTCGAGGATGTTCAGGAGCTGGCGCTTGTATTCGTGGATGCGCTTGATCTGGATATCGAACAGCGCCGAGGGATCGACCTTGATGCCGAGCCGGTCGGCGACGAGGTTGGCCAGCCGCGCCTTGTTGGCGCGCTTGACGGCGGCGAACTTGTCGCGGAAGGCGGCATCGTCGGCGAAGCCATCGAGATCCTTGATGGCGTCGATGTCATCGAGAAAGCGGTCGCCGATCGCCTCACGGGCGAGCGACGTCAGCCCGGGGTTGCACTGGATCAGCCAGCGCCGCGGGGTAATGCCGTTGGTCTTGTTGTTGATGCGATCAGGATAGAGCTTGTGCAGGTCGGCGAACACCGTCTCCTTCATAAGGTCGGTGTGCAGGGCCGAAACGCCGTTGATCGAGTGCGAACCGACAAAGGCCAGATTGCCCATGCGCACACGGCGGTCGCCATTTTCCTGGATCAGCGAGATGCGGCTGATCTGCTCGTCCGAGAACTGGTTGGACGCGCGCGCCTCAAGCAGCACTTCGGCATTGATGGCATAGACGATTTGCATGTGGCGCGGCAAAAGCCGCTCGAACAGCGGCACCGCCCAGCTTTCCAGCGCCTCGGGCAGCAACGTGTGATTGGTGTAGCCGAAGGTGCGCTTGGTGATATCCCAGGCCTGATCGAAATCCATGCCGTGGACATCCATCAACAGGCGCATAAGCTCAGGCACGGCGATGGCCGGATGGGTGTCGTTGAGGTGGATCGCAGCCTTGTCGGGCAGCGACTTCAGGTCGCCATACTGGCTGAGATGGCGCTGAACGATGTCCTGCAGCGAGGCGGTGGAGAAAAAGTACTCTTGCCTGAGCCGCAGTTCCTGCCCGGCCTTGTGGGAATCCGCGGGGTAGAGCACGCGCGACAAGGCATCGGCCTTGTTGCTTTCGGCAAGCGCGCCGATGTGGTCGCCGGCATTGAACTTGTCCAGCAGGATCGGATCGACCGGCATGCCCGACCAGAGCCGCAGCGTGTTGACGCGATTGGCCCGCCAGCCGACGACCGGCGTGTCATAGGCAACGGCCAAAACATGCTCGGTCGGCTTCCAGACATGGCGCTCGAGCCGGCCGTCCTTGGAGGTGATCGATTCCACCGAACCACCGAACCCGACCTCAAACGAGCGTTCGCGGCGCTCGAACTCCCATGGGTTGCCGTGATCGAGCCAGGTTTCGGGCAATTCGACCTGCCAGCCGTCGTGAATCTCCTGGCGGAACATGCCGTTGGCATAACGAATGCCGTAGCCATGCGCGGGGATGTCGACGGTCGCCATGCTTTCCATGAAGCAGGCGGCAAGCCGGCCCAGGCCGCCATTGCCGAGTGCCGCATCAGGCTCGAGTGCGGCGATGAGATCGAGATCGACGCCCAGCGACGACAGCGCCGCGCGCATATCGTCCATCAGGCCGAGATTGGAGAAGGCGTCGCGCATCAGACGGCCAATAAGGAACTCCAGCGACAGATAATAGACGCGCTTTTCCTTCTGGTCGTAGGCCTCCTTCGTCGCCTGCATCCAGTGATCGACGATGCGGTCGCGCACGACCTTGATCGAGGCGGTCAGCCAGTCGTACTGGGTCGCGACGGTGGTGTCCTTGCCGACCCGGTATTTGAGGGCCATCAGGACTTCCCTTGCGAGCGTCTCTGGATCAGGATTTTCGAGCAGTGGCGGGAGGGGTTCGGATGTCATCGCGCTCGTCATGCTGCCTCTCGTGCGGTTGCCATGATCATACCGGCTTTCATCGTTCCTCCCAGCCCATGCTAGCCGATACCGCTATATGTTCAATCGATTTAGATCAGCCCATGCTTGCTTTACCCTGCGGCAATTTGACAATTTCAAGCGCGGCGCGCTCAGACGATCTGCGCGTCGCGCTTCAAATTCTTGTTCCGTGCCTGTCGTTGTCCCAAACCGTTACGCACTTTTGGCCGACATGCATCAAGCCGCGAGCGCTGCCTCGGGTGGAACCTTTGCACCAGTCATGAAAGCCACGGCATCGGACATCGTATATTGCTTGGGATCGATGACGCAGAGGCGACGACCCAGCCGGTGGATGTGAATGCGGTCGGCCACTTCGAAGACATGCGGCATGTTGTGCGAGATGAGCACGATCGGCAGGCCGCGCTTCTTGACGTCTAGGATCAGTTCGAGCACGCGGCGGCTTTCCTTGACGCCTAGGGCTGCCGTCGGTTCATCCATGATCACCACACGACTGCCGAATGCGGCGGCGCGCGCCACCGCCACGCCCTGGCGCTGGCCGCCTGAGAGCGTTTCCACCGCCTGGCTGATGTTCTGGATGGTCATCAGGCCAAGTTCGGTGAGCTTGTCGCGGGCGCGCTTTTCCATCGCCGGACGGTCGAGCATACGCAGCCAGTCGCCCAGAAAACCCGGTTTGCGGATCTCGCGGCCGAGGAACATGTTGTCGGCGATCGACAGCGCGGGCGACAGCGCCAGATTCTGATAAACGGTCTCGATGCCGGCTTCGCGGGCCTCCATCGGTGATTTGAAGGCGACGGGTTTGCCTTCGAGCCGGATCTCGCCCTCATCGGGCACGGCCGCGCCGGAAATCGCCTTGATGAGCGACGACTTGCCGGCGCCATTGTCGCCTATGACGGCGAGGATTTCGCCCGGGTAGAGGTCGAAGTCGGCATTGTCGAGGGCGGTGACGCGGCCATAGCGCTTGATGAGACCGCGTGCGGTAAGGATGGGTTCCTGGGTCATGGCTATGCCGAAACCTTTCTGATCCATTGGTCGACTGCCACGGCGCCGATGATCAGCACACCGGTGAGCAGCACTTTCCATTGCGGATCGGCGCCGAGCATGTTGAGGCCCATGGAGACGACACCGACGATCATCGCGCCGAACAGCGTGCCCAGGATCGAGCCGCGTCCGCCGAACAGGGAAATACCGCCGATCACCGTCGCGGTGATTGCCTGCAGATTGTAGTCGGTGACGGCGGCGGATGGCGAGATCGAGCCGTTGCGGCCGATGGAGACCCAGGCCGCGAAAGCGGCGATCAGTCCGGCAAGGGTGTAGACCGTCATCAGCACCTTCTTGGTCTGGATGCCCGACAGCTTCGCCGCCTCCTGATCGTCGCCAACGGCGTAGACATGGCGACCCCATGCCGTGTGATTGAGCACGTACCACAGGACTAAAACGAGCACGACCGTGGCAATGACGCCGAGCGTCAGCACCGCCGTGCCAACCTTGAAGCTCAACGCGAAGAGATGCAGCAGTGGCGCCTGGGTGTCGACGTCGGTGTCGCGGATCGTCTCATTGGCCGAATAGATGAAGTTCGTGGCCATGACGATGTTCCAAGTGCCAAGCGTCACGATGAAGGGCGGCAGCTTCATATAGGCGACCAGTACCCCGTTGAGCAGCCCGCAGGCCGCGCCGGCGGCAAGCCCGATCGCTATGGCGAGCACGCTCGGCATGCCGTAGCTGACCGCGCAATTGCCCATGATCACCGCTGAAATCACCATGATCACGCCAATCGACAGGTCGATGCCGGCCGTCAGGATGACCAGCGTCTGCGCAGCACCCAGAATGCCGATGATGGCTATCTGCTGCAGGATCAGCGTCAGCGTGTAGGACGAAAAGAAGCGCCCCCCGATGGTGATGCCGAAGACGATGATGGCCAGAACCAGCACGATCAATGGCACGGCGGCCGGAGTTGAATGCAGGAAATGCTGAATGCGCTTGACGGCAGATTTGTGCTCGTCAAAAGCGGCTACGCTGGTGTCGCTGCTCGAGAGAACTTTCTCGAATTCCTGAGCTTGAGCCATGTTTTCTCCCCGTAGGGCTTCAGCCAAACGCCGACGCCATCCACGCTTTTCCGGTCTGCTGCCGGGATTGTTCGCGGTCACGCGACCATCGTCCACCCGAAGCGGCCGGGGATCAAGCCCCGACCGCTCAGGTTCGGTTGTTACCGGTCAGACCGGCATCAGCCCCAGCACTTGGCGAGGCCTTCCTTGGTGTCGATGGACTTCACGCCGGTGGCCGGCTTGTCGGTCACCAGGTTGACGCCGGTGTCGAAGAAATTCTTGCCTTCGGTCGGCTTCGGCTTGGTTCCGTCCTTGGCGAAAGCAGCGATCGCCTCGATGCCGAGCGCCGCCATCTGCAGCGGATATTGCTGCGACGTGGCGCCGATGACACCTTCGGCCACCGACTTCACGCCGGGGCAGCCGCCATCGACGGAAACGATCAGCACCTGGCTTTCGAGGCCGACAGCTTTGAGCGCCTGGTAGGCGCCGACAGCAGCGGGCTCGTTGATGGTGTGGATGACGTTGATGGTGTTGTCCTTCTGCAGAAGGTTCTCCATCGCCTTGCGGCCACCCTCTTCATTGCCGTTGGTGACGTCGTGGCCGACGATGCGCGCATCGTCCTCATCGCCGATCTTGTTGGGGTCTTTCACGTCGATGCCGTAGCCCATCATGAAGCCCTGATCGCGCAGCACGTCGACGGTCGGCTGCGAGGGGGTCAGGTCGAGGAAGCCGATCTTGGCATCTTTGGCCTTGTCGCCGAGCGTGGCGGCGGCCCAGGCGCCGATCAGCTTGCCGGCTTCGAGATTGTCCGTTGCAAAGGTCGCGTCGGCGGCGTCGATCGGATCGAGCGGCGTGTCGAGCGCGATCACCAGCAGGCCGGCATCACGCGCCTTCTTCACGGTTGGCACGATGCCCTTGGTGTCGGATGCGGTAATCAGGATGCCCTTGGCGCCGTCGGCGATGCAGCTTTCGATCGCCGCGACCTGGCTCTCGCTGTCGCCGTCGATCTTGCCGGCGTAGGTCTTCAAGTCGACGCCGAGCTCCTTGGCCTTAGCCGTGGCGCCTTCCTTCATCTTGACGAAGAAAGGATTGGTGTCGGTCTTGGTGATCAGGCAGGCGCCGACACCGGCCGCGGATGCGGACGACGCAAACGCCATCAGGCCCAGAGCCGCGGCGGCAAACACGGTCGATTTCAACAGTTTTGTATTGGTCACGATTTTCCTCCCAGTGGAACCATTCCGGATGCCGGCCAACCGGCACCTGCAGCGCATCCAACGAAATTCTCCCAGCGTGGACGCTGCCTCAACAGACACCAGGCCGGGGCCTCTGTCAATAATTAAATCACTCTTATTTATTATTGACAGCCTTGCTTCGTTCACCCATTCTGGCCCAAAAGCATTGCGGGGAAACGACGGGAGGAACAGGGTGGAAACCGCCATAGCGAGGCACGGTTCGCCCGAGGCGAATGACAGCCTCATTCACCGCGGCACCAACCAGAGCGGCATGCGCGACCACAACGAGCGGTTGGTGCTCTCGCTGGTGCGCCAGCATGGCAGCCTGGCGAAATCCGACATCGCCCGCATGACCGGACTTTCGGCGCAGACGGTTTCGGTCATCATGCGCGAGCTGGAGGAAGAGAGCCTCCTGCTGCGCCAGGCACCGTTGCGCGGCAAGATCGGCCAACCCTCCATCCCGATGGCGCTCAATCCCGAAGGCGCTTTCTTCATCGGCCTGAAGATCGGGCGGCGCAGCGCCGAACTCGTGCTGATCGACTTTCTCGGCAATGTGCGCTCGATGCTGCAGCATTCATACCGCTACCCTGCGCCACGCGAGACGGTGGACTTCGTCAGCAACGGCATGCGGCAGATGCGCGGCGAACTGACGCCTGCCCAGGACAAGCGCATCGCCGGGCTCGGCATCGCCATGCCATTCGAGTTGTGGAACTGGGCCGATACCGCCGGCGCCCCGCGCGACGTCATGGACGAATGGCGTCATCGCGACATCAGGGGCGACATTCAGGCGCAATGCGATTTTCCGGTCTACCTGCAGAACGACGCCACTTCAGCCTGCGGCGCCGAACTCGTCTTCGGCCAGACGAGTGCTGCGCGTGACTTCGTCTATTTCTACATCGGCGCCTTTGCCGGCGGCGGCATCGTGCTGAATGGCCGGCTTTTTGGCGGCCCGACCGGCAATGCCGGAGCACTCGGCTCCATGCCCGTGCCAGGGCCGGACGGCAAGCCGACCCAACTGATCGACGTGGCGTCCATCGCCATGCTCGAAAAGGCGCTCAATGCGCGCGGTCTCGAGGCCTCGCATCTCTGGACATCGCCGGAAGACTGGGGCGAGATCGGCGCCGAACTCGACGACTGGATCGTCAGTGCTTCGCGAGCGCTCGCCTACGCGATCGTCGCCGCATCCTCGGTCATCGATTTCGAAGCGGCGGTGATCGACGGATGGATGCCGAAGGCGGTGCGCCGCCGGCTGGTCGACGCCATCATCGCGGCCATCGCCACCATCGACGGTGAAGGCTTGAAGCTGCCCGCGGTACGCGAGGGGACCGTCGGCATTCATGCCCGGGCGCTTGGTGGCGCCAGCCTGCCACTTTCCGAACGCTTCCTGATCGGCTCGACGACGATTTCCAGGAGCGCCTGATGCTGATCGGAATCCCGGTGCTGCTCGGTCCGGAGCTTCTGGCGATTTTGCGCGGCATGGGCCATGGCGACGAAATCGCCCTTGTCGACGGAAATTATCCGGCGGAACAACAGGCAACCAGGCTGGTGCGGGCCGATGGTCACCACCTCATCCCGGTGCTCGATGCGATATTGAGCGTCTTGCCGGTGGACGACGCCGTGCCGGAGGCGCTGTTTCGCGCCTCGGTCAAGGGCGACCCTTCGCTTGCCGATCCCGTCCATCATGAGATCGAGGCGATCTGTGCCAACCGCGCGCCGGGCCGCAAGGTGGTTGCACTGGCCGGCGCCGACTTCTATGCACGGGTCAAATCGGCGCATGCCATCGTCGCGACAAGCGAGCCGCGGCTCTACGCCAACATCATCATCCGCAAGGGCGTGATCTATCCGCCGGAGACCAGGAAGCCATGATTCTCTGCTGCGGCGAAGCCCTGATCGACATGCTGCCGCGCACGACAACAGCGGGCGAGCCGGCCTTTGCGCCTTATGTCGGCGGCGCCGTGTTCAACACGGCGATCGCGCTTGGCCGGCTCGGCGCGCCGGCAGGCTTTTTTTCCGGACTGTCGTCGGATCTGTTCGGCGGTCAGTTCAGGGATGCGCTTGGCGCGAGCAAGGTCAGCTCCACCTATGCACACACCTCGCCACGGCCGACCACACTAGCCTTCGTCAAGCTCACCAATGGCCAGGCGACCTACACATTCTATGACGAGAACACCGCCGGACGCATGCTGACCATCGACGACCTGCCGCAACTCGGCAACGAGATCGAGGCCATGCTGTTCGGCGCCATCAGCCTGATCTCGGAGCCCGCCGGCAGTGCCTATGAAGAGTTCATGCGGCGCGAGCACGCAAGCCGCGTCATGATGCTCGATCCCAACATCCGGCCGAACTTCATCCCGGACAAGGCCAAGCACCTCAGGCGCATCCGCGCCATGATGGCGATGGCCGACATCGTGAAACTGTCGGACGAAGATTTGAAGTGGTTCGGCGAAGCCGGCTCACATGAGGATGTCATCCGCAACTGGCTCGATCGCGGCCCGAAGCTGATTGTCGTTACCCATGGCAGCGAAGGCGCCGTCGGCTACAGCAAGGAGCACGCCGTGACGGTGATGCCGGAAAAGGTGGAGGTAGACGATACGGTCGGGGCCGGCGATACGTTCAACGCCGGCATCCTCGCTTCCTTGCATGAGCAGGGCCTGCTGACAAAGGCGGCGATTTCCGACCTGTCGAAAGAAGCCATCCACAAGGCGCTGGCGCTTGGCGCCAAGGCAGCAGCGGTCACGGTGTCACGGGCCGGCGCCAATCCGCCGTGGCGGCATGAAATTGCCTGAGTACCGCTCAACATAAGTTGAGCCAGTCGATCACTTTATGTTTCGCAGGACCGATCGCAGGGACTATAAGGGCAGGATCGCGGTCAACGAAGGCCGGATTTCCGGCATGTTGTGAAGATGCATCGGAAAATACTGGTAACAGACTGCGACACCTAGGCAATTCGCGGCTCTACCTGTCCGGCTTTCTCGACAGGCGCAACTCTGGTACCAGCGGGCCGTTATCTGGCTAAACCGCCTGTTTAAACCGTTTTGAGGCCGACATGCAGTTCATCGATCTTGGCGCGCAGCGCGAACGAATCCGCGACCGGCTGAAGGCCGCGATCGACCGTGTCGTCGACGAGGGCCGCTATATCCTCGGCCCGCAAGTAACCGAATTCGAGAACAAGCTCGCCGCCTATATCGGCACCAAGCATGTCGTGGCCTGCGCCAACGGCACCGATGCGCTGCTGTTGCCGCTGTTTGCGGCCGGTGTCGGCCCGGGTGACGCGGTGTTCGTGCCGAGCTTCACTTTTGCCGCCACCGCCGAAGTGGTGGCACTGGCCAAGGCCGAGCCGGTTTTCGTCGATGTCGACCCGCATAGCTACAACATCGACATTGCCAGCCTCGAAGCGGCCATCGCCATGATCAAGAAGGAAGGCCGGCTGAAGCCGAAGGCAATCATCCCGGTCGATCTGTTCGGCCTTGCCGCCGACTACGAGGCGATCATGGCGATAGCCAACCGCGAAGGGCTGATGGTGATCGAGGATGCCGCCCAGTCGATGGGCGGTTCGCTCGACGGTAAGATGTGCGGTTCCTTCGGCGCGGTCGGCTCGACCAGCTTCTATCCGGCAAAGCCGCTTGGCTGCTACGGCGACGGCGGCGCGATGTTCACCAATGACGACGCGCTGGCCGAGCAGCTCAGGTCTTTCGCCTTCCACGGCAAGGGCGAAACGCAATACGACAATGTCCGCGTCGGCATCAATTCGCGGCTCGACACGCTGCAGGCGGCGATCCTGATCGAGAAGCTGGCCATCTTCGAAGACGAGATGGTTGTCCGCCAGGTGGTGGCAAAGCGTTACGCCGACGGGCTCGGCGACATCGTCACCGCCGCCCGCAATCTGGACGGCAGCCGTTCGGCCTGGGCACAGTACGCCATCGAGACGCCCAAGCGCGACGGGCTGAAAGCGCATCTCGGCGAAAAGGGCATTCCGTCTGTTATCTACTATGTGAAGCCGCTGCATGCCCAGGTCGCTTATCGCGACTACCCGCGCACGCCGACCGGCCTTGCCGTGTCGGAAGACCTGCCGAAGCGGATCCTCTGCCTGCCGATGCACCCTTATCTGAACGAAGCCGACCAGGACCGCATCATCGAAACGATCCGCAACTACATCGGCTCGAATTCAGCGCAGGCCGCAGCCGAGTAAGCTGCCGGGCCTTCTCAAGCGGGGCTGGCCCCTGCCCCGCTGGCAATAAAATGCGGATTGGCAAAATCCTCGTCGTCGCTTTGCCTGCGCTTGCCGTAGAGCAAAGGTTGGCCGTCCAGTGTGCGTGTCATGCCGCCGGCCGCGCGCAGCACGGCGTCGCCCGCCGCCGTGTCCCATTCCATGGTGCGCCCGAAGCGCGGATAGACATCCGCTTCGGCGCTGGCGACAAGACAGAATTTCAAGGACGAGCCAACCGAGACGATTTCGGCGGCACCGAGGTCGCGAATATAGGCCTCGGTTTCCGGCGTGTTGTGCGAACGACTGGCAACGACGGCCAGCGGCGCCATGGCTGTTCTCACCGAAATCGGCCGGCGCCCGACGATCTGGTAGTCGCCATCGATTTCGAGAGATTCCGCCCTGCCCGGCAGGCCGGAAAAGAAGCGGCCCGTGCAGGGCGCAAAGACGACGCCGACTTCCGGCACTCTGTGACGAACAAGCGCGATGTTGACCGTAAAGTCGGTGCGGCGGTTGACGAATTCCTTGGTGCCGTCGAGCGGATCTATCAGAAAGAAAGCACCGTCCAGGTCGGGCGGCACGATGCCGGCGGATGCCTCCTCCTCGGCGACGCAGGGAATGTCGGGAAATGCGGCGCGCAGTCCGGCGAGAATGATCTTCTCGCTCTCGCGGTCCGCCTCGGTCACCGGTGAGGCGTCGGATTTTCGGTCGACCGCGCAGCCGGCGTGGAACACACGCATCACCTCGCGCCCGGCCGCCAGCGCCAGCCGCTCGAAGATTTCGAGCATCGGCCTGTCGTCAGATGCCGCCGCCGTTGTCGTATTGGTCTTCGGCAATGTCGCGCTCGTTCAGCCAGTGTTCCAGGGCGTCTACCATCTCCTCGGCCGATTTGCCGAGTGTCTTGAGATGGATTTCCGGGTTTTCCGGCACTTCGTAAGGGGAATCGACGCCGGTGAAATTCTTGATCTCGCCATTCAGTGCGCGCGCATAGAGGCCCTTGGGATCCCGCCTGGCGCATTCCTCGAAGGGCGTATCGACAAACACCTCGATGAACTCGCCGTCGGCCATCAATTCGCGTGCCATGCGCCGCTCGGCGCTGAACGGCGAAATGAACGACACAATGACGACCAACCCGGCATCGGCCATCAGCCGCGCCACTTCGGCGACGCGGCGGATGTTCTCGACGCGATCGGCGTCGGTGAAACCAAGATCGCGGTTGAGACCGTGACGGACGTTGTCGCCGTCCAGGATATAGGTATGGCGGCCGGTGGCGAACAGCTTCTTTTCGAACAGGTTGGCGATGGTCGACTTGCCGGAGCCCGACAGCCCGGTGAACCAGAACACGGCGGGCCGCTGGTTCTTCATGTCGGCGCGCACGCGTTTGCCGACATCGAGCGACTGCCAATGGATGTTTTCGGCGCGGCGCAGCGTGTGCAGGATCATGCCGGCGCCGACCGTGGCGTTGGAGATGCGATCGATCAGGATGAAGGCGCCGGTGGTGCGGTTCTCGGCGAACGGGTCGAAGGCGATCGGCGTCCGCGTCGAGATGTTGCAGATGCCGACTTCGTTCATTTCGAGCGACTTGGCCGCCTCATGGGCAAAGTCGTTGACGTTGATCCGGTATTTCAGGTCGGTGACGGTGGCGCTGGCCTGGTCGGTCTCGGTGCGCAGGATGTAGGAACGGCCGGGCAGCAGCGCATGCTCGTCGAACCAGACGATGTTGGCGGCGAACTGGTCGGCGACCTGCGGCCGTGCGGCCGGCGAAACCAGCATGTTGCCGCGTGAGATCTCGACCTCGTCGTCAAGGACCAGCGTGACGGCCTGGCCGGCAGCCGCCTGGGCAAGATCGCCGCCATACGAGACGATCCGCTTGACGCGCGAGGATTTGCCCGATTTGGCGACGACGACCTCGTCGCCTGACGCAACCGAGCCGGAGGCGATCGTGCCGGCAAAGCCGCGAAAGTCGAGATTGGGGCGATTGACATACTGGACCGGAAACCGGAACGGCAGTTCAACCACCGCCTCATCGACCGACACGGTTTCGAGATGCTCGATCAGCGTCGGGCCGGAATACCATTCCATGCTTTCGGAGTGGCGGCTGACATTGTCGCCGTAACGGGCCGACATCGGGATCGGCACCATGGTCTGGAAGCCGAGATCGCGCGAGAATTGCCGGTAGTCTTCAACGATCCGCTCGAAGACCGCCTGGTCGAACCCGACGAGATCGATCTTGTTGACGGCCAGCACGATGTGGCGGATGCCGAGCAGCGAGGCGATGATCGAGTGGCGCCTCGTCTGGCGCAGCACCCCTTGCCGCGCATCGATCAGCACGATCGCCAGGTCGGCGGTGGAGGCACCGGTCGCCATGTTGCGGGTGTACTGCTCGTGGCCGGGCGTGTCGGCGACGATGAACTTGCGCTTCGGCGTGGCGAAGAAGCGGTAGGCGACATCAATGGTGATGCCTTGCTCACGCTCGGCCTCAAGGCCATCGACCAGCAGCGCGAAATCGATGTCGTCGCCGGTCGTGCCGTGCTTGCGCGAATCGCGTTCGAGCGCGACGAGCTGGTCCTCGAAAATCTGCTTGGTGTCGGAAAGCAGGCGCCCGATCAGCGTCGACTTGCCGTCATCGACGGAACCGCAGGTCAGGAAGCGCAGCAGCGACTTCTTCTCCTGCGCCGCCAGATAGTCGCGGACGCCGTCGGTGGGGGCGAGGCTCTTTGCCATGATGTGGCGCATGGTCAAAAGTACCCCTCGCGCTTCTTCTTTTCCATCGAGCCAGATTCGTCGCGGTCGATCAGGCGCCCCTGCCGTTCGGAGGTGCGCGCGGTCAGCATTTCGCCGACGATGGCTTCCAGCGTGTCGGCATCCGATTCTATGGCGCCGGTCAGCGGATAGCAGCCCAGCGTGCGGAACCGCACCAGCCGGTTCTCCACCGTCTCGCCGGGGCGCAGTTTCATGCGCTCGTCATCCCTGAGGATCAACATGCCGTCGCGTTCCACCACCGGCCGTTCCTTGGCGAAATAGAGCGGCACGATCGGGATACTTTCCTGCAGGATGTACTGCCAGATATCGAGTTCAGTCCAATTCGACAGCGGAAAGACGCGGATCGATTCGCCTGTTGCGATGCGGGTGTTGAATATCTTCCACATCTCGGGGCGTTGGTTCTTCGGGTCCCACACATGCTGGGCATTGCGGAAGGAGAAGATGCGCTCCTTGGCGCGCGATTTCTCTTCGTCGCGACGGGCGCCGCCAAAGGCCGCGTCGAAACGGTATTTGTCGAGCGCCTGGCGCAGCGCCACAGTCTTCATCACATGGGTGTGGGTGTTCGAACCATGGTCGAACGGATTGATGTTGTCACGCACGCCATCTTCGTTGACGTGAACCAGGAGATCGAAGCCGAGTTTCTGCGCCATCTGATCGCGAAAGGCGATCATCTCGCGGAATTTCCACGTCGTGTCGACGTGAAGAAAGGGAAACGGCGGTTTGGCGGGATAAAACGCCTTCATCGCCAGATGCATCAGCACCGATGAATCCTTGCCGACGGAATAAAGCATGACCGGCTTGGAAAAGGCGGCCGCAACCTCGCGGAATATGTGGATGGACTCGGCTTCAAGCCGCTGAAGATGCGTAAGCGCTGTTGTCATGGACTGCGGGCGTTCTTTCGTACATTCCGACAGAAGACGTCACCTATTCGAGCTTTTTGCGCCCGGTTCAAGCCTGCTTCTGGACAATCTCTCTCGTCCGGCGTTCTACCAGATCGCCGGTGTCTAGAACAATGCAAGACTGGTCCTGCGGCACATGGTTCGGGAATGAATTTTCCACGGATGCCGAAAAACCCGGAAATTCCTGCTCGCAAGCTCGACAGGTGAGAAAACGCAGGAAAAATATTGCTTGAATAGACAGGCTACGGTTCCTTCCGGGAACCTCCTCCGATCGACCCGCGCCGGCTGCCGATTTTCAGTGGCAATTGGGACCCCGACACACTATCGAAAAGGGAGCCCAGCCGCTATACCGCCCTTGGGAAGCGGGCAAGTGCATCATGGGGCATGGGCAGTCTCGAGGCGAGCGCATTCTACGTCGCTAAACAAGATCCGCCGCATGAAATTCCCGAAAATAGCGAGCCGGAAAAATTGAGCAGGCTTTCATCCCTGAAACAGCAATTCACGCCCTCGCGGGTGAACATCTACTTCTCCATCCTTTGTTTCTTTTTTCCACCGGTTCTGGGATCGGTGGTCAGTTTTGTTTTCAACGGCGGAGCCCTGGCTTCCGTCGTGCTGATTGCATCTGGGAAAAGGCGCTTCAACGCAGACCGGCCAATGATCTGGCTGACGATAGCGATCTACGCCTACTGCGCGGCCAATCTCCTGGCCACCGTCGTCAACAATTCGTTCGTCCGCGATGCGCCACACCTTATCCCGCTCGTCACCTTCCTGTTTTTCCCCGTCTCTTATTCGACCTGGAGCATCACGCAGAAAACCATGCTTGCCCGCACCATCGTGCTCAGCAGCATGGCCGCCTGTTTTGTCGCGCTGCTCATGGCCGTCATCCAGCAATATTGGATTGGGGTCAGGGCCGAGGGCGGGGCCGGCAATCCAATCGTCTTCGCAACCGTCGTCTGCCTTGCCGTGGTGGTCTGCGTGGCCGGCGCCTTGTCAGGCATAGAGCGAGCCCGTAATCCCCTTTTCTACGCCGCATTGGCCGGGACGATAGCCATCATCTATTCCGGTTCGCGTATTGCCTGGCTGGCTCTGCTGGTTGCCGGCATCGCTGTTTTGCTTATCAACCATCGGAGGCTCAAAGGTAGGAATGCCGTTCGTGTGCTTCTGCTGCTGGCGGCAGTCGGCATCGTGGTCGCCGCTTTCGGCTTCCAGTTGATATCCGGGCGCATCGACTTTCTGCACTCCGATTGGAATGCGCTGGGCGCGCAGGGCAATTACGACAGCTCGTTGGGAATACGTGTTGCGCTTTGGGAGATCGGCCTCAAAGCATTCCGTGACATGCCGCTGTTCGGGCACGGGGTGGGTGCGACCCAGCTTTTGATCAAGCAGGGCTTTCATGATCAGTTCGCAATGAGCACAGGCTTCAACCATTTTCATAACGGCTTCCTGACCGCCTTGGTGCAAGCAGGAATTCTGGGCGCCGCAACGCTGGCGGCGATCTTTGTCGTTGCCGCTGGAAATGCTGTCCGGGTCTTGCGAAACAGCAGCGATCCGGTCGAGCGGTTCGGCGCCACCATGATTGTCATCGTCATTGTCACCTATCTCACGGCGGGGATGACGGGCATCCTCGTCGGCCATGACATTCTGGACTCGGTGCTGATGATCTTCCTGGTGTGCGGAACGTATCTTGCCTCCGGCCGTCAGGCTCCGTTGATGGAAAAGCATGCACCTCCACCAGTGATGGAAGAGCAGGCGCTTCCGGCAGCCACCCAAGAGCTGTTGCGAGCAAGGCAATGAGGGTCCTGGTCACCGGCGCGACGGGTTTCATCGGCCGCTTGGTCGTGCATCATCTTCGCCAAGCCGGCGCCGAGCTTCGCCTCGCCTCCCGCCACCCGGAGCGGCTTGGGCCGGGGGATGGCGCGGTGCCGATGCCCAATTTCGATGCGCCGGCCGCGGCCTTCCTGACACTCACCAGGGAAGTAACCCACGTCGTCCATTGTGCCGGCCTCAACAACGATCAAGGCAATGCCACCGAAGCCGACTACCGGGCGGCCAATGTGGAATTGAGCGCGCGGCTGGCGCATGCCGCGGCGGCGCAGGCAAGCGGACGCTTCATCCATCTCTCCTCGATCCGGGCCGTGATCGGCGCTCGCGTCAGCGCGACGATCGACGAGAACACGTTTTCTGACCCGCAATGCGTCTATGGGCGCTCGAAGCGCGAAAGCGAGATCAAGGTTTTGGACGCCTATGCGTCGCATGGCCGCTCCGACGCCGCCGTGTTGCGCCTGCCCCCGATCTACGGAAGCGGCATGAAGGGAAACCTGGCGACGCTGATGCGCCTTGCCGATACGGCGCTGCCGCTGCCGACGGGTGCCCTGACGGGAGTCCGCTCGCTGATGTCCGCCGAGGCCGTAGTGCGGGCGGTGTCGCACCTGCTGAGCCATTCCGGAGCGCTCCGCCCAATCTATGTCGGCGCCGACATGCCACCGGTCGCCGTCGAGGCCGTCATTGCCGCCTTTCGCAGGGGGTTTGGACGGCCGACGCGGCTGATGACGGTACCGGCCGGCCTGATGCGACCGGTCGCGGGCTTGCTGGGCAAGCAGGCATTTTGGGACAGCATGACAGCGACACAGATATGCGATCCCGCCCTCTTGATATCGCAGGGATGGGCGCCGGAAACCGATCCGTTGGAGCGGCTGGCCGAGCTGGCGCGGCTCGGTAAGTCGTAGCTTCCTATCCACTTTTGGGATCGTGGTTTGTTCAGCCTCGATAGAGCGTTCCGAGCAGGATCCGAAGGTCAAGCCGGAACGACGCGGTCCTCAGATAGGTGGCATCCGTTTCAGCCAAAAGCTCAGGGTTCGACATGTCGATTCCCCTGATCTGAGCCAGGCCGGTTATGCCTGGAAGCGCCGCCAAAACCCCCAGCCGCCTGCGACACTCGATCAATTCCGTTTGGGTCGGCAGGCAGGGACGCGGCCCGACCAGGCTCATCTCGCCCTTCAGGACGTTCCAGAACTGTGGCAGCTCATCGAGCTTGAACTTCCGCAGGACCTTTCCGACCGATGTCACGGAATTCGGGGGCGCCTCATGCGAGGGCAATGACGGCGTCCCGACATACATGGTGCGCAACTTGTGACAGCGAAAAGGCCTGCCGTCGCGGCCGACCCGCGTCTGCGAAAAAATAGCCGGACCGGGCGACGATGCCCGAACGGCAAGGACGGCAAGCACCAATACGGGGGACGTGACCACCAGCAGCAAAGCCGCACCGGCAAGATCGAAGATTTGCTTGGTTGCCTTCATGAACGGCCGATCGTGCTCCCTGCCAAAGTCCCGAGGCAACGCCGCAGGCCAAGCCCATCAATCCGGTCGACGTAGCATGAGCTCATCTCTTGACCAAGCGCGCCACGCAGTCGTTCGATGCTCAGATGCGCCCGAGGATGAAAGCGAGATAGAGCCCCAGGGTCCCGGGAAGGGTCTGTCGATAGACACCGCTTTTGCGCAAACCAGCCAAGCGGCGGAAAAGACCGCCCTGCCGACCGTTGGTGAACAGGTCAAAGCACGCCGCCGCGTCTTCGGTCAGCAGATCGCGATTGACGGCGAGTCCGTCAAGATTGAGATCCGTCCAGTCGGCGAACTCGCCCTTGAAGAGGCGGCCAAGCCGGGAAATCCTTGCTCTCCACGACACGTTGGCGCCAACCAGGTTTGCCGCGTGCTGCCGATAGCGCACCAGCGGCCGTGGATCGTAGCGGACGATGCCGCCGGCGGCGGTCACGATGAGATAGGCCCACCAGTCGTGGCTGACGAACCCGGTCCGCGCAGAGGCCCTGGCCAACAGGTCGCGTGCCGCGGCGTTGAGCAGGATGGTGTTGCCGCCGGCGATACTTTGCACAAGTGCGTTGCGAAAGGACGGCGGGCGGGCAAACAGCGGCGAATGGCCGACAAGGCTTCCCGTTTCCGTCATGGTCGCGGTTCGCGAGCAAAACATCAGCGGGGTGTTTGCGTCATAGGCCTGCATCCAGCTGATAGCGCTCTCCAGCCTGTCGGGCTCCCAGATATCGTCCTGGTCGCAGAAGGCATAGCCGTCCGCATCGATGCGTCGATCAAGGATCATCGACCGGAAATTGGCCGCGAATCCTTGCCGCGGCCCCTCCACAAGGGTCATTCGCCCCTTCGGCCAGCGGGATTGCCATGCCTCGATGATGGCAATCGTGCCATCGGTGGAACCATCGTCGGATATCCACAGGTCGATCAGAGGATGCGACTGCGCGAGCAGCGACTGCAGCTGCTCATCGATGAAGGCGGCGCCATCTTTCGTGCCCATCAGGACTGCGATGCGCAGATCTGCTTTATCCACGAACGTCAAACACCTTGCATATGCCCGAGATTTTCAGAGCCCCGAATCATGGTCGCGTCGGAAGAGGAACGGTTAGCTCGCCTGCCCGACCGTTTTCGGGATCGCGTCCTGATGAATGCTCCCCTTGGCCTTCTTGGCGCGGTCAAGGCGTGCCAGCACGGCGAGCGCGGCAGCCTTGTCCTGGTTTTTCGCCGACTGCTGCAGCGCTGTGAGCGCGACCTGGACATCCGACCATTCCACGACGTCCGTGCTGAGACCAAAAATCTTCGAAATGCCGAGTTCGACGAGTTCCTCATCTTCGCCATGCAGCGTTTCGTGGAGTTTTTCGCCCGGCCTTATGCCGGTGAACCGGATTGCGACGTCCTTGTATGGGCTCTTTCCGGACATGCGGATCATCGTTTCGGCCACTTCAAGAATCGGCACCGGCTTGCCCATGTCGAGCATATAGACGGCATAGTCATCCCCACTCTGCCGCGACGCGGCATCGGCGGCCGACATGATGACGAGATCGACGGCTTCCGCCACGGTCATGAAATAGCGTGTCATGCGCCGGTCGGTGATGGTGACAGGCCCTCCGGCCTCGATCTGCGCCTGGAATATGGTCGCTACCGAACCATTGCTGCCAAAGACATTACCGAACCGCACAGCTATGAATTTGGTGGCGGAGCGACGCCCGCCCGGCTCGCCCGCTGGCGCCCCATGCAAGGCGCTGACGATCTGTTCAGCGGCTCGCTTTGTCATGCCGAGCACCGATGAGGGATCCACCGCCTTGTCGCTCGATATCAGGACAAATTGCGCAACCCCGCATTTGGCGGCGACCTCGGCACAGACGAGCGTTCCGAAAATATTGGTCTGGATGGCCGAATCCCAGTTTTCCTCGAGCAACGGAACGTGTTTGAGCGCCGCGGCGTGAAAAATGATATCCGGCCGGAATTCCGTAACGACACGCGTTATCTGGCGTCGGTCCGCGACATCGACGATGCGAACCTTGAGACGGTCGTGGTCCTTCTCGTCAATATACTGGCTCAATTGGAAGATGCCGAACTCGGAGTTGTCGGCGACCAGCACCGCCTCCGCTCCCAGTTCCAGCGACCGTTTGACCAGCGTTCGGCCGATCGAGCCGGCACCGCCCGTCACCAGAACACGTTTGCCGCCAACAAAGGCACTGATGCGCTCGATGTCGGACGCGACCGTCGGACGGCGCAGGATTGTTTCCATCTCGACGGTGTCGAGAACCAGCTTTCCGTGCCGTTCCAGCTCCGAAAGACCGGAAAACTGCACCACATTTATGTCGCCGTGCCGGGCGACGCGGACGAGTTCCGAATACTCCTCGATCTCGTGCTCGGCGCCGCTGCCGAAAATCAGCAGGTCCAGGCTTTTGGTGCCGGTCGCGTAGTCTTCCAGGACGTCAATCAAACGCGGCAGGGTCGCCACCACGGGAACACCTTGGATCCGTGTGCCCAAAGGCGCGCCGCGCTCGGTAGCCATGATCCCGACTATGGAGTAGTCCGCCGGCTGCGCCGTGCGCGTGAAGCGAATGATCAGGTCGGCCTCACCGAGACGGCCGACGAACAATGCGCGCTTGGTCTGCGTCTTGTCGGTCTTGAGGCTCAGAATGCCCCAGCTCGCGCCATCACGCAGGAAGCGGTAGAACAGGCGAGGCGCCGATATGATCGTGAAGGAGACGAGGAAGAAGACGATGAACTGACGCTCGTTTAGTCCCTGCACAGGCTGGAAAGTGCGAACCGCCAACGAAGTGGCATACAGAGCGAACGTCAAAATCGCGCAACTCTTCAGGATGTTGAAAAAATCCGGCGTCGAGGCAAAGCGCCAGACGGTCGTGTAGAGGCCACAATACCGGAATAGCAGATGGCTGATGAGAACAATGCCCGCCCAGGTTGCCAAGCCCTCGTTGGAGAGCGCTTCGAACGAAAGATTCGACCGCGAAAGCACGAGACTGAGCGCCACGGCGACCAGAACCATGACCACGTCCTGGATCATGATGAAGGCGCGCCGCATCTGTGGTCTGAGCCCGAATACTGCTTCGAGGTAAGAATTCATGGGATGGTACTAGACTCCATAATCAAGGGCATGAACACCCAGCGAAATGCGAACACGAAATACTTCGAGGCCGCTCATCTTTCTCAAAGTGCCATCCCCAGTCCCCGCCGTCCTGTATCGCATACTGCGGGCGTGAAGGCATAGCCAGATGTTTTTTGGGAGCTCGGAGTTGATCAAGCTGTCGGTAGAAGTTGGTGCTGGTACCTAAAACACTCGATATCCCAAGCACATTACGGAGGAGGTAACATATCCGAGGAAGCGATCGGACCCAGCATAACGCTTGGCTGCATGTGTAACGCTTGTAAAGCCGATTTCAAGCAGTCGTGAAGAGCAAGCTTTATCATACCGACATCGATTGGCTTTGGCTCCCAATCGACCTCGCCCAGCTGGTCAATGTGATATATTCGAGTCAATCGTTCTAGGGAGGAGAAGCGTTCTCTATCCGAAGCGTGCCCCGCTTGATCGTTAACTGGATAAATAACCACCACCGGGATTCCCATCGCTATCGCTGGCAGAGCACAATGCAGCAACGAAGTGACGATCAACTTTGCCCGCGATTTGTATTCATTTAGTAAATCACTAGCCGATCTCATGTTATTTTCAAAATCGTTTGATCCGGTGTAATGAGATCGGAACGTGAACGGCCCAAGCCGCTCCGGTATGAATTCAATTATTCTCCTGTCTCGTGACACTACAAATATCTCATCTCCACCATCAAAAATTCTTTTATCCAAGGTAAGCGACAGGCAATTGCTTTCATAGGTTTCCACACCTTTGCCTCGTAGAAGCATCTCGGTGTATATGTCCCTGCACCCAATTGGCTGAAATCTTTTAAAATACTCTATACTCTCGTCGGACAAAAGCTCCGGGCTCTGAAACAGTCGAATATGAAAGCCGATAAAAATCGGAAGAAGTTTACCGTTCGGGGGCCATTCCGTACCATTTCGTTTGAACCAGCCGTTCATCAGTATCGGCACCGGTCCAGGAAACCCTTCCAGAACCGGGGCCGATCGAATCTCGTCGTCCCGGTCCAAGAAGACCTGTGGCCGAACTCCAAAGCGCTTGAAAAGGTGCTCGCCGGCCAGAATTTGAATATGGTCGCCCAAATTCTCTGTTGATACCTTCAGTGAAGCAAATGTCATCTCCTCGGCAGATCGGGGTACAACGTGCCTCAACAACGCCGAGGAAGTTGTCTCGGCCTCTCCCGAACCCGTATCTTGAATTGGACTCAAGAGACTGGCCAACAAACTGTCCGGCTTTATCTTATCTACCTCAACGCGATAGGTAAGCTTGTATACGGTTGATGCCCAATCCACGCGAGCGGACACCTCGCGGAAGGCTTCATACATTCCGGCCGTTTGTATTGAGTGCGGGCCATCTGCGCTCACATGAGGGACTCTTTGCCAACTACGCCCGAATTCTTCATCGCTCGCACAAAGCTCTTTGAACAGGTAGTGGAACCAGAAATAGGAATCCGCCCGACTGCGGCCATCCCAATAGCGCAGGGTCGCCCCGCACCACTGAGACACGAGACGATTGCCGGGCGCCGACGCGAGAAACCAACTTGAAAGAGGACGATCGGGGGCGGGGCGGGCGAAGGCGAAAAAGCCCTCAACTAACTTCTCAGGTAGCCAATTGTCCAGAGGTTGACTGCAGAACAAAGTGGCATCGACCCAAACACCACCATACTCATGCAACAAAAGTATTCTTACAATATCGGAAAGAGACGCAGCAGTTATCTCCTGGATATTAAGTTTTATGTATTCTTTTATGTTCACATATTCTTCTACGCTATAAGCATCCAAGCACCTAAATTCCCAGCCCGGATTCTTTTCGACCCAGCTTTTTAGGCATCTTTTTACGATCTCGGGAGCCGATTCCTGCCCCTGAAACCAGCAGGTCCATATTATTCTATTCAATTTGGTCACCAATATTCCACGGTCCAATGCATCATTTCGGTACACCATCTGTCAATTCGGCGTCGAAATATGAAAGAATGTTTAGGTCTACCATCCCCGTAAATGCGACTTTCCCAGAGGTATTAACGCGAAACATAAGCCCATCCTGAATACGGTGGGCCATTATCCGCTGACCGTTCTTCTGCTTTCCGGTACCCGCGTTAATAAAGTATACTCCAGGAGCCAATGCGCAATCAAATTCCATTCGTACTGCCACTGTCGATCCAGCCGCAACGTCTTGCTTCGGCCCTTCGATCAAGTTAGTGGCCGTACCCGCGATCTCAATTCCACTGACTGTCTTTATGAGCATTCCGTAAGAAACATCGCTGGCTTGTTCTTCGTATGATACTTTATACTCAAATATATATCGACGTCCACTCTGAAGCGTGTTTACGATACTTGAGCTCTTATTGACTATCCGCAAGTTGTGTATTCTAACTCCTTTACTTTCATACTCGACCACACTTTTCGAGATAAAAGCGGGATCATACCCCTCCGTGTGGCGAGCAGTTTCTTCACCTTTCGAATTTCGATCCTGACTGTCGTTCTGGTTAATCTCTTGCGTCTTCCCTTGGCCTATATTTCGGATTGCGTCGCGCAGTTGCAGAGCTGTTTCCGAACTTGCATTCACCAGCCTCTGGTATTGACTCACCACAGCCTTTGGTTCGCCCTCTAGTATCTTTTCTCCCCTATCAATCAATATCGCTCGCGAGCAAAGTTGCACAATAGTCTGAGCGCCGTGGCTCACAAATAGGATTGTGCCCCCCCGTTCTTTGATCTGTTCGATGCGAGCAAAACACTTGCGCTGAAAGGCCTCATCCCCGACTGAAAGTGCTTCGTCAACCACCAGGATGTCCGGGTCAACGTTGATAGCGACGGCGAATGCCAGCCGTACATACATGCCTGATGAATAGGTCTTCACTGGCTGATCGATGAATGGACCGATATCGGCGAAGCGAGCAATGTCGTCGAAGCGCCACTCCATCTCCCTGCGCGGGACGCCTAGGATCGAGGCGTTGAGGAAGACGTTTTCTCGTCCGGTAAATTCGGGATTGAATCCGGCACCAAGTTCCAGTAGCGCGGCAATACGGCCATTGACCTCTACCGAGCCACTGGTCGGCTGCAGCGTGCCGCAAATGATCTGCAGCAGCGTCGACTTGCCAGAGCCGTTGCGACCGATGATGCCGACCGTCTCGCCTCTGCCGATCTCGAACGAGACACCTGACAGAGCGGCGAAGTCACGAAAATAGCGGCGCGGGGGTCGACCAATCAGCCGCTCCAACCGCGGCACGACCATCTGTTTGAAGCGGTCTTCCGGCCGCTCAAACATGACATAGTGTTTCGACACATCGCGCACGCGAATGGCGACACCCGAGCTGCGGGCGTCAGACTTGTCAGAGGACATCGGAAAAACCTCGACACGTCTTCTGGAAAAACTGGTAGCCGAGAAACACAACTATAATCGCCACCAATGAGTAATAGCCAAGCGCCGCCCAGTCAGGTGGTACACCAAAGATAACTGCGTTGCGAAAACTCTCGACCGGAATCGCGAGAGGATTGAGCGAAAGCCAGGGTTGCAGCCAGGCCGGCAGAGCCGCTCTCTGAAAGAATACCGGCGACAAGAACAAAGTCGCGGTAACCAATGGCGCCACGATCTGGTTCATGTCACGGAAATAGACGCCGATCGAGGCCAATATCCACGCAATGCCGAGTACCAGGAGAATCAGCGGCGCAAAGACAACCGGTGCTAGAACCGCCGTCCGTGGGATGTTGCCAAAAACGACATAGGCAAAGACCAGCAACACCAGTAAGCTGACGGCCGCGTGAAACAGTGCAGCGCCGGCTGAAACCACCGGCAGGATCTGGATTGGAAATACAATCTTCTTGACGTAGTTGGCGTTGGCGACGATCAGCCCGGGCGATAGCGAAACCATCTCCGCGAAAAACTGGAAGACGATCAGCCCGGAAAACAAGATGACCGCATACTCGCCAGTCGAATGCGCGACACTCTGCTGGTCGGGGGTTGTCCAACGGGACTTCATTACCACGCCGAAAACAAAAGTGTAGACGGCCAGCATGAACAGCGGATTGAGCAGCGACCACAACAAGCCAAGGGCAGAGCCCCGATATCGACCTGCAATCTCGCGACGAATGAGGGTCATAGTCAGTTCGAACACAGAATGACCCTCGATCGACCGGCAACAATTACTTTAATTAGGTCCATAGTTCCCCTTCAGATCTCCCTCAGGACTTCCGATGTTTCGTAGCAAGGCCAACAACTCATTCGCTTGGGAATCAAAATCCTGAATTCTCTTCTTGTAAGGGTTGCTGTATAAGTTTCGCCTCTCCGCAAACATTTTTATAGTGCGTTCGATGGCTTCCTTCAGAACCCTATAATCGCGAGTTATGGGGATGATGTATCCATTTTCATTTTCCACGATGTCCTCGACAACCCCGCCCGCGTCCGACGCGATCACCCAAATGTCACGAGCGAGCGCTTCACGGACAGCCAATCCAAAACTCTCCTTCCACTGCGTTGGAAAAAGCAAGACATCTACTTCTGAGAAGAAGCCATCCATCGTCGCCTGAGTATATGCAGGCACGGTGCGATATGGGACTTTCAAACCCCTTCGGGAGAGGTCAACACTTTGATATCCGAGATTCAGTGTATTATCGACCGCAACAAATTCAACGTCGTCGCGGTCTATGCTAGAAAACGCCTTCAATATAAGATCAAACCCTTTTATCGGAGTATTTCCTCCAACATATCCAAAGCGAATACGAGAGTCTGGTTTCCTTGAAAATTCACTTCCAGGAAGATTTACTCCATTTTTGTTCACAAATATCTTCTTCTCGTCAAAGCCGTTCTCCGCGTACAGTTCACGGAAAAATCCGCTCGGGGCCAACAGCATACTTGCCTTAGACAAGGCATCTCTAAGAAATGCAGCTCTGACTTTGTTATAATGAGCGTCCGGAACGCATACTGCACATACAGCCGTATCTATTTTTTTCTGGAAACAATATTCATGTTTAGCGGTCACCATAAACTGCCGCTCGCAAATCCACCAAGCGTCGTGAAGAGTGACCGCGAAAGGAATTTCCTGCCCGGCGCACAGATTTGCAAGCGAAGCGCCAAGACCTTGGATCGAATGAAAATGCACAACGGACGGTTCGACAGCTTTGAGGACTTCGACGAATGCGCGCTCTACGAGCTTGTTGCTAAGATCATCTATAGCTTCAGTGACCTTTGACAATTTAATTGCAACAACATTAACCTTTCCAACTTTGTAACGCACTATCGCCCCATCCGGCGCCGATTCATTCGACCAAGACGTCAATATAAAAACGTCATTTCCGTCGATTTCAGCAATACGCCTTGCCAACTCTTCTACTACGACGGTCGCACCTCCAAATGACAACGGGCTGAAAAAAATGTTCACCATCAGTATTCGAAATTTAGCTTCCCTGGCATTGTACGATTGAAGGATTGGCTGAAGGCTACTATTTGCAACACCCTCGAGGTTGAACCGTTCGACGGTAGTCTGATACGCTTTTTGACCCATGACACGCCGAAGGGCCGGATTGTCGATGAGACGTAGTATTTTGTCTTCCCACTGCTCAGCACCCACCGCCAAAAACCCGTCGTCACCGTCGGTAATGGCAGCTCGAAATGCCGCGGCCGGCGAAGACACCGAAGGAATCTTCAATATTGAATATTCAATATATTTTATGTTGCTTTTAGCATCATTGAAATAACTTGCCTCCAACGGAGCTATGCCTATATCGCATCTTGAAAGTACGGCAATATACTCCTCAAAGTCTATGAACTCTATTCTATCGACTCTATCAACAAACTGACTGAAGCGTGGATCCAATTCCAAGGGTCCGACAATTTGCAGACGAACGAGAGGCCTAGCCGACATTATACGGAGGAGCGCCTCAGCGGCTTCGGCGAAATCAGCGTCGTGGGTCTTGGTTCCAGACCCATAGACGATAACCACATCCTCGGCATCCTCACGTGAACCTGCCCCCCCTAACGCCTTCTCGGCGAAGCGTCGTGTTTCATGATCCAATGCGTTTGGCACGACATGCGCAAACCGACCGGTTGCCGTTGCCATCAACTGGGCAAGCGGAGGTGTAGAAGCGATGCTTTCGTCACACGCCAACATCGCTTCGCGGTACAGGGCCGCGCCGGACAATAGTCCTATGACTTCTTCAGGCCTTAACCTAGACAGGTTCTTGTTTGCTTTGTAGAGCTCTTTGTCAAAAATGAGATCGTCAACTTCCCAATAGGTTTTCACACGCAAACGCGCCGCCTCATTTATTAAATTGATCACTCCCTCGGTGCCAGGAACGCGGTAGAAAATTGCCATTGAAAACAACTGAAGGGCGCTACGGACCTTCTCCAACTCTTTCCAGTCAACAACCAGAGATTCGATGCCGAGCGACTTGAGCATCTCAACTTTCTGATCAACTCTGTATTTTTTACATTGCGGAATTGAAATCTCCGCAACAATAAGAACTCGAAGCACGACTATCTCGGTCGAATAGGAATGCACTTCGTCAGGGTAGAATTTCGCAAGATCTGTTACATTTCCTCTCGGATGAAGCCCATTTACAAAATAATCTCCGTCTTTCCAGCGCCCCCGATAACGCCTAGCATAGTCAACGATCTTCCTAACGGTAGCAGGCCCACCAAAAGTTCTTAGAGAATAGTGTAGTTTTCCACCAAAGAAACTTGCCAGTGAAATTTTCTTACGAATGATCTTTCTGAGGGTGAACACGCTTCTTGCCATCACACGCAATGGGCGTGTGATTTTCCAAGAATATGACCCCATCAAACGCGACAAATCTACTTCCTTTTGACCAAGAACGGCAACTACCCCCTCAATCTCAGCGTTTCTCTTGAGAAGATTTGAGTTTTTACTCCTATATCGATCAAGGCTCTCCAAGATGATCCTATTGTATTGCGCGAGATTCTGAATTTCCTCCGATTTATTCCTTGTCTCGATCCTGAGCCTGTCGCTCTCTTCTAATTCTTGCGCGATTTTCATGTCCTTAGAGGCAAGCTGACTGGTTAACCCACTAATCTCTTGATTCTGTTCTTCCTCCAATCGTCGATGAACCGCGTCCTTTTCGCTTTGTGCACGAAGGCGCGCTCCAAGTTCGGAGAAGAAGACGCTGCCATAGATCGCAGATTGCTCGTCGAACTCCATTCTGACGCGATCAAGAACCGCTATTGCCTCGGCGTCACCAGTGTCTGTTTCTAAGGCCTGGAGTGCCGCATAGGCGTCCTTCACCCATTCAGCGATGCGTTTGTCTGCGAAGAGCGCATCATCACTTGCCACGTGGTGTTGATGGTCTTTCGATATAAAGGCATCTACCTCATCAGCAACCTCCTCGATTAACCTCGGCCAGGTAACAGGGAGCGCCGTCGTGATTTTGTCCAAGCTTGGCCGCCAGCCTTGCATCATCCCTTCATAGGAGACGAAGACACGCGGTGCGCCGCGCGTAGATCGCTCGGCCTCTAGCTCATGGCGAAGCCAAAGTAATGCACCGAACCCGGGCGTTGAGCGATCACGTTTGTCGAGCGAGGCAATCACGGCCAACGGATTGCGTTGGATCAGTACGCAGCGAACGTCGACACGCATCCGTTTCAGAATGTCTGCGTATAGCGGTACGAAACGTGAAATGCGCGGGTCCTTGAGGACGAATAGCGGCGCGCTGCCATATTCCTCGTCTATCAGCTTGGTGATCTCGGCTTTGTAGAAACGAAGACGCGCCGCGCCAAGATCGACGGGGTCAAATGAACGCCAATCATCCCACCGGCTGCCGGCCTCCGCGAGCATCCGGTCATGAAGTTCCATCAGCCGCACGGGCTCCCAATGGCCCGCTTCGTTAGTTGGATTGGCGCCGAGCATGTTCTTCGGCAATTCCGCGCCAAGCAGACTGATCGCTCTCGTCAGCGCACTGGTGCCCGAGCGATGCATGCCGAGCACCATGATGCAGGTGCGTTTGGCTGCTTTCGGCTTTGCCTTGCGGTCAACAGGCGTCGCATCGCGCGTGGTTTCCCGTGAAGGATGCTTATTCATGCCGTCAATGCCTGTTTCGTCCCATCGATGAGAAGCCGCCGCACAACCGCTTCCGCCGATTGCCGCCAGTCCGGCGCATTCCAGCCGAAGACGGAGGCGAACTTTGCGCTCGAAAGCCGGGAATTGGCGGGGCGGCGCGCCTTGGTTGGATAGTCCATCGTAGCAATGTCCCGTACCCGCGCCCAAGGACCACCAAACACGCGGCTTGTGTCCAGGATATGACGGGCAAAGCCGCTCCAGTTGGCCTCGCCGGTTCCGGCCAGATGATAAATGCCAGATGCACCAAAGCCTGTGTTGCCATGCAGCATCGCCGCTGCATGCAGGATTGCGTCGGCGACATCAAGCGCGGATGTGGGATTTCCCCATTGATCGGCCACCACGGCGATCTCGTCGCGATCGGCGGCAAGCCGCAGCATGGTCTTGACGAAATTCTTGCCGAACGGGCTGTAGACCCATGCCGTGCGCAGGATCAGGTGATGCGGATTGGCTGATGCCACCGCCTGCTCACCGGCAAGCTTGGAGGCGCCGTAGACGCTGGCTGGTGCGGTCGCGTCGGTCTCGACATAGGCGCTGTCCTTCGAGCCGTCGAAGACATAGTCGGTCGAAAGATGGATGACGGGAACGCCAAGCCGCCTTGCCGCTTCCGCCACCTTGCCGGCGCCGACGGCGTTCACCGCGAATGCCAGGTCGGGCTCATCCTCGGCCTGATCCACCGCCGTGTAGGCGGCGGCCGACACGACGATGTCCGGCTTGGCGGCCGCAATGGCTTCGCTCACCATGTCGGGTCTTGCCAAATCGAGTTCCGGCCGGCCAATGGCAATGACCTCCACGCCGGCGCTTCGCCGGCCGGCTTCCAGAAGGCTTGCCGCGACCTGGCCTTCGCGTCCGGTGACAACGAGCCTCACGCGGCCCCCTTGCGCGCTTCGCCCAGTCTTTCACCGGCATAGTGCTGTTCGCGGATCGGCCCCCACCACCATTTGTTGGCCAGGAACCAGTCCACGGTTCTCGCCAGGCCGCTGTCGAAATTCTCGTTGGGCGCCCAGCCCAGGTCCCGGCTTATTTTCGATGCGTCGATGGCATAGCGGCGATCATGACCGGGGCGGTCGGTGACGAAAGAGATCAGGTTGCGATAGCTCTTGCCACCGGCCCGGGGACGCCTGATGTCGAGCAGATCGCAGATCGTCTCGACGACGCCCAGGTTCGTCCGCTCGGAATTGCCGCCGACATTGTAGCTTTCGCCCGGCTGTCCTTTCGTGGCGACGAGTTCCAGAGCCCGCGCGTGATCCTCGACGAACAGCCAGTCGCGCACATTGGCGCCGGCGCCATAGACCGGTAGCGGCTTTTCGTCGAGCGCATTGAGGATGACCAGCGGGATCAGCTTTTCGGGAAAGTGATAGGGTCCATAATTGTTCGAGCAATTGGAAAGCACGACCGGCAGGCCATAGGTTTCGTGCCAGGCGCGTACCAGATGGTCCGAGGCCGCTTTCGAGGCGGAATAGGGCGAAGACGGCGCGTAGGGCGTTTCCTCGACGAACATGCCGCCATCGAAAGGAAGATCGCCGAACACCTCGTCGGTCGAGACATGATGGAAGCGGAAGCGGCTTTTCCTGTCCTCGGGCAGGCCGCGCCAGTATTCCAGCGCGGAATTGAGAATCCTGTAGGTGCCAACGATGTTGGTCTCGATAAACGTGCCTGGCCCGTCGATCGAGCGGTCGACATGGCTCTCGGCGGCGAGGTTCATGACGATGTCGATATCGTCCCGGCGGAGGATGTCGAGCACAGCCCTCTCATCGCAGATATCGGCCTGCGCGAAGCGGTAATTGTGTGCATTCTCGATCGGCCGCAGCGAGGCCAGGTTTCCCGCATAGGTGAGCTTGTCGAGATTGGTCACCCGATAGGCCGGGTTGGCGCACAAATGCCGGCACACCGCCGAACCTATAAAGCCAGCACCGCCCGTCACCAGAAAATTCATGCCGCTGTCCTCATTCTACACCCTTTTGGCAATCCATCAGGCAAACACCTCGGCGGCGGCCAATAGCGGCGCCTTGAGGTCCTTGTCCGAAAGCTGGAACCCGCCGGCCAAGGACGGCCATTCGATGCCGATGGCGGGATCGTCGAAGCGGATCGACCGGTCATGCGCCTGCGAATAGGTGTCGGTGACCTTGTACAGGACCTCGGTGTCGGGCACGAGCGTTACGAAGCCGTGCGCGAAGCCTTTCGGCACCAGAATCTGATTGCCCTTTTCGGCCGACACTTCGAGAGCGACCCATTTCCCAAAGGTCTTCGAACTACGGCGAATGTCGACCGCGACATCGAGAATGCTGCCACGAATGACGCGCAACAGCTTGTCCTGAGCCCGCGGCGCAAGCTGGTAGTGAAGCCCGCGCAAAACACCTGCCGCCGCGGAATATGAATGATTGTCCTGCACGAAAAGCAGGTCGATGCCTGCCTGCGCAAAGCGCTCGGCATTATAGGTTTCCACAAAGAAACCGCGCGCGTCGCCATGCCGCTTCGGGACGATTTCCAGCACGCCATCAATGCCGAGGGACCTGACTTCCAGCATCTAGCCCTCCGACAGCTCGACGACACGCCGGCGCAGGTAGGCGGCATATTCATTCTTGCCCAGGCGGTCGGCGCGCCGCAGAATCTGGTCCACTGTCAGCCAACCCTGTTCAAGGGCAATCTCTTCCGGACAAGCAACCTTGATGCCCTGGCGATGCTCGATGGTGCGCACGAATGAGGAGGCTTCATGCAAGCTGTCATGCGTGCCGGTGTCGAGCCAGGCATAGCCGCGCCCCAACCGGTGCACATGCAACTGGCCACGCTCGAGGTACACATTGTTGACCGCCGTTATCTCGAGTTCGCCACGCGCCGAGGGCCGGATGGCGGGGGCGATGTCGACGACGTCGTTGTCATAGAAATAGAGACCGGTGACGGCCCAGTTGGATTTCGGGTTCTGCGGCTTTTCCTCGATCGTCAGCGCCGTTCCGGTGGCCTTGTCGAAGGACACCACACCATAACGCTGGGGATCCTCGACATGATAGGCGAACACCGAAGCACCCTTTTCGCGCGAGGCCGCGGCCCGGCAAAGCTGCGACAACCCGTCGCCGAAATAGATGTTGTCGCCAAGGATCATCGACACGCTGTCCTTGCCAATGAAATCGCGGCCAATGATGAAGGCTTCCGCAAGGCCGTTGGGCTGTGGTTGCTCGGCATAAGACAGTTCAAGCCCGAACTCCGATCCATCGCCAAGCAGATCACGAAAGACCGGCAGATCGCGCGGCGTTGAAATGACCAGAATCTCACGGATACCCGCAAGCATCAAAACGCTCAGCGGATAATAGATCATCGGCTTGTCGTATATCGGCAGAATCTGCTTAGAGATCGCTAATGTTAGCGGGTAAAGACGCGTTCCGCTGCCCCCAGCAAGGATAATTCCTTTCAAGAAGCTCTCCTTGACATGCCTAGGCCCCCTGGCCCTTGCTGCCCGTGATTAGGTTCCACGCAATGGCTTGTCAATCTCGGCGCTCGACAAACGACCGGATCAGCCCGGCACCGATGCCGCGGTCAATTCCCGGCGAACCCAATGCTGTCATCTTGCCAACGCCGGCGGCATGACGGGAACAAGCCGATTGTCATGATGGGCCTCGGTCGGCTCGCCTCTTGGGGTTCAACCGTTCAGCAAAGCCTTTGTGAAAGATAATGCCATTCATGTAGGCAAAAATCATCGCAAGCGCCGCTGTTCGCAAGGGGTAATCAACCAGCGAGTGAACGAGAAGAAACGACACCGAGAGGAACGCGGCTTTCTGCAGCGGATACCGCCGAATCCCAACGGACGACGCGAAAAGCAATGTCAGGTAGACCACGATCAGAAGAACAACGGGCGCGCCACCCTCAAGTGTCAGTTCCAGATAGTCGTTGTGAGCGTGATTCACGTAGGGCTTGAAGATCATCTCGCCCTTTTCGTAAATCTGATAGACCTTCTGAAAGCTGCCGAAACCCACTCCTGTCGTCCAGTTCTCTTCAATTCCCGCGATCGTCGTGCGGGCAAATTCGGCGCGCCCAAAGGTCGGATCAACCACCTCCGCATCGATCTTCGTCCACGCGCCCATCGTGTAGAGCGAAAGACCGATGAAAACCGCAAGGATGCCATAACCACCTAGCCTGGAGCGAGCGGACAGAAAGACAACCGATACGATGGTGATCGCCAATCCTATCAGAATACCGGCGCGCGAACCGGTGGCCAGAAGCAGCAGCAACAGTGTTATCAATCCGAGTGATCCAGACAGAAGATTCCCGCGGAACAGTCCGTAGTAGACAGCGAAAGGGATGGAGACGAAGAGCAACGCCGAAAAATGATTCTGGTTGGCAAACAGCCCGGCATTGACCGTGAACGGCAACAATCCCTTTATGGCAACCGTATCGGAGAGTGAGTACTGGATCGCGGCCGCCAATCCGTTACAGATGACACCCATGAAAAAGAAAGGCAGAAGGCCGTAGACCTGATCCGGGCGCAAGCGGACGACGCTCAGGAAGAATGCCGCCGCCGCCGAGAAATACAAAAAACATTCGATCGTGCGCCCCACGCCGACACTGACGAAACGCAGCCGGGTTTCGCCGGCCAGCCATGGACTTGCCAGCAGCACCTCGGGCCGCAATCCGCTCAACAGGGCCGCAGGCAGCAGCGGCACGATTTGAAAACAGAATACGGCAAGGACCAGGGCAAGCAGCCATAGGACCGACCGAGGGACCCTCTGCCCCAACGGCCTTGAAAGGACGATCGCGGCCGAGACAATCGCCGCGATTTCGATCAGCATTTCGGTGTAAAGGCCACTCGCCGTGCCGCCGCCAATCAGCACCGACAGAAAAAGAACCGACCCAAGCAGGTACTTTTCCCATTCCGTGGGCCGAATTGACCGCTCTCTCAAGATGAAACTCTTTCGATGCTCAGCTTGTGCATGACCAACGTGCCTACGTATCGAAATCGCCAGCTCTCAGTGATGGCGGCTGTTTCCAGCCGTAGCAATTGCATCGGACACGCACTCGGTCCGATCGCGAAATCCAGGCTCAGGTCCTGCCGGTTGAATGTGCCTTCCGGAATGTTGAACCGGGCTATTTCGCTTGCCGGATCCGCGCATCTGATGGACCAGAACAGCTGCTTTGGCAGCTTCAGGTTTCTCCCGGAGGCAGTCAGGGAAATCCTGTAGGAGCCGGGAGGCAATTCGACATATTGCTGGAATGCTGCGTTCTTCACCGGCGTATTCAAAAATCGAACGGTCGCTCCGCTGTCGCTCTCGCCAACATCGCGCGACCCGGCAAAAGTAATTTCCAGACCGGAGCGATCGTGAACCTGCCAGTCGAATGGCTTGCCGCTGCGGACCGGTTCAAAGCCGCCGTTGAAAATATAGCCACCCAGCGTCCGTTCCTGATCGGACAGGCTGAAAAGGAACAGCCGATAGGCAGGCTCGTATTCCTTTTGCCTGATATAGCCGTTGATCACCGCGGACAGTTCCTTCGATGTCGGTGGTGAACTCGATCCGGCAAGGTCGAGCAACAGTTGGCTGGCGGCGCGCAGGCCCCGCGGATCGTGGCCAAGGGCGGAGAAAAGATTGGACCTCCACGGAGCCCCGATCTTCATGGCTGCCAGGACAGCCCGATATCCGTCTGGATTTGAAAGAATGGCCGGCATGCCCGCCGCGATGACTGGAAAACGGTCCGGCCACCGGCGCAGCAAGGTATCGATCTCGCCGACGGCCTTCGACAGATCGCCTCCCTCGATCGAACGGTCGATCGATCTCTGAAGCGCATGGATTTCCGTCTTGGACAGCTTTCGAGCCCTATCGAAGAGTTCAAAAGCTTCGTCTTTCTCGCCTTGCCGGTACCTGATCTCGCCTAACAGGCTGTAAAGCCGGGCGTCCGCGACATTGAAGCGAAGCGCGCCCCTTGCCTTGACGGCCAAAGCGTCGAGATCAGGACCACTGCCTGTTTCATTCAGCTCATCGGTGATGTCACCTACCAAGGCATTTATGTTCAACGGATCGAGCGCAAGCGAGACGGCCGGCGTTCCGGCCTCAAGGAGCCGACTTAGCCCGATCGACGAAGCCGCCAACACCAGAACGGAGGCGACGAACCAAACGCCTGAACGCCGGAGATTTTGCGTGAGCGGGCTGGCCTGCTCCGTCATCGACTTTGCCCTCAATTTTCGGGGTACTCGCGCCGTAGTCGTAGTACTGGTAGTTCATGTATTTGTAGGCATAGTTGTAGTCGAACTTGTTCACGGCAAATTTCGACATCGCCACTCCGATCACATTCGCACCGGCTGCGCGCAGACGCTTGAGCGCCGTCTTGGCTGATTTGCGCGTGACCTGGTTGGTGGAAACGACCATCAAGGTGCCTTCCGCAAGCCGGCTGAGGATTGGGCCGTCGGAAAGGCCGACGACCGGTGGAGCATCGATGATGATCAGATCGAAGCGTTTGCCGAGATTGGTCAAGATCAGCGCCATCTTCTGCGAAGAGAGCAGGTCGGCCGGGTTCGGCGGAATCGTCCCGGACGTCAGTACAGTCACGTTAGGGTATTTCGTCGTCCTGAAAATGCCCGCCAGATCATCCTTGCGAACGGTATTCGTCAGAAGGTTGCTCAACCCGATCGCGTTGTCGAGACCGAACAGCCGATGCAGGTTCGGTTTGCGAAGATCGCCATCGACCAGCAGAACCCTTGCACCGAGCGCCGCGAAATCCTGGCCAAGCTTGAACGACGTGGTCGACTTGCCTTCCGAAGGTTCCGAACTGGTCACCAGCAGCGATCGCGGCGCGCCTTCAGCACCGGAGAACTGCAGCGATGTTCGCAACGAACGATAGGCCTCTGAGAGCCCGGATTTTTGATCGGCGATGCTGGCGATGAGTTCGCGGTCATCGACAAGCGGCAGGATGCCGAGCATCGCCAGCCTCAGCTCTTTCTCGACCTGCTCCGGATTGGTGAAGGTGTTGTTCAAGAGCTCGATGATGTAGATGATCGATGCAGTCAAAGCCATGAAAAGCGCCAGCGCGATTGCAAGATTGATGCTCAGGCGTGGAGAATAGGGGGCTACGGGCAGCGAAGCGAAGTCGACGATCGCAGCGCTTTGCGTCTTGAGTTCCGAGCTAACCCCGACTTCATTCCGCTTGGTGATAAGGCTGTCATACTGCGACCGATTGGAATCTACCTCACGCTTCAGGATCGTGTATTTGATATTCTTGTCGTTGAAGACGGCCTGCTGTCTCTCCATCTCCGCGAGCTTGGATTTTAGGTCGGCTTCCTTGCTTTGCGCTTCCTGGTATTTCAGTCGCAACGAATCCGTTATCGCAAGAACGCCATTGTCATAGAGCCGCTGCAGTTCCTTGATCTGCGATTGCAATTGCTGCATTTCCGGAAAACCAGGCTTCAGGATGCCCAGTTTCTGCTGATACTGGCTGGACAGATCCGCCAGCTTTTCGCTGAGCTTCTGCAGACCTTCGCTTTCCAGAACCGGGCCGAGGCTTGAGCCGCGCCCCTTTTCTATCTGATCCACCACCCGCCCCGCATCGAGGCGCTCCTGGATTGCCGTGGCCAGCGCGGTGTTCAGGGCTTCGATGTTCGAGCCGATCAGCGATTTGTCGTCGCCGGTAACCGTGATGCCGGCATCTTTTGCATAGGTGACCAATTCCTCCTCGGAAGTCTGCAGCTTTTGCTTCACCTGCAAAACTTGTTCCTGGATAAACTGCCTTGCCAGATCGGAGGTCTCGCTGGTCTGATCGAGGCGTTGATCGATAAAACTCTGGGCGACCTGGTTGGCCACGTCGCTTGCATATTTCGGCTTCTGATCGACAAAGGTGATCGACAGCAGGCTTGTGTTGGTGACCAGATTGACCGTCAGGTCGTCCAGGATCCGTTTGATAGCAATTGCTTCGCGCTCTTCGGGCGTTTTCTCCTCGATGGAAGGCGACTTCGAAAGTCCGAACGCCCGGTAGACAATGTTGCTCAGCGAAAAGCTCGGCGTCGGAAACAGGAAGTCCGGCTTTTCGCCAAGCCCCAGCTGGAACGCCACGCGCTGAGCCAGCGCGCGGCTCTTCAGCTTTTCACGGGCGGTCAGGAAGGCCCTGACGTCGCTGTTTTCGGAAACAACTTCGATGTCCTGAAAGACCTTCGCCGAAGGGACCAGAACTTCGAGCTGCGTCGTTGCCTGATATTTTGGTGTCTGCATCATTGTCACGATGACGCCGGCAACAAGCCCAGCAGCTGCCATCATGACGATGAGCCAACGATACTGGACAATGTAGAAAAGCAGCTTGAGCAGGTTGAACCCCTCATCCTGACCGGCATAGCCGCGACCATAAGGACGGTAGTTTTGCGGCACGTCGCAATAGAGGTCCGCGGACTGAGCCTGGCCATGTCCGGGTTCGGCACGTTGGGGCTGCCTGTTATGATCGAGCATGCGCGAGGTGATCCTGCGTTGTCCGTATCGTGACCTGTCCTAAGGAATGACCGCAATGCGGGCCGCGCTGGAGGCGAGGCCCAGAGCATCCTTCAAATTGTTCATCGCGATTTTCGACTTCGAAGCAAAAACGACGATCACATCGCCGCCATAAATGCGTGGGTTGCGATTTTTGCCGGCCCGGATTTCCTCGACATTGTAGTTTGCCACGAGCTTGTTTTGGCCGATATTCCGATAAACGAAGACCTTGCCGGCATCACCGACCGGATTGAAGCCTCCGGCAAGGGCGATCGCATCCAGCAAAGAAGCACTGCTGGACACAGGATAGATTCCGGCCTTGTTCACTTCACCATCGACCGTGATGCGCTGACCAATCGATTCCTTGACGAAAATCGTCACATCCGGCGCTTGCAGGTACTTTTCACCGTAGGCAGTCTCGATTTCCTTCTCGAGCTGACGAACGGTCTTGCCTGCCGCAGTCATCGTTCCGATCAGCGGAAGTGAAATCTGCCCGCCTGCGTCGACCTGAGCAGTTCTGTTCAAATTGTCGACCTGGAACACGCTAACCTCCAGCACGTCATTGGCAGACAAGGGCTGCTCGCTGCCATTCTGGGTGTTCTGCGGCGGCGGAAGATCCTTCACCACCTGCAGTGTGCCGCCGCCCGAAAGAACCGTGGAGGACGCCGCCGGCTGAAGGGCGTTGACAGGATTTGTGGATGACGTCGATGTCGACGCGGTGCTGGTGCAAGCAGATATAGCCAGCGATGCGAGCAACGCTGTTAGGATGCTTGCATGACGCCTTGCAAAATCGAAAATGCCGATCGCTGGGTCCCGCTCTTGAACAGCCGGCCAAATCCGCCGAAACGGCCTACGCTGCGGGCACGAGACCTTTTCGCATTCCGCTTTCCAATGAGCACGAGCGCCCGATCCTGCAATATCGCGTCCGGACGGTTGACCGCCAAAAGCCTCGCCTCGACAAAACACAAATGCGCTACTCGCATGAAGGCGAATGACGCATTCGACAAAATTGCGCAAAACAGCGGGTGTCGAACCTCTGCTATCGGCTGACGGCGTCATCGTCGTCCTGCAGCCCAGTAATAAGAGCGGCGGCGCCACCAACCGCGGCCCCGCCCAAGAGAACTGGCAGCATGACAGGCTCCGAGCTGGCAGGCACAACCGTCGCAACTGGCGTATCGAGCGAAACGCAGATGCCACCTTCGACAGGATCGACCTTGACCGTGGTGTTGCCAGGAATATCGAATGCGCAATTGGCACCCACCGCCAGCAAGGCGGACGCCTCTGCCCCGGTCATGATGCGCGCGCCCGAAAACACTGGCGCTTCGGGCCCCACGCCAGCATAGCCGCCGGCCTGGGACATCTGAACGTTACCCTGGACCTGTGTAAGGCGACCTATCGCACCGGCGGACGCCGGCACGGTCGCAGGACAGGAACAGGTCTCCTGAGCGAAAGCATCGGGCGTTGCAACCAGAATGCCCTCTGCGGCGAATACAACAAAAACGAAAACAGCCCCGAACCTACGACGAATCCTCATTTTTACCCCACCCAAACCTGCAACTCACCCTCTTGGGACGAATTACACCGGCTCCACCCCCGGCAATCTCCGTCAGTGGCTGACGCCGTTGACGTCGTACTGCGTCACCGCGAGCACGGCAGTTGTCAGCAAAATCGCTTCCGGCAGATCAACCCCGCCGCCACCGGACGGCTGAATGGCGACCGTCTGTTTGGAACCAACGAGCTTGAGGCAAAATGTTGTCGTCGAGGCGGAAAACATCGAGACTCGAATTGGCCGGCACATTCAGGCTGCAGCCGCCGAACCGATCGACGCAACAAATACGGCAGGCGCAATTTTGCTCACAGATTCATCTGTCTTTGATCCCCTCTGCATCCACCTTCGGACGCACCAAAGAAAGCAGATCAGCACGTAGCAGTTTTTCGATCACAATTCCAACACATTTTGCGCGCGAGGCAACTTAGAGCGATTCGCGACTGTCGGAGCACAGTATTTTAGCTAGATTGCATGAACAGTTTCGACCAAAAAAGCTCAAGAACCGACTTTACCCAACAGATGACCGTAAATACTCAAATGCAGGAAACCGCCGGTCGGGTTCAGGGACAGATCCATTCATTTCGCCGCAAGAGCATCCAATCCGTAGCCGTTCGGCAAGACTTGTACATTGGATCGGCTTGAACCGGCTGGCCGCAGAGAATACGACCCTGCGTAAATATGATAGCCAGGCTTTCCCGCTTGGCCGTCAAGCACTGCACAACCAGGGTATCGCCAACGTTCGAAGCGATCTTGCCATCACAAGGCGTTCCAGCACCAACGGATTTGCAGGTCAGGACCATCCCCTGATAGTCCCGGCGCGCCGCTCCGAAGGCCGTCCTCCATCCGGCCCAACTGTCCGTCAAACCCGTTCATTCTTTCGCCGCGAGGCCATCCAGCTTTTCTATCTGCTGTATGTACCTCTCGATGACGATCGTTTCCGAAAACTGCCGCTCGACCTTGTTTCTGCCCTGAGCGCCCATCCTGTTCCTGGATGCGCCGTTCATCCGCGCAAACTCGATCATCTTGCTTGCCAGATCATCAGGGTCTCTCACCTTGCACAGGAAGCCGTTGACGGCGTGGTCCACCACCTCCCTGCATCCGGGCACGTCGGTCGCGATCAGCGGCTTGCCCATGGCAGCCGCCTCGAGCAGCGAGCGCGGCGTTCCCTCCCTGTAGGAGGGCAAGACGACACAATCGGCAGCACGCAGGAAAGGCCGCACATCGTCGGTGGAGCCGAGATACTCGACCAATCCCTCACCGGCCCATTGCTCGACGTTCTGCCGGCTGACCGCGGTTCGATTCTCGACATCAAGAAAGCCGAGCAGCTGGAAACGCACACCGGGCAGCTCCTGGCGAACCAGACGGGCCGCCTCGATGAACTCGCCGACGCCCTTGTCCCAGAGAAGCCGGGCCACGAGAAGAAACACAATCGCATCAGACCGGGTGCGCACTTCGGACGACGGGGCAAAACGCACGAGGTCGATGCCGGAGCCAGGCAAAAGCCCGGTTTGCTCCTTGCGAACCAGATGCCCATCGACGAACAGAATCCGGTCATCGTCATTCTGAAAGAAAACCATTTTGGAACGGGCCAGCGCCACCCGATACAGGGCCTTGGCAATTCTGAGCAGGAGGCCACCGCGGACGAATGCCGTCCCCAGCCCGGAAATGTTGTTTATGACTGGAACACCGCTCAAATTGGCCGCGATGGAGCCGAACACATTGGGTTTGATCGTGAAGCCGACGAACGCCAACGGTCTCTCCCGCCGCAATAGACGCCAGTAGCGCCACAGAAGAACCATATCCCGCAACAGCGACGTGCCGGAATTGTCCATGTCAAGTTCGACATGGCGGCAGCCCATCGCCGCTATCAGCGAAGAATACTCGTCTCTCGGCGCGACGATGACGACGTCGTAGCCACGGCTCCGCAACGCCTCGATCAGGCCTTTGCGGAAATTGACGACGTTCCAGGACGTGTTTATCGAGATGATTATCTTGTTGCGAACTGCGGGCATCATCTCCGCCCACCCGGATATGACGAAGGCGCTCCCAACAGCATATCCGCAAATCGCCCGGGCGACCTTTCCGACAAGGTCTTTGCATATAGGGTCGACCGATCGCCGCCGTGAACGACCTTCAACAGTGCATCCGCAATTTCGGACGCGCCAAAGCCGGCTGAAATCTCCAGGCCGGACAGCATGTCCAGATCTCCCGCACAGGGCGTGGTGACGACGCCCGGAACCCGGCAAGCCATCATTTCCAGAAGGACGTTTGGAAATCCCTCGGCCGCCGACGTGAGTATGCTGGCGCACGATGCGCGAAACAGCGGAAATGGATTGTCTCTCTGACCGAGCAGATTTACGCGCGAGGCCAGATCGAGCCTACCGGCATAGGCCCTCAGTTCCGCTTCCATGGGCCCGGAGCCAACCATGGTAAGCTCATAATCTTCGCCGGTCCTTCGTCTGACCTCGGCAAGCACATCAACCGCGATCGTTGGGCGTTTCACTTCAATCAGCCGGCCGCACCAGACTATCTGTGGACGGCGGAGAAATATCTTGGCGTCATGCTCAGACAATGTTTCCTTGGACATTTTGACGATGAGATCTTCATCGACCGGATTTGGCAAAGTACAAAGTTTATCGATTACTCGCCGGGGCAATACGTCACGCAGGCTCTCATTCATGTAGCTCGTTTGCGCGACAACCATGTCCTGGCTGCCATAGGCAGCGTAGAGCGTCTTGTAGGCCAGTGCGCGAGGGCCTTTGAAGCGGTCCAGCAGGATCGTGGACTCGCGAGCGACCAGCCTGCGGCTTCGAAGAGTTCCAACACTTCGGGCGGCAGCCAGAAACGAATTCACCCGCGCATGGCTCGACAACACCAGGTCGTACCGATGCCGGATCAGCCGCGGAACAAGCAAAAGTTCGCTCATCGCCTTGCCGGAGCCAAAGCCGTAACTGCGCCGAATTCCATCCCGATATGATCCAACGGCGTCCCCCGTTGCCTGGCCACCCAGGAAGCCTATTTCGACGTCCCAATCGGGCCGGCTCGCGAGGACACGCGCAACCAGTTTCAGGATGGTTTCGGCTCCACCTTTGATGTCAAGCGGGATGGCGATCAGCGCGAGCTTCCTTTTCATGAGCTGCGAGGTTTCACTGTTTTCGCCGAAAGACATAAGCGTAGGTTTCGGCAGCATCCTTGCCGAGAAGAAGAGCCGAAACGCCTAGCCAGATGCGCCAGGCGAGAAAGGCCGGCACGAAAAAATAGAAATAGGAACTCTTCCAGAACAGACGACGCTCGACGAGTTCCAGCTCATTCCGTCTTGCGATTGTTTCGACGTCACTTGGCAGGCACTTGTCGTAGAAAGCCGGAAACCCGTCATGACCCTTGCCCTTTTCTGGATAGATCGCAAAAAGCAGCCGTCGTTTCACTCCTTCCGGCAGGACTCGATTGAGCCTGGCGAAAACAGCGTTGCGCGAGGGCGAGAAAATGGCAACCACGCCTCCTGGCCGCACGCAACTGGCAATGCCACGCAAGGCAGCCTCACCGTCGCGCACGTGTTCGAGCGTCGCTTGACAGATCACAATGTCAGCATTGCCCCTCCCCTCAAACGAGGTAAGGTCCGCTTCAATCTCCTCGTCGTATAGCCCACGCGGCGCTTTCGACAATTCCTGCGCGTCCAGGTCGACCCCAACGACAAAAAGCCTCAGGCGCCGCTTCTCCGAGAGACTGACGAACGGCCTTGCACCCCCGCCAAGGTCGTAAACCAGCGCATCGGAGACAAGCCAGGCAGGCGCTATCTCCGTTGCAAAAATTCGGTCGCCGTCGATCCGAAGACGCAACGGTAGCGCCCGGTCCAGGAACTCGGAAATGGCCACGTTCGCGCGAACGAACTTTCGCAATATCGACACTGCTTCACCATGAATTCCGTTGGCCGATCTGTGCCCGCTACTTCTCTCATTCATTCTTGGCATCAGAGCCAGTTGCCAAAAAAACTCTCTGCGTGGCATCAGGCCCGTCATCGGCGATCACGCTCCTCAACGCGAAAACCGAACAAGCCGCGGCTATGGCATAGCCGGACAGGAATGCCATTTCGCTGCCAAGCGGCAGCCGCCACCACAGACTCAATGCCGCCAAACAGCAGCAAGCCAATGCTCCTGTCGCGTAAGAATAGGTCAGCGTCATTGCGTTGTTCGAGCGGAGCGCAAACGGATCGATGATCACCTTCTTCGTCCTGTTTGTTAGAACAGCGCAAGAAACGATCGCAAAAACCGTCGGGTCAAATGACCTCCCCAGCCATCCGGACGCATAGCCGGAAAAAAACAGACCAATTAACCCCGCGGCAGACGCAGCTGCAAAAATCAGCGCAATGGTCGCCCCCTCAAACAATCCGCGCCGAAACTCCCGGACGTTTCCATTTGCGGCACTGAGAAACGCGCTTGGCACGAACACGAAGCTGGCCGCATTCATGAAGAAGCCGACGGTGCGTTGTGAAAGATCGACACAAAACGAGAAGACGCCGAGATGGGCCTGAGAGCCAAACATCAAAATGATGTATCGAATGCCGACAAACACGCCGCTCTCGGCCAGATTGCTCAACACAAATCCCCAGCCTGTGGCCAGCGACCCGTCAAGATAGGAAAGGCGGGGCCGCCTCAGAGTCATCGGCCCCAGGAAAGCAAATGAAATCAGCGCTCCGGCGACATAGCTGAGCGAAAAGGCCGTAAGCGCGGAGCCTATTTTCGCATCTCCGACAAGCAGGACTATAGCTCCCGCCTGGTATGCGACAGCCTGGCCAATCGCCGACCAACCATATGCCCACAAACGCAGTTGCGACCTTAGGAGTTCTTGAAGTGCGGTGTGCAAGCCGAATGAAACGATGATGGTTGCGGCGACGGCGTTGCCAAATCCGAACCAGACCAGCACCGATCCGACCGAGACGACACATAACGCCACAATAGACAGGGCGACAAGAACAGACGATACGTACTCTCGACCTAACCCTGCGGCATGCATTTTTGCAGAAACTGGCATTATGGAATAAGTTACGATTCCAAAAACAAGCGTCGAAATAAATGAAACCGTCACAATCGTTGTGCTGAAAATCCCATACTGCCGAGTTTCCAGATGGCTTCCGATATATAGTAAGGTCACTATATTTAGTAGACCAGGCACAATTCGTATGAGGATGGACTCCACAAATTCCCACAGGCTGGCTCTTTTCATGGGGTCACCCGTGCGAATGACCTCTTGAGCAAGAATGGGAAACTCAAGACACCAAAGCTCAAGCAGGCAAGGACCGCCTTGCCCAAGAATCGAACCGAGCGATATCGTCCAATCCAGAATGCCCTGACGTAGTTCAAATTCAGCAAAAACATCGGATACGGATTTTGTCGTTGAAGAAGGCGAATTCTTGCGGTCATCCCCTCCGGCAGGTACCGCTTTCGCCCGATATCGACGTTGACACAAACAACGTCGTATTCGATCGCCAATCTGGACCAGAGAAGAGATGTTGGAACACGGCGGAACCGCCCTGCGGGTGGCACGGCAACCCGTTTCAACAAGGCAGTTCTGATGACCTCCTTCTTGTCGCCGACCACACCTTCGTCAGCTCGCATCTTGATCAGGTTTGTACGCCCTGACGGAAACTGGTTTGCTCTCGCATCTGGTTCACTCAGAACCATCGAGAACACAAAACCCGCAAGCTTCTCATCGGCACTTTGCCGGGAGAGACGCTCACAAACCTCAGGCAAGCGATCGGCGAAGAGATCGTCGTCGTCATCGAAAATCATGCAATAATCGGCAGTGGCGGAAGCGATCGCCGAAAACATCGCGGCCCCTCTGCCGCCATTGGGGCCAGTTGTGACCACCAATCTGGCGTCGCGAGACGCGATTTCCGCAAGCGCTTCGCTTGTCCCGTCGGTCGAACCGTCGACATGGACGCATATTTGCAACGGGCACTTCGCGCGCAGCAGCTCCCGAACCAGCGCAGCAACGCGATCCCGCCGATTAAACGTAGGGATGCAAACGCTCAACAGCGCTTGGGACTGCAATGGATTGCAGACTGCCTGTTTGCGAACCGTATCGATTCCATCCCCTCCTGGTTGCGCGGTCATCGAACGGAGCTATCGAGGATCAGCCGGGAACCGCCAGGAACAGGCCTATCCCCGCCCAAAATACGCCAGGTACCACTCCACAAACCGCCCGACGCCCTCGGTCACCGTCGTCGTCGGGCGGTAGCCCACTGCCTGCTCCAGCGCCGATGTGTCGGCAAAGGTGTCGGGCACGTCGCCGGGCTGCAGCGGCAGCAGCTCGACGATGGCTTTCCTGCCGAGCGCGCTTTCCAGCGCCTCGACATAGGCGGTCAGCTTCACCGGGTTGTTGTTGCCAATGTTGAAGATGCGCCAAGGGGCGCTGCTGGTGGCCGAATCCGGACGGCTAGAGTCCCAGGCGGCATTGCCCGTGGCCGGGCTGTCGCTGGCCCGGACGACGCCTTCGGCGATGTCCTCGACATAGGTGAAGTCGCGCGTGTGGTTGCCGTTGTTGAACAGCTTGATCGGCTCGCCGGCAAGGATGTTCTTGGTGAACAGGAAAAGCGCCATGTCCGGGCGCCCCCATGGGCCATACACGGTGAAGAAGCGAAGCCCGGTCGTCGGCAGCCCGAACAAATGGCTGTAGCTGTGCGCCATCAGCTCGTTGGCACGCTTGGTCGCGGCGTAGAACTGCAGCGGGTGGTCGGCCGGCCGGTGCTCGGAAAATGGCATGTCGGTGTTGGCGCCGTAGACACTCGATGTGCTGGCGTAGGTCAGGTGCGCGACACCGCTGTTGCGGCACGCTTCCAGCATGTTGGTATAGGCGATGATGTTGCTTTCGACATAGGCACGCGGGTTTTCCAAGCTGTAGCGAACCCCAGCCTGGGCGGCGAGATGGATTACCCGGTCGAATGCGTGGTCGGCAAAACAATCGTCGACAACGCTTCTGTCGGCGAGATTGCCGCGGATGAAATGATAGCCCGCATTGGTCTTTCGGCTCGCCTCCTCCAGCAGCCGCAGCCTCGCCTCCTTGATCTGCGGATCGTAGTAGCTGTTGACGTTGTCGATGCCGACAACCTCGTCGCCGCGCTCGAGCAGCCGCTTCGACACGTGATAGCCTATGAAGCCGGCAGCGCCGGTGACCAGAACCTTCATCGGAAGCGCCCATCCGTAACATGCCTGGGGAACAGACCCTTGATGTCGTAGATGACGCCCGGGGTCTTGCAAAGTGCCTGCAGGCCGTCGACGCCCAGCGCACGGAACTGCCTGTGGCCGACGGCCACGATGACGCCGTCATAGCGCCCGTCGGGAATGTCCTTCATGCTCGTTATGCCGAAGGCGCGCACGCATTTGATACGGCGGCCGGCAAGAATCACCTCCGGATGATAGCCCAGTTCCAGGGCCTTGTGGGTGAGATAGTAGGGATCGACCCCAATGCAGTGACCGCCGACGAGACCCGGCGTGAAGCGCAGGACGTTCCATTTGGTGCCGGCGGTCTCCAGCACTTCGGATGTGTCGATGCCCAGCTTGCCGAAGATGAGCGACAGCTCGTTCATCAGCGCGATGTTGAGGTCCCTCTGGGTGTTCTCGATGACCTTGGCTGCCCTGATCTCATCGCTGCTGGCTTCCAGCGTATGGTCCTCGCCGCGCTCCAGCGCGTCCACCCTCGATTGGTTGATGTCGAAGCCGACGACATCCCTGGTGGCACCGAAGGCGACCGCCAGCGGCAGGCCGAGGTAGCCAAGTCCGATGATGACTATTTTCCTGGAGGCGAGATCCATCTGCTTCCTGAGATTGTTGCCCGGATTCATGCTTCGCTTTGGCTATCGGGCGCCAAAGCCGGTAAGCATCGTTTTCATTGTCTTGAGGGTTATCAAAACGTCAAGCCAAGGCGAAAAGTTCTTTATGTAATAGAAATCGTAGTGTAATTTTTCCATAACGTCATCGACGGCAGCCACATGCCCCTGATTTACTTGCGCCCATCCGCTTATACCTGGCCTGACGATATGCCTGTAGCGGTAGAATGGCAGCTCCGCCTCGTACCACTGCGACAGCACGACAGCTTCCGGTCGCGGTCCGATCCAGCTCATTTCGCCACGCAGGATGTTGATGACCTGCGGCAGTTCGTCGACCCTGAACTTTCGCAGGAGACGCCCAATGCGGGTGATGCGATCGTCGTCGCGCTTGGTGATGGCCTTCTCCTTGTCGCCGCCGGCGCCGGCGTGCTGTCGCATCGAGCGAAACTTGTAGACCGTGCAGATCTTGCCCCGGTAGCCCATGCGGTGCTGTCGAAACAGCACGGGACCCTCGGAATCCAGCCTGATCAGCAGGGCTACGAGCGCCAGAACGGGTGAAAGAACGACGATCAGGATAAGCGCGGAGACCCAATCGGCTGCCTGCTTGATCTTGAGATAGGCCTGGTTCGGATTGAGCGAGCCGAGCGTGTTTTCGGACAGATGCTCGATCTCGACCCGACCGGTCAATGACTCCCTGACCTGCTTGACATGATATACCGGCGTTCCCGAAAGGGCCCGATCCGCGATGTATCGTTCCCATTCCGCGCCAAGATCGGCACGCAGATCAACGACCACGCCGCTGGCTGTTTCAACGATCGTGTCGGTAGACTTGATCCAGAACCAGTGCACCCCGGGCAAGGTCTTGAGACGCTCGACATCTCCGCCGGGAACCACGACGAGCCGGTACGGATCGAGACGCCGCGTCAACAGGCTCAGGCCGAAATACCAGAGGGTTGACTGCGTGAAACTGGCGGCGGCCTGAAACCGGCTGTACTCGAAACGAAAGAAGAAGATGGTCAGGAAAACAGCCCCGTAGGACAGGGCAAATGTCGGCAAGATGTAACTCGCCGCGGCCACGCCCGGGAAATTTCCGATACGGCGATAGGAGAGGAAGCCCGCCAGGTGTGCAATCGCCGCGGCGGTCACCGTCACCTGAAGGTTTGCCAAATAGATAAACTCAGGATTGAAGACAATCCTGATAATGGCCGGCGCAAAAATCGCGAATGTCAGCCCGCCAAGCAGCTGAAATCGAATCCTGAACAGGAAATGCCGGCTTCCGACGATCGTTGACGCTGCGACATTCAACGCCTTGCCCCTCCCCCCGAAGTTGCCGTGACGGCGACAGGCCAGCGTGGTTCTGCACCTGACCTGCCCGTTCGTAGAACGAACCGAACGCCTCGCCCCCCGGCGATTTCGACATAGTCGAAGATCAATGGTCTACGACAGTGCGGTTGCACCAGCAAGCATCTATTTCATATCAACAGTTAGTAGAAGTTTTGATCAACAGAACTGTTTGATGCTTCAGAAAAGCCGCTGTGCGCACAGTGCCGATGCGGGGATGGTGGAGCCAATGAGGCTGAGCAGTTTCAGCACTGCTTCGGCGATCGCATCCCTTAGCGATAGCGAGTCGCGCGGGAGCTTGGAAAGATCGATTTCGAGAGGGGATATTGTGTTCCCGAAGCCGCTGGATCTTGGCGTCGTCGTGACACCTATGGCCCGCGAAGCCTGCAGAGTGCCGATGATCGGCCAGAAGATCGGCCAAATATCTTGGCAAATTCGAAATATATATTTATAATTATGCATTTAGCGGAAGCCAAGATCGGCCAACCATGGAAGAAAGCGTACAGCGCATCGAACCGGCACGCCTGACGGATGTTTCCGAAACTATATCGGATGCGCTGGCGGAGCTATCGGCCACCTCGGCCATTTTGGGCCAAAGCCTGCACCCACGTACCGCCGCCAACCTCGCCGATCTGGTACGCATCATGAACACGTACTACAGCAACCTGATCGAGGGCCATGATACGCGCCCGCGCGACATCGAGCGGGCGCTGGCAGGAAATTTCGATCGAGACGAGAACCGCCGCAACTTGCAGCTAGAGGCGGCCGCCCATGTTCGCCTGCAAGCCGAGATCGATCGTATGGCCGCCGAGAAGCGGTTGCCTGAGCCTGCATCCACAGAGTTTCTGCGATGGCTGCATACGGAATTCTACCGCGATGCGGAAGCGCCCATGCTGACTGTCAAGGGTGCCGGCCGTGAATTCGTCATGGCGCCAGGCGAGTGGCGATCGAAGCCAGAACATGACGTCGCCGTCGGCCGGCATGAGCCGCCTTCGAGCAAGCGCGTCGATGATTTCATGCAGCATTTTGCCATGCGCTATCGCTTCGATAGGCTGGGCAAAGCCGGACGGATCCTGGCCATTCCCGCCGCGCATCATCGTTTCAACTTCATTCACCCGTTCCCCGACGGCAACGGCCGCGTCAGCCGTTTGATGAGCCACGCCATGGCGCATGAAGCGGGGATCGCCGCGCATGGGCTGTGGTCGATCTCACGCGGTCTGGCGCGCGGCTTAAAAAGCCGCACGGACTACAAGCGGATGATGGATCATGCCGATATGCCCCGCCAGGGAGATCTCGACGGACGAGGCAACCTCTCCGAGCGTGCACTCGGCGACTTTACGCTATGGTTCATGCAGGTGTGCATCGATCAGGTGAACTTTATGACCGGTTTGTTCGATCTCGACACGCTCGCGACGCGGCTACGTCGCTATGTCGAGCGCAGCGGCCTGAAACCCGAAGCCGGCCGCCTCCTGGAGGAAGCGCTAATGCGCGGTGAATTTGAACGCGGCGAAGCATCCCGTATTAGCGGACTGCCCGAGCGCACGGCGCGTCGCGTGTTCAATGACGTGATCGCGCTCGGTCTGTTGGCGTCGGAAACACCCAAAGGCCCAGTGTCGCTACGCTTCCGGGCCGACGCATTGGATGCGCTGTTTCCGAAGCTGTTTCCGGAAACCTAGATGGGATCACTTGGCTGACACCACGCCCGCCAGTCACTCCGATCCAGCCAGGATTGATTGCTCAAGCCGCTGGCTGCTGCTCGCGTTTCAGCCGCGCTTCAGCAACGTCCACACTGCCGGCACAAGGCTTGCCGCGAGCGCCACCTTGATCAGGTCGCCGACGATGAACGGCACGACGCCGAACTGCCATGACTTTTCCGGGCCGATCAGCAGCGCCAGCCAGGCAAAGCCCATTGCCATCATGACGACTTCGGCAACCAGCATGGCGTTGAAAAGCTTGATCGGATGGCGGTCCCAGCCGCGATCGGCGGCCCAGCCGACAATTGCCGCCATGACCACGAAGCCGGCGAGATAGCCGCCGGTCGAGCCGAGCATGTAGGCAAGGCCGATGCCCTTCTCCGGAGTGCTCTGGAAGACGGGGAAGCCCATGGCGCCCTCCGCCATGTAGAGCAGCAGGGTGGCGACGCCGAGACGCATGCCAAAGGCGGCGGCGATCAGCAGCACGGCCAGCGTCTGCATCGAAATGTCGACCGGCCCGAGCATCACCTTGGTCTTGGCCGACAGGGTCAGCAGCAGCGTTCCGGCGATGGCCAGGAAAAGCTGCGTTGCCAGCCGCGCCGCGGCATTTTGCGGCAGAGCCAGAGAAACAAGCGGACGCATCGTAGTTGCAATTGCCATGGTATTTCCCCAATCCGGTTGCCGCTATCCGATGTTCGCGGCCTCACGTTCTCCTATATTGGCTTGCGTGTTATGCGGCAATCGGTTTTGCCGTTTCCCGAAACAAGGCACCGATGCATCCGCCATGGCACTCAGATTCGATACCGGCTTCGACCCCCATTATGGCCAAGGGATAAGTGTCGCGCCTGATATCCAGCGTGTCACGGCCCGCAATCCAAGCCCCTTCACCTTTCACGGCACCAACAGCTACATCGTTGGCCGCGATACGCTGGCGGTGATCGATCCGGGCCCGGATGACGAGGCGCATCTACGGACCCTGCTCGACGTGATCGCAGGCCGGCCGGTCAGCCATATCTTCGTCAGCCACACGCACCGCGACCACTCCCCGCTGGCGGCCCGGCTGAAAGAGCGCACCGGTGCGCCAGTGCTGGCAGAGGGGCCACACAGGCCGGCAAGACCCCTGCATATCGGCGAGACCAATGCGCTCGACGCCAGTGCCGACATGGCCTTCGTCCCCGATATAGCCCTTTCCGACGACGAGGTGGTCGACGGCGACGGCTGGTCGATCAGGACGGCTCTGACCCCCGGCCACACCGCCAATCACGCGGTGTTCGCTCTGGAGGGAACCGGCATCCTGTTTTCTGCCGATCATGTCATGGCCTGGGCAACCTCCATCGTCGCCCCGCCGGATGGGGCGATGGCCGACTATATGGCCTCGATGGACCGGCTGATCGAACGCGGGGACCGTTTGCTGTTGCCGGGACATGGCGGGCCGGTGACGGCGCCGCGCGCCTTCATGCGCGGATTGAAGACGCACCGCAAAATGCGCGAGCGCGCCATACTGGAGCGTGTCAGAGCCGGCGACCGGACGATCGTGGACATGGTCAAGGCGATCTACAGGGATACCGACCCGCGGCTGCATGGCGCCGCCGGCTTGTCGGTGCTTGCCCATCTCGAGGATCTGGTGGCGCGCGGTCTTGTCGGCACCGACGGCGACCCGGCCATAGCCGGTATTTTTGTGCCGGCCGCTTAAAACCTGGGCACGAGTTCATCCGTGCTCTCATACGTTAGAAACGGCTGGAGCGCTCTGCCGGTTGGGGCGACTTCAAGCCCTGGCAAGAGCATTCAGGGTTAGCCGGAAGTCGTGCCGCGGTCTCCAGAGCAACCCGCGAGGCTGTCATGGAGAGGCTCGGCAACACGTCTTTTTGCAGCAATTCCTGGCGGTTGCGGTCCATATAGTCGTTGAAACCCGCGGTCACGAACGCAAAGGGCACGAAACACGCGCCGATCTCGCGCGACAGGGTCGCCTCAGGGGCGATCGAATGGTTGAGCACATCCGCTCCCATGTTTCGATACGCCAGAGCTTCAGCGGGGGTGGTCAATCGCGGCCCATAGCAATGAGCGGCCACCAACTGCTGTTCGATGCCATGGACCCGGCATTCGGTAGGCCAATGGCGCCGGGCGGTCTCGGCCAGCAATGCCGCACATCTTGGACATACGATCTGCTTGCCCGAGCAGTCGAAGCTCTGGCGGCCAGGCAGCAGTGAAAACGGGGTCTGCGACAGTTCGATGATATCGGCGCTCACCACCATGTCTCCGGGCTGGATCGCCTTGTTGACGGCGCCAACGGTCGAACAAGCGAGCACTTGCCGTACACCCGCGCTCATCAACACCCAGAACGCGCGGCGATGGCAGGAATGGTCGATATGGTCTCGGGGATTGCCGTGCGAATACATGCACAATGCACGTTTGGTTTTACCTTCGGCTGTAATCGACGCATCGAACTCGAGAAGCTTCCAGTTGTCGGAGCGACCGAAAGGCGTTTCAAAACTCATGTCGCGCCGCAAGGTGCGCACACCATCGAATTCGACATCTTCCGGGAAGGCAAGCCCCCAGTTGGCCGACCCGGTGATGATGGCCAACCCTACCTGAGGGATGTCCGTCGAATGATCCGTCAGATCGTCGGCTGCATGGTAATTGGTGGGCATGTTTCCAGTCTCGGTCAGGATTTTTGGCGAAGGGTCACAATCAGGACCACCGCCACGACGATGACGGTCCACAATGTCGAGATCGCCGCAATGGTCGGATCGATCTGATCGCGCAGCGACAGGAACATAAGCTTCGGCATCGTGCTGTTGCGACCACTTGCGATGAAGATCGAAATCACAGACTCGTCGAGCGAAGTCAGGAACGCCATCAATGTCGCTGACAGCAAGCTGATCCGAAGTTGCGGAACGATGATTCCGCCAATGGACCTGGCCCAGTTTGCACCGAGGCTGCGCGCCGCCTGAACCTGGTTCCAGTCAAAGCGGGCGAGAGCGGGTAGCAACACAATGCAGGCGACTGGAACGGCCAGCACCACATGTCCGACCAGCACACCGAATAGCGTTCCGATCAGATGTTGTGCGGCCAACACAAAGAAGAGACCGATCGCAAGCAGGATACCTGGGGTGATCGAGGGGGTCAGCAGGACGCTCTGGATGGCCGCAGCGGTCTTTCCGCCCAGCCGATTCATTGAAATGCAGGCGAGCAGCGCGAAAGGCACCGCGATCAACGCCGTCAACGTCCCAAGGATCAAACTCGTTCTCAGCGCGGCCATCCACGTTGCCGAGCCGAAGAAGTTCTCGTACCAGCGCAACGAGTAAGCGTGCGGCGGAAACTCGAGGAGATTCGACGCCGAGAAGGAAAGCGGCACCACCACGAGCGTCGGTAGCATCAGAAATGCCATGACAAGAGCGGCAAAGCTCCAGAGCAAAATGCGGGCGAGCCTGTTTTGCGGATAGGCTTCAAGCATGGGAGGCTTCCACGGTGTTCCGGGCCACCAGACGGCGCGCCGCCAGCAACATCACGCCGATCAGCGCCATAAGAACGAGGAGCAGAATGCCCAGGACGCTTGCCGACCCCCAATCCTGAAAGGTCGATAGTGTACGCTCGATCCGGGTAGAGAGCGGATTTACCTTGCCGCCGCCAAGCACCGCCGGCGTGATGAAAAAACCTATGGCGTAGATGAGGACGATGATCGAACCCGAGAAGATGCCGCCCGCCGAAAGCGGCATAATGACTGTGCGGATGACTTGCCTGAGAGTGGCCCCCATGCTCGCAGCCGCGCGAATGAGATTTGGGTCGATATCGCGCATCGCAGCATAAACAGGCAGCAGAAAAAGTGGCAGCATATAGTGCACCATGCCGATGAGCGTTCCCGTGAAGTTGTAGACCAGCGGCAATGGCTCCGCAGTCAGGCCTGAACCGGTCAAAGCCGCGTTGATCAGGCCGTCGCGCCGCAAGAGCACGAGCCAACCATAGGTACGCACCAGAATAGAGGTCCACAGCGGCAGCATGACGAACGCCATGAGCACGTTGGCTAGCCTTGGTCTGACGCTGGCCAGAGCCAGCGCCAGAGGAGTGCCGAGAACAATGCAGGCCGCCAGTGTACCCAAGGATAGTTCGAGGGTCGTGACGAGCGCCGACCACGTCAGTCCGCTCGAAAGGACCTTCTCGTAGTTGCCGACGGTGTACTCACCCCCGGTGGTCAGGAAGGATTGCCGGATGATCCAAAGGATGGGCAGTATCGCCGCCAGTCCAACGATGAACAGCGCCGGGAGCGAAAGTGAAAGAAAAAACCGCCGCTCGCGCCGCGCGTCCGCCGCGAGCGCCGGGTCCCGGACGACGGTCACGCCATCGCTCCCGGTATCGCGTGAACCTTCGCTGCCGGTGCATACGCGGTCATCCGCTGACCGGCGGCAAGCTCGGCGCAGCCGCCGGCCAGCGCTGCCGGAATGCAGACAAGAACCTCTTGCCCGCCGTCCGACACAAGCGTCAGAAGCCAGTTCTCGCCGCGAAACGCCTTGGCGCGCAGTGTTCCTTCGAGCGCTATCCCGTCTCCCCCGACGAGCTTCGCATCAAGATGGAAGCTTTCGGCGCGGATCATCAGGGTTTCGCGTGATGCTTCGGCGCCGTCCATTCTGCGCGCCGAGCCCGGGGCCACAATGTTGGCCTCGCCCATGAACTCCGCGACGAAGCGGGTCGATGGACGATCATAAATCCGCTGCGGCGTATCTATCTGCTGGATGCGGCCGGAATTCATCACCGCAATCCGGTCAGACATAATCAGCGCTTCGCGCTGGTCGTGGGTTACATAGATCGTGGTGATCCGTAGATGATCATGCAGACGCCGGATCTCGTACTGCATGGTCTCGCGCAGGTTCTTGTCGAGCGCCGACAGCGGCTCGTCCATCAGCATCACGCGCGGTTCGAAGACGATCGCCCGCGCCAACGCTACGCGCTGGCGCTGGCCGCCGGACAATGCGGCAATGTTGCGCTCCGCCAAACCTTCGAGCTTCACGCGGGCCAAAGTGCCGAGCGCCCGCTGGCGGGCCTCGGCTTTCGGCACCTTGCGCAGCACCAACGGATACGCGACATTTGCCAGGACGTTCATGTGGGGGAACAAGGCGTAGTTCTGGAATACTATGCCGATGTCCCGCTTGTTGGGGGCCAGGCGAGTGATGTCCCGATCGTCCAACAAGAGTTTACCGGAATCGGGCCGGACAAAACCGGCCAAAGCCATGAGCAGCGTGGTCTTGCCCGATCCCGACGGCCCCAGCAGCGTGAGGAATTCGCCAGCCCGAATGTCGAGCGAGACATCGTCCAGCGCGACGTAAGACCCATAGGCCTTGCGCACGCTGTCGATGGTGATCGGGAGCGACTTCATCATGTGCTCAAGCCTTAGAGCTGAGACTCAGCGGGCCATCATCTCATCAAAGGCTTTTTGGGCAGCCTCGCCATTCTTGACCCACCATTCTGAATTCGAAAACACCGAAGTGCCGGCATTTTCAGGCGCGGTCGCCAGGGTCTTGAGACGGTCTTCGGGGATAAGGCCACCCTCATAGCCAGCAGGATTGACCGGGCCATAGGCTATGAAGTCGGTCAGCTTCGCCACGCGCGCGGGCTGTGTCATCGCCGCGATGAGCTTCATAGCTGCTTCCTTGTTCGGCGCCCCCTTCGGCACCGCAAGACAGTCGGTGCCAATGACCGAACCCTTGAACGTGTAGTCGGCCGCGCCGCCATCCGCTTTCACGGTTTGGGCCCGCCCGTTCCAGGTAACGACCAAATCCGCCTCACCATCTTTCAGCAACTGCGCCGACTGCGCTCCCGAGGTCCACCACACGGCGACATTTGGTTTGATTGCTTCAAGCCGCTTGATGGCGCGATCCAGCCCCTCCGGCGTGCTGAGAACGGGATAGACGTCCGCCGGTGCTACGCCATCGGAGAGCAGTGCGATCTCAATCGAGTCTTGCGCATTGGCACGCAGCGCACGACGGCCGGGAAATTTGGCAACGTCCCAGAACTCCGCCCATGTCTTCGGCGGGTTCTCGCCATAGGTCTTGGTGTTCCACGATAAGACGGTGCCATAGGAGTCGAACGGATAGCAGTAGTCGGACTTTGCGCCGTCCGGCACGGCCTTTGGGTCGATGATCTTGTAGTCGAGCGGCTCCAGCAGCGATTGTGCGGCGGCCTGCGCGCCTTCCGGTGAGCCCAGGTGAATGACGTCGGTTGTGACCGCACCTGAGGTGACCTGCATCTTCAGGGCGGCCAGGCCGTCGCTTAGGGTCTCCTCGCGGACATCATAGCCAAGCTCTTTTGCAGCAGGGGCCCACATGGCCTCCTTCATGGCGGTGCCATAGTCGCCACCCGCGGTCGTGATGGTGACTGATTGGGCATAGACCGGCACGGCGGTCGAGATAGCCAATGTCGTCAAGGAAATGCGTAGCCAGGACATAGGTTCTCCTCCTTGGGATTTGTCAAGATGCGCTTAAAATAGCCATTTCTTTGTAATCGTAACGTTACGATTGCATCGAAGCGTGCCAGTGTCAAGCTGCTTTAGCGAGAGCTTGGATTGACCGTGAGGTGGAATCCGGTAGCGTGTGACGGTCAGCAAGATCAGCCGGCGCTTTCACAAATGAGGTCGGGCGAGGTGGCCAATCTAAAACAGATCGCGGCGGAACTTTCCCTTTCGGTGACCACGGTGTCGCGCGCTCTAAAGGATGGGCCGGAAGTTCATCCCGCCACCATCGCTCGCGTCAAGGAGGCGGCGAAGCGGGTCAGCTATGTGCCAAATCATCATGGCCGCGCGCTCAAAACTGGCCGTACGCTGACGATGACGGCCGTATACCCGATGGAGACACAAGACCATCTGTCCGATCTGTTGAAGCTTCCCTTGATCGAAGGCATGACGCTGGCGGCGCGGCAAGCGGGTTATAGTCTGTCCATCTATTCCACTACGCCCGATGACGATCCCGTCGAGAGTGTGCAGCGACAGCTTCAGGCGGGCAGCACAGACGGACTGATTATCACGCGTATGGTCTCGGGTGATCCGCGCGTTAAGCTATTGCTGGATAGAGGCATGCCATTCGTCGCGTTTGGAAGAACTGACCTGGATACAGCATATCCTTATGTCGACATCGACAATGAACAGATTGCCTACGAGGCGACCCGGTGGCTCATGGACAAGGGCTGCCGACGCATTGCGCTGCAACTTCTCGTTCCGGGGGACCAGGCGAGTGCCATGCGTCTTTCCGGGTATGGAAGGGCAATGGCCGAGGCTGGTATTCCGATCGATCAGTCGCTGATCGGTCATGGAATGTTCACCATGGAATCGAGCGCAGCCTGGTTCGATCGCATGCTGGCCTGGTCAGATCCGCCGACGGGCTTGGCATGCGCCAACGAACTTGGCCTTCTGGGGGCACTACACGCTCTTGGCAGAAGAGGTCTCGCGCCAGGGAGTGACATCCACATTGTCACTCGGGATAGCACGCGGCTATCGCGCTTCCTGCCTGCGAAGATCGGCGTTCATTTCGTGGACATAGCGGGTGTCGGACGCAAACTTGTCGAAGTCCTGGAGAGCCGGATCGTCAATCCCCTCGGGCCGGTGGAGACAGTCTTGTTCAAAGGTGAGTTCGACCCTGGCGAATAGTCGGCCGCAGCTCAAGCTGCATCTCTACGGCGACAGGCGGATCCGCCTAACTACAACAAATTCTGAACCATCACTCGGCCGGCGCCGCACCAACCTGACCGGCGACTTCCTGGTCGAGTTCGGCGAGGAAATCGACGATACGCGCGGCGTTGTCGCCGAGATCGAAGCGGCCGTATCGCGAAGCTGACCGCATGTCGACGATGACCGCATCGCCATCGTCGGTCACGCGGATCGCAACGTCGGCGGGAAGACCGATCACGAACCCCTTGGCGACTGCGGTAATGGTCACGTCACTTTGCCCGGCGAGGTCAGGATAGGGTTCGGAGAGATCCCAATCGCGCCGGTCGAGCACGGTTTCGACGGCATTGACGACAGTCTCGAACGGCAGGTCGTAGCTGCGTGCGCTGACCAGCGGATAGCTATCGGTCTGCAGCCGCTGTTCGCCAGGCGTCGACGGGGAGAGCACGTTCATCTCCTTCGTTCGGTCACTCACGTCGAGCGCCGGCGGCTCGTCGAAATCGGTCGAGATATCCCTGAGCGGCGGATAGATTGTCGCCCAGTAGGCGGCAACGCCAAAAGGTGCGAGCACCAGCAACGCCAGGAGGGCGCCGACTGTCAGGTCGCGACCGCCGCGGTCGCCGAAGTTCCACAGCCGCGAAAAGGCAAATCCGGCAAACAACAGCGCCAGAGCCGCCAGCAGAGCGACAATGCCCAGCACCCACAGGAAAGCCGGCGTTTCGACGAGGTCGAAGCGATGGCCTACGAAGACCGTAAGCAACAACACCAATGAAAAAGCGGCCGTGCGCCGCGACCAGCCGGCCGCCCTCGACGTTTGCCGTTCAGGAATACTTGCCATCGATTGCCGCACCACCCCAACCCGAACGGAGACTTAGAACCTTTTTGCAATGGCATGAAGCCGAAACACGCAACATCCCATCAATCCGTCGGCAAGCGATAATCCTTGAACTGCTGGCGCAAGGTGATCTTCTGGATCTTGCCGGTGGCGGTGTGTGGGATTTCGCTGACGAAGGCGACATCGTCCGGCATCCACCATTTGGCCACCTTGCCGTCCATGAAGCCGAGAATGTCCGCTTTGGTCGGTTCCTTGCCCGGCTTGCGGACGACGACCAGCAATGGCCGCTCGCCCCATTTCGAATGAGGGACGCCGATGGCTGCGGCCTCGGCGACATCGGGGTGGCCGACAGCCAGATTCTCGAGGTCGATGGTCGAAATCCATTCGCCGCCGGACTTGATGACGTCCTTGGCGCGATCGGTGATCTGCATGTAGCCGCCGGCGTCGATGTGAGCGACGTCGCCCGTGTCGAACCAGCCATCCTCGTCGAACTGTTCCGGGCCAGCACCGCCATAATAGGCGCGGGCAACGGCCGGTCCACGCACTTTCAGGCGGCCAAATGTCTTGCCATCCCAGGGCTGCTCTTTGTTGTCGTCGTCGGTCACCTTCATTTCGACGCCGAAGGGCGGATAGCCCTGTTTCTGCTGGACATCGAGTCGGGCTTCCCCTTGAAGCCCGACATAGTCCGGCTTCAAGGTGCACAGCGTGCCGAGCGGCGACATTTCGGTCATGCCCCAGGCATGGATGACCTGAACATCATAGTTCTGCTGAAACTTCGTCATGATCGCGCGCGGGCAGGACGAGCCGCCGATGACGACCTTGTTGAGATAGGGAAGCTTCTTGCCGCTCTCCTCCAGATGCTGCAGCAGCATCATCCAGACGGTCGGCACGGCGGCGCTGAAGGTCACCTTCTCGGTGTCGAGCAGTTCATAGATCGAGGCGCCGTCCATCTTGCAGCCAGGCATGACCAGCTTGGCGCCGATCATCGGTCCGCTCTGGCCAAGACCCCATGCATTGGCGTGGAACATCGGCACGACCGGCAAGATCGTATCGCGCGACGACAGACCCATGGCGTCGGGCATGGCGGCGATCATGGCGTGCAGCACGTTCGAACGGTGGCTGTAGACGACGCCTTTGGGATCACCCGTCGTGCCCGACGTGTAGCACATGCCGGCGGCGGTGCCTTCGTCGAAGGTCTTCCAGGCGAAGTCGCCATCCGCCTCGTCAAGCCAGTCCTCGTAGGCGACCACATTCGGCAAGGTCGTCTGCGGCATGTGCGCCTTGTCGGTCAGCACAATCACCTGTTTCAGCGATTTGACGGCACCGGCGATCTTCTCCAGCAGTGGCATGAAGGTCAGGTCGACGAAGACAGCCTTGTCCTCGGCGTGGTTCATGATCCAGACGATCTGCTCGGGAAACAGCCGCGGATTGAGCGTGTGGTAGATGGCGCCGATGCCCATGATGCCATACCAGGCCTCGATGTGGCGCGCGGTGTTCCAGGCCAGCGTGGCGATGCGGTCGCCCAAGCGGTAGCCGTCACGCTCCAGCCGCTGGGCGACCTTCAGGGCGCGACGATGGATGTCGGCATAGGTGGTGCGCACGATCGGCCCCTCGATCGAGCGCGACACGATCTCGCGCACGCCATGCTGCCGCTCGGCATTGTCGATGAGCTTGTGGCAAAGCAGCGGCCATTCCTGCATCAGTCCCAGCATTTGGTTCCTCCCTCACGCTTTTGCGTTGTGCTTTTTGTGCCATTGTGGAGCGAACCGCCGGATTGTCCAGCCGCCAGCGCAGCCGAGCGCTGCATTGGTGGAAAACCGCCACAATCCGGCCATCGTCGGCGTTAAGCTTCGTTAACGGGCAAGGGGCGATTGGCGACTGAAAGAGGTTCGCATGGACGCGCAGCTCGACGACAAGGCCCTTGAGAGTACGCTTGCCGAAGGTCTGGCCGATCTGGTGCCGGATGCAAAGACTGTTTCCGAAGACGAATTTGTTGAAGTTGTCGGCGGCGCGCTCGAAGCGGTCGGCGGCACGCTGCTGTTCAAGATGTGCGTCCAGAACCAGGGTGAAGGCCAGCATGTCGCGGCCGCATCCGTCGGCGACGGCGGCAATCGCCAGTTCCTGCTGCTCACCCTGCCGACCGGCGGCGGCCCCTTGAAGGTAGAGACAGCGTCGAGAAGCAGCAACCCGGTGGCCGGCATCGCAGCCGCCTATGCCGGTCTCATGGACGTGTTCAAGGCTGCCGCCTGACCGCGCTGGCGGCAGGTGTTTCAATTAGCTTCGGAGGCGCGATCTGTCAGTGTCGGCCTCGGTAAGGCCTTGCGTGCTGGATGGCGACAGCAGACCTTGCACAATGCCCTTGCGCGACACACTTAAAGTCGACGCAAGGAGACCCCGCATGGATCAGATCGCCAACCCCTCCCCCGGTTTTCAACGCAATCCCGACAAGGTCATCACCATCGAGCCCTACGCCGGCACCGTCACCGTGCGCGCCGGAGACGTGGTCATCGCTTCATCCGCGAAGGCCAAGGTGCTGACCGAGGCCCCCTATCCCGCGGCCTTCTACATTCCGTTCGCCGACATCGATTTCGGCAAGCTCAGCAGCACCGAACACTCGACCCATTGCCCCTACAAGGGCGATGCAAGCTATTGGAGCGTGCTGCCTGCCGGCGAAACCGGCCAGAACGCAATGTGGGCCTACGAGCATCCTTTCGACGAAATGGCTGAGATCCGCAACCACGGCGCGTTCTACGCCAGCAAGGTCAGCATCGAAGCCAAACCGGACTGAGCGATTTTCCAACCCAGGCGAACTCGGCGTCAGTGCATTGAGATTCAGGTCAGGCCGAGTCGAGAATGGTGGGTTCCGAGAACCGGAACGGAGCGGACTTTTGGTCCGTGAGTACCGGAAGCGCAGGAAACCAACATTCGCAGGCCGGCATCACCTGAATATCAATGCACCGGTCAGTCGGTGGTGCCGTGATCGCCAAGACCATCGGCATCGGCATCGTCGAGCCGCACAAAGGTCAGGCCCTTGGCCTTGAGCGCCAGGAGCCCCTGCACCACGCCTTCGCCGGCGGCATGGGTCGGCTGGTTGATGTGCGAGATAATCACATCACCGTCCTTGGCCGCCGCAATGCGCCGCGCCGTCTCCTTGGCGCCAAGCAATGAGCCGCCGTCGCCGTTTATCGAGAATCCCGCGATCTTGAAGCCAAGCTTGCGGATCATGGCGATTGCCGACGGGCTGTATTCGGCGGTCGCGCCACGAAACCATTTCGGCGCCGGCTCGCCGGTCCCGGCAAGAGCAGCGGCACCCGACTCGACCTCGGCCAGCACCGCGTCCGGGCTGCCGGCGCTGCGGATGCCGTAGATCTTCTGCGGCGTGTCGACCGCCGGGATATGATGGCCACCGTGATTTTCCAGCTCGAACAGATCGGGATGCGCCCGCATGATCTCGACGGCGGCGGCGTTTCGCTTCAGCCAGATGCCGGTCACGAAAATGGTGGCGGGGATCTTGTTGTCCACCAGCGCCGAAAGGATCCGGTTGTCGGTCTGTCCACCGCAGGCATCGAGCGTGAGCGCAACGCGGCCGGCTCCGCTCGCCTCCGGCCTGATGTGCAGCGTGGGCTCGACGAGCGGCGCGGCATGACCGGCGGATACCATGGCCAACGACATGGCGATCATGCAGAGATTTTTTTGCAGCAAACCGAATTCCTGACCGGTCGTTTCAAGCAGGCATCCCTAGACCCGCATGAAGGCGGAAATCGGGATGGTGGATAGCAGAAAAGCGCGCGGCGCGACAATTTGACCGTTCGTGTGGTGAACAGGCCATTCCGCGATAGCGGTTGTCCGCGCGACCATAATGTCAGATGGCGCGTCCCAGTTTCATTTCGGTGCGCGAAAGAACCTCGCGCACCGCGTCGACAACCGGCTTGACCTCTAGGCCCCAGACGCAGCAGGCCCTGCTGGGATCCGGCGCGCGGCAGAGGCCCTTGGCCAGGCAGTTGCAAGGCATCGGCGGCTGGAGCGAGATGCTGGGCACGCCGACAGGACCCCAGCGCGACGGATGCGTCAAACCGAACAGCCCGACAACCGGGGTTCCGGTAGCGGCGGCCATGTGCATCGGGCCGCTCTCGTTGCCGAGAAACAGCCGGGCTTGCTTCAGCACCGCCAGCAGACTTTCGAGCGACAGGTCACCGACGAGATTGACGACCGACGGCGCGGTCCTGGCGACGATACGTTCGGCAATCTTCCGCTCGTCCGGGCCGCCTACCAGGACGACGTCCAGACCGGTTTCGCCCACAATCTCGCCGATCGCCGCGGCAAATCGCTCCGGCTGCCAACGTCGCCCCTCGAAGCTTGCACCCGCATGCACGGCGATGAAGGCGTTTGGCCGCAGGTAGTGCTTGCCCAGCAGCGTCAATGCCTTCGCCGTCTCCAGCGGCAGCGGCTGAAGGCTCGGAATCACCTTGCGGAGTTCGATGCCGAGCGCTTCGAGCGGCGAGAGGTAGCGGTACAGAAAATGCTGACCGTCAAAGCCGTAGGGCTTGGCAAAAACGTTGGCGGGCTGGCGCTCCAGCATACGCAAGGGTCTTTCGGAAGGATTGTAGCCGACGCGGGTCCTTGCGTTGACGAACCCGTTGATGAGCCGCGACGTCTTCGAATCGGCCAGATCGATCGTCAGGTCGAAGCGGAAGCGGCGCAGCGCCCGCACCGTAGCGTAAAGCTCTTTGCCACGCTCCAGCGGGGTGCCGCGCATGCGGGCGCGGCTGAACGTGACCACTTCGGATGCGATGCCATGGGCGATCACGAAGCTCTCGAAGCGAGCCTCGCACAGAAACACAAGCCTAGTATCGGGGAATTCAAGCCGCAGGTTTTCGGAGAGCACCGAGGCGAGGACGAGATCTCCGATGAACTTCGTTTGAATGACCAGGATAGAGCGAAACGGCGCGGGTGAGGTCTGCAACATCTGCTTCCGGAAACAATTGGCAGGATGTCCGCAAATTGGGCGCGAACAGTGTCGAAATTATGCAATGCCGCCAGCACGTTCGCGTGAATTGGCTTACAAAACCGTAAGCTCGATCTGAACGGATCCTAGCCGCGGCCTGCCTTTGCGACCAGCACCGCCGCCTGTGCGGCAGCCAGCCTGGCGATCGGTACGCGATAGGGCGAGCAGGACACGTAGTCGAGCCCGACCTCTTCGCAAAAGCGGATCGAGGCCGGGTCGCCGCCATGTTCGCCGCAGATGCCGAGCTTGATGTCGGGCCGTGTTGCCTTGCCTTTTTCGGCAGCCATGCGCACCAGTTCGCCGACGCCGTCGATATCGAGCGAGACGAACGGATCCTGGTCGATAATGCCTTTCTGGCGGTATGTCTCAAGGAACGACGCCGCATCGTCGCGCGAAATGCCGAACGTCGTCTGGGTCAGGTCGTTGGTGCCGAAGGAGAAGAACTCGGCCGACTGCGCGATGACATGGGCGCGGATCGCCGCGCGCGGCAGTTCGATCATGGTGCCGGTGAGATAGTCGATGTTGACGCCGGTTTCCTCCATGACGCTCTTGGCGACGGCATCTATGCGCGCCTTGACGTAGTCGAGTTCCTTTACCAGGCCGACCAGCGGCACCATGATTTCGGGGACCACAAGCGCGCCGGCCTTCTTGCCGGCCTCGACGGCCGCCTCGAAAATGGCACGCGCCTGCATCTCGGCGATTTCGGGATAGGAGACGGCCAAGCGGCAGCCGCGATGGCCGAGCATCGGGTTGAACTCGTGCAGCGCCTCGGTCCGCTGCCTGAGTTTGTCCGGCGACACCTTCATGGCGGCGGCAACCTCGGCCACCTCCTCCTCGGTCTTGGGCAGGAATTCGTGCAGCGGCGGATCGAGCAGACGGATCGTCACCGGCAGGCCGGCCATGATCTCGAACAGTTCGAGAAAATCCGAACGCTGCATCGGCAAAAGCTTGGCGAGCGCCGTGCGCCGGTCCTTTTCGGTGTCGGCCAGGATCATCTCGCGCATGGCGACGATGCGGTCGCCATCGAAGAACATGTGCTCGGTGCGGCAAAGGCCGATGCCTTCGGCGCCGAAGGAGCGCGCCATGCGGGCGTCGAGCGGCGTTTCGGCATTGGTGCGCACCTTCATGCGGCGTACCGCGTCCGCCCACTCCATGATGGCGGCGAAATCGCCGGAAAGTTCGGGCTGCAGCATCGCCACGGCGCCTTTCAGCACCTGGCCATTGCCGCCGTCGATGGTGACGATATCGCCCTTGCGGAAGGTCGAGCCCATCGCCATCAGCGTGCCGGCCTTGTAGTCGACACGCAGCGAGCCGGCACCCGACACGCAAGGCTTGCCCATGCCGCGCGCCACCACCGCGGCGTGGCTGGTCATGCCGCCGCGCGTGGTCAGGATGCCTTCCGCCGCATGCATCCCGTGAATGTCCTCGGGGCTGGTTTCGATGCGCACCAGGATCGCCTTGCGGCCTTGCGTCTTCAACTCCTCGGCGTCAGCAGAGGAAAAGACGATCTCGCCGGTGGCGGCACCGGGCGACGCCGGCAATCCGATGCCGATGACGTCACGCGCGGCTTTCGGATCGATGGTCGGATGCAGCAGCTGGTCGAGCGAGGCCGGGTCGATGCGGGCGACGGCTTCCTCTTTTGTGATCAGTCTGTCGCGCGCCATCTCGACGGCGATTTTCAGCGCCGCCTTGGCGGTGCGCTTGCCGGAGCGGGTCTGCAGCATCCACAACTTGCCGCGCTCGATGGTGAATTCGAGATCCTGCATGTCGCGATAGTGCTTTTCCAGGCTGTCGGAGATGGTGACGAAGGACTGGAATGCGTCCGGCATCAGCTTCTGCAGCGATGGCTTGTCCGAGCCCGCCGCAATGCGCGCCGCCTCGGTGATGTTCTGCGGCGTGCGGATGCCGGCGACGACGTCCTCGCCCTGCGCGTTCACCAGGAACTCGCCATAGAGCATCTTTTCACCGGTCGACGGGTTGCGGGTGAAGGCGACGCCGGTGGCTGACGTCTCGCCCATATTGCCGAACACCATGGCCTGGACGTTGACCGCCGTGCCCCAGCTTTCGGGAATGTCGTGCAGGCGCCGGTAGGTGATGGCGCGATTGTTCATCCAGCTCGAAAACACGGCGCCGATCGCGCCCCATAGCTGCTCGTGCGGATCCTGTGGAAACGGCTTGCCGAGTTCTTCCTCGACCTTGGCCTTGTAGAGCGCGATGACACCTTGCCATTCGAGCGCCGTCAGTTCGGTGTCGAGTTCATGGCCGAGCCCGCCCTTCTGGTCTTCCAGGATTTCCTCGAACACCTCATGGTCGAGGCCCATGACGACGTCGGAATACATCTGGATGAAGCGGCGGTAGCTGTCATAGGCAAAGCGCGCATCGCCGGAATCGGCAGCCAGCGCCTCGACCGTCTCGTCGTTCAGCCCGAGATTGAGCACGGTGTCCATCATGCCGGGCATCGAGGCGCGGGCCCCCGAACGCACCGACACCAAAAGCAGTTTCGACGGGTCGCCGAACCGGCGGCCGGTCAAATGTCCGATGTGATCGAGCGCAACCGCGACATCGGCTTCCAACTCGGCCGGATAGGTACGGCCATTGGCATAATAGGCGTTACAGACCTCTGTGGTGATGGTGAAGCCCGGCGGCACCGGCAGGCCCAGGCTGCACATCTCGGCCAGGTTGGCGCCCTTGCCGCCCAGCAGATTCCTGTCGCCGGCACGGCCTTCCGCCGCGCCATCGCCAAAGGTGAAAACCCATTTGGTCATGCTTTGCTCTCCGGTTGCAGGAGATTGGAAAGATTGGCGAAATGGAAAGCTCCGCCTGTGTCCGACTTTGGAGCGATATGATGCTGCAGTGCGAAAGGCAAGGCGTAGGCGCAGCCGCGCGGCCGCTACAATCGATTAAGCAAAAGCCCGGTCCGAGGATGCGTCAAAAAGACTTGCCATTCCTAGGCTTTTACGGTAGAACATAAAGGGAACAAACGGGGTGATTCATGAAACTGTCCGGAAAACTCGACTATCTGGAAATGCCGGCGACCGGTGGAACGCTGGACCGGCTCAAGGCCTTCTACAGCAATGCCTTTGCCTGGTCGTTCACCGACTATGGACCGACCTATTCGGCTTTTTCCGAAGGCCTGGACGGTGGCTTCCAGGCCGACGCCGGGGAAGCGCCAGCCAAGCCGCTACCCGTGCTTTACAGCAAGGATCTGGAAGATACGCTCGGTGCCGTCGAGAGCGCCGGCGGCATGATCGTCAAGCCGATCTTTTCATTCCCCGGCGGCCGGCGCTTCCACTTTGTCGATCCGGCCGGCAACGAGATGGCTGTGTGGTCCGAGTAGCCGCCCATGTCGTCCGGCGGCGCTGCTTTGCCTGACCAAATTTGATCGTTCTGACTGCCGCTCATAAGGATTGTGCTTTTCGGCTGCTCTGCTAATAACGCGCCGCACAAGCGACTCTGACGGCAATTGGGGCGTCGCCAAGTGGTAAGGCATCGGTTTTTGGTACCGACATTCCCAGGTTCGAATCCTGGCGCCCCAGCCATCATCCTTTAGGGTCCGTTCCGGACACATAGGTTACGGTTTATACCGGAGACATGGTGTAGTGCACCCCTTGGGTGAGACACTAATTAATTAGGGACAGTTCTCCAGAATTAGGGACAGTTCTCCAGGGTTTGGATTGCGGCCAGGGGATCCTAGTGCAAATCGCGGCGAACCGAGATCGTCACTTTGCAGTCTGAACAGTATTGAACATCTCCCTCTTTCCATACATAGGTCGACCAGAGGGGTGGCGGCTCAACATGGAACTTCAATGAACCTTCCTATCTTCGCCATCAACCTCGATCGCGAGACCGGTCGCTGGAGCGAATTGGTCGCCAGCGCCGAAGCGGCCGGCCTGACCTTGCAGCGCATTGCCGCCATCGACGGCCGCGCTCTCGCTAAGGAGGAATGGACGGAGATCGATCTTCCAACCGCGCGCAAGCTGAGCGGGCGCGACATTCTGCCCGGCGAATATGCCTGTTACCGCAGCCATATCCAAGCGCTGGAAACCTTCCTGGCCAGTGGCGGCGCCCATGGCCTGATTGTCGAGGACGACGTTCTCTTCAGCGAAAACACCATACCGCGCATCGAAGCCATCATCGCCGCGGTCCCGGATTTCGACGTCATCAAGCTGACCAACCATCGCATGAGTTTCTTCATCCGCGCCGTCGAGACGACGGCAGGCGACGAGGTCGGTCGAGCGCTGCATGGCCCGCAAGGCTCGGCGGCCGCCTATCTGGTGACGCGGGAGGGCGCGCAGGGACTGTTGTCGGCGCTCGCCGTGATGAAAATGCCATGGGATGTCGCACTCGAACGATTTTGGGATACCGGCCTGAAAGTCTATTCGGTCCGCCAAAACGTGCTTGGCTTCGCCGCCAGCAGCAAGATTTCCGGCATAGCCGGTCCATCGGGAAGCTACAAATTCGCAAGGCTGGGCGGGCCGAGCCGGCTACGTGCAGGAGTCTTGCGGGCCAGCGACGAGCTGCGCCGCCTGCATCACGTCCTGCTGCGGCCCCCTTTGCCGCGAGAAACCCTGGACTATGCCAAGGACAACGCGCCGCGCCACACCTTGCTTCTGTTGCTTGCGGCACTCGCCATTCTCGGCTTGGTCTCCGCGGTGTGGCGCGAGGCCGACACCTACCGCTATGCGGGCCTGGCGCTGGCCCTGGTCGCGGTCATCCGCTGGTTCAGGGTGGATTTGTGGACCTACAGCAAACCGCTGATCGGTTGGGTCGGCTTTTTGTGTCTGGGTTGGTCGCTCTACGTCTTCATCCGGCTGGCGATCGTCTATTTCGGCACCCACCAGTTGGGTGGCGCCGAAGGCATTTACATGTTTCCGCTGTTCTATGCGACGACCGGCTTCGCGTTCCTGCTGTTTGTCAGGCAGCCCGCACGGCTCGTCCTCTGGTTCATGATCCTCAGTCTTGTCTTCCTGGCGGCGGATACCTTCTATTCGGACATGCTTCAAGGCATCCAACCGACCCCGCGGCTTTTCAACAATCCCATCCACGCGTCGGTGGCGGCCGGTTTCATCTTCCTTTGCACGCTGCAGTTCATGGCATACACGGCCCATAGAACGGACCTCAGGAAAGCAACCAAGAACCTGCATTGGGCGCTGTCGACAGCCGTTCTGTTGTTTGCCCTCGTCAACATCATCGAGATGCGGTCAAAGGGGGTCTGGCTTGCGCTTGCGCTCGCCCTGCTCTTGTTGGCGGTCATGACCCTGGCGAGAGGCCATCGCCGCGAACTGCTGGTTTCGGGTGGCGTGCTGGCGATCGTGGCGGCCGGCATTGTCGCAACACACAATATCTTCTCGTCCACCGCCGGCGACACCATGATCTTCGCCAAGGCCTTGGTTCCGGATGTCTTGAGGCATGGCGTCCTTCCGGCCTTCGACCGCGCCATCGCGAGCGAAACGGTTCCGCTTGCAGCCAAGGAACGGCTGATGCTGTGGGCGGACGCGATCGAGATCTGGAAACGCCACCCGATCTTCGGAGCCAGCTCCAGCTGGCTGACCGAATGGCAGAACAGAACCTATCATCCCATGATCTTCAACGTCTTCCACAACGGTTATCTGGAGATTGCCGTGCGTTATGGTGTGGTCGGACTGGCGTTCTTTGCCTTTCTTTACGCCTGGTCGGCCAGGCAGGTTCTGCTAGCCATGCGGGCCAAGCTTATCGCTCCGGCCGCATGGTCCTGCTACATCTCAACACTGGTCTTCTTCGCCCTAACCATCCTTACCAATTCAAACAACCGGCTGGCTATGGGTGAGGCCTTCATGTGGTTCGCCGCAGCGTTCGGCTTCTATTGTTTTTATGTTCGCCAGCAGAAGAACCTTGTCGCGCCGCGAACCTATTTTTAGGGCCGGCTCTCGCACCGCGCACCCGGCCAACCGGTCTGACTCAATGATGGTTCCGTCTTTTTTCTAAGATCCGGTGCAATCGTAGCGGGCACCACCGCCCTGCCCCACGCACGAGCGTCCCTACAGGAGCCCGGCCCATCCACCGCCGCGTCGCGGTGCCGGCGTGAGGTTGAGGAGGCCGTTCACGCCGGCTGCCGTTTTTTGAAGGGCGTGTGTTGGTCAGCCGTTTGGATAGTAGCCGCCATCCGCGCCATCACCCATATAGGTTCCTTGGCCGGTGGCAGCCTGAAGCCGCCGATCGAGTGCATTGATCTGCCCAAGCTTCGAACGGGCTGAGGTCGACGCAGTGTGCTGGATAATATCCGCCTGCTGCATCAGGTCGCGGGCCTGATCCTGCGTGATCTTGCCAGTTTTCCTAGCCGCGCGGATACCCTGCTTCACGCCGAGCAACTGCTCTGACGCCGCCCTCGCTTCCGGATCCGCTGGCACCGATGCCGTGGTCTGGGTGTCGACCTTTACCCTGTGGTGACGGTCCACAGCGTAGGCGCTCGAAAGCGGTATGGCCGCGAAGATCGATGCGGCCGCGATGATTTTTGGCATGAAGGTGCGCATGACGATATCTCCTATGATGAAGCGAGCGGCGAAGCCGCTTTCCAAAAGGGCCGTTTGGTCGCGTCGAGCCGCAGTGGCGCATTCATCGGCCGGCGGTCCTCGGCCCGAGAAGGCATATATGGAGGCCACTCCGGCGTTGAAACGACTTGGAACGCAAATGTTATCGGATGTGATCGAGCGTTGAATTGCAGCTGACCGGTAGTTGACAGCCGGACCGCGTCAGCTCGCTTCGCGCATCGCTTCGGCTGCCTGCAGATCGACCGACACAAGCTGACTGACGCCCTGCTCGGCCATGGTCACGCCGAACAGCCGGTTCATACGCGCCATGGTGATCGGGTTATGGGTGATGATGACGAAACGTGTCTCGGTGGTGGCAGCCATTTCGTCCATGAGATTGCAGAAGCGCTCGACATTGTGATCGTCGAGCGGCGCGTCGACTTCGTCGAGCACGCAGATCGGCGCCGGATTGGTCAGGAACACCGCGAAGATCAGCGACATCGCCGTCAGCGCCTGCTCGCCGCCGGACAACAGTGTCATGGTCTGCGGCTTCTTGCCGGGCGGACGGGCCAGGATTTCTAGCCCGGCCTCGAGCGGGTCGTCGGATTCGATCAGCTGCAATTCCGCCGTGCCGCCGCCGAACAGATGCGAGAACAGCCGCTGGAAATGGCTGTTGACAACGTCGAAGGCGGCAAGCAACCGCTCACGGCCTTCGCGGTTGAGGCTCTGGATCGCCTGCCTGAGCTTGCGGATCGCCTCGATGATGTCCTCGCGCTCCGACACGATCGCCTCGAGCCGGTCGGAAAGCTCCTTCTGCTCGTCCTCGGCGCGCAGATTGACGGCGCCGAGCCGTTCGCGCTCGATCTTCAGCCGGTCGAGCTGACGCTCGATCTCGACCATTTCCGGCATCGGGCTGTCAGCCTCCAGGCCGGTGTGGCGAATGACCAGATGCGGCGGCGTGTTCAGCGTCTCCTGGATGCGCGCCTCGACCTCCAGCCGGCGTTCATCGGCCGCCGTCAGCCGCTCTTCGGCGCGAACGCGGGTTTCGCGTGCCTCGGCCAGGAACTGGATGGCGCCGGCGGCGGCCTTGTCCATTTCGGATTGCCGGTTCTCAGCTTCCTGCAGACGGTCGGCCGCCGCCTTGCGCAAGGTCTCGGCCTCGGTGAGTTGCGATAGCAGCGCGCGCCGCTTGGCGTCGATTTCATCGGGCGCATCCGCCAACCGCTCGCGTTCGGCCTCGGCTTCGGCTTTGCGTTCGCCAAGCGATGCGATCTGCGTCGAGGCGTTTTCGGCCCGTTCCAGCCAGTTGCTGCGCTCGGCGCCAATGGCATCGAGCCGGCGCGCGCGCGCCTCGGCTTCGCGCCGCAGACCCTCATGGACGGCACGCGCATCGGCAAGCGTGGCGCGATCGCGGGCGACGTTGGCCGAAGACTGTTCGAGCTGCAACTGCAGGTCGCCGAGATCGGGCGCGTCCTGCAGCAGCATTTCGGCCTCGGCGAAGGCCGCCGAGGTCTCCTCATGGCTGTCGACGATGCGGGCGCGCGCCTCATCCAGTGCCGCGCGCCGGCTCTGCAATTCGCCGCCAGCCTTTTCGGCCTCGGCCAGCGCGTTGCGGGCAGCGTCCAGCCGATGCTGGGCGTCACGACCGGCCTGGCGCGCGTTGCGCTCGGCCTCGCTCGCCAGGTGAAGCGCCTGCTCGGCTTGCGCGAGCGCTTCCTCGGCCTGGCGCAGGACGAGCGTCGCCTGCACGGCTTCGGCATCGAGTTCGGCCAGCCGGTTCTTCTGCGCCAGCCGCTGCGCGGCGGCGGTCGGTGCGTCGGCGCTGGCGGTAAAGCCATCCCAGCGCCAGAGCGCGCCCTCGCGGCTGACCAGCCTTTGGCCGGGAGTAAGAAGCGCCTGCAGCCGGCGGCCATCGCCTGACTCGACGATACCTATCTGCGCCAGGCGTCGGGCGAGCTGTGCCGGCGCGTGAACAACGCTGGCAAGGCTCCTGACGCCTTCGGGCAGAGCCGCGTCACCAGGCTGGATTCCGCTTTCGCCCCAATGCACCGGCGCGCTGCGGTCGAGCGGCACGTCGAGGTCTTCGCCGAGGGCCGCACCCAGCGCCGTCTCGAAGCCACGATCGACGCTGATCTGTTCCAGCACGGCCGGGAAAAGGTCGCCGCTTGCGGCATTGAGTATCTTGGCCAGCGTGCGCGCTTCCGTCTCGATCCGCGCCAGCTCGGCCCTGGCATCCTGAAGCGGCGGCCGGGCAGCGCTTTCCGTGGCGCGGGCATCGATCACCGAGTGTTCGGCGTCCAATACGGCAGCCTCGGCTTCCTCCAGCAGCGCCACGGCCTGCTCGACCAGCACGCGCTTCTCCGCCGGGTCCGGCAGGCCGGCGACCTTGGAGAGTATCTCCGACAATTCACGATCGACGTCGGCAAGCTGGCGCGCGAAGCGGTCGCGGCGCTCGGCGGTGTCGCGCAGCGTCCGTTCGATCTGGTTGCGCGAGGCGGCGGCCTCTGCCCGCTCGGCGGTCAGCGCGGCGAGCTTGGCCTCGCTTTGCGAAAGCGTCGATGCCGCCTGTTCGAATGCGGCGCGAGTGCTGGCCTCGCGCTCGGCGGCGCCGGCATTTTCCGAATTGAGCGTGGCTTCTTCGGTGCGAAGGCGTTCGAGGATATCCGCATTGTCGCGGACCATGCGCTCCTCACGCGCGATATCGCCGTCGAGCTGCTGCAGCCGGCGCTCGAGTTCGCTCTGACGGGCGCGGATGCGGCCGGCTTCCTCCTCGATCTGCGACTTGGCGATCGACAGGCGCTGGAGGGCGGCGGCCGCCGCGGCTTCCGCGTCGCGCAGGTCCGGCAGGCGGTGAGCGCCGATGCCTTGCTCCCTGGCGGCGGCCATCTGGGCGGCGGCACGGTCGCCGACGAGTGCCGTGGCAACGGCAAGCGCCGAGCGCGCTTCGCCTTCCTGGGTCTTGGCCAGCGTCCAGCGCAGATGCAAGAGCGTTGCTTCGGCCTTGCGGATATCGGCGGACAGGTTCTTGAAGCGGGAGGCCTGGCGCGCCTGGCGCTTCAGGCTTTCGATCTGGCTTTCCAGCTCGCCGACGACGTCGTCCAACCGTTCAAGGTTCTGTTCGGCCGCCTTCAGCCGCAGTTCGGCTTCGTGGCGGCGGGTGTGCAGGCCGGAAATGCCGGCCGCCTCTTCGAGCAGCGCGCGGCGCGCCTGCGGCTTGGCCTGGATCAGTTCGCCGATGCGGCCTTGGCCGACCATCGACGGCGAGCGCGCGCCGGTCGACTGGTCGGCGAACAGGAGCTGCACGTCCTTGGCGCGCGCTTCCTTGCCGTTGATGCGGTAGAGCGAGCCCGCCTCACGCTCGATGCGGCGCGACACCTGCAATTCGTCGGCATCGTTGAAGGCAGCGGGTGCCGAGCGATCGCTGTTATCGAGGAAAAGCGTGACTTCGGCGGTGTTGCGTGCCGGGCGCGTGCCCGAGCCGGAAAAGATGACGTCGTCCATGCCGGACGCGCGCATATTCTTGTAGGAGCTTTCGCCCATCACCCAGCGCAGCGCCTCGACAAGGTTCGACTTGCCGCAGCCATTCGGCCCGACAATGCCGGTCAGTCCGCGTTCGATGACGAACTCGCCGGGCTCGACGAAGGACTTGAAACCGAGGAGGCGAAGGCGCGAAAACTTCATTCGCGCCGCCCATTAAGCGGATGTCGGTGGTTTTGCGATGAGAATTCGCGGCACGACAAGAAGCCGCGCACGCCGAAGCGCCGCCGCCTCAGTGCTGACTGGACATCAGAGCAGAGGGTCGATGATGGCCGACATTTCCTCAATCGACATCGCCCCTTTGTAGGTCTTACCGTTGATGAAGAAGGTCGGTGTCGAGTCGACCTTGAATTCATTGGCGCCACGCTTCTGGACCGATCTCACATCGTCCAGAAGTTTCTGGTCCGTCAAGCAGGCCTCGAAGGACTCCTGTGTAAAACCGGCGAGCTTCGAGATTTGCAGCAGCGCATCCTTGGTGTTCTGAACGCCAACCCAGTTCGCCTGCTGCCTGAACAGGACGTCGACCATAGGGTAATAGTTATCCTTGGCGCAGCGCGCCAGCATGAAACCGGCTTCGGCACTCGGATCGAACGGGAATTCGCGCAGGATGTAGCGGGCCTTGCCGGTGTCGATATACTTCGTCTTCAGATCCGGAAAGGTGGTCTCGGCGAAATGCGCGCAATGCGGGCAGGTCATCGAGGCGTATTCGACGATAGTGACCTTGGCGTCGTCCTTGCCGAGCTGCTTGTCGGGCAGTGCACCCGGCTTCAGCAATTCCGCCATATCCACAGTGCCCTGGGCTTCCGGCGCGGTAGCGGCGGCCGGCGTGGCCGCCGTCGCAGGCTTGGCGGGAGCGGCCGGGGCTGCTGGCTTCACATCCGCGGCCTTGGCCTCCTCGCTGGAGTCGCTGCAGGCGGCGAGCAGGGCAACCGCCGGAATGGCGGCCAGCGAAGACAGGACGTTTCTGCGAGACAAGCTTTGGCCAAACGGGGGACGGTTCATACGAATCACCTGACAAGGGTTGGATTTTGCAATGCAAAGGCACGAAAAGGCGAGAGTTGGCGCGAATTAAGGCATCTCGATCCCCAATCCAATCGCAAAACCTGACAAGGGCGATCACGAATGCGAGATATTGACGACGAATCCAGGGCGTTCTTCAAGGGGCTTATGGCTTCCTCTCCCCTATAATGGTGGCGCCAAGTCTTTCCAGCGAGGCGCGCAGTCCATCATTGTCGACCAAGCCGACAGTGCCGGACAATTTCGTCTTCTCGGCTGCTGTCAGCGGCCTGAGGCCCGGTTTGCGCCGCCCTTTGTCGGCCGTCACCGGCTTCTGCACGATCCTGATGCGGTTGATGGCGGTGAAGCCGAGGAAGGCGTTGACCCGGTTGATGATCTCGCCGGTCTCGTGCTGCAAGTGCAGCGCCGCCATGCCCTCGCAGGCGATGACCAGCACCGCCGGCTCGAACGGATCGTCCTCATGCATGCGGCGCGGCCACTGGATTTTTTCAGGGCGCGAGTGGCTGGCCAGGCGCGGGCCGGCGATCTCTTCCCATGACTGGACGAGGCCGATCGAAATGCCGGCACGCTTGCGCAGCACCGGATCGAGGATCTTGGTCGCGAGGTCGCTGACCGGGACGGGATTGCCGTAGGGCGTTCTCCCTGCCATGTACGTTCTCCAGCCACGACGTTCATCAGTATCGGCCAAGGCCAATTCCCGATCAATGGCACCAGCAGACCAGACCCGCAAGACCGCATCCCGAGATAGCAGCAAAGCTGCATCGGGAGATAGCAGCCCAGTCGCATCTGGAGATAGCGACGATATCGCATCCCGCCTGCTTGGCTGGTACGACGTGCATCACCGTGAGTTGCCGTGGCGCATCACGCCAATTGAGCATGCGCGCGGCGTGAGGCCTGATCCCTATCGCATCTGGCTTTCGGAAGTCATGCTGCAGCAGACCACGGTCGAGGCGGTGAAGGCCTATTTCCGCGTTTTCGTCGAGAAATGGCCCGATGTCGAGGCACTGGCCGCGGCGCCGACCGAAGACGTGATGAAGGCCTGGGCCGGGCTCGGCTACTACTCCCGCGCCCGCAATCTCAAGGCCTGCGCCGATCTGGTAGCCCAGCGTGGCGGCCGGTTTCCCGACACGCAGACGGCTTTGAGAGAGCTGCCCGGCATCGGCGCCTATACGTCGGCGGCAATTACGGCGATCGCCTTTGACCGCCCCGCCGCCGTCGTCGACGGCAATGTCGAACGCGTCATCTCCCGGCTGTTTTCTATCACGACGCCGCTGAGCGAAGCCAAGCCCGAGATCCGCGCCCATGTCGAGCGCATGGTGCCAAGGACAAGACCGGGCGACTTCGCCCAGGCGATGATGGATCTCGGCGCCACCATCTGCACGCCGCGCCGGCCGCGCTGCATGCTGTGCCCGCTGCGCGAAGACTGCGACGCGGTCGTTTCAGGCGATCCCGAGCACTTCCCGGCGCGCCTGCCCAAGGCCGACAAGCCGCTGCGGCGCGGCGCGGCCTTCGTCGCCGTGCGGGGCGACGGCGCCATCCTTCTGCGCAAACGGGCGGAGAAGGGCTTGCTTGGCGGCATGACCGAGGTGCCGACGACAGGCTGGACCGCGCGGATCGATGGGGGGACCACGGAAGCGGCCGCGCCTTTCCCTGCCAGCTGGCGGCGCGCCGGCCAGATTGCCCATGTCTTCACGCATTTCGCTCTCGAACTCGAAGTCTTTCACGCCCACATCAAAGGTGATGCGCCGGAAGGGCATTTTTGGTCGCTCGCCCACGAGATTTCCGGCGAGGCGTTGCCCACTGTCATGAAAAAGGCAATCGAGGCTGCGATGCCCGGCGCGACGAAAAAGCCGTCACCACACAGTGCAAAGAGGCCCCATGACTGAAATACGCCACATCGTTTTCGACATCGGCAGGGTGCTGATCCACTACGATCCCAACATTCCGTTCAGCCGCCTCATTCCGGATGCCGAGGAGAGAAAGTGGTTTTTCGACAATGTCTGCACGCATGACTGGAACATAGAGCAGGACCGCGGCCGGACCTGGGAAGAGGCCGAGGCGCTGCTGATAGCGGACCACCCCGACCACGCGGAAAACATCCGCGGTTTCCGCCGCCACTGGCACGAAATGGTGCCGCATGCCTATGACGACAGCGTCGCCATCATGGTCGGCCTGATCGAGAGCGGCCACGACGTGACGATGCTGACCAATTTTGCCAGCGACACGCTGGCCGAGGCGCGCGAGCGCTTCGATTTTCTCGAACGGCCGCGCGGCGTCACCATCTCGGGCGAGATCGGCATGATCAAGCCGGATCGCGGCATCTACGATCATCACGTTGCCGCGTTCGGCCTCGAACCGGCCGCGACGCTGTTCATTGACGACAGCCAGAAGAATGTCGACGGCGCCAAGGCGGCCGGCTGGCAGTCGGTGCTGTTCACCGATGCGAAGACGCTTCAAGCAGACCTTGAACGTCTCGGAATCAAGGCGTGATTTGAATCGCTTCCAGCGATCCGTTGAGCTTTTGAATCAACAAAATCCGAAGCAATTGGCAGGGGCTCAGGCCCCTGCCCGCTCCATGCCAAGCCGTGCAATGCGGCGAAGCTCGTCGATCGGGGTCAGGCCGCCACTGCGCTCATAATGCCAGAAGGTCCAGCCGTTGCAGGCATCCAGCCCCTGCACTTCGGCGCCGATCTTGTGGATCGAGCCGGCGCTGTCGCCGATCGCCACCGTGCCGTCGGCACGCACCTTGGCCGCCCAGCGCTTCTTGGCGTCGTAGAGCGTGGCACCCGGCATCATCAGCCCGGTGTCGATCAGGCTGACGAAGGCAACGCGCGGCTCGGCACGTTTGCCGGTCAGCACGGTGAGGTCCGCGCCATCCAGCGGCCGCACCGCGTCGATGCGCTCGTTGGCGGCCTCGATATAGGCCTGCTCCCGTTCGATGCCGACGAAATGGCGGCCGAGGCGTTTTGCGACCGCGCCGGTGGTGCCGGAGCCGAAGAAGGGATCGAGCACGATGTCGCCCGGTTTCGTCGAGGCCATCATGATGCGGGCGAGCAGCGCTTCCGGCTTCTGCGTCGGATGCAGCTTGTCGCCATTGTCGTTCTTCAGCCGCTCGCCGCCGGTGCAGATTGGAAACAGCCAGTCGGAGCGCATCTGGATGTCATCGTTGGACGCCTTCATCGCTTCATAATTGAAGGTATAGCCCTTGCTTTTCTGGTCGCGCGAAGCCCAGATCATCGTCTCATGTGCATTCTGGAAGCGGCGGCCACGGAAATTCGGCATCGGGTTGGTCTTGCGCCAGACCACGTCGTTGAGGATCCAGAAGCCGAGATCCTGCATCTTGGCGCCGACCCGGAAGATGTTGTGATAGGAGCCGATGACCCAGATGGTGCCGTTGGGCTTCAGCACCCGACGCGCCGCCAGCAGCCAGGCACGGGTGAAGGCGTCATAGGCCTCGAAACTCTCGAACTGATCCCAGTCGTCGTCGACGGCATCGACCTTGGACTGATCCGGCCGGTGCAGATCGCCGTCAAGCTGCAGATTGTAGGGCGGATCGGCGAAAATGACGTCGATCGACTTTTCGGGCAGCCGGTCGAGTGCGGCGACGCAATCGCCCTTGAGGATCGTGTCCAGCCATTCGGATTGCTGGGGAGCGTGGGATAGCTCGTCGAGAAGACGCACGGCAGACATTCTGACACCCAAGGCACGCGTTACTGTTTACTCTCCGTTATGGTTACCGATCAGCGTAAATATTCGGTGAAGACTGCAGAGTTTGCGAACGCTGCCCTGTTGGTGTATGCCGCGCCGCCTGGGCCTCCCGAGGCCATTTCATCCTCCCATTGTCCGGATCACCATGCCCCAGCCAGACCTTGTCATCTTCGATTGCGACGGCGTTCTCGTCGATTCCGAAATCATCGCCGCCCGCGTCGAGGCGGAACTGCTGACCTTGGCAGGGTACGAAATCTCTGCGGAAGAACTCGCCGAGACCTACGCTGGTCTGACGTTCAAGGACATCATGATGCGGGTCGAGGAGAAATCCAGCATCCCGTTCCAGGTCTCGCTGATCGACCGCGCCGAAGAGCTGGTCGACCGCAAATTGCGCAGCGACGTGCGTGCCATCGATGGCGTGCGCGAGGCGGTCGCCGCGGTAACCGCGCCGCGCTGCGTCTGCTCGAATTCGCGCTCCGAGCGCATCGAATTCATGCTGGAGAAGGTGCATCTGCTGCCGTTTTTCGCCGGCCGGATCTTTTCGGGGCTGGAGATACCAACCAAGAAGACCAAGCCGGCGCCCGACGTGTTCCTGTTTGCGGCGGAGAAACTCAACGCCAACCCGGCGAACACGTTCGTCATCGAGGATTCGGTGCACGGCGTCCATGGCGCCAGGGCGGCAGGCATGCGCGTGATCGGCTTCACCGGTGCCGCCCACAGCTATCCCGGCCATGCCGACGCACTGACGGAGGCCGGCGCCGAGACGGTGATCCGCCGCTGGGCGGAGCTGAAAAGCGTGATCGCGGCGCTGTCGGAGTGGTCGGACGCCTGAGGTACGTCCAGCCGCCGCCTAGGTTCTGTTGACAAAGTGCATCGGAATACGCCCGAAAGCGGTTCGGTCATCACCTGCCAATATAGGCGGCCAGTTCGTCCGGCGTCCCATTTGGGAAAGCCTGTTCTAGGAAATCCAAGAACGCCGACACTCGCGCGCTGAGCAGCCGCCGAGATGGGTAGAGCGTCCATAGTGAAATTTCGGGGCCGTCAATATCTCCCCAATTTACAAGTGTGCCGTCAGCCAAGTCGTGGCTCACCAACGAAATGGGAAGACGTCCAACACCGACGCCGGCTCGCACCGCATCCCGGACCATGATGAGCGTTGACAAAGTGAGGACCGGCTCGATTTTAATTGTTGACCGGCCACCGGCTGTCTTCACGTGCCACGTTTGCCCCTCGCCTAGCCCCCGCGCAACGCCAGGAGCGGCGCGTCCGCCGGTCGTGCGCGGAAGGTCGGGGCTCGCCACAATGACCAGGCGGTCGCGGAGAAACGCCCGTCCGACCAGGCTTTCGTCGGGATCTGGATTGACTCGGATTACCAGATCGTAGCCCTCCTCGATCATGTCGACAGGTCGGTCCTCGGTCGTCACCTCAAGCCTCACCTCCGGAAACTTAAGGGCAAACCCCGCGGCGATCCTCCCCATTGCGGTCTGCGAAAAATGTAAAGGGGCGCTGATCCGCAATCTCCCCTTGGGTCTCTGACCGCCCGAGGCGATCGCTGAAGCCGTCTCGTCCAGTTCGGCGAGCAAGGTCCCCGTCCGCTCGAAGAGCGCCCGCCCTTCCTCGGTGAGTTTCAGGTTGCGCGCACCTCGTTCAAACAGGCGCAGATCAAGACTGCTTTCCAAGTCTCCGACTCGCCGAGACAGCGTTGCCTTGGGCCGACCGGTGGCCCTTGCCGCTTTGCCGAAGCCACCATGGCGGGCAACGAGGTTGAAGTCGGCGAGGGCAAGGAGATCCATGCTCGTTCCACCAGTGGGACACTGCGTCCAAAATTTCCGTCTGTTAGACTGCTAGTGAGCCACCCATATCGGGCGTGTCAAGCAATCCAACAGGAGAAATTTCCATGACCATTCTCGTTACAGGCGCCACAGGCAATGTTGGCCGCCAAGTCGTCGAACACCTCGTCCAGCGCGGCGCCGACGTCCGTGCTCTGGTCCGCGATCCTTCGAAAGCCAGGTTCCCGGCAGGCGTATCCGTCGTGCAGGGCGACTTTCTCGACGTCGATTTGCTGCGCAAAGCCATGTCCGGCATTTCCACTCTGTTCCTCTTGAACGCCGTGGTGCCGGACGAATTCACGCAGGCTTTGGTCGCGCTAAACATTGCCCGATCGGCCGGGATCGAGCGGATCGTCTATCTTTCGGTGCTCCACGCTGACGTCTACGTCAACGTGCCGCATTTCGCGGGCAAGTTCGGCGTCGAGCGAATGATCGAGCAGATGGACTTCAAGGCTACGATCTTGCGCCCAGCCTACTTCATCCAGAACGATCTGATGATCGAAGACATCATCACCGGCTACGGCACCTACACGATGCCGATCGGCGCCAAGGGTCTCGCCATGATCGACGTGCGTGATATCGCCGAGACCGCCGCCCTTGAGCTGCTGCGCCGCGAACAGGCCGCAGAGCCGCTTGCGCTCGAGCGGATCAACCTCGTCGGTCCGCAGACACTAACCGGGGCGGATATCGCCGCAATCTGGTCGGACGTGCTCGCCCGCCCGATCAACTACGTCGGCGACAATACAGAGGGCTTCGAGCAAAACCTCAAGCAGTTCTTGCCTGCCTGGATGGCCTACGACATGCGCTTGATGGGCGAGCGGTTCTTGACCGACGGAATGCTGCCTGAGGCCGGCGACGTCGATCGCCTGACTGCGCTTCTGGGCCGCGCACTGCGCCCATATCGCGACTTCGCGTCACAGATCGCTGCCTCCGCCTGACGACCCGGAAGGCGAAGTCCCATTGACGCGCGCTCAGGCATGAGAGGGTCTCGCACTGCCCTGTCTTCCGATGCACTTTGTCAACGAAACTAGTTCGTCGCAGCAGCTCTCTTACGGTGGGTCTTCTTGGACTTGTCCGTCGTTGCCTTCGGCGCGTTTTCATCATAGCCGGCAAAGGCCTGATAGTCCTGCGCCGTCGGCTCGGGCACGACGACATTGGAATCGGTGAAGACGAACTGCGTGGCGACCGAGGGATCGGTGACCTGGACCTGATATTGGTGAAGCTGCGAGTAGAGGACTTCGGTGCCGTGCATCACGGCGGTGCGGATCGGCATGGTGATGGTGCCGGGCGAGAACTTCGGTCCCGGCACGATCTTGCCGGCGACCGCGATCTTCATCGTCAGCTGGCCGTTGGCACGGCTGCAATCGCGTGTCACGTCGCTGACCGATGCCTGGTAGATGATGTTCGCCGACTCGTCGGGCGGAGTAGCAGCGGCGGCGTCGGCCTCAGCTTGGGCCGCGGCATCCTGCGCGGCGTCGCCTGTCTTCTTAATCCTGGGCTTGGGCTTCTGGACGTCCTTGGAGTAAGTGTTGAAGAATGCCGTGCCCTCTCGGACCGTCACTCTGGGACAATAGGCTTGCAACTGGCTGGCCAGTATCTTGGGATCCTGCGGCGGCGGTGGCGCCGTTGGGTCCTTCTTGCCAAAGCCGAGGTTCAGGATGCCATTGTCGCCCGATTGGCAGCCGGCGGCGGCAAGCATAAAGCCGGTGAGCGCAAGACCCGCCAAAAAGCGACCACTGAATGTACGAAACGCCATGAAACTGCACTTCCCTCTCGCAAAGCTGGTGACGTATATCAACCGCGCGGCAAAAATGCGACTAAGCCAGCGCAGAAATTAACCACCTTGCGGTGGACGGAAAAGCCAAGCAGTAACGGATTTGTGACATGCAATATGTGAGCACCCGCGGGGAAGCCCCCGTTCTTGGATTTTCCGACGCCGTGCTGGCTGGGCTGGCGCGCGACGGCGGGCTCTATGTGCCGCGGGAGTGGCCGCGGTTTTCCGCGGCCGAGATCCGCGCCATGCGCGGCCTTGCCTATCCCGATCTTGCCATCTGCGTGCTGTCGCCTTTCCTCGGCAACGAAATCCCGGCACCCGTCTTCGAACGGCTGGTGCGCGAAGCCTATGCCACCTTCCGCCACGAGGCCGTCTGCCCGCTGGTGCAAACCGGCCCCAACACCTTCATCCTGGAACTCTTCCACGGGCCGACGCTCGCCTTCAAGGACGTGGCGATGCAGCTTCTGGCCCGGCTGATGGACCATGTGCTTACCGAACGCGATCAGCATGCCACCATCGTCGGCGCCACCTCGGGCGACACCGGCGGGGCGGCAATCGATGCTTTTGCCGGGCGCAGCCGCACCGACATCTTCATCCTTTTCCCGCATGGCCGCGTCTCGCCGGTGCAGCAGCGGCAGATGACGACGTCGACGGCTGAAAACGTCCATGCGCTGGCGATCGAAGGCAATTTCGACGATTGCCAGGGCCTGCTCAAGGATATGTTCAACGATCATGGCTTTCGCGACCGGGTTGCGCTTTCTGGCGTCAATTCGATCAACTGGGCCCGTATCATGGCCCAGATCGTCTATTATTTCTCCTCGGCGCTGTCGCTCGGCGCGCCGGACAGGCCGGTCTCCTTCACCGTGCCGACCGGCAATTTCGGCGATATCTTCGCCGGCTACGCCGCCAAGAAGATGGGCCTGCCGATCGAACGGCTGGTCATCGCCACCAACGACAACGACATCCTGGCGCGGACCTTTTCGACCGGCGAATACCGAACCAAAGGCGTCTTTGCGACCACGTCGCCGTCGATGGACATCCAGGTGTCGTCCAATTTCGAACGCTTGCTGTTCGAGGCCTCCGGCCGTGACGCCGCGACGGTGCGGCGCTACATGGACGGCCTGAAGCAGTCCGGCGCTTTCACCATCGAAACCCAGCAAATCGCCGGTATGCGGTCCGAATTCGACGCCGGCCGCGCTGATATGGACGAGGTCGCCGCCACCATCCGCTCGACGCTCGCGGCCAGCAACTATCTGCTCGATCCGCACACCGCGGCAGCCGTGCATGTCGCGGCAGGCAAGGCGTCGGGCGCCGTGCCGATGGTGGTGCTGGGCACCGCCCACCCGGCAAAGTTTCCGGCCGCCGTCGAAGCCGCCAGCGGCGTGTCGCCGGCACTGCCCGCATGGCTAGGTGGGTTGATGACAGCGGAGGAAAAATACACGGTACTTCCATCCGACCTGAAAATGGTGGAAGATTACGTCGGCCGCCGCGCGCGGGCGGCGCGTTAGGGAGTAGTAGCCATATGGGTGTTGAGGTAAGCCGTCTGTCGAACGGCCTGACAGTCGCCACCGAAACCCTTCAAAGCATCGAATCGGTAGCCCTTGGTGCCTGGGTCAAATCGGGTGCCCGCAATGAACGTGACGAAGAGCATGGCATGGCCCATCTGCTCGAGCATATGGCGTTCAAGGGTACGAAAAGGCGAAGCGCCTTCGAAATCGCCTCGGAGATCGAGGACGTCGGCGGCGAGATCAACGCCGCCACCAGCGTCGAGACCACCTCCTATTATGCCAGGGTGCTCTCCGACGATGTGCCGCTGGCCGTCGACATTCTTGCCGACATCCTGCAGGAATCCGAATTCGACCCGCAGGAACTCGAACGCGAACAGCATGTGATCCTGCAGGAGATCGGCGCCGCGCACGACACGCCCGACGACATCGTCTTCGACCGGTTCACCGAGACGGCGTTTCGCCACCAGACAATCGGCCGCTCGATCCTGGGCACGCCGGAAACCGTCAAATCCTTCACCTCGAAGCAGCTGCACAATTTCATCGAACGGCAATATGGCGCCGAGCGCATGGTGATCGTCGCTGCCGGCGACATCAAGCACGACAATTTCGTGCGCGAGGTCGAAAAGCAGCTCGGCGGCTTCCGCAGCAAGGCCGACAGCACCATCCCGCAATATGCGCAATATGTCGGCGGCGACTTCCGCGAGGACCGCGACCTGATGGACGCGCAGATCGTGCTGGGGTTCGAAGGCCGCGCCTATCATGTGCGCGATTTCTATGCCTCGCAGGTGCTGTCGATGATCCTCGGCGGCGGCATGTCGTCGCGCCTGTTCCAGGAGGTCCGCGAAAAACGCGGCCTGTGTTATTCGGTCTATGCCTTCCATTGGGGGTTTTCCGACACCGGCGTCTTCGGCGTCCATGCCGCGACCGGCCAGAGCGACATCGCCGAACTGGTGCCTGTCATCATCGACGAACTGCAGAAGGCCGGCGAGAAGATCCTGCAGGAAGAACTCGATCGCGCGCGCGCCCAATATCGCGCCGGGCTGATCATGTCCGCCGAAAGCCCGGCCAGCCGGGCTTCGCAGATCGCACGGCAACTGCTTCTGTTCGGCCGGCCGATCGCCAAGGAGGAATTGATGGAACGGCTGTCGGCGCTGACAGTCGAGCGGCTGACCGATCTGTCGTCGCGATTGTTCTCGACCAAGCCGACGCTTACCGCTGTCGGGCCTGTGGGCACACTGGCGCCATACGAGACGATCCTCGAATCGCTCGCAGGCACGCAGACCACGGCCCGCAAGCTCGCCGTCTAAGCCCCTCAAAGCGCCATGTTCGCGCTCCCTTTCTTTCGCCGTGACCTGCCGGCGCTGAAGGGCGACCGCGTCACGCTGCGCGTACCATTCACCAATGACTACCGCGAGTGGGCGGCGGTGCGCGGCGAAAGCCGTGCCTTCCTCGAACCATGGGAGCCGCGCTGGACTCCCGACGAACTCGACCGCAACGCATGGCGGCTGCGCATCAGCCGCTACCGCGAAGACTATGCGCAAGGGACCGCGATCGCCTTCTTCATCTTCGAGAGGAGCAGCGGCAAGCTGGCGGGCGGCATCACGCTCGGCAACATACGCCATGGCGTCTCGCAAAGCGGCCATGTCGGCTACTGGATCGGCGAGCGCTTTGGCGGCCGCGGCCTGATGACCGACGCGGTCAAGGTGGTGACCCGCTTCGCCTTCGATACGCTGAGGTTGCACCGGATCGAAGCGGCCTGTATTCCCGACAACGCCCGGTCGATCCGCGTGCTTGAAAAAGCCGGATTCCGGCGCGAAGGACTTCTGCGATCCTATCTCAGGATCAACGGCATCTGGCAGGACCACTACCTCTACGCCCGGATCGCGGACGATCCGCCGGGCGTTGGAACGAAGGACTGATTTTTGACGAATTTCCTGCGAAACGGGCCGCTGTTCGCCTTTATCCTCGCGACAATCCTGACGCTGTGCGCGGCATCGTCGGCCTTTGCCGTCGAGCCGATCAAGATTGCCCGTGACGACGTCGCGCTCGACCTTTCGGGTGCCGTCGAGATCTACCGGAACCAGGGCGAGAATTTCCAGGTATCGACCGCTCCGGGACCGGACGGCATCGTGCGGCGCATCGAGGTCGAGGCCAATGATGCGCGTTCGACCGGCGACTGGGCGGTGTTCGCGCTCGCCAACACCACCGACCAGCAGCTCGACAGGCTGATCGTCGCACCGCATTTCCGCCTGGTGAATTCCGGCATCTTCTGGCCGGATCTCGGCTCGACGCGCATCGCCGCCATCACGCCCAGCGAAGGCTTCGCGCTCGACCGCCAGACCAGCCCCGACGCCGACGTGTTCCGGGTGACGCTGAATCCCGGCACGGTGATCACCTTCATCGCCGAACTCGCCTCGCCGAAGCTGCCGCAGGTCTACCTGTGGGATCCGGAATCCTACAAGGACTCGGTCAATTCCTACACGCTGTTTCGCGGCATCGTCATCGGCATTGCCGGCCTGCTGGCGCTGTTTTTGACCATCCTTTTCGTGGTCAAGGGAACGTCGATGTTCCCGGCCACTGCCGCACTTGCCTGGGCTGTTCTGGCCTATATCTGCGTCGATTTCGGCTTCCTCAACAAGATCATCGAAATATCGCCCGGCAATGAGCAGATGTGGCGAGCGGGAACGGAGGTGGCGCTGGCGGGAACCTTCGTGGTGTTCCTGTTCGCCTATCTCAATCTCAACCGATGGCACGGCCACTTCAGTTACGGCGCGCTGGTCTGGATCCTCGGACTGGTGCTGATCGCCGGCGTCGCCATCGTCGATCCGGCGGTTGCCGCCGGCATTGCCAGGCTGTCCTTCGCCGCCACCGCCCTGACCGGACTCGGCCTGATCATCTTCCTTGGCATACGCGGCTACGACCGCGCCATCATGCTGGTGCCCAGTTGGGTCATGGTGTTGTTGTGGCTATGCGGATCGTGGATGGCGATCACCGGCATGCTCGACAACGACATCGCCCAGCCGGCGTTGGGCGGCGGGCTGATCCTGATCATCCTTCTGATCGGCTTCACCGTCATGCAGCATGCCTTCGCCGGCGGCGCGCTGCATCAAGGCCTGTTCTCCGACCTCGAGCGGCAGGCGCTGGCCGTGGCCGGATCGGGCGATACGGTGTGGGACTGGGACGTGCTGCGCGACCGCGTCGTCACCAAGCCCGATGTCAGCATCCAGCTCGGCCTGGCGCCCAACAGCCTCGGCGGTGCCGCGCGCAACTGGCTGCCGGTGCTGCATGCCGACGACCGCGACACATTCCGCACGACGCTCGACGTGGTACTCGAACATCGGCGCGGCCGGGTGTCGCAGAACTTCCGCCTGCGCGGCGCCGACGGCCACTATCACTGGTTTTCGCTGCGCGCGCGCCCGGTGATCGGATCGGACGGCGAGGTCATCCGCTGCGTCGGCACCATGGTTGACGTGACCGAGCAGAAGAAGTCCGAAGAGCGGCTGCTGCACGACGCCGTGCACGACAACCTGACCGGCCTGCCGAACCGCGAATTGTTGATGAACCGGCTGGAAGCGATCATCTCGATCGCGCGCACCGAGGAAAAAGTGCGCCCGACCGTCTTCGTCATCGATATCGACCGTTTCAAGCAGGTCAATGACGGGCTCGGCATCTCAGCCGGCGACACCATTTTGCTGACCATCGCGCGCCGGCTGCATCGGCTGCTCAAGCCGAAGGATTCGCTGTCGCGCTTTGCCGGCGACCAGTTCGCGCTGATGCTGCTGTCCGAACAGGATCCTGCCCGCATTGCCGCCGTGGCGGACGCCATCAAGCATGCCATCAACAATCCCATCACCTTCGCCAAGCGCGAAATCGTGCTGACCGCGTCGATCGGACTGATCACCTGGAATTCGCCGCAGATGTCGGCCGAGGACATGGTCAAGGATGCCGAGCTTGCGATGCATCAAGCCAAGCGCTTCGGCGGCGACAGGATCGAGCCGTTCCGCCCGGCTTTCCGCACCGTCGGCACCGACAGGCTGCAGTTCGAATCCGACCTGCGCCGCGCCATCGAACGGCGCGAATTCACGCTCGCCTACCAGCCGATCGTGCGCCTCGAGGATGGCAGCGTCGCCGGCTTCGAGGCGCTGCTGCGCTGGGACCATCCACGCCGCGGCATGATCCCGCCGGCGGATTTCATCCCGGTCGCCGAGAGCTGCGGGCTGATCGTGCAGCTTGGCCTGTTCGCCATGCAGCAGGCGGCGGAAGACCTTGCCGGCTGGCAAAAGCAGATCGGCGACGCGCCGCTGTCGGTCTCGGTCAATTTGTCGAGCCGCCAGCTGATCCGCCGCGATCTGGTGAGCGATGTCCGCTCGGTCATCGCGCGGGCCAATCTGAAGCCGCGCTGCTTCCGCCTCGAACTCACCGAATCGCTTGTCATGGACAATCCCGAGCAGACCGCCCATGTGCTGACCAAGCTGAAGCAGCTCGGCATCGGCCTGTCGCTGGACGATTTCGGCACCGGCTATTCCTCATTGGCCTATCTGACGCGTTTCCCCTTCGACACCATCAAGATCGACAAGAGTTTCGTCGACGACAACACGCCGAAGCGCGCGGTGCTGCTCAAATCGATGGTCAACATGGCGCATGAACTCGGCCTGTCTGTGGTCGCCGAGGGCATTTCGGACGAAAGCGATGCGCTGGAATTGCGTCAGATGGGCTGCGAATATGTCCAGAGCTTCATGTTCGGCGCGCCGATGCCGGGCGACCAGGTGCTGAAGACGCTGAAGGAACAGTATCCGCTGACGCAAGCGTAAGAGGCTTAGGCGTGCCCGGCGGCGAGACTGAGATGCGCCAGATCGATGCCGATCGCGGCGAGGATCCGATCGTATTTGCGCTCGATGTCGGTGTCGAACAGAAGCTCGGCATTGGCCGGGCAGGTCAGCCAGCCATTCTCGGCGATCTCGGTCTCCAGCTGGCCGGCGCCCCAGCCGGAATAGCCGAGCGCCATCAGCGCGTGACGAGGCCCGCGCCCCGACGATATGGCGCGCAATATGTCGACGGTCGCGGTCAGGCAGATGTCGTCCGAAACGGTCAGCGACGATTCCACCCGGTAGTCGCCCGAATGCAGGACGAAGCCCCGGCTGCGGTCAACGGGCCCGCCGTTGCGCACGACGAAGTCGCGGGCTTGCGCCGGCAAGCGGATCGCCTCCTGTTCGTTCATGATGCCCAGTTGCACCAGCAGGTCCGGAAACAGCATCTGCTGCGTCTGGTTGATGATCAGGCCCATGGCGCCTTCATCCGAGTGCGCGCAGACATAGATGACCGAGCGCGTGAAACGGTCGTCCTTCATGCCGGGCATGGCAATCAGGAACTGATCGTCGAGAAAGCCGCGGCTGGCGACCGTCTTCTTGTGGCGCAACAAGTCCATGAAGGGGAGCGTAACGCGTTTCCAAAGCGTCGAAAAGATGCGCCGTGCGGGATTCTACCAAAGCCTGTGGCGTCGGATCGAGCATTTCTCCCCTCGAAGTCACGCAAATATGATACCGGCAAGGCCATGAGATCATTGCGCGGCCACGAACGGACGATCAAATCACCGCCATGCAAAGCTTGAAAATCCTGCTGCTCGGCGCTGCCATCGGATCGGCAACCGCTCTTCCCGCCGCCGCCTCTTCATCCGCATGGTACAACAGCGAAGGCGGCAAGGTCCGGCTGGTGACATCAGGCAAAGCCGATGACGCCGGCCGCATCCAGGGCGTTCTCGACATAGCGCTCAAGCCCGGCTGGAAGACCTACTGGCGCGATCCGGGCGACGCGGGAGTGCCGCCGCAGCTCGACATCTCAGGCAGCACCAACATCGCCGACGCCGCTCTGTCGTTTCCTGCCCCCCAGCGCCATGATGACGGCTATGGCAAATGGGCTGGCTACAATTATCCGGTTTCCCTGCCGGTGACATTCACGCTGGCGACGCCGAACCAGCCGGCGGTGATCGATGCCGACATCTTTCTCGGCATCTGCGAAACGATCTGCATTCCGGTGCAGACGCGGCTGACCGTCGACCCTGCTTCCGATCCGGACAATGCCGAGGACGCGGCGCTGGTGAAGGCAAGTTTCACGGCACTGCCGGCGCCCGCGAGGTCCGATTTCGGCATCAATGTGCTGCCCGGCGACCACGAGACGCTGATTGTCGAGGCGAGCTTCCCCGGCGACCCGGAAGCAGCGGATTTCTTCGTTGCCGGCGAGCGGGACTATATGTTCGGCACTCCAGCGCGCAGCGAAAAGGACGGCAAGCTGATCTTCACCGTGCCGATCCTCGATCGCCCTTCGACGACGCCGACGGATGGCGGGCTTCACTATACGCTGACGAGTTCGTCGGGTGCGGTCGAAGGGGTTCTGCCTTTCCCTTGATCCAGCCTGCCCGAACGGTTGCAGGAAGCCGTTGAGTTCGCTACGCAATGACACATTCTTCCCAACTTTCCCCAAGCGAGGAATTCATGACCATTTCCGTTGGCGACAAGCTGCCTGATGTGACCTTCAAGACGATGACTGCCGATGGCGCCAAGCCGATCACCGGGGCCGAGATCTTCTCGGGCAAGAAGGTCGTGCTGTTTGGAGTTCCCGGCGCCTTTACGCCGACCTGCAGCAACAACCATTTGCCGGGCTATCTCGAAAACCATGACGCCATCCTGGCGCGCGGTGTCGACACCATCGCCGTCGTTTCGGTCAACGATGTGCACGTCATGGGCGCCTGGGCGCGCTTCACCGGCGGTGAGGGCAAGATCCTGTTCCTCGCCGACGGCAGTGGCGATTTCGCCAAGGCGGTGGGCCTCGACAATGACCTTTCCGCAGGCGGCATGGGGCTGCGCTCGAAGCGGTTTTCGATGATCGTCGACGACGGCAAGGTCACAGCACTCAATGTCGAGACCAAGCCCGGTGTCGACGAGTCCGGCGCGGCTCATATTCTGGGGCAGCTCTGAACTTCAGCGCAGCGTCGGGCGTGGGATCGCAACCACGATCGCGCCTGTAGTCCAGGGCTTGCCTTTGGGGGACTTAGCGATGTTTGACATCTTCTGGCGCGCTATCGTGATCGGCATCGGCGCCACCGTGGCGATGGACCTGTGGGCCATGTTCCTGCACAAGGCGTTCGGCCAACCACGACCGAACTGGGGGCCGGTCGGTCGCTGGGTCTGGCATCTGCGCGACAAGATCTTTCACGACGATATCGGCGGTGCAGCGCCCTACGCGCATGAAAAAGCGCTGGGCTGGGCCTTTCATTATTTTGTTGGCATCGTCTACGGCGTCATCCTGGTGGTGCTGGCCGGAGCAGGCTGGCTTGCCGCGCCGACGTTCCTGCCGGCCTTCATCCTCGGCATCGTCACCGTCGGCGCCGGCTGGTTCCTGCTGGCGCCCGGCATGGGCGCCGGCTGGGCAGCATCGAAGCGACCCAATCCGATGCTGATCCGGGCGCTCAATTTGGTGTCGCACACGGTGTTCGCGCTCGGGCTTTGGGGCACAGCACTGCTGATACGATAGACAGCTAGAACAAACGGTTCAGATCCCTCCGCCCGTCCACCACACAGACGATTTCAACCCACTCAACAGGGGGGCCATCGTCTGCGTCCGGAATCGTTTCGTAGAGCAGTACAAACGGCGCCTCCACCAGCATTCGTGCGGAAGACCTAATGTCCGGTCGCCTATCACCCATGCGCGGCTGGTCTGCCATCTGCATGGCCCGCGCTTCTATCTGATCATAATATCGATCGGCGGCCCGTATGTTTTCGCTGCCTATCATCACGTAGATGTCGATGAGGTCCGCTTTGGCCGCAGGTGACCAGACTAGCCTAGCGGCCATTCGGTGAAGCTTCCGTCAGCTTTCGCCGAGCTTCCCTTCGCAACGCATCGAAATCCGCAGGCTCCGGTCTCCCGCTTGCCTTGCCTTCATCCCACAACTGCCTCAGCCGGCGGATATCGTCATGCCGCAGTTCGCGCTTGGCCAACCAATCCCGCACCGCTTCACGCACAATCTCGCTTGCAGTGGCATACTCGCCCGCTTCCACAGCTTCTCGCATGATGGCGGCCTGTTGCGGGGTCACAGCAAGCTCATTTTTTCCACGTTTGCCACGCTGCTTCCTCATTACATTGCTCTATAGTAGGAAATATTACTCCCATCCATATCCTTGAGCAACTGCATAGCCACCAGAAAAGTCCGTCCTAGCCCTATGCGTACGCCTACAGATCAAGGCAGCCTGTCGATCGGCCGCCATCCATGGATAACATCGCGAACGCCGATATCGTAAGCAAAACAGTTGCCGCCACCGGCTGGCTGATCCGCTTCGCGGCTGATCTCGCGACCACTGAGGGATAGCAACAGCAGCGTTCCCACGCCTCCATGACCCACGAAAACAATGTCGTCGGCGTCGTTGGTGCGGAGCACGGTGTCGACCTCGCTCACGATACGATGCTGCGCATCGATGGCTCTTTCCCATCCGCGAATGCTTTTGTGTGGATTGGCAAAGAACTGGTCCGCGACCGCTTCGAACTCCGGCGGCGGCAGAAAGCCCGTTGCCGAGCGATCGTTCTCGTGCATCCGTTCCCTCACCTCGATGGCAAGACGCAGATGCGCTGCGAGGATCTCGGCGGTTTCCATCGCCTTGCGTTCAGCCGACGACACGATACGCCGGATCGACCCGACCCAGGGCTGATCGAGCATTGCAAACGCTCTCGCCCGTCCTATGTCGGATAGCCCCCATTCCGGCACCGGAACATTGGCATCGACCTGAACCTGAGGATGCGTGACGTAGTAGAGGATCGGCACGACAGAGGTCCTCGGGCGAGAGCCGCCCCGCTCTCGGGATCAATAGCTCTGGGTTGAGCGCCGCACCTTTGCGACTGCCGGCTGTTTTGTCTGCACAGCTGGCTTTGAGGCCACAGCAGGCTTGAATGGACCCTTCTTGAACGGCGCCATGCCTTCGCGCGCGAGTTCATCGGCACGCTCGTTCTCGGTATGGCCCGCATGGCCCCTGACCCAGTTCCAGGTGACTTTGTGGCGCCGGTTGGCTTCATCGAGCGCCTGCCAGAGCTCGCCGTTCTTCACAGGCTTCTTGTCGGCGGTCTTCCAGCCGTTCTTCTTCCAGCCGTGGATCCACTTGGAGATGCCATCCATGACATATTTGCTGTCGGTGTGAAGTTCGACCGCGCAAGGTTCCTTCAGCGCGTTCAGCGCCGAGATGGCGGCGAGAAGTTCCATGCGGTTGTTGGTCGTCTCGGCCTCACCGCCGGAAAGCTCCTTGGTGGTGCCATTGAAGCGCAGGATCGCGCCCCAGCCGCCGGGACCGGGATTGCCCGAACAGGCGCCGTCGGTGAAGATCTCAACCTGCTTGCTCATGATACCCCATATTAGGCCAATCCATATTCCGAAGGAGATTTGATCGCCCGATGGAACCGCATCCTGCGGATATACTCGGTCGGGTCGCGTTTCATCACCAGCCCGCCATCGGGCACGGTTAGCCAATCGTACAGCCGGGTCAGCATGAAGCGCAGCGCCGAACCGCGCGCCAGCATCGGCAGCGCCGCCTTCTCCTGGTCGCTTAGGGGACGCACGCTCTGATAGCCGGCAAGCAACGCCCTACCCTTGGTGAGGTTGAAGGAAAAATCCTTCTCGAAGCACCAGGCATTGAGGCAGGTGGCGACATCGTAGGCGTAGAGGTCGTCGCAAGCGAAATAGAAATCGATCAGACCGGAAAGCTTTTCACCGAGGAAGAAGACGTTGTCCGGGAAAAGATCGGCATGGATGATGCCTTGCGGCAGGTCTTTCGGCCAGTTGCGCTCGAAATCGGCGAAGTCGGCATCGACCTCGGCCGCAAGGCCTGGCTCGACTTCATCGGCGCGGTCGCGGGATGCGTTCCAGAGCTTGCGCCAGCCGTCGATGGCCAGCGCATTCGGACGCGTCATCGAAAAATCGGCGCCGGCCAGATGCAACTGCGCCAGCGCCTTGCCGACCTCGCCGCAATGCGTCGCTGTCGGCCGCCGCAGCGAAAGCCCTTCGAGGAAGGTGATGATGACAGCCGGCCGGCCGGCGAGCGTGCCGATGACGCTGCCGTCATCCGCGGTCACCGGCAGCGGGCAGGACACGCCCTTTTTTGCGAGATGGCCCATCAGCCCGAGGAAAAACGGCAGATCCGCCTTGTCGACCCGCTTTTCGTAGAGCGTCAGGATGTAGGAGCCGCTGGAGGTGTGCAGCAGGAAGTTCGAGTTCTCGGTGCCTTCGGCGATGCCCTTGTAAGACAGGAGTTCGCCGACCGGATAGTGCTTCAGGAACGCGCTGAGTTCGCCTTCCGCAACGTCGGTGTAGACCGCCATGTGCCTTACGCGGCTCCATTGACGAAGGCCATGTCGGCCCGCGTCAGTTCGACATCGCGCAGTACCCGCATGACCGGAAAATCCTCCGTTTCCGTGGCCGTGATGGCCAGGTCGATCGTCACGTCGAAACGTTGCCGGAACGCGTCGATGATCTCGTCGACGATGATTTCGGGCGCCGATGCGCCGGCCGACAGGCCAAGCGTCGAGATGTTGGCGATGTCATTCCACGGAATCTCGGCGGCGCGCTGCACGAGAAGCGACATCGAGGCGCCGGCACGTTCCGCCACTTCGACGAGGCGCCGCGAGTTGGAGGAATTGGGTGCGCCGACGATCAAATAGAGATCGGCGCCGGCCGCGGTCTCCTTGACCGCCTCCTGGCGATTGGTGGTGGCGTAGCAGATCGATTCCGCCGCCGGCGCCTGCAGGGCTGGAAAGCGATCCTGCAAGGCGCGGATGATGCCGGCGGTGTCCTCGACCGACAGCGTGGTCTGGGTAACGAAGCCGAGCGCCTGCGGGTCGGCAGGCGCGAGCTTGGCGGCATCGGCTTCGGTCTCGATCAGCGTCACCGCGCCGTCCGGCAGTTGGCCCATGGTGCCGATCACCTCGGGATGTCCGGCATGGCCAATCAAGAGCACATGCCTGCCAAGCCGCTGATGGCGCATTGCCTGTTTGTGAACCTTCGACACTAGCGGGCAGGTGGCATCGAGATAGAAGAGGTTGCGTGCCTGGGCATCCGCCGGCACCGACTTCGGTACGCCATGCGCCGAGAACACGACTGGCGACTGCCGGTGTTCGGCCGGGATCTCGGAGAGTTCCTCGATGAAGACGGCGCCAAGGCTTTGCAGCCCCTCGACGACGTAACGGTTGTGCACGATCTCGTGGCGGACATAGACCGGCGCGCCATATTTCTTCAGCGCCAGTACGACGATCTGGATGGCACGGTCGACACCGGCGCAAAAGCCGCGCGGCTGGCAGAGCCGGATCGTCAAAGGTGGTTTGGTCGTTGTCTGAAGCATGAATCCGGGCCGGTTGATCAAAGCCGAAATGAGGTGCCTACCCCTGCCCTGTCAAGGGCATCGGTAGAGAGGCGGGCGTCGGTCGCGTTCATTCCTCTTTCGCGGGACGGCGAAGTCGCAGGATAAGCACGGCGGCGAGCGCAGCAGCAAGCCCATACCAGGTCATCGCATATTGCAGATGGCTGTTCGGCAGGTCGATGATGGTGACGCCGCCCACCGGCAAGCCGCCTGGATTTGGCGTCTTGTCGGCGTCGATGAAGATCGGCACCAGCGCAGCGCCCGCCGGCAACCCGGCGCTCGCCGCCATCACGTCGCGGTCCTTCCAGTAGAAGATGTTCTTCGCCACATCATTGTCGGGAAGCATCATAGACGGCTTTGCCGGCAGCGGATTGCGGGCGAGCCCGGTGACCGTCACCTTGCCTGTCACCTGTCCCTTGGCGCGCTTGGCGGCGTCCTTCAGATCGTAAGGCACGAAGCCGCGATTGATCAGGACGAAGCGGCCATCGTCCAGGGCAAGCGGCGTGTAGACATTGAAACCCGCGTCGCCTTCCCAGGTCGCGTAGAAATGCCGTTCACCTTGGTGCAGGAACGTGCCTGTGGCGGTGACCGGCGTGTAGTCGACGTCCCCGGTGGCGGCGAATTCTTTCTCAACCTCGGCCAGCGGCCGTGGCGCTGAGTGGGTGCGCTGGTCGATGGTCTCAAGAAGACCTTCCTTCCAGTATAGGCGCTGGACCTGCCAGGTGCCGAGCGCCAGCAGGATCAGGAACAGTGCCGTGCCAAGGCCGAACAGCAAGGCCGTCCGTGGCCGCGAATGGCCACCGGCTTTGAAGGATGCCTCGCTCATTCGCCGCGATCCAGCCGCCCCTCGGCCGCCTTGTTGCGGTATTGCAGGGTGAGCAGGACGCCCTTGATCAGCCGGAGCGCCGTCAGGCACAACACGACAGCCAGCGGGATCCAGACCAGCAGATGCAGCCAGAGCGGCGGGCTCAGCGTGACTTCAACCCAGAGCGCCAGGCCGACAATGATGAAACCTATGATCAGGATGACGAAGACCGCCGGCCCATCGCCGGCATCGGCGTAGGAATAGTCGAGGCCGCAATTGACGCAGCGCTTGCCGACGGTGAGGAACCCGGCAAACAGCCGCCCCTCGCCGCAGCGTGGACAGCGGCCATGCAGGCCGGCCGAAATCGGGTCGATCGGAGGCCAGATCGCCTTGTCGTCGCTCATGGAAGCGTCGTCGCTCATTGCTTACCGCTCGATCTCAATCGGTGTCCCATCGGCCACCATTGCCCAGATTTCGTCCATGTCGGAGTCCGTAACCGCAATGCAGTCGTCGGTCCAGTCGACCAATTGAAGCAGCTCGGCAACGTCATGATCATGAATGCGCAAATGGCACAGGGAATCGTCGGCCGCATCGGCTACGGATCGGCGATCATTGCGCCGAAAAGAAGAAGGCGGCCACGTCGCCGCGGCCGCCCCTCCCCAAATCGAAATCCTAAAAGCTAGATCAGTGAGCTTCGACCACCGCGCCGACCGATCCCCAGACGTAGATCGATGCGAACAGGAACAGCCAGACCACGTCGACGAAGTGCCAGTACCAGGCGGCCGCCTCGAAGCCGAAATGCTGCTTGGGGGTGAAATCACCCTTCATCGCCCGGATCAGGCAGACGAGCAGGAAGATGGTGCCGATGATGACATGGAAACCGTGGAAGCCGGTCGCCATGAAGAAGGTGGCGCCGTAGATGGAATCCTTGAAGCCGAACGGAGCGTGCATGTACTCGTAGGCCTGCACCATGGTGAACAGCATGCCGAGGCCGACGGTCAGCACCAGGCCGTTGATCAATCCCTTGCGATCGCCATGGATGAGCGAATGGTGCGCCCAAGTGACCGTGGTGCCCGACAGAAGCAGGATGACGGTGTTGTAGAGCGGCAAATGGAAGGGATCGAGAACCTCCATGCCCTTCGGCGGCCAGACGCCACCGGTAAATGTATTTCGTGCGTAGTTCTGCACCTCGCCGGCGAAAAGGCTGGCGTCGAAATAGGCCCAGAACCAGGCAACGAAGAACATCACCTCCGAGGCGATGAACATGATCATGCCGTAGCGCAGATGAAGCGACACGACCCGCGTGTGATGGCCCTCATGCGCTTCCTTGATCGTGTCCGACCACCAGGCGAACATGGTGTAGAGCACGATCACCAGACCGATGAAGAACAGCCACGGATTGGCGATGTTGAAGCCGAAGATCGGAAAGGAACCGCCCTTCAGGTACTCCATCAGGCAGACACCGCCAAAGGCCATGACGAGCGCCCCTACCGAGCCCAGGAAAGGCCATGGGCTCGGATCGACGAGATGATAGTCATGCTGTGGTTTTGCGTGCGCGTCTGCCATATCAACCCCCGAGATTTTCTTCGGTATTGGAAATTGTCTTGCTGTTGCCCTGGGCCGGCTCCGAGGAGGCGACCGGCTTGGTCTTCTCGACCGGGAACATCGTATAGGACAGAGTGATCGTCTTGACGTCCTTCAGTTCGGGCACGTTGACGATATCAGGGTCCACATAGAACAGGACCGGCATGTCCAGCGTCTCGCCGGGCTTCAGCGTCGTGTCGGTGAAGCAGAAGCACTCGACCTTGTTGAAGTAGGGTCCCGCCAGTTCCGGCTGCACATTGAAGGTGGCGCGGCCGGTCACGGGGCGATCGAACTTGTTGGTGGCCTTGTAGTGCGCCTGCACCGTCTCGCCGATCTTCATGGTCACCGAGCGCTGGACCGGCTGGAAGTCCCACGGCACGCCGGCGATGTTGGCATCGAAGCGGACGGTGATCTCACGGTCGAGCACGCGGCCGGCATACTGCTTCTCGGCACGTTGCGTCGTGCCGCCATAGCCCGTCGCCTGGCAGAACATCTTGTAGAGCGGCACCGCGGCATAGGCCATGCCGATCATGCCGGTGAAGAAGGCAAGGCAGACGGCTGCGACGACGAGGTTGCCGCTCTTCCCGGCCGGTCTTTTGGGCGTGTCGACGCTCATCACATCGTGCCTGACAGATTGTGGCCGAACTTCACGATCGTCGCGATGTAGAAAATGACGACCAGTACAGCCAGCGCTACACCGATGGCGACCGAACGGTTGCGTCTGGCTTTCCTCTGCCGCTCGGTCAGCGTGACCAGTTCGAGCTTTTCTTCGATCATGGTCATGCTCCGCCCATGGCAAGCGCGCGTTCGACAACGCTGTCGGCCAGATAGGCAGCGAAGATGGCGAAGAGATAAAGCAGCGAATAGGCGAACAAGGCCTTGGCCGGTTTCATGACGCGGTCGTCGTCGGCCATGGCAAGCACTTTCCATGCGTACCAGACAAACCCCAGCCCAAGCAGCGCGGCGGCGACGCCGTAGACCGGCGTGGTATAGCCAAGCAGCCACGGCAGCACACCGACGGGGGCCAGCACCAGCGCGTAAGCGAATATCTGGCGGCGGGTCGAGGCGTGTCCGGCGACGTTCGGCATCATCGGGATACCGGCCTTGGCGTAATCCTCGGACTTGAACAGTGCCAGCGCCCAGAAATGCGGCGGCGTCCACAGAAAGATGATCAGGAACAGGACGATGCTTTCAAGGCTGACCGTGCCGGTCACCGCGGCCCAGCCGATCACGGGCGGAATGGCGCCGGCAGCACCGCCGATAACGATGTTCTGCGGCGTCCAGCGCTTCAGCCACATCGTATAGACGACGGCATAGAAGAAGATGGTGAAGGCCAGCAGCGTCGCCGCCAGCCAGTTGACCAGAACGCCGAGCGTCATCACCGACAGCACCGAAAGCACCAGACCGAAGCTCAGCGCCTCGTGCGGTTGGATGCGACCGGACGGGACCGGACGGCTGGCGGTCCTTGTCATCACCGCGTCGATGTCGGCGTCGTACCACATATTGAGCGCGCCCGAGGCGCCAGCGCCAATGGCAATAGCCAGGATGGCGATCACCGCCAGCAGCGGATTGATGGTCACGGGTGCCGCGACCATGCCGACAAAGGCTGTGAACACCACCAGCGACATGACGCGCGGCTTCAGCAGGGCGAAGAAATCGCCCGCTGTTGCTTCCGACATGCGAAAGCCCGCTTCGTCAGTCAATGGGTCGTCGACAAGGGCCATGCGTACTTAAGTCCATTATTCCGTTGGCCAAAACCGCCGGCGAACCGGCGGTTTCGTATTCGAGCGGGAAGCCGCCTTACTTGATCTTCGGCAGCTGTTCCCACTGGTGGAAAGGCGGCGGCGAAGGCAGCTGCCATTCGAGAGTCGTTGCACCCTCCCCCCACGGGTTGGCACCGGCGATCCGCTTCTTCTGGAAAGCTTCGAACACGCAATAGAGGAAGATCAGGACGCCGACGGCTGAGATATAGGAGCCGATGGACGACACATAATTCCAGCCGGCAAACGCGTCCGGATAGTCGATGGTACGGCGCGGCATGCCGGCGAGGCCGAGGAAATGCTGCGGGAAGAAGATCAGGTTGACGCCGACGAAAGTGACCCAGAAGTGGGTGTTGGCGATGACCGGCGAGTACATGTAGCCGGTCATCTTCGGAAACCAGTAGTACCAGCCGGCGAAGATGGCGAACACCGCGCCCAGCGACAGCACGTAGTGGAAGTGGGCAATGACGAAATAGGTGTCATGCAGCGAGCGGTCGAGACCGGCATTGGCCAGCTGGACGCCGGTGACGCCACCGATGGTGAACAGGAAAATGAAGCCCAGCGCCCACAGCATCGGCGTCTTGAACGAGATCGACCCGCCCCACATCGTCGCGATCCAGGAGAAGATCTTCACGCCCGTCGGCACCGCGATGACCATGGTGGCGAAGACGAAATAACGCTGCGTGTCGAGCGACAGGCCGGTCGTGTACATGTGGTGCGCCCAGACGATGAAGCCGACGGCCCCGATCGCCACCATGGCGTAGGCCATGCCGAGATAACCGAACACCGGCTTCTTCGAAAAGGTCGAGATGACGTGGCTGATGATGCCGAAGCCCGGCAGGATCAGAATGTAGACTTCCGGGTGACCGAAGAACCAGAACAGGTGCTGGAACAGAATCGGATCGCCGCCGCCATCGGGAGCAAAGAAGGTCGTGCCGAAATTACGGTCGGTGAGCAGCATGGTGATGCCGCCGGCCAGAACCGGCAACGACAGCAGCAGCAGGAAGGCGGTGATCAGCACCGACCAGGCAAACAGCGGCATCTTGTGCAGCGTCATGCCGGGCGCGCGCATGTTGAAGATGGTGGTGATGAAGTTGATGGCGCCAAGGATCGACGACGCACCGGCAATGTGGATCGACAGGATCGCCAGATCCATCGCCGGTCCGGGCTGGCCCGAGGTCGACAGCGGCGGATAAAGCGTCCAGCCCCCGCCGACGCCGAAGGCGCCCGGCGCGCTCGGCATGAACATCGAGGTGAGCAACAGGATGAAGGCCGGCGGCAGCAGCCAGAAGGAGATGTTGTTCATGCGCGGGAACGCCATGTCGGGTGCGCCGATCATGATCGGAACCATCCAGTTGGCAAAACCGCCGATCAGCGCCGGCATGACCATGAAGAAGATCATGATCAGCGCATGCGCGGTGGCGAAGGCGTTGTACATGCTCTTGCCGCCGTCGATCGCGGCGTCACCGTTCATGCCGTAGACCATCTGCGCCAGGCCGCTGAAGATCTGGATGCCCGGCTCCTGCAACTCCATGCGGATGGCAACCGACAGGGCGCCGCCGATGATGCCCGCCATGATCGCGAAGATCAGGTAGAGCGTACCGATGTCCTTGTGGTTGGTCGAATAAACCCAGCGCACCCAGCCGTGATAAGGCTTGTGGTCGTGCCCGTCGTGAGCTGCAGCGTCTGCCATGTTCCGCTCCGTTCCCTGATCTTTTCTGGCCGCGGCATCAGTTGCCGGCGGCCGCTACCTTGTTTCGGCCGTCGACCTCGGCCATCAGCGTCTTGTTGGCGCCGGGCAGATCGGTCTTGGCCGCCGCCAGCCAGGTCTTGAACTGCGCATCGGAGACGACGCGGATGGCGATCGGCATGAAGGCATGGTCCTTGCCGCAGAGCTGCGAGCACTGGCCGTAGTAGAGGCCTTCCTTCTCCGCCTTGAACCAGGTCTCGTTGGTGCGGCCCGGAACGGCGTCGATCTTGATGCCGAACGACGGCATGGCGAAGGAGTGGATCACGTCGGTCGCGGTAACAAGCACGCGGGTCATGGTGTTGACCGGCACCACCAGTTCATTGTCGACGGCAAGCAGGCGCGGATATTCCTTGCGGTCCTCCTTGCCGGCGGCGGCTCGGTCAGTTTCCTGGAGGATCGCGGAGTTGAAGGAGAGCGTGTTCTCGGTCTGGTATTCGTAGTCCCAGTTCCACTGGTTGCCGGTCGCCTTGACGGTCAGCTTTGCTTCTTCCGGCGGAGTGTACTGCGCGGTCAGCAGCTGGAACGAGGGAATGGCGAGGCAAAGCAGGATGACGACCGGGCCGACAGTCCAGATCACCTCGATCAGCGTGTTGTGGCTGGTCTTGGACGGTACCGGGTTCGCGCTCGCGCGGAATCTCACGATGCAATAGGCGAGGAGAAGAAGCACCAGGATGGTGATCGGGACGATGAACCACATCGTGTAGTTTCCGAACCACTCGATCTGCCGCATCATATCGGTCGCCGGCGCCTGGAAGGTTGTCTCCCAGTTCTTTGGCTGGTCGGCATGGGCGGATGTGCCGGCGAAAAACGTGACAGCGGCACAAGCACTTAGAAGCTTGGCACTTGCTGGAAACTTGGCGTTTGCCAGGAAATTTCTCATCGCCCTCATCGTCTCCCAGTTCCTCGCGGCGGTATCCACGAGAATAACGAATAATGCCGGGACGGGAATCCCGACAGTCTCAAACTGGTTCAAACCATACTCTTTTTCCCTCCGCAAGAAAGGAGCGGGCGAAACCGTGCGGCATTTTTGCGCGCAAGCCCGGATGTGCCTTTGAAGGCAGCGACGGTGGCCCCGAATCGCCTATGTTGGGCCAACGGTCGCATTCTTGCGGGCCGCTCGTGCCGGACGTCGCAATTCGGGCGAAATTGACAGGGAAAAGCGCCGCATTGGCTTTTTCGGGGCAGACCGGCTGCGGTCTCGTCCTTTACTTGGCTTTGGCGCGGCTTAAAGTGCCGTGATTCGCAATGGAGCCGTCATGACCCCTTGGCTTTCGAGAAACTCTCGGTTTTCGAGAAACTGGGCGAAGGTCATCGTTCTCGCCGCCCTGTCCGGTATCGGCTTGTCCGGCACGGCCAACGCCGCGCAACCGAGCGGCACGGTGCGCTCGACGCATGGCGCGTGGTCGATCATTTGCGACACGCCGGCCGGCGCCACGTCGGAACAATGCGTGATGATGCAGAACGTCGTCGCCGAGGACCGTCCGGAGATGGGACTGTCGGTTGTCGTGCTGCGCACCGCCGACAACAAGGCGGAGATCCTGCGCGTGCTGGCACCGCTCGGCGTGCTTTTGCCGAACGGGCTCGGCCTCAATGTCGACGGCAAGGACATCGGCCGCGCCTATTTCGTGCGCTGCTTCCAGGACGGCTGCTATGCCGAGGTCATTCTCGAAAAGCCGCTGCTCGACACGCTGAAGACCGGCACGTCGGCCACCTTCATCGTCTTCCAGACCCCGGAAGAAGGCATCGGCATCCCGGTCGATCTCAAGGGCTTCGCCGACGGTTTTGCCGCCCTGCCCTGACAAAAGCGACGCCGAGAACCTGACGTCGGAGTGCATTTGCCTTTACAATGCGGCAGGACGATTGTCTCGGCGCGCCTTCGCGCCTACATCGTGGCAAAGACCCATTCCTCCTGTGAACGGACGCGCCATGAACAGCCTGATCGGCCAATTCGATATTTCAGACGATCGCATCAAGCAGATCGTCGCTGAGACCATCAACGGCGCCGACGACGGCGAGCTGTTTCTCGAATACAGCGAGAGCGAAGCGCTGATGTTCGACAATGGCCGGCTGAAGACCGCCAACTTCAACACCGACCAGGGCTTTGGCCTGCGCGCCGTCGCAGGCGAAGCCAGCGGCTACGCGCATTCTAGCGATCTTTCCGAGGCCTCGCTGCTGCGCGCCGCGGATGCCGTTTCAACCGTCAAGGGTGGTTATTCCGGCACGCTTGCCGCCGCACCCGCCCGCACCAACCGCCATCTCTACGGCGACGAGAACCCGATCCCCTCGCCTTCCTTCGAGGCCAAGGCAAAGCTTTTGCAGGAAATCGACGCATGGCTGCGCGCCGAGGATCCGCGCGTTCGCCAGGTTTCAGCCTCGCTTGCCGCCTCCTGGCAGCATGTCGAGATCGTGCGCGCCGACGGCCAGGTGGTGCGCGACATCCGCCCGCTGGTCCGCATCAACGTCTCTGTCGTGGTCGGCGATGGCGACCGCCAGGAGAGCGGCTCCTACGGCATGGGCGGCCGCAAGGCCTTTGGCGAATTCCTGGTCGAAGACAGCTGGAAGCACGCCGCCAAGGAGGCGCTCAGGCAAGCCCTGGTCAACCTCGAGGCCATACCGGCGCCGGCCGGCACTTTCGACATCGTGCTGTCCAGCGGCTGGCCGGGCGTCATGCTGCACGAGGCCGTCGGTCATGGGCTCGAAGGCGATTTCAACCGCAAGAAGACCTCGGCCTTCGCCGGACTGCTGGGCCAGCAGGTCGCCGCCAAGGGAGTGACCGTCGTCGATGACGGCACCATGCCCGAGCGGCGTGGCTCGCTCACCGTCGACGACGAAGGCACGCCTTCGGCCCGCAATGTGCTCATCGAGGACGGCAAACTGGTCGGCTACATGCAGGATCGCCAGAATGCCAGGCTGATGGGCATGACGGCGACCGGCAACGGCCGGCGCGAAGGCTATGCCCACCAGCCGATGCCGCGCATGACCAACACCTATATGACGGCGGGCGACATGGAGCCGGACGAAATCATCGCCTCGGTCAAGAACGGCATCTATGCCGTGTCCTTCGGCGGCGGCCAGGTCGATATCACCTCGGGCAAATTCGTGTTCGGCTGCACCGAGGCCTACATGATCGAGAACGGCAAGGTGACGCAGCCGATCAAGGGCGCGATGCTGATCGGCAACGGGCCGGATGCCATGCACCGCGTTTCGATGATCGGCAACGACATGAAGCTCGACACCGGCATAGGCATGTGCGGCAAGGCCGGACAGGGCGTGCCGGTCGGCGTCGGCCAGCCGCATTTGCGCATGAACCAGATGACGGTGGGCGGCACGCGGGTTTGATGCGATGGCCACTGGAGCCATTGGCTACGTCTTACTGACAGACCGGCGCGACGTAGCATACAAAATCAGGAAGCCGACCACTCCGCCGATCGCATACTGGATCCAGGCACTTAGGTAGTCGACGGTCCCATTGTGGCCGAATACATACAGCGCTGCGCCGACAAACGTCATAACCGCGATGCCAAGCGCATAGGATGACAGTAAGCCTATACGGATGACCTTTCTCAAGACCCAAGCGAGCAACGCACCGGTGAGCGCCATGACGAGCGCCGAGCCAAAAATCTCAGCAACGAATCCTGGTGAAATCATCTTCCTCCCCCTACCCGATCCCATCTTGGATTATGCCCTTTTGAACGGCGGGTTCAACCGCAACGGCTATGATCCACAACTTTAGCGATCAATCCGATTGGGATTTCGGGAAAGCGGACCTCGCAACGCAGCCGGTTTCGTCAAACAGATAGCAAGACCTACCGCCTCTTCTTCGGCTTCTCCAGCAGCGCCACCGCCTCGACGTGCGGCGACCACAGGAACTGATCGATCGGGGTGACGCTTTTCAAGGTGTAGCCGCCGTCGATGAGGATGCGCAAATCCCGCGCCAGCGTCACCGGATTGCAGGACACGGCAGCGACGTACGACACATCCGAACGAGCGATCTGCTTCGACTGGTCTTCGGCGCCCGCCCGCGGCGGGTCGAACACCACGCCATCGAAGGCATTCAACTCCTTGAACGTCAGCGGCCGGCGGAACAGGTCGCGGCGTTCGCCCGTCACCCGCTTCAGCCCGGTGGCGAAGCGCGATCCCCGGTCGAGCGCCGAAAGGGCTGCCGCATCGCCCTCCACCGCATGGACTTCCGATTTCATTGCCAGCCGCAAGGCAAAGCTGCCGCAACCGGCGAAAAGGTCCGCCACTTTCTTGGCACGCTTCAGATGTCCGCCGACGATATCGGCCATCGCCTGTTCGGCGGCTTCGGTTGCCTGCAGGAAGGCGCCCGGCGGAATGGCAACGGCAACGCCGCCGAACATGACCACCGGCTTCTTGGGTTCGATGACGATCTCGTCATCGATCGAGAGCCGGGCAAATCCCTGGGCCATGACGAAGTTGGCAGCGATACGGCGCTGGTGTTCGCCGAGCTTGCCGGATTCGTGTACCGCGACATCAAGGCCCGAACCGGTCACGGTGACAGCCAGCCGAAACGATTTTGTTGTGGCGCATATCAACTCGGCGAGCGCCTTCAGCGGGCCGAGCGCGCTGACGATCTCGGGCAGCGAGATCGGACATTCCGATATGGAGATGATCTCCGGCGACAGATGACGGTTGAAGCCAAGCAGCATGCCTGTATCGGTGCGCCGGGCGGCAAGCACGACACGGCGGCGCGTGTGCGGCGCGCAGGCGACCAGTCCACCGATCTCGCAATCGATGCCTTTGCCCTTCAGGGCGTGCGCCACCTTTTCGCGTTTCCACTGGCGATAGGCTTCAGCTTCGAAATGCTGGAGGGCGCAGCCGCCGCATTCGGTGAAATGGCGGCAGGCGGGATCGATGCGCAGCGGCGAGGCTTCCAGCACCGCCATCAGCATGGCGCGATCCCTTTCGCGCGCGGCGGTGACGATCTCGCCAGGCAATGTAAAGGGAATGAACAGATCGCCGTTCTCGGTCTCGGCGATGCCGTCACCCTGGGCGCCAAGTTTCCTGATGCTGAAGCGCGCGCTCATCGATCCTTGATCCCACCGAGCAGGAATTCGCGATTGCCGTCGCCGCCTTCGATCGGCGACAAATGCAGCCCGAGCGAGCGCCAGCCGGGAACGGTGTCGAGCCAATCCTGCAGCAGGCCGGCGACACGGGAGGCGTCGTAGGGGTCTTTCAACAGACCACCCTTGCCGATCGCTTCGCGACCGGCCTCGAATTGCGGCTTGACCAGAAACATGGCCTTGGCGCCAGCCTTCGCAAGGCCAAGCGCCGGCGGCATCGCCAGTTTCAACGAAATGAAGCTGACATCGGACACGATGAAATCCGGAATACGACCGCCAAGATCGGCGGCTGTGAGATCGCGCGCGTTCAGGCCCTCAATCACCGTCACACGCGGGTCTCGGCCGACATCAGGGTGCACCTGACCATGCCCGACATCGATCGCGGTGACATGAGCCGCGCCACGCTCCAGCAGGACCTGAGTAAAGCCGCCGGTCGAGGCGCCGATGTCGAGCGCCTCGCAGCCGGCTGGATCGAGGTTGAAATGGTCGAGCCCACCGATCAGCTTGAGTGCCGCGCGCGACACATAGCCTTGCGCCGGATCGTCGATGGTAACAAGGCATTGCGGCAAAACACTCTGGCCCGGCTTGCGGGCGAGGACACCGTCGACCGTCACTGTGCCGCGTTCGACCGCGTCGCGGGCACGCGAGCGGCTGGCAAACAGCCCGCGCTGGACGAGCAGGTCGTCGAGCCGCTGGCGGGTGCTGGCTGGCAGAGGCGAATTCATCGGCCTTCATGGCGAAAGCCGAAGACGATGGCAAGGGCGCCAACCGGACATTGCGGGAGGTATTCGTCACCCACTCCAACCATCATCCCAGCAATATTGGGCTTTGAGACGATGGTGGTTAGTTCTGTCACGCCCACTATCCTTTGAAAACTACACTCGTTGAGGCGCGTGACTGCCGAAGCATGAGGCGCGTGACTGCCGAAGCATGAGGCGTCGCCGTTTGCAGATCACTGCCCCGAATTCCAGAAATCTCATAAATTGTTAACCTATTTTCGTCGCATTTGCTTGAGGACTAAATGTTATGACTGCGACAGCCCGCAAAACGGGATGAAGAGGCGTCAATCTTGGAAATGGCCAGCGATATCGTCTACAAGGTGCTTGACCGGATTTCCGGCGCCGGCCTGCTGGCGACCGGACTTCTGTTGTTGACCGCTTTGGCCAGCGCCCTCGTCGCCTATTGGCGCACGGTCGAGAAAAAGAGCTGGAAAGAATTCTTCGAGTTCGCGGTTCCGCACGAGGTGATCACCCATCCCTCGGCGAGAGCCGATCTTTTGTTCTGGGTGACGAGGAAGGCCCTCATGCCATTCCTCATGCTGCCTGCCGGCATCGTCTTCGTCGGCGCCGTCGGCTATGCGACGAACTGGCTGCTCTCGACGCTGCTATCGATCCAGCCGCCCCTGATCGAGGGGCCGGCAGGGCCGGTGACGGTGACGATCTTCACCGTCACGATGCTGCTCGCCTACGACATCTCGTATTATCTCTATCACGTCGCCCAGCACCGCTATCCGGTGCTCTGGGAACTGCACAAGGTGCACCATTCGGCCGAGGTGATGGTCGGCATCACCAAGGACCGCGTCCACCCGCTCGACGAATTGATGAACCGGGCCTGGGACGGCGTCATTCCCGGCATCTGCTTCGGCATCTGGTCGCTGGTGTCGCTGAACCTCGTCGAGCTGACGGTCTTCGGCGTCAACGTCTACATCATACGCAACATCCTGATGATGGATTTCGTCAGGCACACGCATTTCAAGATCTCGTTTGGGCCGCTGAACAACCTGATCTTGTGCCCGCACTGGCATCAGTTGCACCACAGCACCGACCCACGCCACTACGACAAGAACTTCGGGCTGCTCTTCTCGTTCTGGGACCGGCTGTTCGGAACCCTATGCGTTCCCAGACCCGACGAGGACTTCAAATTCGGGTTGATCGAACGCAACGTGCGCGACTATCAGTCGCTCGCAGGGCTCTATGTCCTGCCGCTGAAGCGGATGTGGGGGCAGATCGCCAGACACTTTCGAACCGACAAGCCGGAGCCACGGCAATCCTCGCAAAGGGCCAAGCCTTGAACGGGCCTGTCGTGTGCCGGCTGCCGCGAACGCACCGGATCGAAGTCGCAACGTCGGATGCGCGCCTGGCAGAAATCGCGCCCGCCTGGGCGGCGCTCTGGCAACGTGCCGGCGGCCTCGTTTTCCAGCATCCGGACTGGATCTCGGCCTGGTGGCGCACGACGCCGCATCAGGAGCGACGCAGCCTCAGGATCGGGCTGGTCTGGAGCGACGAGCGGCTCGTGGCCGTCATTGCGCTCGCGACCTTCAGGCGCTCCGGCATCCGCGTCCTGGAATGGGCGGCGAAAGACCACTGCGATTATGGCGATGTCCTGCTTGCCCCCGATTGCGACCCGCAGATCCTGCGGCAGCTCTGGCAACGCATTCTCGACGATGGCGGCTTCGACCTTGTCTATCTGAATCGTCTTTTGCCCGATGCCCGATTGCCAGCCCTGCTCGGCTCCGCTCCCGCAGGCCACGGCACGATCTTGCAGCCAAACCACCGCAGCGAGGTCAGCTATCGTGTCGCTGGCGCCTGGCAAGGCGGCGCGCAATGGTTCGAAAGCCAATCGAAAAAAGCCCGGCAAAACTATCGCCGTGGCCGCAAATTCATGGAGGAAGGCGGCGCGCTGCGCTTCCGCCTGATGGAGGCGCACGAAGCCCGCGAGCCGGTGCTGGAGCGCGTCGCGGCGCTGAAGCGGCTATGGCTGGCAAAGCACGGCCGCGTTTCGGATCTCTTCGACGAGGGCTCCGCCGCTCTGGCGGCGCTGGTCTCCGTTCTGGCCGGGCTCGGATTGCTGCGTATCTTCGTGCTCGAACGCGAAAACGAGATCATCGCCATCTCGATCAATTTCGAGCAGCATGGAACGATGATGGCTTTCGTCACAACCTATGCCCCGGCCTTCGAGCGTGCCTCGCCGGGCATGGTCCTGATGATGGATTACATTCAGTGGTCGCTTGACCGGGGCTTGACCACGATCGACTTTCTCTGCGGCGGCGAGGATTTCAAGCGCCGCTTTGCGACGCATTCGGTGACCTTGTCATCGGTGCTGGGTGGGCGAAGCCTGCGCGGACGCCTCGCCGTGGTGGCCGACCGCGCTCGCCACGCCGCGAAATCCTGGCGCTCCGGGAAACCGGCGAAAGAAGCGGAGCTGGCGGAGGAGTAGCCTCTTCAGATCGCCGATGGGCGGCATGATAGACCGCTTCCGATCATACCCTCTCAAGCAGCTGTAGGCTTGCTGGCTTCCAATTTAGAAAATGGTTCGCGAAACCTGCCGTTCCACGGCGGGCGACAGACCGTCGCCCGGCTTGCCCGTGGCTTCCTCGCGTGAGCGTTCGGTCACAGCCGCCGGCGCTGCTACCGGCACGACCACAAGCTGCGGCACCTGCTTGTAGGAAAAGCCGCCGCGGATATCGCCCATCTTGCCGGCGACGATGCCCATGGCCGCCTTTTCGAGGCTGCGATCATAGCGCGTTTCGGCGGCGGCCGGCGCGGCGATGACAGCGCAAAGCGCTACGCCGCACAGAAGCGTTTTCATTGTTGTCGTCTCCCTGCCTGATCAACGATCTAGCAGGGCGCCGTTGAAAAACGGCCAAGAGACACGGTAAGCGAAAAGCCAAACGTCAGCGTAAACAATGGTTTAACATCGTTGACCGACGAACTGAATCAAGTCTTTGAGACTTTGATTCAGGCACGCTGGGCGTGGGTGCTGTGCCCGAGCGCGACGAAGACCGTGCGCACGATGCCGGCTGCGTCCAACCCGGCATCGGCATACATTTTCTCCGGCTTGGCGTGGTCGGTGAACGCGTCGGGCAGAACCAGCGGACGCACCTTCAGCCCGCTTTCCAGCAGACCTTCGTGAGCGAGGAATTGCAGCACGTGGCTGGCGAAGCCACCGACGGCGCCCTCCTCCACCGTCACCAGAACCTCATGCGAGCGGGCCAGCCGCCGGATCAGATCTTCGTCGAGCGGCTTGGCGAAACGGGCATCGGCGACCGTGGTGGAAAGCCCGGCGGCACCTAGCTCCTCGGCGGCGATCAGACAATCCTGCAGCCGCGTACCGAAGGACAGCAGTGCTACCTTGGTGCCCTCCTTGACGATGCGGCCCTTGCCGATTTCGAGAACCGAGCCGCGCTCCGGCATGTCGACACCGACGCCATTGCCGCGCGGATAGCGGAAGGCGATCGGACCCTCATCATAGCTCGCCGCGGTGCGCACCATGTGGCGCAGTTCCGCCTCGTCGGCAGCGGCCATGACTACGAAACCCGGCAATGTCGCCAGGAAGGTGGTGTCGAAAGCGCCGCAATGCGTCGCGCCATCGGCGCCGACGAAGCCGGCGCGGTCGATGGGAAAGCGCACCGGCAATTTCTGGATCGCGACATCGTGGACGACCTGATCGTAAGCACGCTGCAGGAAGGTCGAATAGATCGCCGCGAACGGCTTGTAGCCTTCGGTGGCAAGGCCTGCCGCGAAAGTCACCGCGTGCTGTTCGGCGATGCCGACATCGAATATCCGCGACGGGAATGCTTCGCCGAACAGGTCGAGACCGGTGCCGCTCGGCATGGCGGCGGTGACGGCGACGATGCGGTCGTCCGCGCGGCCTTCTTGAACCAGGCTTTCGGCGAACACCTTGGTGTAGGCCGGTGCGTTGGCCGGCGCCTTGGCCTGCGCGCCGGTGATGACATCGAACTTGTTGACGCCGTGATATTTGTCGGCGGCGGCTTCCGCCGGCGCATAGCCCTTGCCCTTCTGGGTGACGACATGGATCAGCACCGGGCCTTCGCCATTGTCGCGGACATTTTTCAGGACCGGGATCAGATGCTCCAGATTGTGACCGTCGATCGGGCCGATATGATAGAAGCCGAGTTCCTCGAACAGCGTGCCGCCGGTGACGTAGCCGCGCGCATGCTCGACCGCCCGGGTGATCGCACGATCCGCACGCTTGCCAAGATAGGAGGTCAGTTTCTTGCCGAAATCGCGCAGGCCGACATAGGCCTTGCCCGAGGCCAGACGCGCCAGATAGGCGCTCATCGCGCCGGTCGGCGGCGCAATCGACATGTCGTTATCGTTGAGGATGACGATCAGCCGCGCATCGAGCGCGCCGGCATTGTTCATCGCCTCATAGGCCATGCCGGCCGACATCGCGCCGTCGCCGATGACGGCAATGACATTGTTGCGGCCGCCGGAAAGATCGCGAGCGGCGGCCATGCCGAGGCCGGCCGAAATCGATGTCGAGGAATGGGCGGCGCCGAAGGGATCGTACTCGCTCTCGGCGCGGCGGGTGAAGCCGGACAGGCCACCTTCCTGGCGCAGTGTGCGGATGCGGTCGCGGCGGCCGGTCAGGATCTTGTGCGGATAGGCCTGATGGCCGACATCCCAGATCAACCGGTCCTCGGGGGTGTTGAAAACATAATGCAGCGCCACCGTCAGCTCGACCACGCCGAGGCCGGCGCCAAGGTGGCCGCCGGTGTGGGAGACGGCGTCGATCAGTTCGGCGCGAAGCTCGGCTGACAATTGCGGCAGCTCGCTTTCGGCAAGCGTGCGCAGGTCGGCCGGGATGCGGACCTTGTCGAGAAGCGGCGTATGCGGCGTTGCGTTCACGGGTGCTCAGGCTTTCTGTTCATTGGCGGGATAGGCCGCCAGACAGTGAAAGTAAATGCGTGCCAGTGACGCGGATTGGGCCTGTCTCTTTGTTTGGGCATGATCTCTTCCGAAAACCGGTTCCCACTTTTCGGGATCATGACCTAGCCTTCAGGTAGCGGAATGTATTCTTTCTCGTCGCCAGGAACGATATCGAAACGGCCCGTCTTCCACTCTTCCTTGGCCTGTTCGATGCGCTCCTTTGATGACGAGACAAAATTCCACCAGATGTAACGCTTCGAGCCGAGCGAGGCGCCGCCAAACAACATGAAATGTGCCCCGGTCTGCGACGACACGACGATCCCATCACCCGGCCGGAATACCAACAGCCGTTCGGCCGGGAAAACGTCGCCCGAAATCGAGACCTCGCCTTCCAGTGTGTAGATCGCTCGTTCTTCCGCATCGGCCGGGATCTTCACGCTGGCGCCTGGCGCCAGGCGCAGATCGGCATAAAGCGTCTCGGAGTCGGCCCTGACCGGGGACCGCAATCCCTGGAAATCACCAATGACGATGCGCCCGCTGACGCCTTCGGCGTCGATCTCGGGCAGCCGAAGCACTGCGGTGTTCTCGAACACCGGAGCCACTTCTTCCTTGCCGTCCGGCAATGCCAGCCATGTCTGCAGGCCGGAGATCGACATCGGCGCGCCGCGCAGTTCCTCCGGCGTACGCTCGGAATGAACGATGCCGCGGCCGGCGGTCATCAGGTTCACGTCACCGGGCTGGATGACCATTTCGGTGCCCAGCGAATCGCGATGCCTGATCCTGCCATCGAACAGATAGGTGACCGTCGACAGACCGATATGCGGATGGGGACGGACATCGAGCGCCTGGCCGGCGCGCAGGATCGCCGGGCCCATGCGGTCGAAGAAGATGAAGGGTCCGACCAGCCGCCTTTTGGCGGTCGGCAGGGCGCGGCGCACCTGGAAACCGCCAATATCCTTCGCATTCGGGATGACCATCAGTTCGATCTGGTCGCTGGCGAAGGCGTCGCCGACTTCAGGGTCTTTCCCCGGGAAGAAGCTCATGAACTCTCCTTGTCAGCGGGCAATGCCTGCCCTGGCCGCGTCAGGCAAAGCGGATCGCCGCCTTTGCCCGCAGTTTGGCCGCCACCTCTTCGCGATTGCGCGGATGCTGGTGGGTTTCGAGAGAATCGAGCAGTTCGCGCGCCGATGCCGCGATGGCTTCGACCGCGTGGTCGAAGGCATGCTGGTTCTGCTTCGAAGGCCGCGTCGTTCCGCTCAGCTTGCGGACGAACTGAAGGGCCGCATCGCGGACTTCGTCATTGGTTGCAGGCGGATCAAAATTGAACAGGGTCTTGATGTTTCTGCACATCGTTTCCGTATCTCCTCTTGTCCTGGAGCGCTTTCAATCGGGATGCGTTCTATCCTCGATCATGATCATGTCCAAAAACCGGTGAGGCAAGACCATCGTTCGGACTGCCTCAATCCGCGTCAAGCGGCTCCGTTCCAACCGGCTTGCCGTCGCGCGACAGCCTGATCTTCTCGACCTTGTCCTCGGCGGCCTTCAGCAGCCGGTCGCAATGCGCCTTCAGTGCCTCGCCGCGCTCATAGATCCGGATCGACTGGTCGAGCGGCACGTCGCCACGCTCCAGATCATCGACGATCTTCTCCAGCGCGTCGAGTGCCTGTTCGAAGCTCATCGCCTTGACGTCTTCGTTGGTCTCACCAGCCATCATTCATCCTTTCATCAGTCGCCCGACATGGGCGGCGACCGAAAATGCCAATCCCTGCAGATCGTAGCCACCCTCGAGCAGGCTGACGAGCCGGTTGCCGCTGTGGCGCGCCGCGCGCTGCATCAGCTGGCCGGTCGCCCAGTCGAAATCGTCCTCGGTCAGGTTGATCTCGGCCAGCGGATCGCGGTGGTGCGCGTCGAACCCGGCCGAAATGACGATCAGGTCGGGCGCGAAATTGTCGAGCGCCGGCAGCACGCGCGACAGGAAGGCATCGCGAAAAACCTCGCTGCCGGTCTGCGGCGCCAATGGTGCGTTAACGATATTGCCGGCGCCGGTTTCGTTTTTTGCCCCGGTGCCGGGATAAAGCGGCATCTGGTGCGTAGAGCAATAGAGCACCGACGGATCGTCCCAGAAAATATCCTGCGTGCCATTGCCGTGATGCACGTCCCAGTCGACGACGGCAACGCGCTCGACGCCGTGTTTCTTCTGCGCATAGCGCGCCGCGATTGCCGCGGTGTTGAACAGGCAGAAGCCCATCGCCGTGGTCTTTTCGGCATGATGGCCGGGTGGCCGCGCGGCGACGAAGACATTGTCGGCGCGGCCTGCAAAGACGTCGTCGACGGCGGCGTTGGCGGCACCGATCGCGGTGATCGCCGCCTGCCAGCTCTTCGGGCTGGCAGTGGTGTCTGCGTCGATGCGCGCAATCCCCTCGTCGGGAATGGCGGCCCGCACGCGGGCGACGAAATCGGCGGGATGCGCGTAGAGGATGGTGGCCTCGTCGCCTTCCGGCGCCTGGATACGATCGAGCGCGGCAAAGGCCTCGTCATCGAGCACGCGATCGATGGCGCGCAAGCGGTCCGGCCGTTCGGGGTGGCCGGGTGGCGTGAGGTGCTCGAGGAAGATCGGATGGGTGTAGAGACGAGTGGTCATCGTCCTAATCTAGTGACCCGGATCGACAAAGGCCATGCGCAGGCGGCTGATGACTGGGGAAAATCGCGCCTGCGTCCATTCGTGTCGCCGCAGGCATTGGCGTCGTCTGCGCTTCGGCGTAAGGTCCCCGCCACTGCCTGGTGCCCGTGCAAACGGGAGAATCGGGAACACGGTTGAATTCCGTGGCGTGCCCAACGCTGTAAGGGGGACCGCGCCGGTATACGCCACTGTCGATGACGGGAAGGCACCGGACGCGGGTTGATCCCGAGCCAGAAGACCGGCCTGGCAGGCATCGTCATCCGCATGGTCAGGCGGACGACATCAGAGCGACGTGCGTCCACTTGGACGCACAAAGTACGCTCTGACCGTTTGAAACTGCTGCAATCGCAAGGGGACAAGCGATGCCGGAACACATGACCGCTGCTGTTGGCAATGGATTTGAGCAGAATGCGCGCGATGCGGTGTATCGCGCTATGTTCACACGGCGTGACGTGCGCAGCCATTTCCTGCCCACCACGCTTGATGATGAGGTGCTGGCGCGGCTGCTGCTTGCCGCCCACCACGCGCCGTCGGTCGGCTTCATGCAGCCTTGGAACTTCATAGTCATTCGCGATGCCGAACGACGGGAAAGGGTGCGCGACCTGTTCCTGACGGCACGCGAGCAGGAATTGCCGGCAATTGAGGAAGACCGGCAGGCGCTTTACCGCAAGCTCAAGCTGGAAGGCATCTGCGAAAGCGCGCTCAACATCTGCATCACCTGCGACCGCCAACGCTCGAAGGGTTCGCCGTTGGGACGCTGGCACAATCCGGAGATGGACCTCTACAGCACGGTCTGCGCGGTGCAGAATTTCTGGCTGGCGGCACGCGCCGAAGGCGTCGGCGTCGGCTGGGTCAGCATCATCGAGGCGCAGGCGCTGAAAAGCCTGCTGTCAATTCCCGATCATGTGACGCCGGTCGCCTATCTCTGCGTCGGCCGCGTCTCGGAGTTCGCGCCAAAGCCCGACCTCGAAACGCATGGCTGGGGACGGCGACTGCCGCTACCGGAGCTGATCATGAGTGAGACGTTTTCCGGGCAAGGTGAAGCGTTGCTCAAATCGACCGTGGCGCGCCTCAACGCTGTTGCTGCCGCGCCGTCGAGCCTCGCTGATCAGGGTGTCGCGCCGGCCGGTCCCCAGCGCGAGCCGCCGAAGGAGGCCAGCGCCTTGTCCTTGAGTTCCCTGAACTTCGACGACGCCTCAGCCAGCCGGGCGTCCCAGGCCGGATCTGGCACCTGGCCCGCAATAGTCTTGAAGTAGACCTGCATCAGGCAAGCGATGGCGAAAGGCTCGATGAAGGCCGCCTTGAAGGCCCAGGCGAAGACGATGGCGAGCACGAAGGCCCAGCCCGCCAATTGCCCTGGCATCAGGAAAAGAATGGCGGCGGCCGGCGCCAGCATCAGCAGGAAAATGACGAACGACACGCCCCACATGATGACTGCCAGCCAGACGGCATTCTTGACCATGACCTTGCCGTTCTGGGCATAGAGCACGACGCCCTGGCGCGCCGTCTCGAACGGCGCGGACGAATTGATGCGTATGTTGTAGCCGAGGATGATCTCGTCGACATAGGTCAGCGACAGGCGGATCACTGTGTTGACGAAGGAGATCAGGCCGCTCAAGCCCGGGATCGGCAGGAAAGCGGCGATGCCGCCGAGCAGGCCGGTGATGGCGCGGATGGCGCCCTTGACCAGCTGGTCGACGACGAAAAGGATGTTGGCCTCGGCAAAACGCTGGGTCACGATATCCTTGGCGTAGGCGATCTGGTCCTGGCCGCCGGGAATGTCGCGGCCGTCGATCAGATGGACCATCACGGCGATATGGCCGGCCTTGACGACATAGAGGATGTATTCGCGGATCCAGTAAACGGCGATCGAGACGACGCCGAAACCGACCACCCCGCCCCACAGGGCAAAGGATAGCGGCCCGTCGGGATCGGTGGAGATATGGCCGACGCCATAGCCGACGCTGGCGCCCATGCCGGTCGCCATGATGTAGGCCAGCGTGATGCCGAAATAGACGATCATGCGAAAGACAATGAACGGCCAGGTCCGCATCATGATGGACACCGACCTGCCGATATCGAAATCCCACATGTCCCGAATCTCCCCCCAGAGGTGGTGCAAGAGGATGGACCCAACCCGGCGATTGTCAATTGTCGGCCGTGGCGCCGCAGGGCAACGAACTCGGGTTAACAGGTTCGCCGGCGCGTTGGCTGACGGAAACGAAAAACCCGCCTGTGCGGCGGGTCACTGGCGCAAATCAGCACCATGGATGGATATGTACCATAGCTGAGGTCACGAAGTCAAGAAAAAATTCCTATCGACACGAAAGCTACCGGCACAAAAGCTGCCGACACCGCTGGACTGGCCGTCCTCAGGCCTTTTGTTAACCTGAGTTCGGAGTCCCGGTGTGCCTGACCGCCGACGGGATTTCAGTCCGGTTGCGAACCCGGCCTTTTGAGCAGGCCTTCGAGCAGTTGCTTGAACGCCTCCACCACCTTCTTCGACGTCGCTTCGGGGTCCGTCGAATTGGCGATCCGTTGCGCCGCCTGGCTGCTCGCACCGTTGATCAGCCGCGAGGCAGTTTCGGGGTCGAGACTAGAGACGACAACCCCCTCCTCCTGCAGCGCTGTCAGATGGCCTGTCATTGAAGCGATGCACGCGTTGGCGTTCGGCCATTGTGCCGGATCCCCCAGAACGGCCGGGCCATCCCGGAACATGATGCGCTGGATTTCCGGCTCCAACGCCATCTCGATATAGGTCGAGCATTCGTCGACGAAATGCTGCCAGCGGGTCGGCGCTCTCGACGCTATCTCATTGATGCGCGCCGCCATCTCGCCGTCGATTTCGGCAATAACCGCCTGCAGCAGACCTTTCTTGTCGCCGAAATGGTGATAGAGCGCGCCGCGCGTCAGCCCGGCCGATGCGGTGAAATCATCCATCGAGGCTTCGGCATAGCCTGTTGTGCCGAAGGCATGGCGGGCCGCCGCGATCAGCTTGGCGCGCGTCTCGGCAATCATCTCCTTGCGGGGTTTGTGCATGGCTCCTGGCCCTATCCACATACGAACCGTATGCCAATTGACATACGCGGCGTATGCTCTATTTAACATTCATACGCATCGTATGTAATTGTCGAATCGTGCTTTGTCGAGGAACCAACCCATGCAAAATCCCTACTCGGAGATCTTTCGTGCCCCAGGAACCAAGGGCTTTGCCGCCGCCGGCTTCATGGCGCGCCTGCCGATTGCCATGGCGCCAATCGGCATCGTGGCAATGCTGTCGCAGACGCGTGGCGAGTACTGGCTGGCGGGCGCCGTCGCCGCGACGTTCGCGCTGGCCAACGCTTTTCTCGCGCCGCAGATATCGAGACTGGTGGATCGCCTTGGCCAGACGCGGATCGTGGTGCCCACCACCATCATTTCGGTACTGGCTTTCGTCGTGTTGATTGCGGCGGCCAACCGGGACTGGCCGGTATGGACGCTGTTCGTGTCGGCACTGCTGGCCGCGGCGATGCCCAGCATCCCGGCGATGGTGCGCGCACGCTGGACCGAGATTTTCCGCGGGCGGCCGCAGATGAACACCGCCTTCGCCTTCGAGTCGGCGGCCGACGAGCTGGTCTATATCGCCGGGGCATCGCTGTCGGTGGGCCTGAGTGCTGCCCTGTTCCCGGAAGCGGGCATGCTGGTGAGCACCTTGTTCCTTGCCTTCGGCTCGACCGCCTTCATCCTGCAGCGCTCGACCGAGCCGCAAGTGCGGCCGGTGGAACAGGGTTCACGCGGCTCGGCAATCCGCCTGCGGCCGGTGCAGATCATCACCTTCGCCCTGATCTTCATCGGCGCGACCTTCGCGACGACGGAAGTGAGCACCGTGGCGATCACCAAGGAGCTTGGCCAACCGGGGGCCGCCAGCCTGGTCATCGGCGTCTATGCGCTGGGATCGTTCGTGCTGGGTATCATCGTCGGCGCGCTCAACCTGCAAGCACCGCTGCAACGCCAACTGGCCATCGCAGTCGCCCTCGTCGCGCTCGGTACGCTGCTGCCGCTCACCGCCGACACCGTGCCACTGCTGGCGCTGACCGTGTTCATCAGCGGTGTGGCGATCTCGCCGACCTTCATCACCGCCTTCGGCCTGATCGAGCGGCACGTGCCGGAAGCGATGCTGACCGAAGGCATCACCTGGGTGATGACGGGGATCGGCATCGGCATGGCCATCGGGTCATTCGCCGCCGGTGCGGTGGTGGACGCGTTCGGCGCTCAGAACGGGTTCTGGGTCTCGGTTGCTTCAGGCACAATCGCCCTGGCTACCGTGCTGCTTGGCCAGCGCAGCCTTGCTACGAATGAGTGCGAACTGGACGGATGCGAAGCCGCCGCCATCCCTGCGGAATAGTTGACGGGCGCCCGGTTTTAAACCGGGCGCTGTCGGCCGGAAGCTCAGAGAATCTCGGTCTTGGCGATGTGGATGCCAAAACCTTCGAGGCCGACATAGTGGCGTTCGCGCGAGGCGATCAGGTTGATCGAGGAAATGCCAAGATCTTTCAGGATTTGCGCGCCGAGCCCGATCTCGCGCCACTCGTTTTCGCGGCGGCGCGCCTCTTCATGATCTTCGCGGTCACCGCTCGCCGGCCGCTTGCGCTCCTGATGGGCGACGCCGACGGAGCCTTCGCGCAGATAGACGATGACGCCGCGCCTGCGCTCGCCCATCGTCTTCATGATGGCGTCGAGCCGATGGCTGGTGCCGAACACATCCGTCACGACGTCTTCCGAATGCAGGCGCACCGGCACGTCCTCGCCGTCGCGGATGTCGCCGAAGACGATGGCAACGTGATGCATGGAGTCCCACGGCAGCGTGTAGGTGAAGACCTGCGCCTTGCCGCCAAGCGTGTCGATTTCCGAGCAGGCGACGCGCTCGACCAGCGTTTCCTTGCGTTGCCGGTAGGCGATGAGGTCGGCCACCGAAACCTGCTTCAGGCCATGCTCCTCGGCGAAAGCCTGCACCTGCGGGCCGCGCTTGACGGTGCCATCGTCGTTGACCAGTTCGGAAATGACGCCAACCGGCGGCAGGCCGGCGAGCTTGCACAAATCGACCGCCGCTTCGGTATGGCCCGAACGCATCAGGACGCCACCCTCGCGCGCGATCAGCGGGAAGATGTGACCGGGGCGGACGAAATCCGAGCCGCCGACATTGCCGTTGGCGAGATTGCGCACAGTCAGCGTGCGGTCCTCGGCCGAAATGCCGGTGGTGGTGCCATGCTTGAAATCGACGCTGACGGTGAAAGCAGTGGTATGGGCGGAGTCGTTGTCGGCGACCATCGGCGCGAGGTTCAGCCGCTTGGCTTCCTCGCGCGGCATCGGCGTGCAGACGATGCCAGAGGTGTGGCGAACGATGAACGCCATCTTTTCAGGCGTGCAGTGGACGGCGGCGACGATCAGGTCGCCCTCGTTCTCGCGCCCGTCATCATCCATGACGACAACGATCTCGCCGCGTTCGAAAGCGCGCAAGGCTTCGACGATTTTCTTCTGGTCGTAAGGCATGGACGCTCGCTTCGCTCGCAGGGAATAGGGAGTAGGCACTAGGGGAAGGAAAAGGCTGTATCGTGCGGCCTCCTGCCTATTCCCTACTGCCTATTCCCTTCCCTGTCTGTCCTCGATGACGCAGATAGTGATCGGCAATCGCGCAGGCAACCATTGCCTCGCCGATCGGCACGGCGCGAATACCCACACACGGGTCGTGGCGGCCCTTGGTCATGATCTCGACGTCCTTGCCATCCTTGTCGATCGACTTTCGCGGCGTCAGGATCGAGGATGTCGGCTTGACGGCGAAACGGGCGATGATCGCCTGGCCGGTCGAGATGCCGCCCAGGATGCCGCCGGCATTGTTGGACAGGAACACTGGCTTGCCGTCATTGCCCATGCGCATCTCGTCGGCATTCTGCTCGCCGGTGATGCGGGCGGCCTCGAAGCCGTTGCCGATCTCGACGCCCTTGACGGCGTTGATCGACATCAGGCCGGACGCGATGTCCTGGTCGAGCTTTGCATAGATCGGCGCGCCGAGACCTGCCGGAACGCCGTCGGCGACGATTTCGATCACCGCACCGACCGAGGAGCCCGCCTTGCGGATGCCGTCGAGATATCTGGTGAAGACGGGAACGGAAGCCGGATCGGGGGTGAAGAACGGATTTTCCGCGTCGCTGATGAAATTCCAGTTCCAGTTGGCGCGGTCTATTGCTTTCTCGCCCATCGACACCAGCGCGCCGCGCACCACCACGCCGGGCACAACTTTGCGGGCGAGCGCGCCGGCTGCCACCCGCGCGGCCGTCTCGCGGGCCGAGGAGCGGCCGCCGCCACGATAGTCGCGCACGCCATATTTGACGTCATAGGTGTAATCGGCATGGCCGGGCCGATATTGGCGGGCGATCTCGCCATAGTCCTTCGAGCGCTGGTCGACATTCTCGATCAGCATCGAGACCGGCGTGCCGGTGGTGATCATCGTCTCGCCGTCCTCGTCGAGGATAAAGCCGGACAGGATCTTGACCTCGTCAGGTTCGCGACGCTGCGTCACGAAACGTGACTGGCCCGGCCGGCGCTTGTCGAGTTCGGCCTGGATCTCGGCTTGAGTAAAGCGGATGCCGGGCGGACAGCCGTCGACCACGCAGCCGAGCGAGGGGCCATGGCTTTCGCCCCAGGTGGTGACGCGGAAAAGGTGGCCGAACGTGTTGTGAGACATGAAATGACCCTGCCCGGCATTGGAGCCGGCTCAAGCTTGCCTTCTATTGGCGTTTTTCACAGGGGTCAAACTGTGATCTGGCGGATTTAGTTTTGACACATTCGGTTGGTTTCTGCTCTGTTCCATCCGCCGTTGAACGTCCGCCGCCATGCCGGTGCAATGACAAAGAGGAACGATAATGCGTACCCTGATTGGCGCTATTGCCGCCACACTGCTGCTTTCCACCGCTGCTCTCGCCGGCCAGACCGAAGGCTTGATCAAGAACGTCGACAAGGACGCGCTGACGCTGACGCTGGATGACGGCAAGTCCTACAAGCTGAACGCCGAGACCGATCTCGACGCGCTGAAGCCGGGCATGGATATCGTCATCGCTTATGACGTGAACAATGGCGAGAATGTCGTCACCGATATGCAGTTGCCGGACAGCGACACGAACTAGGGAATTGGTGCCCTAAAGCCACTCCAGGCTCTTGCCTTCGAGCTTGAGCAAGCGATCGTGCGGTATTTCCAGATTCGCCGCCTCGTCCTCTGCCAGTCCCAGAACGAAGCGAAACAGGGCGCGCATGACGCCGCCATGGGTCACGCAGATCGTCCGGCGTTGGATCGCATCGAAGCATGGCCTCACTCGTTCGAGCAGCATTTGGTAACTCTCCGCGCCTTCGCCGGGCGGCTGAAAGTTCCATTTGTCCAGAGCGCGTATCCTGCTCGCTCCGGGATACCGTGTCTCAAGCTCAGGAAAGGTAAATCCCTGCCAATCGCCGAAGTTGACTTCGACGAGGCGCGGATCGGTTCGATAGGCACCCGGATCGAGCTTCATCGCGACGCGGACGCGCTGCATCGTTTCGCGCGTCCGTTTCATCGGGCTGGCGACGAAATCGAATTCCTCGGGATTTTGGACCAGTTTGGCGAGCCGACGACCATTTCCGGTCGCTTGTTCGCGGCCAAGAGCGTTGAGATCGGTGTCGGCCTGTCCCTGAAGCCGGAATTCGGCGTTCCACGCGGTTTGGCCGTGGCGCACGATATAAACCAGCGGGTACATCATGTCTTCCGGTACGGGATCGGGACGGACGACGGTTGGTGGATTAGTCCTTGACCGTCGAAATATCAGGCGCGTCGACGGCCTTCATGCCGACGACGTGGTAGCCCGAATCGACGTGATGCACTTCACCGGTGACGCCGCGCGACAGATCGGACAGGAAATAGACGCCGGAATCGCCGACCTCTTCCTGCGTCACCGTCTGCTTCAGCGGCGAATTGTACTCGTTCCACTTCAGGATGTAGCGGAAATCGCCGATGCCGGAAGCGGCCAGCGTCTTGATCGGGCCAGCCGAGATGGCATTGACGCGGATCTTCTTGGCGCCGAGGTCGACCGCCAGGTAGCGCACGCTGGCTTCGAGCGCCGCCTTGGCGACACCCATGACGTTGTAGTGCGGCATCACCTTTTCGGCGCCGTAGTAGGTGAGGGTCAGCAGCGAGCCGCCGTCGGTCATCAGCGCCTCGGCCCGCTTGGCAATGGTGGTGAAGGAGTAGACCGAAATGTCCATGGTGCGCAGGAAATTGTCGCGCGTCGTCTCGACATAGCGGCCGGTCAACTCGTCCTTGTCGGAGAAGGCAATGGCATGGACGAGGAAATCAAGTTTGCCCCAGTGTTTGCCGACATTGGCGAAAACGTCGTCCAAGCTCGCCGGATCGGTGACGTCGCAATGGCCGGCGACAAAGGCGCCCAGTTCCGCCGCCAGCGGCTCGACACGCTTCTTGAACGCCTCGCCCTGATAGGTCAGCGCGATCTCGGCTCCATGATCGACGCAAGCCTTGGCGATGCCATAGGCGATCGATCTGTTATTGGCGACGCCAAGAATAAGGCCGCGCTTGCCGGCCATAAGGCCCTGTCCACCCGCCATGTGAGCGCTCTCCGCAAGATTTCTGCTTTGTGGAGTGCCCTATCGCACAGGCACAGAGCCCCTTCAAGCGTTCAAACCGGACAGTTCGGGGGACAAAAGCCGTCGATCAGTCTTTTTGGCTGCGCAACAGCGCTTCGAGCGCGCTATCGCCGCCCTCCGGCAGCATGATCCGGACATGGGCGTAGAGATCGCCGTGGCCGCCGGCCTTTTCCGGCAGGCCCCTGCCCTTCAGCCGCAGGACCTTGTCTGAACTCGACCAGGCAGGGATGTTGACCGCAAGCCTGCCGGTCGGCGTATCGACCGGCACCTTGGCACCGAGCACCGCATCCGCCAGCGTCACCGGCAGATCGGCGTGCAGGTCGCGGCCCTCGATGCGATAGCGCGGGTGGCGGCGCAGATGGATCTTGACCAGCGCGTCGCCCGGCTGGCCCGGCCCTTGCTCGCCCTGCCCCTTCAGCCGGATGGTCTGGCCGTCCTCGACATAGGCCGGCAATTTGACGGCCACCTTGCGGCCGTCGGGGAACATCGCCGTCACTTTTTCGGCGGTCGCCGCCTCCTCGATGGTCACGTCGAGCGTCACGTTCAGATCGGCAGCGGTCGCGGGCTGGCGGCGATCTCCCATGCCGGCGCCACGCACACCAGAAAAAGCATCGCCGAAAATCTGGCTGAAGATGTCGCTATTGCCGTCGAACGGATCGCCGCCTGGGCGGCCGGAGCGGAATTCGAATCGCGAGCCGCCCGGACCTTGCTGCCGGCGAAATCCGCCGAAGGGATCGCCGCCACCGGCAGCGCCCTCGAAGCCCTGGAACCGCGGCTTGCCGTCGGCGTCGATTTCGCCGCGATCGAAAGCGGCGCGATTCTTTTCGTCGCCGACGATCTCATAGGCCTGGTTGGCCGCGGCAAAACGATCCTTCGCCTTGGGATCATTCGGGTTCTGATCCGGATGATACTTCTTGGCGAGTTTCCGGTACGCCGATTTTATGTCCTTGGCCGATGCGTTCTTGGCAACGCCCAGCACCTCATAGGGGTCGCGCATGCTTACTGCCCTGGAGAAGAGTTGAGTCTCTGGTTGCCCCCTATATGCGCTCGCATAGGAAGAAATTCCAGTGCTGGAGCAGCATATCAAAGGCGGAAACTCAGAGCTTAATCCAAAAGTCGGCGGTTGAGGATCGGCGAGGGATTTTTGTCGATCCGGAAGGAGCCGATCCCAGCCGTTATCGGGATATTGCCAAGATTGGCGACGCACCGGGCAGCGAAAGCACCCGCCGACCCGATCGACTTTCGGATCAAGCTCAGAGCGCCTTGAAGTCCTGCATGCGCCAGCCGCCGGCGGTGGCCAGGCACAGTTCGCCCTCGAACATGGCGACGCCATCAAAGCTTTCGCGTGAGACCTTGAAACGGCGGCATGTCTGGCCGTTGTCCTTCAATTCCGCCAGCCCGGTGATGGAGCCGCGGGAACCGGTGCCGGCATTGGCCCACGGAACGGACTGCCCGCCGAGCTGCTCGATGTCGGCCGAGGACACCGCATTGCCGATCGTGGTCTGGTCGGAGTCGCGATCCAAATTGGCCGGCACAGCCGAGGTAGATATGCTGCTGGTCAGGATCGAGCGGTCGACTTCGGCCTTTTCCAGGCTGAAGCCACCGGCACCACAGGCGGCAAGCGGCAAGGCGACTGCCACGATCGCCACTTTCGTGCTGGCCGAAGCGATAACGCCCCATTGCCTGCTGTCAAAAGCTTGCGCGATACGCGACAATCGGCAACCTCCCCCTGTTTCGTAAAAATCTGGGCTTCGTAAAAATTTCTGGGCTTCGTGACAAATTGAGAAAAACTATGAGTGACACTGAGTTAACAAGCGGTGACTTTACCGAGGCCGCGGAGCCATTTCGCCTCTTTGCCGCATGGCTGGAGGACGCCACCAAGAGCGAAATAAATGACCCCAACGGCGTGGCGCTGGCGACCGTCGATGCCGATGGCATGCCGGATGTGCGTATGGTGTTGCTCAAGGGGTTCGATGAGGGCGGGTTTGTCTTCTACACGAATTTCGAGAGCGCCAAGGGCCAGGAGATTCTTGGCAGCATGAAGGCAGCGATGTGCTTCCATTGGAAATCGCTGCGCCGGCAGGTGCGCATTCGCGGCCCGGTGGAGATCGTCAGCGACGCCGAGGCCGACGCCTACTATGCGACACGGCCGCGCGGCAGCCGCATCGGCGCCTGGGCCTCGAAACAGTCGCGCCCGCTGGAAAGCCGATTCGCGCTGGAAAAGGCAGTGGCCGAATACACGGCGCGCCATGCGATCGGCGAGATCCCGCGGCCAAAGTATTGGTCGGGCTTCCGCATCGTGCCGCGGACGATCGAGTTCTGGCACGACCGGCCGTTCCGGCTACACGATCGTGTCGTCTTTTCCCGCAATGCGAATGGCGGGTGGGACAAGACGCGGCTTTACCCCTGAAAGGGAGGCTTATCCCTTCTTCCTGGTCATGAATGCCGTCAGCGCGGCGCGCGCCTCGTCGGATTTCAGCCGCTCGCGAAAATGCTCGCTTTCCTCGCCGATGCGGGCGACGAGGTCGTCGCGCGAGCCGCGCATCAGGTCGCGGGCGATCTTCAGCGCTTGCGGCGGCTTGGCCGCGATCTGGCCGGCCGCAGCCAGGACCGAGGCTTCCAGCGCTGCTTCCTCGACCACCTCGTAGATCAGGCCGGCTGCCTTCGCGCGCTCGGCCGAAAAGCCTTCGCCGAGGCCGAGCAATGCGAAAGCCCCCTGCTGGCCCAGGATCCGCGGCGCCAGGAGGCTCGATCCCGCCTCGGGCACCAGGCCGAGATCGACGAACGGCGTCTTGAATACGGTGCGCGGTGTGGCGAAGGTCAGGTCGCAATGCAGGTTGAGCGTCGTGCCGATGCCGACCGCGATGCCGTCGACGCCGGAGACGATGGGTTTCTCGACCCTCGCCAGCGCCATCAGGAAATCCCAGACCTCGGTGCCGCCATCGCCGCCCGTCGCTATGACCATGAAATCGGCAAGGTCGTTGCCCGAGGAGAAGGCGCCGGGCACGCCCAGGAAGACATGGACGCGGATCGCAGGGTCGGCGTCGCCATCGGCCAGGGTTTTCGACATTTTCGCATACATGGCCCGCGTCAGCGCGTTCTTCTTGTCCGGCCGGTTCATGCGGATGATCTGGATGGCGCCCTGGCGCTCGACGAGAATATGGTCTGTCACGGTCTTTTCCTTGTGAACGTCAGGCAGAGATGAGCGTCTTGCCGGCAGCGGCGAGGCTTTCGGCGCCATCGACAACGCGCTCCTTCAAGGCACTGACCTCGCCGAGCAGGTTTTCGGCGAAGAAGCGGCAAAGCGCGATACGGCCCTGATCGGCAAGAGCACCCTGAGCCAAATAGGCGGCGCCGGCGGCAAGCGAGATCAGCCTGAGGTAGGGCGTAGCACCTGCCAGCGCTTCGTCCGAACGGCCGTCGGCAGCCAGTTTCTGCAGGAAGCGGGTCGCTTGCGTCAGATCGCCAAGTGCTGCGTCGAGAGCATCGGCGGCGCGGCCGAAACCCTGCAGGTTCGAGGTTCGCACCGCTCCGGCCACATCAGCCAGTTCGGCGATGAAGCCGTGCACATGGTCGCCGCCACCGAGCGGCAGCTTGCGCATCACCAGATCGATCGCCTGGATGCCATTGGTGCCTTCATAGATCGGTGCGATGCGGGCATCGCGGTAGAAGGCGGCCGCACCTGTCTCCTCGATGAAGCCCATACCGCCATGCACCTGGACGCCGAGCGAGGCAACCTCGACGCCTACATCCGTCGAAAAAGCCTTGGCCAGCGGCGTCAGCAGATTGGCGCGGTCGCGCCAATGCGCCGCCTCGTCGCCGTCCGAGACGCGTGCCAGATCGATGGCATAGGCACAGGAATAGCTGATCGCCCGCGCGATCTGGGTCAGCGCCTTCATGGCCAGGAGATTGCGCTGCACGTCGGGGTGGTGGACGATCGGCGCCATGCCGGTGCCAGTATAGCTTGCCGCCTTGCCCTGCCGGCGGTCGTTGGCATAGGCAATCGCCTTCTGCGTTGCGGCCTCGGCTACCGCGACGCCCTGCATGCCGACACACAACCGCGCATTGTTCATCATGGTGAACATGCAGGCGAGGCCCTTGTTCTCCTCGCCGATCAGCCAGCCGATGGCGCCAGATTTCGCGCCCTGAAAGCCGTCGCCATAGATCATGGTGCAGGTTGGCGAGGCATGGATGCCGAGCTTGTGCTCCAGGCCGGAACAGAAGACGTCGTTGCGCGCGCCCAGCGAACCATCGTCACCGACCAGGAATTTCGGCACCAGGAACAGCGAGATGCCGCGCGTGCCGGCCGGCGCGTCTGGCAGCCGCGCCAGGACCAGGTGGATGATGTTGTCTGTAAAATCGTGCTCGCCATAGGTGATGAAGATTTTTTGGCCGAAGATGCGGTAGCTCCCGTCACCGGCCGGCTCGGCGCGGGCGCGCAAGGCGGCGAGGTCCGAACCGGCCTGCGGCTCGGTCAGGTTCATCGTGCCCATCCATTCGCCCGACACGAGCTTTTCGAGATATTTTCCCTTGAGGTCTTCGGAGGCGTGCTTGTCGAGCGCTTCGACCGCACCCATGGTCAACGTCGGGCCGATACCGAAGGCCATGGCGGCGGAGTTCCACATTTCGAGCGCGGCGACGCCGAGCATGGTCGGCAGCGCTTGGCCGCCATAGGCTTCAGGCCCGGAGAGTGCATTCCAGCCGCTATCGATCCAGCGGCGATAAAGTTCCTTCCAACCAGGCGGCGTGGTGACGGCGGCGTCCTTCAGCACGGCCCCTTGCTGATCGCCGATCTTGTAGAGCGGCGCCACCTCTTCGGTGGCGAAGCGGCCGGCCTCGCCCAGAACGGCATCGACCAGATCCTCAACGAGATCACCGAACCTGCCGGCATCAAGCGCCGATTTCATGCCAGCCACGTGCTTGAGCGTAAACGCGATATCCTCGACCGGTGCCCGATACATGCCGCTTCCTCCTCCCGATACATCGGCCCTGCCAACCCTAGAGTCGGTGCCGCTACAAACCATCCGCCCTTTGGGCGATCTCCCATCTTCTTTTTACGTAAACGTCAAATTTTGTCACGCGGATTTTGCAATCGCAGCGGCGCGTATTAAATTCAGTCGACGCCGGATCAAGTCGACCGGTGATAGATCAAAAACCACGCAACCGGAACCATCCCATGCTTGCCAGACCCGACACCTACCGCTGCATTGAATGCGGCCTGTCCTATCGCGCGGCGGGGTTCTGGTATCATGAGGGCAGACTGGAACACGCGCCGCCTACTGGTCGGATCGCGGCATATTGTGCTCGCCGCAATGCTGGCTGGCCCACCACCGCAAACGCGCGGCCGATGGCACGTTGCGGCAAGAGCCAGCGCCTGACCCGTTTGAGGTTCAGCCATTCACGCAACGCTGAACGGGGCGCTTGATATGTACGGTCAAAACCCGTACATATCGCACTAGAGGTGATCGTGATGCCAAACCAACAGACCCGTACCGCCCGTCTCGAAGCTCGGATCTCACCGGATATGCTGAGTGTGGTGAAACGTGCCGCCGAAATCCAGGGCCGCAGCGTCAGCGACTTCGTGGTCTCCGCAGCGCAGGAAGCTGCACAACGCACCATTGAGGAGACTGCTATCATCCGCCTGTCCATCGAGGATCAGCACGCTCTGGTAGAAGCCATTCTCAATCCACCCGAACCCAATGAAGCGCTGCGCAAAGCTGCCGACGCCTACAAGCGACTTGTCGTCGAATCCCGGTGAGTCTAGACCTGATCATCGAGCCGCTGGGCGGATCGTATGATCGTAAGGTATTCAGTTGTGGCGTGCTGGCACTCGACCACTATCTACGCGAGCAGGCGAGCCAGGACGTCAAACGCCGAGTCAGCAACTGCTTTGTCGCCGCAGACCGTGATGTCGATCTCATTGCCGGATATTACACTCTTGCAGCGTCAAGCGTGCCCATAGCTTCGCTGCCACAAGACCTGACAAAACGCCTACCGCGCTATCCAGTCCTGCCCGCCATATTGATCGGAAGGTTGGCAGTCGATACCCGATATCAGGGACAACGAGTTGGATCGATACTGATCGTGGATGCGCTCCGGCGCTGCGCCCAAGCTGCTCCTGCCTGCTTCGCGCTGATCGTCGACGCCAAGGACGACAAGGCCGCGGCTTTTTATCGCAAACATGGTTTCACGCCATTTCAAGACCGTCCGTTGTCGATGTTCCTATCTGTAGCGACGGCGTTGAAGCTGTTCGACTGACGCACCGCATTGCCTTGAAAGCACTTCCTTAACCATAGCGGTTCAGCATCTGTCTTTGATCAACGGGGATTCCCTGTTTGCAAAGGACGGCGCGCCTCCTTCGCCGCACAGCGCTTCTCGCATTTGCGGCGACGATGGCGCTGTCGATGGCGGCAAAGGCCTCGGATTTTTCCGAGCCGTGGAAGAACGCCGACCGTGCCCTGGTCGTCGATGCCTACGAATACAATTCCATCGACTGGGCCCAGCTCGCCACCGACAAGCGGGTGGTCGGCTTCATCAATAAGGCATCCGACGGCATGCCGCCGCCCTATTTCTGTTTGGGCGACGACACCGAGGTGAAACTGTGCAAGGCGCTGTGGAAGCGCCATGCGGTGACGCGCGAGCTGTTCCAGACGCGCAGGGTCGTGGCCAAGGCGCTTGGCCTGAAATGGGGCGCATATCATCTCGCCCGCCCCGGTAATCCGGTCGAGCAGGCCAATAATTTCCTCGATTTCGCCGAACCCGCGCCGGACGATCTCATGGCCCTCGACATCGAGGGCAACGATCCTTCGCAATGGATGTCACTGGACGATGCCGAGGAGTTCGTCCGCCAGGTGCATCGGCGCGTCGGCCGCTTCCCGATCATCTACACCAACGGCAAGACAGCCCAGTACATTGCCGACAACAGCTACAGATATAGGCTCCTGTCGCGGCTGCCGCTCTGGTATGCCCGCTACGTCAACGACATCGACGTGCATTTTCCGATGGGCAACTGGCAGGGCTACGCACTGTGGCAGTTTTCGGCGCGAGCCAATTGCGGCAGATTCCGCTGCCCTTACAGGGTCGCCGGTACGCCCAAGGACATCGACGTCAATGTCGCGCCGACGAATGCCGCCACGCTGCGTGCGCAATGGCCGTTCGGTGGGCTCATCGACGTGCCGCCCGACTATCTCGCCTCGATACCGCTTCCCGTCTCACGCGAAGCCGGCCTCGCCGGCAATGTCACCATCACCTACGCCTCGGTGGCGGCGCCGCCGACCTTCGAGGACATGGTTGTGGCGTTGGGCACGCGCTGGACGAAATTTCGCGACGGCTTCCGCATGCCAGTCGTGAAGACAGTGCCACGACGGGCGAATTACGGCATTGTCCAATATGTCGCGTGGAAGCGGACCGAACAGCGTTCTCCCGCGCAACTCGACGCCGCCTTTGCCGTCGCCGATCCGCTCAGCACCGCGTCGACCGAGATCGATCGCGGCCAGCGGTAGACTGCCGTCTCTCCAATAGCGACTTTAGCCAGCCTGCTCGCGCGCCACGGCCTGCCAGCCGATGTCGCGGCGGCAGAAGCCATCCGGCCAGTCGATCCGATCGAGCGCGGCATAGGCTCGTCTCTGCGCCTCGCCGACCGTGCTTCCCGTCGCCGTGACATTGAGGACACGGCCGCCATTGGCAACCAGCGCGCCGCCATTGATGGCGGTACCGGCGTGGAATATCTGGACACCATCGCTCGCCGCGTCGTCGACGCCGCGGATGACCGAGCCTTTTTCCGGCGTGCCGGGATAGCCCCTGGCCGCCATCACCACGGTGAGCGCGGCCTCGTCGTGCCAGCGCACCGAGCTATGCGCAAGCTGGCCGTCGGTTGCCGCGTTGAGCAGGACCAGCAGATCGTCCTTCAGCCGCATCATCAGCACCTGGCATTCCGGATCGCCGAAACGGGTGTTGTATTCGATCAGCCTCGGCCCCTTGTCTGATATCATCAGCCCGGCGAACAGCACGCCGGCGAAGGGCGCACCAAGTTCAGCCATGCCGCGCATGGTCGGCTCGACGATCTCGCGCATGGTGCGCTCGACCATCTGCGGCGTCATCACCGGGGCGGGCGAATAGGCGCCCATGCCGCCGGTGTTGGGGCCGGTGTCGCCGTCGCCGACGCGCTTGTGATCCTGCGCGGTGCCGAAGGGCAGCGCCGTGGTGCCGTCGCAGAGGCAGAAGAAGCTCGCCTCCTCGCCGGTCATGAACTCCTCGACCACCACCTCCGCGCCGGCGGCGCCGAAGGAACCATCGAAACAGGCATCGAGTGCGGCCTGCGCCTCGTCCAGCGTCATGGCGACGGTGACGCCCTTGCCGGCAGCGAGCCCGTCGGCCTTGATGACGATCGGCGCGCCCATCTTCTCGACATAGGCCTTCGCGGAGGCCAGATCGCCGAAGCGACCATAGGCGGCGGTTGGGATGTTGTATCGGGCGCAGAGATCCTTGGTGAAACCCTTCGAGCCTTCCAGTTGCGCGGCGGCCTTGGAGGGTCCGAAGACGCGGATGCCTTGCGCGCGCAGATCGTCGGCAATGCCGGCCACCAGCGGCCCTTCCGGACCAACCACGACGAGGTCGATCTTCTTGTCCTTGCAAAAGGCGGCAACGGCAGCGTGATCGGCGATGTCGAGCTTCACCAGTTCGGCCTCACCGCCAATGCCCGGATTGCCGGGGGCTGCGTAAAGCCTGGTCAGCAGCGGCGACGCAGCGATCTTCCAGGCGAGCGCATGTTCGCGGCCGCCGGAGCCGAGAAGAAGAACGTTCATGGCCACCTCTTGATGCCGATCTCTTAGAGCACCCGCTATTGCTCTCTGGACGACGGGTCAAGACATCAGGGTGCTTTGATCGGAATTGCGCACGGGAACGTTATCCCCAGCCGAATATGGGCGCCGAACACGGCGCCCATATTCTGGCTCGAACTCAGCCTGGTAGACGACCGGAAACCAGTCTTCACGCAATTTCTGTCCCGGCTGCATGCCGTGGCCATGATAGGGCGGCGAGGTGCGCCCTGGCCGCTCGACATAGCGCGCATCGTCACCGACCCAGCGCAGCGACAGCGCCCGGCGCCGCGCCGCGGTCAGATTGCCGCGCGCGCCATGCGCGGTCCTGAAGTCGAACAAGATGGCGTCGCCCGGCTCCATTTCCCATTCGAGCACCTTCATAGACGCATCCGTGTCCGGATCGGGCACCGGCAAATAGTCGCCCTCGCCGGCGTAGAAATTGCTGTCGTCGAGCCAGCGCACCGGCAGGATCATCTTGTCCCATTTGTGCGAGCCGGCGATCAGCCGCAGCGTCGCCTCCTTCACCGGATCGATGGGAATCCAGAAACTCACCGTCTGCTGGCCATCGACGAAGTAGTAGGGGATGTCCTGATGCCAGGGTGTAGGCTTCTGCGTGCCGGGTTCCTTGACCAGCACGTGATCGTGGAAGAACTGCGCGGTGCGCGACTGCATGACCGCCGCCGCCAGTTCGGCAGCCGGCGAGTTCCGCACCACGCTGACGAATTCGGGAATGCGCTCCCAGTTGCAATAGTCGTCGAAGAAACTGCCGCGACCGTTAGCTATATCGGACGCGGTGGCGCTGCGGTTCTGCATGTTGCGCTCGATGCCGGCGGCAATCGTGTCGACCCAGCCCTTGAAGGCGCCGCGAATGCAGACGGCGCCGTCACGCTGATAGTCGAAGCCATGGCGTTCTCCTCCTGGAATGAACCGACTATCGCAACCCGCCTTCATTCAGTAAAATGATAACTTTCCATCCGACACATAGAATATGCCTATGAATGTAACCCTCACGCAGTTGCGCTATCTCGTCGCCGTGGCGCGTCACGGCAGCGTCACCGGCGCGGCAAAGGTGCTGAACGTATCGCAGCCGTCGATTTCGGTGGCCATAGACGCGGTCGAAAAGAATTTCGGCCAGAAACTGTTCGTGCGCCAGCGCGGAAGCGGCGTTTCGCCGACATCGTTTGGCCGCGCCGTCGTGGCCAAGGCAAGGCAGGTTCTCACCGAGACGGACGAACTCATCGGCCTGGGTTCAACCAAATCGGCTGTCAGCGGTGAGCTAGTGCTGGGATGCTTCGAGGACCTGGCGCCGTTCTTCGCGCCGGCTCTGCTCCGCGCCTTTTCCGAACGCCATCCAGCCGTCAAGGTCGTCGTTCGCGACGAGACGTTCGAAACGCTGGGACGACGACTCGGCGATGCGGCCATCGATCTCGGTCTCACCTATGATCTCAGCCTGCCGATGCATTTTGCCCGCATCCTGCTGCGCGAACTTCACCCGCATGCGCTGTTGCCGGCGGGCCATGCCCTGGCGGATCGCCCGTCGGTCAGCCTTGCGGATCTTGCCGCCTATCCGCTGATCACGACGGACCAGCCGCACAGCTGGCAGCACATGCTCGACCTGTTCCGCAGCCGCGGCCTTTCGCCAGTGGCCGACATGACGACAAGCTCGTTCGAACTGCAGCGCAGCATGGTCGCCAACGGCTTCGGCGTCGCGGTCAGCTATACCCGCCCGCACGGCGACCGCAGCTATGACGGGCTGCCGCTGATCTGCAAGCCGCTGTCCGATCCGCTGCCGATGCAGCGGATCCTGCTCACCTATGACACGCATCAGCGTGTGTCGAATGCGGCGCTGGCGTTCGTCGAGGTTGCCAAGGGTTGGTTCGCCGCCCGCGACATCTTTGCTTCGTGAAAGGCTGACGGACGCTGCTCCCCCGCTTGCCGCTTGACGGTTTCCGCCGCTGCTGCCACTCCATGGACATGGAAACTATCCAGTCGAAAACGGCGCAGGGCCGTGTCGCCGATGCGCCGAACGGCCATTGGGTTTATCGCGTGCTGCCGCGCTCGATATGGCCCTATGCGCAGCTTGCCCGGTGGGACAGGCCGATCGGCTGGCAGTTGCTGCTGTGGCCGTGCTGGTGGTCTGCGGCCCTTGCGGCGAGCGCCTATCCGCGCCCCGGCGACCCGCTGCTGTCGCTGCTGCCGGCACCTTGGTATCTCGTGCTGTTCCTGGCCGGCGCCATCGCTATGCGCGGCGCCGGCTGCACCTACAACGACCTCGTCGATCAGGACATCGACAACCAGGTCGACCGCACGCGCTCGCGGCCGCTGCCGTCGGGCAAGGCGACGCGCCGGCGGGCATGGCTGTTTGTTGCCCTGCAGGCGCTGGTCGGCCTCGCGGTGCTCATACAGTTCAACAGCTTCGCCATCCTGCTCGGCATCTGCTCGCTGGTTGTCATCGCGATCTACCCGTTCATGAAGCGGATAACCAACTGGCCGCAACTTGTGCTTGGCCTCGCCTTTTCCTGGGGCGCGCTGATGGGATGGGCAGTCGAATTCGGCGATCTCGATGGGCCTGCAATCATGCTCTATATCGGCTCGATCCTGTGGGTCATCGGCTACGACACGATCTACGCGCATCAGGACAAGGAAGACGATGCCATTGTCGGCGTGCGCTCGACGGCACGCCTGTTCGGCGACAACACCAAATCGTGGCTGGCAGGGCTCTATGGCGGCGCGCTGATCTGCTTTGCCATCGCCTTCGCCTCGGCGCAGGCCCCGGTGGTGGCGCTGGCCGGACTGATCGCGGCCGGTGCGCATATGGCCCGGCAGATCGCTGTTCTGGATATCGACAATCCGGACCAATGCCTGCGGCTGTTCAGATCGAACAACCAGGTCGGCTGGCTGATCTTCCTCGGCCTGATCGGCGGCGCTGTATGGGTGGCGCTGAAGCCGCTGGTTTAGCGCTAGGTCCCTCGCCCCGGCCCCTCGCAGGCTCAGGGCGTTCGAAGCTCGAAAAGCCAAGCAATTGGCTTTTCGTCCGCTATCGCGGACCGCATCTCACTCCCGCGAAATGATTTCCTGGCCGTCGATGACCAGCCTGAGACCGAGGGCGCCAGCCCTGCGGCGAGCGAGGAAACGCGGGCGGCGCGTGTTGGAAACGCGGCCCTTGCGGCGATCCTGCGGCGGCAGCGTCTTGATGGCGGCGCCGAGCGATTCTTCAAGGGTGCGGGCAACGCCGTCCGATTCGATCAGCAGCATCGGCAGACGGTAGGCGTCGGCCCAGGCGCGCCAGTCGGCGGCGACATCGTCGAGATCGTCGGCAACCAGCAGCGGCACCGACAGCATCGGATCATTGTGCAAGAGTTCCAGGGTCACGGTGACATTGCCGTCCGGGTCCTCCATGGCGCGAGCGGCAACGCCGCGGAACGCATTGGCGGGCAAAACGACGATCGCGGGCAGGCCGCTCATCTCGAGCAGGCGGCGGATCACGGCGCCGCGTTGGTCGATGGTGAAGGTCACGTCGCCGTAGTCGTCGCGTGTCGCGTAGCTCACCACTTGCGGCAGGCGAAATGGGTCGAGACGCATGTTGCGTCCCGCCCAGACTGGCTTCAGTCCGGTGTTCATAGATTGCCTTCCTGTCTGTCTCCTGAGAGCCGGTGTCCGGTTCTCTCCGGGCCGGTTTTTCCAGCCTCGTTTGTATGGAGACAGTAGCGCGGGCTCCTTACCGCCCCGCTTAAGAAAGTCGGTTAAATTTTGCTGATCTCAGGGATGGTTATCGGAATCCCACCAGCCACAAGATGTTGAAAGGATCAGATAACCTTACCGGGATTCATGATGCCGGCCGGGTCGAAGGCAGCTTTCACCCTGCGCATCAGATCGATCGCCATCGGCGGCGCGGTGGCGATCAGTTCGTCGCGCTTCAACTGGCCGATGCCATGCTCGGCCGAGATCGAACCGTGCAGGCTGCGCACGACGTCGTGCACCGCCTTGTTCATGGGATGGTAGAGAGCGAGAAACGCCTCGTCGTCGCCGTCGACGGGCCGCGAGATGTTATAGTGCAGATTGCCGTCGCCCATATGGCCGAAGCAGACCACGCGGGCGCCGGCGCTCACCGACGCTACGGCGCCGGCGGCTTCTGCGATGAAACGCGGGATCGATGCGATAGGCACCGAAATATCGTGCTTGATCGAGGCGCCCTCCGGTTTCTGCGCCTCGGGCAGCAACTCGCGGAAATTCCAGAAGGCATCGCCCTGCCCGAGACTTGCCGCGATAACGGCATCGCCGACGAATTCCTGCTCGAGGCCCGCCGAGAGCACGTCCTCGATCAACGCTCTCGAATCTTCCGATGAACGGCCGGACGAAATCTGCATCAGCACATACCACGGCCAATCGTCGACCAAGGGTCGCACCACGCCCTGGGCATGCGCCAGCGTGAAGTCGTATGGCCGCCTGCCGATCAGTTCGAAGGCGGTCAGTGCTGCCCCGGCGCGGTCCATCGCCAGGCTGAACAGGGAGAGCGCGGCTTCGGGCGACGATAGGCCGACGAACGCGACTTCCCGACCCTTCGGCTTCGGAAACAGCTTGAGCACGGCGGCGGTGATGACGCCGAGCGTGCCTTCGGCGCCAACGAACAGGTTTTTCAAATCGTAGCCGGTGTTGTCCTTCTTCAGCTTGCGCAGATCGTCGAACACCTCGCCGGTCGGCAACACCACCTCGACGCCGAGACAAAGTTCGCGCGCATTGCCGTAGGCAAGCACGCCGGTGCCGCCGGCGTTGGACGACAGGTTGCCGCCGATCTGGCAGGAGCCCTGCGCGGCCAGCGACAGCGGAAACAGCCGGTCGGCGGCATCGGCCGCCTCCTGCAGCGTCTGCAGGATGACACCAGCTTCGACCGTCACCGTGTTGGACAGGACATCGATTTCGCGGATGCGGTTGAGCCGCGACAGCGACAGGATGACCTCGCGCCCGGAAGTGTCCGGCACCTGGGCGCCGACCAGGCCGGTGTTGCCGCTTTGCGGCACGATTGGCGTTCCCGTCTCGGTCGCCAGCCGCATGATCCGGCTGACCTCGTCGACGCTGCCCGGCCGCAGCACCAGCGATGTCGCGCCGTGCCAGAGCCCGCGCCGTTCAACGAGGTAAGGCGCGATATCCTGCTCTTCACGCAGCGCATATTTGTCGCCGACGATCGCCGCGAAGCGATCGGTGAGAGCGGGATCGAGTTTGTCTGAATTTTCGGTCATGGGGAAAACTATGTTGTGGGCCGTTAGATGTCACGAGGGGCGGCGGCACGCGAGAGGCGATCGTTGATCGCCTCGCCCAGGCCGTCGAAGGGAACCGGCTCGACGGCGATGGTCCGCGCGCCGCTGCGGTCAAGCTCCTGCATAAAAGCGAACAGGTTGCTCGCCGCTTCGCGCAGGTCTCCGGTTTCGGATAAATTGAGGAAAGCGGCGGCGCGGCGCCAACCTTCCGCCCGTTGGCCGCCGAAGCCGAGCAGGGCTTCGCCCTCGTCGACCGACCCGGCATTGAGCCGCATCGCGGCGCCCGGCGCATAGTGCGAGGCAAGCATACCGGGCGCCTCGACGTCGGTGGCACCGCCGCGCAGCAATTCCATGCCGATGGCTGCCTCGATCTCCTCAGCGGCGATGCCACCGGGCCTCAGCAGCCGTAATCTGCCACGTTCTGCTTTGACAATGGTCGATTCCAGCCCGACCGGGGTTGCGCCGCCATCGACGATCAGCTTGATCCGCGCACCGAGGTCCGCCGCCACCGCCTGCGCGGTCGTTGCGCTGATCTTGCCGGATGAATTGGCACTGGGCGCGGCAAGCGGGCGGCCGAGCCTGGCGATCAGATCACCGCCAAAGCCCCTCGGCATGCGCAAGGCAATCGTATCGAGCCCGGCCGTAACCAGCGGATGGATGCCGTTGCCGGGCCGCTGCGGCAGCACCAGTGTCAGCGGGCCAGGCCAGAAAGCCAGCGCCAGTTTCTTCGACAGCGGATCGAACAGCGCGAGGCGCTCGGCCATCGCCATGTCGGCGACATGGGCGATCAACGGGTTGAAGCGCGGGCGCCCCTTGGCCTCGAAGATGCGCGCCACGCCGGTGCCGTTGGTGGCGTCGCCGGCAAGTCCGTAGACGGTTTCGGTCGGGATGGCGACGACATCGCCACCCCTGAGCAGCGCCAGCGCCTGCTCCATCGCCTCGCCAACGGCAAGTATTTCAGCCACTCTCGTCACCTCGCAGATGCGGGGTGCGTAATACGATGGCGGCCGTTGGGCAAGTCGTTGTCGGGCAAGACGCTGTTGGGCAAATCGGGCATTGGCAATTTATCAATTCCTAAAATGCTATGCTTCCACGAAAGCCGGTATCAATTCCGGCCCGTTATTGTGCAGCTTCTGGGCAAAGGGGAGCGGTCATCATGTCTGTGCGTATCCTGCTGGGTATCATTCTTGCGGCGGCAACCGGTGGGGCCCAGGCCTCGTCTCTCGTTTTCCCGGGCGCGTCATCCTCGACACCGTCGATCATCAAGCTGGGCGCACCTATGGCCAGTGATGCAAAGTCGGTGGTGGCGGTCGGCGAAGCTCAGCCCGACGTCACCTTTGAAAAGGTGGCGGCGATTCCGGACAAGCCCGTGGCCGAGCATGGTTTCCAGCCAGGCCCGATGGTCATTCGTGGCGGCGTTACCGGTCCCGCCTTCTCGGCGCCGGCGCCAACCGCCGAACCCGCCGCAGCTGCTGCGCCGGCCCCAGGCACCGCGCCGGCAACGGCCACGGCCTCTGCAGCCCCTCGGGCAACGCTGAGAACCAATCCGCCCCGCCGAACGCCCCGATGCAGGCAGCAGGTCAGCGGATGCCTCCGAACGGCTATACCAAGTAGCCTTGCTCAAGACAGGCTGACGGTGACGGCGTGACTTGACTGCGGTCCGGCGCCCGGCGCACCATCGTCCGGCAAATCCCGTTTCGGTTTATGTCAGCCGCTGGATGCCATCGCCTGTATTTAGGCAAGCGGCCCTGGCAGACGGGATTTCATCGCTTAGGGGCAAAGGGGGTAGATCATGAGAAGATTCGAAACCGTCACCGCGGCTGGCATTATGCTGGCCGCATTGCTTGGCGGCACGGCTCATGCCGACGACATGCTGGGATCCTATGTCGCGCGCATTTCCGATCGGGACCATCAGGCGAGTGACGGCTATGCACTGGACAATGCCGCGCAAATGGTGCGGCAGGACCGCGCCAACTGGCACAAGTTCCACCGCCGCGACAGCGACGATGAGGGTGATGGCTGGTTCAGGACCAACGACCAGCGCGCCGATCTGCAACGCATGCTGGAGCGCGGCGGCGCCATGAGTTCCTCGACCAAGCGCGCCATCGTCAATGGCGAGCCGCTGATCCAGGTCGACGTCTACGAAAACAGCGTGCGCGTCAGCATTCTCGAGAACTGACCGGGCTCAGCATTCGGGACGACTGACGAAAAAAGGGCGGCGCGTTGGCGCCGCCCTTTTTCATCGATAGCGACTGAATCTCAGGCCGCTTCTTCCTTGTCGTCGACCTCTTCGGCCTCGCCGTCTTCGTCGTCATCCGAGAGCGTGGCAGCTTCGGCGTGGTCGCCTTCTTCGCCTTCTTCATCGTCGCCATCTTCGTCATCGTCAGACAGATCGGCGGCTTCGACCGCTGCGGCCGCGGCATGATCGAGGGTGGTTTCGGAAGCGGATTCAAGCGCCTCGGCGGGAGTTTCTTCTGTCACTTCGATGTCGTGATCGGAATTCATGGAAGCCTCCGTGGGGTTGGGAACATGTCCTTTTTGCCACGAAGAGATCATCGTCATATGACTGTAAGCCGGCTCGAACGACCGGCTGGAAGATATTTTTTCAGTCCTTAACCGGCAATCTTCGAGAAATCCGCGACCTGACCGGTGGCCGCGCGGATGCGGGCGAGCAGCGCCAGGCGGTTGGCGCGCACGGCCTGGTCCTCATCATTCACGAGAACATGCTCAAAGAATGAATCAACCGGCTCGCGCAACACGCTAAGCGCCAGCAGGGCGGCGGAAAAGTCATCGTTTTGAATCGCTTCGCCGGCTTGCTTCTCAGCCTGGTTCACCGCCGCAAACAGAGATTTCTCGGCATCCTCGCGCAACAATGCCGGGTCAACGGTTTCGGCGACCGCCGTTTTCTTCTTCTCCTCGGCAGCCAGGATGTTGGCCGCACGCTTGGTGCCGGCGAGCAGATTTCTGCCATCCTCTGTGTCGAGGAAGGAGCCGAGCGCCTCGACGCGGCGGACGATCTGCAGCAGGTCATCATTGGACGATTGGCCAATCTCCCCCCTTGAGGGGGAGATGCCCGGCAGGGCGGAGGGGGGCGCTTGGCGCTGAGAGGACGGCGGGACAGCGCCCCCCTCTGTCGGCTTCGCCGACATCTCCCCCTCTAGGGGGGAGATTGGGCGCGAACTTGTCGCCAGCACTGCATCGATCAGATCGTGGCGGGCACCCTGATCGCGGAGGTAGACTTTCAGGCGGTCGTGGAAGAAGGCGATCAGGTTTTCAATCTCTTCTTCCCTCCTTATCTGCGACCGCTCGAACGCATCGCTTGGAATCGCTGAATCACGCTCAATGACGCGGTCGATCAAAGAGTCTCCGCCTAGTTGCTGTTCCAACTCAGCAGCAATTTCAGACTGGCGATCAAGCTGACGATCGCGGATATAGTCTGCAACTTCCTCCGAAGCCTCGAATGTCGATGCTCTTAGCGACAACCTTACCCCGTTCTCGACCAGAATCCTGATCACACCCAACGCCGCTCTGCGCAACGCATAAGGATCTTTCGAACCAGTCGGCTTTTCGTTGATCGCCCAGAAGCCGACAAGCGTATCCAGCTTGTCGGCGAGCGCCACCGCAATCGAAACCGGATCGGTCGGCACACGGTCGGACGGGCCTTGCGGCTTGTAGTGTTCCTCGATGGCCGCGGCGACTGAAGCATGCTCGCCCTGGAGCAGCGCGTATTTGCGGCCCATGGCGCCCTGCAATTCGGGAAACTCGCCGACGACTTCGGTGGTGAGATCGGCCTTGGCCAGGACAGCGGCGCGACTTGCAAGCGCGGTAATCTCCCCCCTCGAGGGGGAGATGTCGCCGAAGGCGACAGAGGGGGTCGGCACGACGGGGCGCGACGCCCTATCGCTGACAGAGGATGCCGGCACTTCACGCGAGGCGACCCCCTCTGGCCTGCCGGCCATCTCCCCCTCAAGGGGGGAGATCGACTGCGCCACGATCGGCGCCAGTTCTTCGGCCAGGCGCTTGATCCGCTCCACCCGCTCGCCCTGCGTGCCAAGCTTGGCGTGGAAAGTCACGCCGAGATGGTCGAGGCGGGCCATGCGCTGGTCGAGGGGTTTCTTCAGATCGAGTTCGAATTTTTGCGCTGACGCCTTGAGCTCACCAAGATCAGGCAAATCGCCCTGGTCGGTCGTCCAGAAATACAGCGCGTCGGACAGACGGGCGCGCACCACCTTGCCGTTGCCGTGGGCGATCTCCTTGCCACCGTCCTTGGCCTCGATGTTGGCGGTGAGGATGAAACGGTTGGAAAGCTGGCTAATCTCCCCCCTTGAGGGGGAGATGGCCGGCAGGCCAGAGGGGGTCGGTTCGATCGGGCTCGGCACAGATGGCGCCAGCGCTTCACGCGAGGCGACCCCCTCTGTCGGCTTCGCCGACATCTCCCCCTCAGGGGGGGAGATCAGGCGCGATGTCACAAAGCACTTCTGGTTGGCGCGGATGGTTAGCCGGATCACTTCGGCGGGTATGGCGAGGAAAGCCTGCTCGAATTCGCCCATCAGCACGACCGGCCATTCAACCAGCCCGGACACCTCTTCCAGCAGCCCATCGTCCTCGACTAGGTCGAGCCCGTTGGCGAAGGCGAGATTGCGGGCATCGGCAAGGATGATTTCCTTGCGGCGGTCGGCATCGAGCACGACCTTGGCCGCTTCCAGCTTGGAAACATAGTCGTCGAAGCGGCGCACCGTGATGGCATCGGGCGCATGGAAACGGTGGCCATAGGTGATGTTGCCGGAGCGGATGCCGTCGATCTCGAAATCGACCACCACCGGCTCCTCGGTCTCCGGGCCGAAGGTGCACAGGATCGATTGCAGCGGCCGCACCCAGCGCAATGAACCGGGCTTGGCCGAGGCCGGGCCCCAGCGCATCGATTTCGGCCAGGGGAAATTGCGGATGATGTCCGGCACCAGCTCGGCGATGATCTCTTCCGCAGGCCTGCCCGGCTTCGAAATGTGGGCGACATAAAAATCGCCCTTCTTCGGATCGGAATGGATATGCGCCTCGGCGACCGAAGCAAGCCCTGCCTTGCGCAAGAAACCCTGGACCGCCTGTTCAGGCGCTGATGTCGACGGCCCCTTGATCTCGTCGCGAACATCCTTCGAGCGAGCGGTCAGGCCCCTGATATCGAGGGTCAGACGCCGCGGCGTCCAGTACTCGCGCGCCGCCTCATAGGTCAGCCCCGCCTCGACCAGACCGTCGGTCAGCATCTTCTTCAGGTCACCCGCCGCCTTGCGCTGCATGCGCGCAGGGATTTCCTCGGAGCGAAGTTCTAGAAGCAGGTCAGGCATCGGGGTCAGCTCATGCGGGAGAGTGGTCCGGGCGGGGCATAGCAACTCGGCTGGCTGCTGTCACCCTTTACACAAATTTTGGCCATCCTGTCGGGACGAGACCACGCCACCCGTCCTTGGATCAAAGATTTCCATGAACCGAACTCAGCGCTGAAGCGACACACGCTCAGGCAGGGAACCATTGGCTCAACGACCATGAAAACGGCATCCAGACTTCTGCAGATCCTCGCACTCAGCGCCTGCTTCACCGCGCAGGCTCACGGCGCGTTCTCGATGCCGGGTGTACGGCAGGCATTGCGGACAATGGCCGGCGCGAGCGGGCAGATCCTGTCGCCAATCAACGCTTCCCTCGAGATGATGAAGCGTGCCTGAAACTCAGGCCGCCAGGCCACCCGCCTGCGTCTTCAGAAACGCCTCACCGCAAGCTTTCGCCAGATTGCGCACCCGCAGGATGTAGCTCTGCCGTTCGGTGACCGAAATCACGCCGCGCGCATCGAGCAGGTTGAAGACATGGCTGGCCTTGATGCACTGGTCGTAGGCCGGGAAAACCATGCGGTGCGTCGGCAGATTGTCGTTCGACGCCGGCGCGCCGGCATCGAGCAGCGCTTTGCACTCGGCCTCGGCGTCCTCGAAGTGGCGCAAAAGCATCGCCGTGTTGGCGTATTCGAAATTGTGCCGCGAATATTCCTGCTCGGCCTGCAGGAAGACGTCGCCATAGGTGACCTTGTCGGCGCCTTCGCGGCCGTTGAAGTTGAGGTCGTAGACATTGTCGACGCCCTGCACATACATGGCCAGGCGTTCAAGCCCGTAGGTCAGCTCGCCGGCCACCGGCGCGCATTCGATGCCGCAGACCTGCTGGAAGTAGGTGAACTGCGACACCTCCATGCCGTCGCACCAGCATTCCCAGCCGAGGCCCCAGGCGCCCAGCGTCGGGCTTTCCCAATCGTCCTCGACGAAGCGGATATCGTGCAGCAGGGGATCGACGCCGATCGCCGCCAGCGAGCCGAGATAGAGCTCCTGCAGGTTGGGCGGGTTGGGTTTCAGGATCACCTGGTATTGATAATAGTGCTGCAGCCGGTTCGGGTTCTCGCCATAGCGGCCATCCTTGGGACGACGCGAAGGCTGGACATAGGCCGCATTCCAGCGCTTCGGTCCGAGCGCGCGCAGTGTCGTTGCCGGATGGAAGGTGCCGGCGCCGACTTCCATATCGTAGGGCTGCAGGATGACGCAGCCATAGGCCGCCCAGTAATTGTGCAAGGTCAGGATCAGCCCCTGGAACGAGCGGCTGGGATGCATATGGGCGGGGATTTCAATCGTCACGGGGGGCCTCGACAGCACAGGCTAGCTTGCCGGCACGTCCTAGAGACACGGCGGCGAAGCGTCAAGCAAAGCGCCGCCGCGAAGCTCTATGACAAGGGTTGCCGAGCGCTCCGGGTTCGTCGTCTACCGGAAGATGTTTTGAGACCGTCTCCGCAAATCGGCAGGCGTCTGGACGGGCGCATCTAGCCCAAACGGAAACGGGGCTCCGAAAAGAGCCCCGCTCGTATTCAAAAAAGTCGGTTCACCCCTTCGGGGCGGGCACAGGCTCAGGCTTGACCTTCTGGGTTTCCTGCGCCGTGTTGGACTCGATCGGCGGCAGGCCCTTCATCAGCTTCTGCTGCAAGGTGGCCAGCACATCGGGATCTGGCTTCAGGTCGCGGGCCTGGTTCCACTGGAAGGTTGCTTCCAGCTTGCGGCCGACGCGCCAGTAGGCGTCGCCAAGGTGGTCGTTCAGAACCGGATCTTCCGGCTTCAGCGACACGGCGCGTTCCATTTCGCGCACCGCATCGTCGAACCTGCCGAGGCGGAAATAGGCCCAACCCAGCGAATCGACGATGTAACCGTCGCTCGGCCTGAGGTCGACGGCCTTCTGGATCATCGCCAGGCCTTCCTTGAGGTTCATGTTCATGTCGACCCAGGAATAGCCGAGATAATTCAATACCTGCGGCTGGTCGGGGAACAGCTCCAGCGCCTTCCGGAAGTTCGGCTCGGCCTTCGGCCATTCCTTCAGCCGCTCATAGGCGATGCCGCGCTGGTAGAAGATGTTCCAGTTGGCCGCGGTCGGCGTCTTCAGCGCCTCGACGGCCTTGTCGTAGAGATTGGCGGCCGAGCGGAAATCCTCCTTAGAGGAATAGACGCCGCCGAGCGCCAGATAGGCGCGCATGTCGTCGGGGTGGGCGTCGACGAAGGCCTTCAGATGGGTGATCGCCTCCTCATGACGGTCGAGATCGGCAAGGTTGAGGCCGAGCTGCAGGTCCGAAAGCTCCTTCAGCGGCGAAGTCGCGGGGATCCGCCGATAGAGCGCGATGGCGCCCTCGCCGTCCTTCAACTGCTCGGACACGGCAGCGAGCTGCACCAGCGCCGCATCGCTGTCGGGCTTCAGAGCCAGTGCATATTGCAGATAGAGACGGACGAACGGCTCGCCGCCGCCGCGATTGAGCGCGGTCGCGAGGTCGAGCAGAATCTCGGAGGCGCCGTCAGACGGACCGGCAACGAAGGGCGCAATCTTGTCGCCCTTGGCGATCCTGTCGCGCAAGGCGACGATTTCCAGCTTGCCGGGCGAAAACGCCTCAGCCTGATCGAGCACCGACATCGCCTTGGTCTTGTCGCCCTTGCGGGCGAGGAACGACGCGTAGGCCTGGGCGTTGCGCATCCAGGTTTCGGGAGCGGCACCGCCGGCGGCCGTATCCTGCATCGTCGCGGCGTAGATCGCCTCGGCCTTTTCGGGCATACCGGACGCATCGGCGATCAGGGCACGGTGGAACGACTTGAACAGGCCGAACCAATCCGGCCCCTGCAGCTTGTCGATGGAAGCCATTGCGTCACTGGGTTCGCCGGCGCCCTGTTGGGCCCAGCCTGACATGACCCCGGAGATCAGCCGGTCAAGATCGGATTCCAGCGACAGCTTGAGCCAGTACTGCGCCTTGGTGAAATCCTTCTTGTGGAAGGAATCGACAGACAGTGCCAGGCGCGAGAAGCGCTCGACATCCGGAACTTCCTTGAGCTTGTCGGCATAGACCAGGGATTCGTCGAAGCGGCCTTGCGCGATCAGCGACAGCATCAGGCTCTGCTGCAGGCCGGTGTCGCTCGGGTCGAAGGCCAAAGCCTGCTTGTAGTAGGCGATGGCGCTGTCGAGGTCGTTGTCGCCTTCGGCGATCCGGGCTGCCAGATAGGCGCCCGAGAACGACGTGATCTTGACCGGTTCGGTGGTTTGCTTGGCATAGGCCGGCAGAGCCGAGATCGCTATGCCTGCCACAATTGCCAGCCTTGTCAGCCAGCGCGCACGTCCTTGCCGCATTGTATTCCTTTCAGCCAGGCGCCATCTCCGAGTCAGCGGATCGGCGTAGACTCGATCTTCCTGATAAAGCATGGCCTTTTTGGGGTCGCGCTTCAATCCGCCTCGAATTCACAATCCGGGCACCCGATTAACAAACCATGGCGGCAGGCACCAGTTTTCCGATCTTGAATTTCGGCCGTGCCCTGCGCGAAGCCGAATATCACAGATTCGACCGCTGGGCTCGGCGCCAATATCAGCGCTCACCTCGCGAAGCAGACCGCTGCACCAGCGTGTCGCCATATCCGCCGGCCGCAATCGTGCCGCACAGCTCATTCCACTCGCAGCCGCCGCAAGCCTTGCGCACGCGCCCAGCCGAAAACGCCTGCCGCATCCGGGCCAGCATCGAGGCATCGAGATCGAGCCTGGCGCCGATCCGGATTGGGCGCGCCAGCAATTCCTCCAAATCCTGTGCCGCGAGCCGGTCCCGCTCGACGACGCTTTCGTTGAGACAATGCGGTTCCGGCTCGTCGAGCAACGGGCCGCAGACATCGTCGGGGCCGGAAACGAGGAGGGCGTCCTCGCCCCGGCTCAGGCGCTCCGCTACGCGATCGTAGTTGGCGATGAAGGCGGGACTGTATCCCTTGCCCACATAGGTGAGCAGGCAAAGGAGGTGATGGGCGCGCAGCCTGATCGTCACGGATTGGCCGGCTTAGCCCTGCCAGGAAGGGCCATGAGTGTCGCGGCACCCAGCGCCGACTTGAGCAAGCCGCCGACCAGGAAAGGCAGAAATCCGAACGTGATGGCCTGTTCGACGCCGATCATGACGGCGAGCCACATGGTGCCGAGAACCAGGCAAGCAAGGTTGCCGAGCAGCATGGCGGCGAAGGCAAGCATCACCCTGTTGCCGTTCCAGCCGCGTTCGGCGAGCCAGCCAACCAGCGCGCCGGTGACCGGAAATGCGAAGAGGTAGCCACCGGTCGGCCCGACGAAATGCTGTACGCCGGCGGCGCCGCCGGCCAGCACCGGGAAACCGACCGCGCCCTCGACCAGCCAGGCGGCGATGGTGATGGCGCCAAGCCGCCAGCCATAGAGCGCGCCGATCAGTGTCACGGCGAAGGTCTGCATGGTCACCGGAACCGGAACCATCGGCACTTCGATGTATGAGGAGAGCGCCAGGAACAGCATGCCGAGCACGACGGCTCCAACCTGCCAGACAAGAGAGCGGCCTTGAAGCCGAAGCGGACTGAACGATGGCTTGCTGGACGAGAATGCGACGTCTGTCATTGGGATTCCTTCGATCGATTGCAAATTATAGATAATTTCTGTTTTCGATCTATTATCGAATCCACAATTCCCGCGGGATAGCAAGCCTTCGCTGTGCAAAGGCCGCCTAAAGTGTCGCAACTGAGGTATTCAGGCGACCCGCTTCAGGTCTCTGCTTGCATGCATGTCGTTCCCCAAAACCAAGGTCGCTTTGGGCGACAATGCATCAGCCGACGATGGCAAAGGCTTCGCGCGTCGTCCCGGAAGCCGTCCTGACTGGCTTGCGGCCAATCCATTGAACATGCCGCCCCAGCGTCACGGCTGCCGATTCGGTGCTTCCCTGCCGCAAGGCGGTGAGTATCGCGCGATGATCCTGGTCGGTACGTGCCTCCCATTCCGATCGCCAAGCCGCAAACAGGAAGCGGGCACTCGCCGCGTGCAGGTCGTCGATGGTGGCGAGCAGGCGCGGCATGCCGCATGGCGTCAGGATCAGCCGGTGGAAGGCGCGGTTGGCTTCTTCCCACGACCTGACATCGCGGGACTTGTCGCCGGCCTTGGTCGCCTCCTCGGCGAGATCGAGAATGGCCGATGTCAGGTGCGGCGCGGCGTGGCGCAGCGCCAGCACTTCGAGTGCGGCGCGCATTTCGGCGACCTCCTTGACCTCGCCCAAGTCGAAAGCGGCGACACGCACGCCACGGCGCGGCTCGCCGACGGCCAGCCCTTGCGCTTCGAGCCGGCGGAAGGCTTCGCGCACGGGAACATGGCTGGTCTGGAATTCCTCGGCGATATGATCCTGCCGAAGCCTGGCTCCCGGCTCGATCGCGCCGGAGATGATGCGGTCCGCCAGCACCTTGCTGATGCGCACCGCGATGGTGTCGTCTGTGCCCTTTGCCATGTTTTATAGATAATTTGCGGCGAGGCATGTTGTCGAGACGGCGGGACCGAATTCGCAAACTTCCTCATCACCGCGAGCCAGAGGAAGCGCCGCTAAAGTCCAGCCTTCAGTTCACCCGGCTGATGCAGAAATCGATGACGTCGATCAGCGCCGATTTCTGCGGCGTCGCTTCCAGCGGCGCCAGCGCGTCGCGGGCGATCTCGCCGAAATGGCTGGCGCGCCCGATCGTGTCGGCGATGGCGCCGTGGCGGGTCATCAGGCCGATCGCTTTTTCCAGACCGGCGTCATCGGTGACATTGTCCTCGATGGAGCGCTTCCAGAAGGTGCGCTCGGCCTTGGTGCCGCGCCGGTAGGCGAGGATGACCGGCAAGGTCACCTTGCCTTCGCGGAAATCGTCGCCGACATTCTTGCCCAGATCCTTGCTGGTGCCGCCATAGTCCAGCGCGTCGTCGATCAGCTGGAATGCAAGGCCGAGATTCATGCCATAGGAGCGCAGCGCCGCACGGTCGTTGCGCGTCGCCTGGGCAATGACCGGACCGACTTCGGCAGCCGCCGAAAACAATGCCGCGGTCTTGGCCTTGATGACGGCGAAATGCTCGTCCTCGGTGGTTTCGAGGTTCTTGGCGGCGGCAAGCTGCATCACCTCGCCCTCGGCGATGATGGAGGCCGCGCTCGACAGGATGTCGAGCGCTTCGAGCGATCCGACATCGACCATCATGCGGAAGGCCTGGCCGAGCAGGAAATCGCCGACCAGCACGCTCGCCTGGTTGCCCCAGATCATGCGGGCGGTCTTCTTGCCGCGACGCATGCCGCTTTCGTCGACGACATCGTCGTGGAGAAGCGTCGCCGTGTGCATGAATTCGACCGCGGTCGCGAGCTTGACGTGGCCCTCGCCGGCATAGCCGAACATCTGCGCGGCGGCGAGCGTCAGCATCGGCCGCAGCCGTTTGCCGCCGGACGAGATCAGATGGTTGGCGACCTCCGGGATCATCTCGACATCGGAGCCGGCCTTGGACAGGATCAATTCGTTGACGCGCCCCATATCAGCCGCAGTCAGATCGATCAGATCCTTGATGGAGGCGGGCTCCCGCTTCCCATTTTCGATGTTGAGAACGACACCCACGACAATCACTCCCGTCTTGGTATAACGCGTGCGACGGCACCCTTGGTCCTTGCCTGGACTCTAGGGCGGCGGACACAGCCACGGCAAGAGGCGAATTGGCGCGGCGACGATGACAGAATGTCAACCGACGCACGGAAATCCGCCTGCCCGTTTACATCAGCGCCGCAAACTGAGAGTTTCGCCCGATGATTGAGCTCATTCGCACCAACGACGCTGTCATCATCTCCTTTGTCGAATCGCTGATGCGCGATGCCGGCATCGGCTGCTTCGTCGCCGACCAGAACATGAGCGTGCTCGACGGCTCGCTCGGCATCCTGCCGCGGCGCGTCATGGTCGACGCCGACCAGGCCGACGCGGCACGGCGCATCCTGACGGATGCCGGCATCGCCAACGAGATTCGCGGGAAATAATGACCGCCGCGCCGGCCACCCTTGTCCCGGACACGCCGGCCCATACGGTCGATGCTTTCCATCGCGGCCGGTTCTGGCTCGTGCAGCCCAAGCAAGGCGGCCATCGCGCCGGCATGGATGCGATGATGCTCGCGGCGTCAGTGCCATCCGCCTTTGGCGGGCGTCTCGCCGATTTCGGTGCCGGAGCCGGGGCTGCCGGCCTTGCGGTACTGTCGCGCTGCCCGGGCGCCCAGGCCGTGCTTGTCGAACGCGCGCCGGAAATGGCGGCCTTCGCCGCAGCAACCCTTGCCCATCCCGGCAATGCGCATCTCAGCGATCGCGCCTCGGTTCTGGTCGCTGATGTCACGGTGTCGGGCCGGGCGCGGGCTGTCAGCGGCCTCGCCGACAACGACTTCGACTTCGTCATCATGAACCCGCCTTTCAATGCCGCACGGGACCGCGCCACGCCCGATCGCCTGCGAAAGGAAGCCCATGTCATGGAGGACGGGCTGTTCGAGAGCTGGATCAGAAGTGCCGCCGCGGTGGTCAGGCCGCGCGGCGGGCTTGCCGTGATCGCGCGGCCCGAACAGCTCGGCTCCATTCTCGATGCGATCGCAGGCCGCTTCGGTGATGCCGAGATGCTTGGCGTCCACCCTCGCCCAGACGCGGCGGCGATCCGCATCGTCGTCAGGGCAGCGCTCGGGGCACGGGGAAAGCTTGCCATTCGCCCTCCCCTGATGCTGCACGCGCAATCAGGCCAAGGCCCCGATGAGCGCAGCGAAATGATCACCAACGGCCTCGCCTCGTTATTCGGAGATTGAGCTATTCCTGGCCCCCACATTGCCGTTGGCCGGAGAATTCCTACATGCCTGCAACCCATCGACCGGAGACCGCGCCCTCGTGAAACGCCTTATCAACCGCCTGCTGCCGAAATCCTGGCGCTCCACTGTCGTCACCATTCCGGTTATCCGGCTGCACGGCACCATCATGGCCGGAGGCGGCCCGTTCCGGCCGAGCCTGTCGCTGGCCTCCACCGCCGGCCTCATCGAGAAGGCGTTTTCCTACGACGCGCCGGCGGTCGCCATTTCGATCAATTCGCCCGGCGGCTCGCCGGTGCAGTCGCGGCTGATCTTCAAGCGCATCCGTGACCTGGCAACGGAAAAGAACAAAAAGGTGCTGGTCTTCGTCGAGGACGTCGCGGCATCGGGCGGCTACATGATCGCGGTCGCCGGCGACGAGATTTTCGCCGATCCGTCCTCGATCGTCGGTTCGATCGGCGTGGTGTCGGCCTCGTTCGGCTTCCCGGAACTGATGAAGAAGATCGGTGTCGAGCGCCGTGTCCACACCGCCGGCCAGAACAAGGCAGTGCTCGATCCGTTCAAGCCGGAGAAGAAGGAAGACGTCGAACGGCTGAAGGTGTTGCAGCTTGAGGTGCACGGCACGTTCATCGATCTCGTCAAGGAGCGGCGCGGCATGAAACTGAAAGACGATCCGGACCTGTTCACCGGCCTGTTCTGGACCGGCATCAAAGGCCTCGAACTTGGCCTGGTCGATGCGCTCGGCGACATGCGCACGGTGCTGAAAACCCGTTTCGGGGAGAAGACCCAGCTCAGGCTGATCACGGCACCGCGGGGTTTCCTCGGCCGCTTCGGCCTGTTCGGCTCGAGAATGGGCTTTTCGGCGCCCGATATCGCAGCCGCGGCCGCCAGCGGCGTGATTGATGCGGCGGAAGAGCGCGCATTGTGGGCGCGCTTCGGGCTTTGAAAAATCGGCGAAACCGTCTAGCATGAGCGTTTGAAGTCTCATGCATGTCGGTTTCCCAAAGCCGGATCCATTTTGGGCGACATGCATCAACCGACCCGACCGGCCGCCTTCGCCGGCACAGCGTGGGAGGAGTTTTGGCATGCCGCAGATCATTTTCTTCACCGTCGTTGGCGTCGCCGCCTATTTCGGCTACCGCACCTTCATCCGCGAAGCCGAACGCGTGACCGCCAAGGTGCGGCGCACCGAAAAGCAGGCGGCCAATGGCGCGATGGGCACGCTGGTCAAGGATCCGAAGACCGGCGAATACCGGCTGGCCAAGGACTGAGCATCATTTCACATGTGACTGACGCGGTGGACACCGATATCGGGTCGCGTACCTGGCATGCGCACGCCAAGATCAATCTGGCGCTGCATGTCACCGGCAGGCGCCCAGACGGCTATCATCTGATCGATAGCCTGGCGGTGTTCACGCGTTTTGGCGACAGGGTCGAAATCGTGCTCGCCGACAGTGATGATTTTACCGTGTCCGGTCGCTACGCGCCGGCGGTTCCTCTCGACGACGGCAATCTGGTGCTCAGGGCGCGCGATGCCCTGCGACAGGCGGTCGGCCAAAAGAGAACCCCGCCCGTTTCAATAAAGCTCGAAAAGAACCTGCCGGTTGCTTCCGGCGTCGGCGGCGGCTCGAGCGACGCGGCGGCCGTGCTGCGCGGGCTGGTGGAGACCTGGTCCCTGGACATCGATGGCACCGAGCTGGCGCGGATCGGCCTCTCGCTTGGCGCCGACGTGCCGATGTGCCTGGCGGCCAAGCCGCTGGTCGCGCGCGGCATCGGTGACGAGCTGTCGATGGTCCCCGATTTTTCGGCGCTAGGGCTGGTGCTGGTCAATCCGGGCACGCCAGTCTCGACGGCCGAGGTGTTTGCTGCGCTTGCCCGTCGCGACAATGATGCACTGCCGCCGCTGCCGCGCAGCATCGATTTCCACAGCCTGCGCAACTGGCTGGAGATCACCCGCAACGATCTCGAGCCGGCAGCCCTTGCGATGCAGCCTGCGATCGGCAGAGCGCTTTCCTGGCTGAACAAGGCTGGATCGGGTTTTTCCCGAATGTCCGGGTCGGGCGCCACCTGCTTCGGCCTGTTCGAAACCGGCAATGTCGCCAAGCGCGCCGCCGCCGAGATCCGCGGCCGCCAGCCCGACTGGTTCGTCGCGGCAACGCGCAGCATCCCATCGGAGGGAGCAGATGGCCAGAATTGACGAGAGCCGTTCCTTCATTCCCATACGCATCGCGGTGCTGACCGTTTCAGACACACGCAGCCTCGCCGACGACAAATCCGGCCAGACGCTGGCCGACCGCATCACCGAGGCCGGTCATATCCTGGCTGCCCGCGACATCGTCACCGACGACCGCGAAAAAATCCGCGACACGGTTCTGGCGTGGTCGCGGGACAAAGATATCGATGTCGTCATCACCACCGGCGGCACCGGCTTCACCGGGCGCGACGTGACGCCGGAAGCGCTGGAGCCGATCTTCGAAAAGCGCATGGACGGCTTTTCGGAAGTGTTCCACCGCATCTCCTACGACAAGATCGGCACCTCGACGATCCAGAGCCGGGCGACCGGCGGCGTCGTCAACGCCACCTTCGTCTTCGTGCTGCCGGGCTCACCCGGCGCCTGCAAGGACGCGTGGGACGGCATCCTGAAAGCGCAGCTCGACTACCGGCACATGCCGTGCAACTTCGTCGAGATCATGCCGCGTCTGGATGAGCATCTGCGGCGCGGCAAATCGGCTTCGTAAAAGCCAGGCAAAGCGTCGGTTCCACGCCGCTTTTGCAGGCAGAACAGCACCGGCGCCTTCGAAACACCATTCCAAACCGGACCTCGGAAAAGTACCTTGCCTGAAGGCGATCATCGCCATCACGACAAGGCAGAACCATGACCACGCATACCGGCGGATGCCATTGCGGCAACATACGCCTTGCATTTTCAACCGAACTCGACCCGTCGCAAATCGAAGTTCGCGCCTGCCAATGCTCGTTCTGCGTCAGACATGGTTCGCGCGCCATTGCCGATCCGGACGGCAGACTGACCATCTCGGTCAAGGATGAGGCGCGATTGCGAAAATATCAGTTCGGGCTGAGGACGGCCGACTATTTGATCTGCCGGGACTGCGGCGTCTATGTCGCCGCAATCGCCGGAGAGAACGACGATGCAAGAGCGATCGTCATCATCAACGCCCTGGACGACCGAGAGCGGTTCAATCAGGCGCCGGTCCGTGTCGACTTCGATGCCGAAAGCCGGGCACAGCGCCAAGCCAGGCGCCGCGCTCACTGGATGCCTGTCGAGATGAACTTCGGGTAGGTCCTTTCAGCGGATGACCGGTTCGCCATGAAAGCGGCGGCGCGATGGCGGCGATACGCCGAAGCCGACTTCCATCATCAGCCGCGGCGTGCGCGACGGCACGGTGCCCATATGGAAGCCGAAGGGGTCTTCTACGAAGCCTAGTCCTGCTTCTCCAGTCAATGTCACCGGGCTCTGCTCACCATAGACATCCAGAACCTCTTGCGCGGGATGGCCGACCAGGAGGGTGAGTTGATGCTTGAGGCTGCGGCGCTTATGACTGCCCTTGATGTAGACATGCGGGCCGGTGTCGGCATCGACGGGCTTGAGATAGAAAAAGAATTTCAGCATGCGCCAATCGTCGAGGTCGAAATGATACTTGCCGAGCGAGGCGAGGTTCTTGTCGGCGTCCGAAGCCGCACCCGTCGGAAAGCTCCACCAGACCCGCGTCGTGATCAGTTTTGCCTGACCGCCGAGATAATGCGCGGCAATGTTTAGAAGCAGCGGATCGCGCTGGATGGCGAGGGCCGCCTGGCAATCGAGGATGCGCTCGAAAAAGTGCCCGCTGAGCAGCGAGCGGCCAAAGCGCTTCTCAGCTTCCGCATGTTCATCCGGCATGAATTCGAGACGGCGGTCGAAATTGCCGAAGCAGGGCGTACGCTGGGCGAAGTCAGCGATCTCTTCATGGATCTCCGGCGGCAGGACCAAGCCCGAAAACAGCCCGTCGGAGCGCAGCGCTTCGACCACCGCTTCACGTTCGATGCCGGCAAACATCGTATCCCCCGTATCCACGACCGGACGGGCGCGCTTTGCGCCCAGCCAATGCATGCGGCGTCCAGGCATGGTGCGCGCCAGCACGAACATCGGCAGCCAGGCGGGGTTTTCGCGCAGGTCCGTCAGATAGGTCGGAATGCGCACGGCGATACGCCGCAGCAGGCTGCCGTTGCGCGCAATGGCCTCGAGACTGGCCGCGCCGGATTTGTCGGGGGTTGGAAGGTTCATTGGGTCCTCGGCTATGAGAGGCGACACCGATGCCGCATCAGTGTTCATCACTCGGCATGACCCAAACCCAATTCACCCGCTTGGGCCGGAAGCTAACCTCGCGCCAGATTTTGTGCAATGCACAATGAACAGAGCAGGTGCAAAAAATCACCTCGGGGAGCGGCGTTGCTGCTTCGCCGGCGCCATCCAGATCTCGGCGTCGAGCCGCTTTGTCGCGAGGCCGCGGGCGATGGCCTCGGCGCTGCCGGCACTCTTGGCCGAGGCCGAGGCCTGACGCTTGCTGATCAGCAATCCGTCGGCCAAGGCGCGGTTTGCGGAAAAGACGCGCGCCAGGAACGGCGTGCGGCTGCCGCGCGCCCGCGAAAACCGTGCCGCCATGGTTTGCCTGGCCGTATGGTCGACGACCGCGTCGATCCAGCCCTCCATCAATCGTGCGCCCGGCTCCAGGAGCAGCAACCAGTCCCCCTTGGCTTGCCGGATCCCCGTGGCGATGCCGCCCGTCACGTAGTGGCAGCCGGCATGCTCGGCCACACGATGCGTCTGGTCGGTAGAGCCCGTGTCACAGACGATGACGTCACGCACCACGCCCTCGACCGCGCCGCCAATCAGCGAGGCGAGCGTGCGGGTAAGCCCTTCCTCGTCATTGCACGTTTCGATGAGAACACTGAGCATCGTTAGCCGATAGCGGAAAGCGCGGCATAGCGCCAGTTATCCAGCGAACCTTAAAAAGTTCTTGCTTTGTTCTCTTCAACAAAATAGGAATAATTTCATGAACAGAGCGATTCGACACAACACGGACAGTCCCTGGGAGCGGGCGAAGATGGAACAGATCGTGCGCGCCGACATTGCAGCTTTCGGAGCCGGACGGGCCGAGATGGCCAATGCGATGATCGAGCAGAGTGGCGTGCGTGTCCGGCCGGACCGCAACCGCGGCAGGTCGGCGGGCATCAATCCGTCCGGCCGGTTCGAGCCGGTCAGCCGGCATGTTTTCGACGATGGCTGGAATTCGCTGGAAGAACTGCCGCCCTTCAAGACCGAAGTGCAGGTCGAGAAGCCGCGCACCATCATCACCCGTAACGAATCGCCCGATATCTCCTTCGATCGTTCGATCAACCCTTATCGCGGTTGCGAGCACGGCTGTGTCTATTGCTTTGCCCGGCCGACGCACTCGTTCATGGGCCTGTCGCCGGGTCTGGATTTCGAATCCAAGCTGTTCGCCAAGCCAGATGCGGCGCGCTTGCTCGACAAGGAGCTGTCGAAGGACGGATACCAACCGCGAACCATCGCCATCGGCACCAACACCGACCCCTACCAGCCGATCGAGAAACAATACCGGATCATGCGCGAGATCCTCGAAGTGCTGGAGGCGCGCGGTCATCCGGTCGGCATCGTCACCAAATCCGCTTTGGTGGTGCGCGACATCGATATCCTGTCGCGCATGGCTGAGCGAGGGCTGGCCAAGGTGGCTCTGTCGGTGACGACGCTCGATCGCATGCTGGCGCGCACCATGGAGCCGCGGGCTTCGACGCCGACCAAGCGGCTGGAGGCGATCCGGCAGCTTTCTGATGCCGGCATTCCAGCGTCGGTCATGGTGGCGCCGATCATCCCCGGGCTGACCGATCCGGAGATGGAACGCATCCTCGATTCAGCACGCGCCGCCGGCGCGCGCGAGGCGGGTTATGTCGTGCTGCGCCTGCCGCTGGAGGTCAGCCCGATCTTCAAGGACTGGCTGCTGCGCCACTACCCCGATCGCTATCGCCACGTGATGTCGCTGATCCGCTCGATGCGTGACGGCAAGGACTACGATTCGGAATGGGGCAAGCGCATGAAGGGCGCCGGTCCCTATGCCTGGCAGATCGGCCGGCGCTTCGAGATCACAGCCAAGCGGCTCGGCCTCAATGCCGAACGGCGCACGTTGCGGACCGACCAGTTCGTTGCTGCTGCCAAAGACCAATTGCAGCTGACGCTGCTTTGAGAATGCAATTCACTGCGGCGGCTTGATCTGCCACAGCACAGGAATCCCGTCCGGCCTGCCCCGGCCTGCAGACGGTGCCCTCCCGGTCCGGCGCCCCACCGACCCGGAGGGACTTGCGGAGAATCGGAACCGATGCGAACCTCGCCGCAACATGGCTCGCGCGCGTTCTGATTCTCCGCCTCTCTTTGAGATCATCGAGAAGCCCGACTTCTCCTTCGAGACGAAGGCGATAGCCGACGGCCTGTGGCCGGTTGCGGGCATGGACGAGGCCGGCCGTGGTCCCTTGGCGGGGCCAGTGGTCGCCGCGGCGGTGGTACTCGACCCCGCCAACATTCCGGACGGACTGGACGATTCCAAGCGCCTCACCCATTTGCAGCGTGAGGCCCTGTTCCTGAGCATTCTCGGCTCCGCGCAAGCGGTCTCAATGGCCTCGATCAGCGCCGAGGGCATCGATGGCAGCAACATCCTAAAGGCAAGCCTGGAGGCGATGCGCCGCGCCCTGATCGGCCTGTCGGTTCAACCGAAGCTTGCCCTCGCCGACGGGCGCGACGTGCCGCCGGGCCTGCCCTGCGCGGGGCGCGCGCTGATCAAGGGCGACCAGCGTTCGCAATCGATCGCCGCCGCCTCGATCGTCGCCAAGGTGATGCGCGACCGCATGATGTGCGGCTGCGGCAACCATCACGACCGCTATGGCTTCGAGTCCCACATGGGTTACGCCACGGTCCGCCATCGCACGGCGATCGAGGCCCATGGTCCCGTGGCACGGCTGCACCGCGTGTCGTTTGCGCCGTTCAGATTGGGCGGGGTGGAAGTGATTGAGGAAGAGAGCCTCGTCGCGCTCGATTGAGCCGAGCGGCAGCTGATCTCCCCCCTCGAGGGGGAGATGTCGCCGAAGGCGACAGAGGGGGTCGGCTCGACTGGGCACGACGCCATTCTTCAGCAAAGATGAGGTCAGCGCTTCACGCGCGGCGACCCCCTCTGGCCTGCCGGCCGTCTCCCCCTCAAGGAGGGAGATTACGCGCTCGACCGCCTTCGCCAATCTGGTTTTCCACAGCAAAAAAGCCGCCAGGTTGCCCGGGCGGCTTTGATCGTATGGGGACTGCGAAGGCCTAGTTCAGTTTCGACTTCACGTCCGCAAGCGAAGCCTTGAACAGATCGGCACCCGCCTTGGCGTCGATCTTGCCGGCGAGCAGCGTGCGTGCTGCCTCGACGGCGATATCGACGGCGCTGGCGCGGACTTCGCTGATGGCGTCACGTTCGGCCTGGCCGATCTTCTGTTCGGCAAGCGCGGTGCGCCTGACGACATAGTCCTCGGTCTTCTTGTGCGCCTCGGCTGCAAGCATGTCGGCTTCGCGCTTGGCGGCAGCGACGATGGCCGCGGCCTCCTGCTCGGCTTCCTTGCGCTTGCGCTGGTACTGGCCAAGCAGCTGCTGGGCCTCCTCGCGCAGCCGGCGCGCTTCGTCCAGCTCATTGCTGATCCTGTCGGCGCGGGCGTCGAGCGCCTTGGCGATCATGCCAGGCACCTTGATGTAGACGGCAACGCCCAGGAAGATGATGAGGGCTATCGTAGCCCAGAGCGTCGCGAGAGATGTGTAATCCATGATGCGCTCCTCACCGGGCCACGGATTTGACCGCGGCCGCGATCTCGGCCTTGCTGGCCTTGCCGCCGACCAGGGCCTCGACGATCGCCGAAGCGGTGTCCTCGGCGATGCTGCCGACTTCCTTCATGGCATTGGCCTTGATGGAAGAAATGCGGGCTTCGGCCTCGCCAAGCTTCGCGTCGAGCGCGGCCTCGACCTTCTTGCGTGCGGTCTCGGCCTCGACCTTGGCCGCATCGTTGGCCTGCTGGCCGATCGCGTTGGCCTTGGTCTTGGCTTCCGCCAGTTCCTGCTCGTAGGCAGCAACGGCGGCGTCGGCCTCGCCCTTCAACTTGGCTGCCTGATCGAGATCCTGCGTGATGCGATCGTTGCGGACATCGATGATGCCCCCGACGCGCGGCATCACAATCCGCTTCAGGAAGAGGTAGAACAGCCCGAAGGTGATTGCCAGCCACAGAAGCTGCGACGGGAACGTCGCCGGATCGAATGGCGGAAACGTACCATGCGCTTCGGCAGGCACGCTGGTGCCGGAATGCGTGTCGCCTTCCGTCGCAGCGTGGCTGGTATCGGCTGATGGCGCGGACTCTTGCGCGAAGGCAGATGTCACGAACATGGACTATCCCCGAAATTCAGACCCGCCGCTTGCGCGACCGGCCTGTCCAATCTTCTCACGGCTTAGCCAAGGTGAGGCTCAGCCGAACAGGGCCAGAAGCGCGATGAGAAGCGAGAAGATGCCCAGAGCTTCGGTCACGGCGAAGCCGAAGATCAGACGGCCGAACTGGCCATCAGCAGCCGACGGGTTGCGCAGAGCGCCCGCCAGGTAGCTGCCGAAGATGTTGCCGAGGCCAATGCCCGCGCCACCCATGCCCAGGCAAGCGATGCCGGCGCCGATGTACTTTGCTGCTTCTGCGTCCATTTGTTCAACTCCTTTGGATCTAAAAATTCCGTTGCGATTTCATCCGGCGCCAATGCTGGAAACTCTTGGGCCGGAAACTTTTGCTCAGTGCCCGGGGTGCAGGGCGTCGTTGAGATACATGCAGGTCAACACGGCAAACACGTAGGCCTGCAGGAAGGCGACCAGCAGTTCCAGTGCCGTCAGCGCCACCGCCATTGCCAGCGGCAGGATCGAGCCGGCGACGCCAACCGCGCCGAGCGCGCTCAGGCTGACGACGAACCCGGAGAACACCTTCAGCGTGATATGGCCGGCGAGCATGTTGGCGAACAGACGAACCGAGAGGCTGACCGGGCGCGACACGAAAGAGATCACCTCGATCAGCACCACCAGCGGCAGCAGGAACACCGGCACGCCATGCGGCACGAACAGCTTCAGGAAACCGAAACCATGCTTCATGAAGCCATAGACAACCACGGTTGCGATCACCAGCACGGCAAGGCCGAAGGTGACGATGATGTGGCTGGTGACGGTGAAGAAATACGGGAACAGGCCGAGCAGGTTGGCGACCAGCACGAACATGAACAGCGAGAACACAAGGGGGAAGAACTTCATGCCCTGCGTGCCGGCGGCGTCGCGCAACATGTTGCCGACGAACTCATAGGCCATTTCGGAGACCGACTGAAGCCGGCCGGGAACCAGGCTGCGGCTCGACGTCGTGAGAAACAGAAACGCCGCCGCGACGACCACGGTTGCGACCATGAACAGCGCCGAATTGGTGAAAGACAGATCATAGCCGCCGATGTCGATCGGAATCAGCTTGTTGATATGGAACTGGTGGATCGGATCGACCTTGTCAGCTGCCACGTTCAAACCCCGTCAATGCCGCGTACGGCCTCGTTACCATTACCGCACACGAAGCACGGTCATTTCTTGTCGTCTTGGTCACGGCGCGATTTGTCGCCCTGTCCGAACTCTGCCACAACGCCCGCGGAACGCATCACATTGAGCACGCCGGCGCCAAAACCAAGCAGCAGAAACACGATCAGACCCCATGGCGATGTCCCCGCCAGACGGTCGATGATCCAGCCGATGCCGGCACCCACCACCACTCCGGCGATAAACTCGCTGGAGAGTTTGAGCGCCTGGCCATAACCGGCCACACTGCCCGCTTTCGCGTCGTCTTTCCCCTCGAGCCGGTCCGGCCGCCTTGTCGCGAGCGATGCTTCAAGGTCACGCCGGCGGCGCTCAAGATCGTCGTCGCGGATGTCGGGTTCATGCTGCTTGCCGCGGCCGGTTTCTCCGGTTCCGCCTGGCCCATTCTTGTCGGCCATCGCAACCCCCCTGCCCGGCCAGACCGTCACCGTCCGTCCGCTTCTAAAGTCGCCGGCAACATAGTTAGAGGGTTTGCGCCCGTCAAGCCACGGGCGGAAGTTCATTGCCATGTATTTTAGGCAGCAAAATCAACGGATTAGAAAGGTGCGACATCGTGCCCGCGGCGATGATGGGGATACGTTGCGCGAATCCCCCGGGCAATGGCTCTTCGATCGACTGCGCGCCGCGCCAAAGATCAACCGCTGTAGCGCGCTCAGCTCCAGCCGCCGCCATAGGTACGATAGAAGATATGCAGGCCGATCTTGGTCATCTTCTGCATCGTGCGTGCCCAGCCGGGATGGACATATTGGGCGTAGTAGTGGGTCGACGATCCTACTTCCGGGATGAAGATCTTGCCGGCGGTGACGGCCATGGCGATATCCTGGGCGGTCTTGTAGGCGACGGGATTGTCGATGCGCTTCTTCCTGCCGTCGCAGGCGAAGGAGAACTGGCAACGGTTGAACCAGCTGTCGTTCTGATAGACGACGCCGCAGATCGAATTCGGATAGGTCGGGTTGCGGACGCGATTGAGGATGACCTGGGCGACGGCGGCCTGACCACGTACGGATTCGCTCCTCGCCTCGAAATAGATGCCATTCGCCAGGCATGCCTGTTCCGGTTTGGAGAAGACACTGGCGGGCAGCGGGTTCTGGATCCACGAATGATCGCCCTTAGCCATCGGCGGAATGAAGCGGCCGTCGTTTGGCTGCTCGTCCTGAAGCAGGGCTTCGAAAGGCGACGCCTTGGCATAGTCGGGCTCGGATTGCGCATACGCGGTCGCCAGCACGTCCGGATGGTCGTTGTTGACCAGTGCGGCAAGCATTGCCGGCACGCCGGGATCCGGCTTCTTGTCCTCGCGCGCATGGAATGCCGCGGCGATCTGGATTTCCTTGCCTTTGATCTGCGGCATGGCGAAAGCCATCTTCAGGTCGCTGTCCATGCTGGGCCGGAGCAAGGAGGAGGTGCGCTCGAAGATCGAGCCGGCATTGAAATTCTTCGGCGGTGCCACGGGAGACATCTGAACGATGCGGCCCTTCTTCTCGGCGCGCACGACGCGATCCTCATCGGGCGTGGCGCTTACCTTGCCGCCCTTGCCGCGAAACGACACGCTGCCGACACCTGCCAAGTGGACACCCGATCCGGAGATGGAGCCGGTGACATCGGAATCGACAAAGGGCATTTCGGCCGCATGGGTCGAGCCGGCAATGGATTTCTCGACATAGGAATTCCAGCGAGTATTCGACGCTTCGAGACCGGAAACGAGGCTCGTCATGTCCTGGTAGGCGGCGACGGTCGGAAAGCCGATCCAGATGCCGAGACCGATGACCAACGGGGACAGAAAGCCACGTCTCTCACCGGCGGCGGCAGCAAGCCGCTTCAACACACGTCGATGCACGGAACTCTCTCCAGGAACGCTACTGACCCCACTGGAGAGCAAAATGATGCATTAACCTTGATGGGACGTTAACAGGTTCGATCGGGTTTTCCCGGTCGGCCCGAGGTCGTGGTTCCGAAGTCGGGCGGTTTTGCGGCCGAAGTCAGGCCGGCCGCAGGAAGACCGGCCACGCGGCCAGTGCGCAGATGGCGGCCGACAGCCAGACACCGGACCATGACCAGAGATGCAAGAGTCCCGGAATGACCACCGGCACGAGGAAGAAGCCTATGAAAACGAAGCTGTTGGCAAGGCTGAGCGCGGTTCCGACATGGCCGGCACCGGCAAGCGTGGCAAGCTCGGTATAGGCGACGCCGTGCCAGGCGGAGACCGAGATGCCTGCGACAATAAGCACAGCGGGAAGGACCGCCATCGAGAAGAACTGGCCGCCTGGTATGGCGGGACTGGCCAGAACCAGCAGCCAAAGCATGGCGAAGGCAAGCGCGCTGATCGCACTGCAAAAGCGAAGGAACTGGCGGCGGTTGCCGTGGCGGTCGGTGAAGCGGCCACTCCAGATGCGCATGACCATGGCGCCGATCTGCACGGCGGCGAGACTCGCACTGATCGCTGCCGTTCCCAGACCGACGAAGTCATGCAGGAACACAGAGGCGAAGGTGAGCACGGCCACTTGCGGAAAGCAGAGCAGGCCGATGGCGGTCGCGATACGCCAAACGTCGCGATTGCGCAGCGGCGCCGGTCCGGCCACAGCCGCCGCAGCAAGATGACCCTCGCCCGCCTTCGGCGGCTCGTGCAGCCAGCGCCACGCAAACAAGGCAGAGAGGGCAGATGCAGCCGCCAAGGCCCCGAACACCGCGGCAAAGCTGAAAGCCAGGGCAAGCGAGGGCAAGACAAGCGCGCCAAGGCCGCCGCCAAGCGGCACCGCCGTCTGCCTGATGCTCATGGCAAAGCCGCGCTCGTTTTCTCGAAACCAGCCCATGATGGCGCGACCGCTCGAACCGTTGACGCTGCCGCCGAGCAGTCCGGTGATGAGCAGGCTCGCGCAGAGTAGCGTGACGCCGGGAATACCGGTCCTTGTCGGCACAACCAGCATAGCCATGACCAGGAGCCAAGCCGCCGTGGCGCCGAGGCCGATCAGAAGCACGCGTCGATCACCCCAGCGATCGGTGAGCAGGCCCCAAGGCAGTTCGCTGAGCGCGACCCCCAGCCCGAGAAGGCCGAGTGCCAGACCGAGTTCGGCGTTGCTTAGGTGATAGCCCTGACGAAGCACGACCGCCGTTGCCGGTATGCCGGCGAAAGTGGCCGAGAAGCTGGCATTGGCGGCAACGCCGATGCCCAGAACCTTCCAGCGATGGCTGGGCTTGAATGCCCTCCTGGCGGAGCCGGTATCTTCCAGGAGTTCCTGCGGCTGCCGGTCGGTGCAATTGACAATGGCGTACATGATTTCATTCCCGTGCTGGGCCGGTGGTGGCCTTGACGGTCTGTCTCTAGCGCCATAGTTTCATCCTTAAAATCAGGAACTTTTAAACTTACCATCCTGAAAAACAGGACTAAAAATATGCGACGCGTGACATTCGACCTCGACGTCCTCCGCAGTTTTGTCACCGGCATGGAGCTGGGCAGCTTCGCCAAGGCGGCCGATCGGCTTGGCCGGTCGACGTCGGCGGTCAGCGCGCAATTGAAAAAACTGGAAGAACAGGCGGCGACGCCGATCTTCCGCAAGTCGGGGCGCGGCCTCGCCTTGACCGAGGCGGGCGAGACCATGCTCGGCTATGCGCGCCGGCTGATCGAGCTCAATGACGAAGCGGCATCCGCCATCCACGACGTCGAGCTAGAAGGCTGGGTAAGGCTCGGTCTGCAGGAGGATTTCGGCGAGGCGGTGCTGCCCGACGTGCTCGGCCGTTTCGCCCGCGCCCACCCCAAGGTCAAGATCGAAGCCAGGATCGCGCGCAGCCACGAACTTGTTGAACGGATCCTGTCAGGCAGTCTCGACATCGCGCTCGCCTGGCACAGCGGCGAGACGCTGCCCTATAGCGAACACGTCGCCGATGTGCCGATGCGCTGGATCGGCCCGGCAAAGCGCATCGAGACCAGCCTGCGCGACAGTGAGCCACTGCCCCTTGTGGCGCTCGAAGCGCCATGCCTTTTGCGCACGGTGGCAACCGAAACGCTCGACCGCGCCGGCCTGTCGTGGCGGATGGCCTTTTCCAGCCCGAGCCTTGGCGGCATCTGGGCAGCGGTTGCGGCGGGGCTGGGGCTGACGATCCGCACCGACATCGGCCTGCCGGCCAGCGTCAGCGCGATGACGCCGGAGATAGCCGGATTGCCGGCGCTGCCCAAGATGGCGCTGTTCCTGCATCGCAAGGATGCCGACGCCGAGCCGGTGGTGGCCCGCCTTGCCGATATATTGCTGGATGCAGCGCGGCAGGCGTTGCCCGAAAATGCGCGGGCCAACGACAACGGTTTGCGCAACGTGGCGTGATCGCCAGACGGGCGCCGACGCTCAATTGCGTTTCTTGGCCCTGCCAGCGAATGGGTTGTCCGACGTTCGCAACGCAATGCGGATCGGCACGCCGGGCATATCGAAGGCTTCGCGCAGGCTGTTGGAGAGATAGCGGACATAGGACTGCGGCATCGCATCGGGCCGTGAGCACTGGACGACGAAGCCGGGTGGCCGCGTCTTGGCCTGGGTGACATATTTGATCTTCAACCGGCGTCCTGCGACCGCAGGCGGCGGATGATGCGCCAGGATGCTTTCCAGCCAGCGGTTAAGCTTGCCGGTCGAGACGCGGCTGTTCCACACCTTGTGCGTCCTGATGACGGCATCCATCAGCTTGTCGAGACCGCGGCCGGTCTCGGCCGATACGGGTACGGCCTGGAGGCCGCGCGCCTGCGGCAGGAGCCGTTCCGTCTTCTCGCGCAGTTCGGCCAGAAGCTCCTGGGGATGGTCGATCAGATCCCATTTGTTGAAGGCGATCACCGGCGCGCGACCTTCGCGGATGATCAGGTCGGCGATCTGCAGATCCTGTTTCTCGAAGGGAATGGTGGCGTCGAGCACGATGATGACGATCTCGGCGAAGCGGATGGCGCGCAGGCCGTCCTGCACCGACATCACTTCCAGCTTCTCGTGGATCCTGGCCTTGCGGCGCATGCCGGCCGTGTCGAACAGTTTCAGGCGGCGGCCATGCCAATCCCAGTCGACGGAGATGGAATCACGGGTGATGCCGGCTTCCGGTCCGGTGAGCAGCCGTTCTTCGCCGATCAGCGCGTTGATCAATGTCGACTTGCCGGCATTGGGACGACCAACGACGGCGATGCGCATCGGCTTGGTATCGTCATAGCTGTGCTCGGCATCCGGATCGGCGATATCCTCGCCGATCAGAACCTCGCCGGCAGCGACTTCTTCGTCTTCGCCGTCTTCATCTTCGCCGAAAGCACGCGCTTCGCCGAGCGCGCCGATCACGGCATCGCGCAGATCGGGCATGCCCTGGCCATGCTCGGCCGAAACCGGGATCGGTTCGCCAAGGCCGAGTTCCCAGGCCTCCAACATGCCGCCCTGGGCGCCCTTAGCCTCGGCCTTGTTGGCGACCAGCACCACCGGCTTGCCGGACTTGCGCACGATCTCGGCGAAGGTCCTGTCGTCAGGCAACAGGCCGGATTTGGCGTCGATGGTGAAGAAGATCAGGTCGGCCTCGCGGATGGCGATCTCGGTCTGCGCGCGCATGCGGCCCGGCAAGGTCGAGGCGCCTGCATCCTCGAAGCCGGCGGTGTCGATGACATCGAAATGCAGGTCGTAGAGCTTGGCAGCATGGACGCGGCGGTCGCGGGTGACGCCCGGCGTGTCGTCGACAAGCGCCAGCTTCCTTCCCACCAGCCGATTGAAAAGAGTCGATTTGCCGACGTTAGGTCTGCCGATGATGGCGACTTTGAAGGTCACGACGCACTGCCCGACCCGCGGATCAGCTCGGACATCAACGTTGCGCGCTCGCGGGTGTTGCGCGGGGCGCCGTCATCGGCGGCGATCTGGTCGAACAGCTTTAGCGCATCCTGGGCCTTGCCTTCCTTCCAGGCGGAAAGGCCGAGCGCCTCACGCGCCGTGTGGCGCAGGGTGTTGGTGTCGGACGTGAGCGCTTCGACACGGCTGGAGACGTCGGCGAAGGAACCATGATCGACAAGCAAGAGTGCTGCCCGCAGGCGCGCCATGTCACGAATGCCCTGGGGAATGGCCGTGTCGGCGGCGACCTCGTCGAAATCCTTGACGGCGGCAGGGACGTCGCCCTTGTTCGCCTTGACGGTCGCGCCGCGCATGCGGGCAAGCAATGGATAGGCGCCGTAGCCATTCTTCTCCAGTTGATCGAGCGCGGTCAGTGCTTCGTCGTTCTTGCCGTCATTGGCAAGCTTCAGCGCCTGCGAGAACGCATCGCCGGAGCGGTTGGCACGCGTCTCGTCCCAATAGCGATAGCCGACGAAGGCGGCGGTGCCGAGCACCACGAGGATCGCGAGGACAAGCAAGGCGGGACCGAAGCGGTCCCAAAGCGCCTGCGCCTGGTCGCGACGCATCTCGTCGTTGACTTCACGGATAAAACTGTCGTCGGACATCGATCAAAACCATTCCTGCCCGGTCGGGCCTTTGTCAGCCCGCGTTTTAGCGAAATTTTGTCGGCATGGAAGGGGTTCAACCGGAAAATCGCCCATTCCCTAGGGCAAACGGATGTTTGCCCCGGGCAAGCAGCCGAAAAGGCCAATCGCACCCGCGCCACATTTCAGGGATAGCCGGCTTCCAGACGTCCCCCAGAGTGCAGCTCAAAAGAGTGCAACTCAGAAGAGTGCAGATCAGATTGCCGATGTACCGTCCGTTCCGTGTTGTTGCGTTTTCCCTCGCTGCGCTTGCCACTGCCGGTGGGGCTTTGGCCGATCCGCCCGCGCCAACAACGCCGGCAAAGCCCAAGCAGGTCGTCATCATCTCGTTCGACAGCGCCCGCGACATTTCGCAGTGGAAGCGCAGCCGGGCACTGGCGCAGCGCACCGGCGCGCACTTCACCTATTTTCTCTCCTGCGTCTTCCTGCTGTCGCCGGAGACGCGCAAGGAATACACGGCACCCGGCAAAAGCGCCGGCAAATCCAACATCGGCTTTGCCGCGTCGAAGCAGGAAGTCACCGAGCGGCTCGAAGAGATCGGGCTTGCCGCGCAGGAAGGCCACGACATCGCCAGCCATGGTTGCGGCCATTTCGACGGCAAGGACTGGAGCAAGGCGGACTGGCTGAAAGAGTTCAGTTCGTTCGAGCACATTCTCGAGAACGCCTATGCGATCAACGGCGTTGCGCCCGAACCCGAGAGCTGGCGCGATTTCGCGCGGCATGCGGTGGTCGGCTTTCGCGCGCCGTATCTATCGGCGAACAAGGCCCTCTACGAGGCGCTGCCGGCGGCCGGCTATCGGTTCGACGCAAGCGCCGTATCGCAGAGCCCTGCCCGACCGACAACCGGCAACGGCATCATGCACTTTTCGCTGCCGCAGATTCCGGAGGGACCGACGTCACGGCCCGTCATCGCCATGGACTACAATCTCTATGTCAGGCATTCCGGCGGCTTCGAGCGGCCAAGCATGACGGACGAGTTCGCCAACCGCACCTATGACGCCTTCCGCGCCGCCTTCGACAAGCAGTATGCGGGCAAGCGCATTCCGCTGGAGCTCGGCTTCCATTTCGCGCTGATGAATGACGGCGCCTATTGGAACGCGCTGGAGCGCTTTGCCGGCGATGTCTGCGTCAAGGCCGATGTGGAATGCATCAGTTTTCGCGACTATGTCTCGCGCCAGGATGCCGCCCAGAAGCAGGTTTCGGTTGGCGGCTGAGCCGCCGCCAACCCGATTCGGTTTCCAACCTCGGCCTTTAGGCCGGATCTTCAACGCCCTGTTTTGCCAGATAGCGCTGGTCGATGTCCGGCAGCGGCTCGCCGAGCAGGGTCGCCTCGAAGGCGCGCAGGCGTTTGTGGACTGATTGCAGCTCGACGATGGTCGACCACGAGGTGAGCAGAAACTGCAGCGACCCCGTCACTTTACCGAATGCATTCGAAATCTGGTTCAGCGCGCCGAACGTTATCTTGTGCGCGACCAGCGACGGACCCAGGATCAGCAGCGAGAAAATGTTGTCGGCCTGCAGGTATGTGTAACGGACGACGTTGAAATAAATGTAGTGGAAATAGAGCCTGAAATAATTGTGACGAACGTTCGCGAACAGCTCGGCAGTGGTGGCTGGCTGAGCCCTGTCTGCGTGATCCTCGCCGTAGACGAGTTCCTTGCGATAGGCGGCCTCGACGCGCTGGTTGCGGAACTGCAATCCCGGAAGCTTCAAGCCGGCAATCATGACCGAGATCGTTCCGAACAGACACCAGGCAAGGGCTGCGACCACTAATGGCTGCGGGATCGCGCCGACAATCGGCAACTCGCTGATGTGAGTCTGCAACTGGATCATGACCGGCAGGAATGCGATCAGGGTCATGATCGACTGGACGAAGCTGGAGCCGAGATCCTCCATGATCTGCGAGAACCGCATCGTGTCTTCCTGGATACGCTGCGAAGCACCCTCGATATGTCGAAGCCTGCCCCAGTTCTCGACAAAATAGTTATTCATCGCCGTGCGCCAGCGGAAGATCCAGTGGCTGACGATGAAGGCATTGACCACCTGCACATTCATGCCGACCAACGCGAGCCACGAAAAATCTGCCAATCCGATATAAAATTCACCGTTGGTCGACTTTCCTGTCCCCGACATCAATCCCTGCACATAGTCAAAGAAAGGCCCGTACCAGGCGTTGACTGCGACACTGACCTGCACATTGAAATAGATGAAGAACAGGATGACTGCGGTCATCAAGATCGACCAGCGCTGCCAGGGATGTGGCGAATACCAGCTCCAAAACGCATAGAAGACGGCCACGCAGAACGCGAAATAGAGATAAAACCATAGAAACGGCGGCGACATGAGAATGGCGATGCCGATGATGGGCGGCGTACCTGCCGCGGCGGGTGGCAGTCCGAAAACCGCGCCCACTTGTTCACCACCGAAAAACCAGAATAGAATCGCCGCAAGGCTCCAGACGGCGGCCGAAGAGAAGAAGAGCTTCGGCTGCGGGAAAAATGATACGAACACTGTGACGAATTCCTCGATCTAGGCGCAAATCTGCTGACTATGGCGGGCATAAAGTCACACATTAGCTGGAAAGAAAATGCCCGTGCCCGATGCCCGCACCGAGCAACCCCATAATCATGGCGATTTTGGCGCAGCCGACCATGTGAGGCCGCCGGAGACGACCAGCATGATGGCGGCGGCGATCGAGGCGAGGAAGAAATCGCCGGACATTTGCGCCAGCAGCCCGGCGGCGACCGGACCGATGATCTGGCCAAGGCCGAACACAGCCGTCATCAGGGCAAAGATCCGCCGCGGCGCGCTTGGCGCCTGCTGCCGCGCGGCCTGCAGGCCAAGCGCCGTGATGGCAATGAAGGTGCCGCCGAGCAGCACACCGCCAAGCAGCGGCCCGGTGCGCCCGCCGATGGCGACGCTGGCCGTGACGCCGGCAACTTCGATCAGGCATGCCAACGCATAGGCGGCATAGAGTCCCATCCGTGCGGCGATCTTCTGCCAGAGCCAGACCGAGGGGAAACCGGCAAGGCCGGCGACCATCCACACCATGGCCTCGAAGACGCGGCTGCCGCCGCCTTGCCGGACGATGGCGACCAGGAATGTCGCCGTCACCACATAGCCGAAGCCGAACAGGCCATAGGCAATGATGACCTTGATCAGTGACCGATCCATTTGCAATGGCGGCTCGCGAGCGACTTCGCCATTGGCGAGCGGGCCCTCGTTGACCAACAACGCCACGAGTACGAAACCACAGGCCGAAATTGCCGCCGACCACAACCAGCCCGCCGCCCAGCCGGCATGTTCGGTGACCAGCAACGCCATCATCGCCGCGGACACCGCGATGCCGAGACCAACGCCGCCGAAATGCCACGCCTGCAGGTCGCCGCGACCGGCAGCCGCTATATGGCTGAAAACGATGCTTGCCATGAACACCATGACGAAGGCACTGGCCAGACCGGCCAGAAAGCGGATCACCAGAAAGGCGGCCATCGCATCGGTCAGTCCCATCAGCGCGGCCAGGACCGCACTGGCGCCGAGCCCCACCAGCATCAGCAGGCGCTCGCGCCCATGCGCCCAGCCGCCCGCCGCCGCCAGCGCGCCAATGAGATAGCCGAGGTAGTTGGCGGAGGCGATCCACCCGGCATCGGCCGGCGACAGATGCAGTTCCTGCATCATGCCGGGCAGGATCGGCGTGTAGACGAAGCGGCCGATGCCCATGGCAACCGCCATGGCAATCATGCCGGCGAAGGCGAAACGCAGCGCTGTTGAGGTGGCCGATGTCATTGCAGCGCACAATAAGTGCGCGAGCCGGTGAAACAATCCGCCTTTTGTTGGGCCAGCGCCATCGCGGGCGCCGTGATCGCCTGTGCTTAAATCGGAAAGCGTGTCATCCGCTCAGCAGCGCCCACCGAAACCGGTTCGCAATGAAGCCGTCTCATGCACTGTCCGCCGCGCCGTCAGCCTGAACGGCACGTCGCCAAGTTCGCGCTCCGACATGGTGTTCAGCACGGGATGGGAAAGCGGATCGGTCAGCCAGCGCTGCGCCTCGCTCTCCCGGCGCGGCTCATACGGCGTACTCGCAGCAAAAAAGACCTTCAGCGACGATGACAAGATCCTTAGCATTTCCGGCTCCGCTGGTCTGTCTCCCCTGATAAAATCTGCCGTTTCGACCTCTCTTTCAATTGAGATTTCAGCCGGATCTGTTTAGAAAAACTCAAATGGTCATACTCAACCGCGTCCATCTCAACGGCCTTCGCGCCGTCGAAACCGTTGCCCGTCTCGGCTCGCTGGCCGCAGCGGCCCGCGAACTCAACGTTTCCGTCAGCGCCGTCAGCCAGCAGATAAGCCGCACCGAGAAGCAGCTCGGCCAGGCGCTGTTCGAACGAACGGCGAGCGGTCTCGTACTAACCGAATTCGGCGCCGTCTTCTCGGCCCGTCTTGGCGCTGGCTTCCGCGAACTTGCCCAGGCCGTGGCGCTGGCCGATGAGGCGACGCAGTGCACATTGGTGGTTTCGGTGGCGCCGGCCTTTGCCTCGAAGTGGCTTTTGCCGCGACTGTCGCGTCACTTCGCCCGGCATCCCAACGTGCTGCTGCGCATCGACGCTTCGGTGCGGCTGGCCGATCTCGATCATTCCGACATCGACATCGCCATCCGGCTTGGCGACGGCAAGTGGCCGGGTGGACGGAAGGAACTGCTCTTGTCGCAGGAAGTCTTCCCGGTCTGCGCGCCGGTGATCGCCAAAAAACTGAAGTCGATCGAGGACCTTGCCCAGACCTGCGCGATCACCGACGAGCGGGCGATGATCAACTGGGAAAGCTGGTTCGAGACAGCCGGCGTTCCACCCGTGACCTTCCTGAAGGGCGCGCGTTTCACAGACCCGATGCTGTGCCTGGAATCGGCAATCGCCGGCCACGGCGTGATGCTGGGCTGGCAATTGCTCGCCGCCGATGCGCTGGCCGATGGGCGGCTGGTGGCGCCTTTCGGAATCCGCGCCCAGAGCGGGCTCGGCTATTGGCTGGTGACCTCCTCCGCCAAGACCGAAAGCCGCAAGGTCCGGGATTTCAAGGTCTGGATCAGGGAAGAGATCGAGGCGACCATGGCACAGTTCGGGTCCGCGAACGCAGAACCCGCCGGCGCGATCGCGGTGGAAAGCACCGTGGCACCGGTCTATGTAAGGTCGGATATCAAACTACGACAGGCAGGATCATGACCACACATTCGCGCGGCGTTTCCGCATCGATCGACCCGGTGAAGCTCGACAGGCTGGCGGAGGTCGCCATCAAGGTCGGGCTGCAATTGCAGCCGGGACAGGATCTGGTGCTGACATCGTCGATCGCGGCACTGCCGCTGACCAGGCGGATCGTCGAACACGCCTACAAGGCCGGCGCCGGGCTGGTGACGCCTATCTTCAACGACGACGAGATGACGCTGGCGCGCTATCGCTTCGGCGCCGATGCCGGCTTCGACCGTGCCGCCGGCTGGCTGTATGAAGGCATGGCGAAAGCTTTCTCCAACAATGCGGCCAGGCTTGCTGTGCGCGGCGAGGATCCGTCGCTGTTGTCCGCACAGGACCCGGCGAAAGTGGCGCGCGCCAACAAGGCGAATTCGATGGCTTACCAGCCGGCGTTGGAAAAGATCACCGGCTTCGACATCAACTGGAACATCGTCGCCTATCCGGACCTCGCCTGGGCCAGGCAGGTTTTCCCCGGCGATGCCGACGATGTTGCGGTCGCAAAGCTCGCCGACGCCATTTTCGCCGCATCGCGGGTGGATGTGGAGGATCCGATCGGCAATTGGAAAGCGCACAACGCAGCACTGCGCAGCCGGACCGAATGGCTCAACGGCCATAATTTCCATGCGCTGCACTTCACCGGGCCGGGCACCGACCTGACCGTCGGGCTGGCGGACGGCCATGAATGGATGGGCGGCGCCTCGACCGCCAAGAACGGCATCACCTGCAATCCCAACATCCCGACCGAAGAGGTCTTCACCACGCCGCATTCGAGGCGGGTCGAGGGTCATGTCTCCTCGACCAAGCCGCTGTCCTACCAGGGCACACTGATCGACGACATCTCGGTGCGTTTCGAGGCGGGCAGGATCGTCGAGGCGAAGGCCTCGAAGGGCGAGGACGTGCTGAAGAAAGTGCTCGACACCGATGAGGGTGCGCGCCGCCTCGGCGAGGTGGCACTGGTGCCGCATTCCTCGCCGATTTCGGCGAGCGGGCTGTTGTTCTTCAACACGCTGTTCGACGAGAACGCCGCCTGTCACATCGCGCTCGGCCAGTGCTATTCGAAGTGCTTCGTCGACGGCGCCTCGCTCAGCCAGGACGAGATCTCTCAGCGCGGCGGCAACAAAAGCCTCATCCACATCGACTGGATGATCGGCTCGGACAAGATCGACATTGACGGCATCCACAAGGACGGCGCCCGCGTGCCTGTCATGCGCAAGGGCGAGTGGGCCTGACCCGCTTACGGAGGGTCCGATGACCTTCGACCTGGCGGTCAAGCGTATCTACGAGCCACCCGCTCCCGATGATGGTCAGCGGGTTCTGGTCGACCGGATCTGGCCACGCGGCGTCAGCAAGGAGGACGCCGCGCTGGCGCTGTGGCTGAAGGACATCGCGCCGAGCGACGATCTGCGCAAATGGTTCGGCCATGAGGCGGCGCGCTGGGCTGAGTTTCAGAAGCGGTATCGCGCTGAGCTGGACGGGAACGGCGAGGCGGTGGACAAATTGCGCGGCCTGCTTCGCCACGGCAAGGTGACACTGCTCTACGGCGCGCATGATGAGAAGCATAACAATGCGGTGGCGCTGGCGGCATTTCTCAGAAAGACGGATTGAAGGGCGCCCTGCAAGGTCGGCGATTGGCCGATCTCCCCCCTTGCGGGGGAGATGCCCGGCAGGGCAGAGGGGGGTGCTGTCCCGCCGACCTGTCAATCAACCGCATCCTCATGCTTCGGCCGGTTCGCACCGGAACAATTTCGTCAAAGGGTGGCGATCCTTCACACCCCCTCTGGCCTGCCGGCCATCTCCCCCGCAAGGGGGGAGATTGGCAGCGTCGCCGTCTCGCTACGCTACCCCACCGCCTGCTCATAAACATCCGGCTTGAAGCCGACGAGGACGCGCTCGCCCAGTTCCAGCACCGGCCGCTTGATCACGGTCGGCTTGGCCAGCATCAACGCCTTTGCCTTCGTTTCGTCCAGACCCTGCTTGTCCTTGTCCGCCAGTTCGCGAAACGTCGTGCTCGCCTTGTTGAGCAGCTTTTCCCAGCCGACCTTGCCAACCCAGCCATCGAGCCGCTTGGCATCCAGCCCCTCTGCCCTGAAATCGTGAAAACGGTAGGAAACATCATGGCCCTCCAGCCAGACGCGCGCCTTCTTGACCGTGTCGCAGGTGGTGATGCCGTACATGGTGATCGTCAAAACAGTGGCCCTTCGGACTTCGAATCTAACTCAGATTAAGGATGCTCTACGCGCTTTGCCAGCGGCCGCACCGGTGTCTCAATGTTTTTGGGCTTGTCAACACTAAGGAATTTTCCTAAGTATTTTTCGAGCCACTTTCGACGGCACCCCGGGATGACCGATGACGAGCCTCCAGACCGCAAATCCGAGCCCTCCACCGATCGACGGCATCTTTCGCGCGCTGTCCGATCCGACGCGGCGGCGTGTGGTGGAGCGGCTGAACCGCAGCCCTGCCTCGGTCAGCGAACTTGCAGAGCCTTTCGACATGGCTCTGCCCTCCTTCATCGAACATCTGAAGATTCTGGAAGGCTGCGGGCTGGTGCGCTCGCAAAAGACTGGCCGGGTCAGGACCTATCAACTGGCGCCTGAGCCGCTGAAACTCGCCGAAAACTGGCTGGCCGAACAGCGCGCATTGTGGGAGCGCCGTCTCGACCAGTTCGACGCCTATGTGATGAGCCTCAAGGAGAACGAAAAATGAGCTATCCCCTCAAGCCGGATCCCAGGCTGGACCTCGTGCTGGAGCGCGTCATCGATGCGCCGCGCGAATTGCTGTGGCGCGCCTTGACGACGCCGGACCATGTCAAGCAATGGTTCACGCCGAAGCCCTGGATGATCACCGACTGCGAGATCGACCTCAGGCCGGGCGGGTTGTTCCGCACGCGCATGCAGTCGCCCGACGGCAAGGAGGTCAACGACCGCCATTGCTGCTATCTCGAAATCGTGCCGAACGAGCGACTGGTGTGGACGGATGCGCTGCTGCCGGGTTACCGGCCGTCAGGCGAGCCGTTCATCACTGCGGTCATTTCCCTGCAACCGGACGGCAAAGGCACGCGCTACACCGCCACCGCCATCCATCGCGACGAGGCGACCCGAAAGAACCACGAGGAGATGGGTTTCTTCGATGGCTGGGGCACGGTGGCCGATCAGCTTGCGGAGCACCTGAAGACGATATGAGCCTCCCCTACATGGCGGCCAGGACATCGTCCCGGCCCCATGCCTGTTTCGACCCAGCGACAAGAGCAAGCTCCCGAAAGCCGGCGGTACCTCGCCCTAGTAGTAGAAACGCTCTTCGGCAATCTTGCCGTTCTTGATCGTGTAGAGACCAACTTCATCCATGGTGACACGCTCGCCGGTAGCCTTGGGCGTGATGTCGAACTTGAAGCGCACCGCGAACTGGTCGCCATTGACATAGGGGCCTTCGACCGAGCCACCATGCACTTCGTTGTTCTCCTGCCACCATTGGCCCTTCTGCCTGAGAGCCTCCTTGCCACGAGAGATGGCCATCGGCCCCTCCATGGCTTCGAGGCTGACGATATCGTCGGCATTGTACTTTTCAGCAGCAGCTTCGTGGTCGCCCTGCTGTAGGAGTTCGGTGAAATCCTTGGCAATTTCCGCGATGGTCATTTGTGTTCCTCCTGTTCAGACGTCATGCAAGTAGGGGACGGCTTGTTGGCCTGCCACCGTCTGGCCGGTCGTAGCTGACAATCCGTGTCAGGACGATGGATATAGCGTGGCTTTGCGACGACGATTTGCAGGAGCGCCGACAGCGACTTCGGTTGCAGACACAAGCCAATTCCGCAATGCTAGGTGCATGTGCAACCTCTACAATATCACCACGACGCAGGAGGCGGTCCGTCAATGGACGCGCACGCTGCGCGATATCAGCGGCAACCTTGAACCTTCGCTTGACGTCTATCCCAATCAGCCTGGCCTAGTCGTTCGCAACACGGTGGACGGCGAGCGTGAGTTGGCGAAGCTGCTTTGGGGTTTGCCAACGCCGCCTGAACGCATGAAAGGCAAGGCGGACTACGGCACGACAAACGTTCGCAATCCGCAATATTCGCACTGGCAACAGTTTGTTGGCATCGAGCATAGATGCGTCGTGCCGGTGACCAGCTTTGCCGAACCCAGCCCTACCCCGAACGACAAAGACCCAGACACAGACATCCAGCGCAATTACTGGTTTGCGCGTAACGAGAGCCGGCCGCTGTTCTTCTTCGCTGGGTTCTGGACCCGTTGGCAGGGCGTGAGAAAGGTCAAGGATGGTCCTGGCGACTTCGAATTATTTGCCTTCATGACAACCAAGCCTAACGCCGTCATCGCGCCGATCCATGAGAAGGCTATGCCCGTTATCCTGACCACGCCGGAGGAGGCCGAGGCCTGGCTTACAGCGCCGTGGGCAGAAGCGAGGCATTTGCAGCGGACAGCGCCGGACGATGCATTGATGATTGTTGAGAAGCCAGCCACACAGATCAAGTTTCCGCAGCAGGTGCCAACTCAAGGGTCTCTGTTCTAGGCTGCAGGATCGACATATCAGCCGCTTCCTTAATCGTCGTCTCGCCAGATAACCCGACGAACCATACGGATTTCGACAAGGCGTCTGACCCGAATTTTCAAACGCTCAGCAGCGCTCGGCAAAATTATGCTGGCATCAAGCTCACGAAGCTTGCAGTGCTCGCACCGCATATGCCGTTCGACGTCCCAAAAGGGAATGTCACCTACAAGCTTTGCGAGATCGCCGGGTAGATAGTGACGAGTGATGTTGCAGTGCCGGCACCGGACACGAATGAGCTGCCCGACTTCGTGCGCGAGGCACAGCGTCTGCACATTTCGGCGCGGTCGGCTGCTAGGTTCCGGCATCGGCTAGATTTAGGAATATACTCCTTGTCAGTCAATTCCGTGTTCTTGGTTGTTCACAACCGGCAGGAAGATCCACATAAGCGGGCCAAGCTTGTAGCTGCCGAACGGCAGACGCGTGCTTCGGTCGTTACGTCGATGAACTAGCCTGGTAGCATAGGGCAGTTGGCGCCACGGCGCTGGCTGATATGCGCCACGTCGCCGACGCTGAATTGAAAACCCTCGGCCTGGCGCGGCGCGTCGATGACAACAGGTGCGCCCGGCCCGAGTTCGGCGTGCAGGCGCAGCGTTCGGCCGTGAAAGACGATGCTGTTGACGCGCGCCGGCGCCGTGCCGGCTGCGGCTTCGGTCGTCGCCAGGAGATCCTCCGGCCGCACCCCGACGGTGCGTATGGCCCCTTCGACGGGAACGTCGCCTGCTTCGGACGTGGCTTCCAGCGGCAGGGTGCCGGCGGTGAAACGCAAGCGATCGCCGTCGCGGCTGATGAAACGCGATTGCAGCAGGTTCATCGTGCCTATGAAGCTGGCGACGAATGTGGTGGCAGGCCGGTCATAGAGTGTGGCCGGCGGTGCGATCTGCTCGATGCGGCCCTTGTTCATGACGACAATGCGGTCGGAGATCGACAGCGCTTCGGTCTGGTCGTGGGTGACCATGACGAAGGTGGTGCCAAGCCGCGATTGCAGCCGCTTCAATTCGACCTGCATCTGTTCGCGCAGATGCGCGTCGAGCGCCGACAGCGGCTCGTCGAGCAGCAGCACGCGCGGCTCGCAGACGATGGCTCGAGCAAGTGCGACGCGCTGGCGCTGGCCGCCCGACAATTCGGAGACGCGGGCGCCGATCTTGTCGGCGAGGCCGACCATGTCGAGCGCTTCGCCGACGCGTTTTGCCTGTTGGCTGCCTGAAAGCTTGCGCAGCGACAGGCCGAAGCCGACATTTTCTTCAACGTTCATGTGCGGAAACAGCGCGTAATCCTGGAACACGGTGTTGACCGGCCGGTCGTAGGGCCGCAGCGCCGTGATATCACAGCCGTCGAGCAGCACCTTGCCACTCGACGGGCTTTCGAAACCGGCGATGACGCGCAGGCTGGTGGTCTTGCCGCAACCCGACGGCCCGAGCAGTGTAATGAACTCACCGCTGATAATATCGAGATCGACGGCGTCGAGCCCGACAATGCCGCCGGGAAAAACCTTCGAAACCGCCTGCAGCCGCACAAGTGGATCAGGCGCCATCGCGAACCTCGGACGGTTTCGTGGTGTTGACCCAGAGGATTTGGCAGCGCTCGGTGCCCGGATTGCGGAAGGCGTGCAAAAGCGTGCTCTTGAAGGCAAAGCTGTCGCCGCTCTTCAGCACGTATTTCGTCGAATCCACCACCAGTTCGACCTCGCCCGACAGGACGAAGCCGAATTCATGGCCGGCATGGGCATAGGCCTCGGCGGTGCCGCCGCCGGCTTCCACCGTCACCAGCATGCCGGTCAGAGTCGCGCCAGGCGGCGACAGCAACGCCTTGGCAATGCCTTCCGACTTGACCGGGATGGCACGGCGACTGTTGGCGCGCACGCAATAGAGATCGTTGACGGCATCGTTGCCGTCGGCGATCAGCGCCGACGGCTCGATGTCGAGGGCAGCGGCGAGCGGCCAGATCACCTTGACGCGCAGCGAGGACATGCCGCGCTCGATCTGGCTCAACGCACCGATCGACACGCCGGCTTTTGCCGCAAGATCGGCTAGTGACAGGTTGCGCTCGAGCCGCAGCGCCCGCACGCGCCGGCCGACCCGCACATCGGCATCGTCCTTCGGCTTCTCAGCCGCTTCGTCCAGCATGTCCATTGGTCGGTCCTTGTTTGCTTTTCCCTTCTCCCCTTGTGGGGTGAGAAGCGGTTCGCGCAGCGAACGAAAAGCCAATTGCTTGGCTTTTCGAGCTTCGAACGCCCTGAGCCTGCGAAGGGCCGGGCGTGGCTAGTCGATCCACCCTGCCGGGTCCCCGCTGCTTCGCAGCGTCCCGGCGTTCGCCGGCCTTTCATCGTGCCACTGGCACGATGAATTCGCCTACGCGAACCGGCTGCTCACCCCACAAGGGGAGAAGGGGACGCCTAAGCTCACCCGCCAGCCTTCACCTTTTCAAACATCTTGGCGAGGTCGTCATTCTGTTTCATCGGTCCGGTGAAGATGGTGGTCTTCAGCATCACTTCCGGATCGGACGGCAGCTGCAGCTTCTCCAGTTCCTCCTTCGGCACGGTGGCAAAGGCGGAACTCAGCGAGCTGCCATAGCCATAGGCCTCGATCAGGTATTTGCCGGAGTCGGCATCCAACCGGCTGTTGATGAAATCGTAGGCGAGATCGACATTCTTGGCGTCCTTGAGCATGACGAAGCCGCAGGCCCAGGTCAGCATGCCCTCCTTCGGCTTCATGAACTCGACCGGCACGCCCTGCTTCTTCAGCGAGGTGGCAGACGCGTTCCAGGTCATGGCGGCGACCAGCTGACCGCTGGCCAGCGCCTGTTCGACCGAGGTCATATCGGTTGTGTAGCTGGAAAGCAGCGGCCGCTGCTCGCGCAGCTTCTCGGCCACCTTGTCCATCTCGGCAGGCGTCATGTCGAACGGGTTGACGCCGGCCAGCAGTGCGGCAACGATGGGCGTGTCATGCACGGCGTCGATGGTCGCCATGCGACCGGCATACTGCTTGTCCCACAGGAGATTCCAGCTCGCTTCCGGGTTCTTCACCAGATCGGTGCGGTAGAGGATCGAGGTGTTGCCCCAGTCCCACGGCACCATCCAGACCTTGCCGTCACCGGCCTGCAGGTCGGGCAGGTTTTTGAACACCGGGAAGATCGAATCCCAGTTCTTGATGCGCTTGGTGTCGATCGGCTGCAGCAGGCCTTCCTTGTTCCAGCGCGCCACCTTGTCATAACAGGGATGCGCAATGTCGGGGCGGAAGCCGGCCTTGACCTTGGTGAAGGCGTCGTCATCGTCACCGAAGATCGAGGCCTCGACGCCATCGGGGTGCGCGGCGAGGAAGCTCTTGTTGAAGTCGGGCAGTTCGTAGCCCGACCAGGTGAAATATTGCAGCTTGTCGCCGGCGAAAGCCACGGTCGACGACAGCGCCAGCGCGAACGCCGTCAATCCAGCGCAAACAGTCTTTGCAGAGATCGATTTCAGGTCGAATGCCATTGCAGTTCTCCTCTCTTGGTTTGTTTTGGTTGTGATGGATCGGCGGGCGCCGGTGCGGACAAGCCGCGATGGCGCAAGATCTCGGCTGCTGCAGCGATGACGAAGGACACCGCCAGGATCGAGGTGCCCAGCGCCATGACCGTCGGCAGCGACTTTGGAAAGCGCAGCTGGCTCCAGATGTAGAGCGGCAGCGTCGGCTCGGTGCCGGCGAGGAAGAAGACGACGATGAATTCGTCGAAGGAGATCAGGAAGGCCAGCATGAAGGCAGAGATGATGGCCGGCAGGCTAAGCGGCAGCATGACCCGCCGGAACGTCGTCCAGTCGGAGGCACCGAGATCGAGAGCCGCCTCGCGAATGGTTTTGGGGATGGCGGCGAAGCGGCTGCGCATGATCACCACCGTTGTTGGCAGCGCCACCAATATGTGCCCAAGAACGATGGCGACGCGTGATGGCCCGAGGCCGATGAGATTGATGAGGATCAGCAGCGATATGCCGACGATGACGCCGGGGATCAGGATCGGCAGCCGGGCAATGGCGCTGATGGTGGCGGCCAGCGGCGAGCGGCCATAAAGATCCATGTAGGACACGGTGATGCCGCACAGCGTCGCCCCCGTGGCGGCAATGGCACCGATGGCGAGGCTGTTCAGGAGCGCACCGGTCAGCGCCGAATTGCCGAACAAAGTCGCATACCATTGCAAGGTGAAGCCCTGCAGCGGAAACGCTGCCTGGATCGAGTTGTTGAGGGAAAACAGCGGGATCAGCAGCACCGGCAGATAGAGAAAGACCAGATAGGCGATGACGTAGGCGCCAAGCCAGCGGCCGCCCTGCTGGATCTGGACGGTGCTCATGTGCGGCTGCCAAATCTGTGGTCGGCGAAACGCGCGACCAGCACCACGCAGAGGATAACCAGCATGACGGCGACAGAGAGAGCGGCGCCAAACGGCCAGTCATTGGCCTTGCCGAATTGCGCCTGGATCAGCGTGCCGATCATGGTGCTGGCCGGGCCGCCGACGAGAGCGGGCGTCACATAATCGCCAACCGTCGGCACGAAGACGACGAGGGCTGCCGCCAGCACGCCCGGCATCGAATTGGGCAGCACGACACGGCGGAAAGAGGTGAATGGCCGCGCGCCGAGATCGGAAGCGGCCTCGATCAGCGATTTCGGGATGGTGTCCAGCGCCACGTAAATCGGCAGGATGGCGAAGGGCGCGTAGGCGTGCGCCAGCGTGACGACGACAGCGGCCGGCGTGTTGAGAAAAGCCAATGTGGGCTCGGACCAGATGCCGCTTTCGATCAGCGCCGAGTTCAGCACGCCATTATAGGCGAGCACGATCTTCCAAGCGAAGACGCGCAAGAGATAGCTGGTCCAGAACGGCAGCGTCACCAGGAACAGCAGCAGGCCGCGCCGCCGGCCGGCGTGGAAGGCGAGATAGTAGGCGACGGGATAGGCGGTGACGACGGTCGCCAGGGTGACCAGAGCGGCGATGATCAGCGAGCGCAGTGTGACCGTCCAGTACAGCGGATCGGACACCACGGTGACAAAATTCGCCACGGTGAAACCGGCGCCGAGCAGCGAACCGTCATTGCTGCGGAAGGCGAGGAAAAGCACGAGGCCGAGGGCAAACAGGATCAGCAGGAAGGTGACCAACGCGCCCGGCAGCAGCATGGCGACCCGGAAGCCAGATGACGACCGGGCTTCTGGCGCTGGGGTTGCAACTAGGGTCGACATCGACCTGCCAATCGAAAACTTGAAATTATCCTAGAGTTTTTCATATTCATGAAACTGTCAAGCGGAATCCCCAACCGAAACCTACATGAATTGCCGTGGTCAGCGCTCCAGCGCATCGAGCAGGCGATACCAGGCGATGGTCGCGGCGACGCCGACCTGCCGGAAGGCGTGGAACGGGATCGGCCGGATCGGCGAGAGCGGGAATGGCAATTGCCTGGCATCGCCACTTTGGAGATAGCCCGCGAGGCGCTCGCCGAGCGCTGTCATCAGGCCGACGCCGCGACCCTGGCAGCCGACCACGGCCAACAGGCCCTGTTCGGGCTCGTGAATGTGCGGCAGGTGGTCCGGCGTCATCGCCACCCGGCCGAACCAGCGCTTCTCGATGGCGATGTCGGACAGCATGGGATAGAGCCGCCGCAGTGCCCGCTCGAGGTGTGCCCAGTCGCCTTCGCTGGTCGGCAGCGCCATGCGCCCGCGCCCGCCAAGCACCAGCCGGCCGTCGGCGCTCTTGCGATAATAGACGAGGATACGCCTGGAGTCCGACACCGCCTGTCCTTCCGGCAGGATCGTGGCCGCCAGATTGGGCGACAGCGGCGCTGTGGCGATCTGAAAGGAATGCAACGGCACGATCGTCTCGGCGAGACCGGGGATCAGACCGTCCGTATAGGCATTGGTCGCCAGCACGACTGCCTTTGCCTGCAATTCCGGGCCATTTTCGGTCGAAACACGCCAAAAACCGGCGGCATTGGTGAGCCGCACGACCTTATGGCGCTCGGCTATCAGCACACCTGCCGCCACTGCTGCCCGAGCGAGTTCCGACGTGTAGGCGAGCGGATCGATCACACCGGCGCGGCGATCGAGCCAGCCACCGAGATAACCGCGCGCGCCGGTCATCGCCGCGATCTCCGTCGCGCTCAAAAGTCTAACATCGGCGCCGCGCGCCCGCCATTGCCGGTCGCGGTTTGCCGCCGCTTTCAGCGCGACCTCGGTGTGCGCCGCCTGAATCCAGCCCTTGCGAACAAAGGGGACCGCCAGCCGTTCGTCCCGGATCAGCTCGAAGACCGTATCTGCGGTCGAAGCGGCGAAGTTGACAAGCGTCTCGCCGCGCTCCGGGCCAAAATGCTCCAGCAGCCATTCCGGATCGTATTTCAGGCCGGGAATGACCTGCCCGCCATTGAGCCCCGATGCACCCTGGCCGATTTCGCTGGCGTCCAACACCTGCACGGACAGGCCAAGCCGGGCAGCATGCAATGCCGTCGACAGGCCCAAGATGCCGCCACCGACAACCACGACATCGACACGATCACCGCTTGGAAAAAGCGATTGAAACCTGGAATCTGACTGCGGCTTGCGCCAGATGGGATCGGAGAATGGTGCGGGCAAAGGGTCACCTGGATGCGTTGCGGGTCGGTGAAAATTGTAGTGACGATTTCATATTTTTGAAAGAGCACTTCAGTTGTCGTCTGTGAACCCGACAGATGATCAGAAGCTGGAATCTCGATCGCCAGCGACGGGATAGACCTTTGAAGGGAATCCGGTGAAAGTGCCGCGCCGATCCAGCCAGCCGCATTGTCGATCATTTCAGAGGACCAAACGCCATGACGAACCAGACGCACCTGCCGACTGAGGGGCTCTTTGTCGGCCGCGCCCGCAGCGCCTCGCATCCGCTGGTGGTCACGGTGCGCGACGGCACGGTCTTCGACATCACGTCGCGCACAGCGCCAACCATGCGCGACCTTTGCGAGATGGCCGATCCGGCAGGGCACGTCCGCTCGGCCAGGGGCAAACCGATCGGGTCGCTCGATGACATCGCCGCCAACAGTTTTGAAACCAGGCGCGATCCGGCAAAGCCGTATTTGCTGTCGCCGGTCGACCTGCAGGCGGTCAAGGCCTCGGGCGTTACCTTCGTCGTCAGCCTGCTGGAACGGGTGATCGAGGAACAGGCGCGCGGTTCGGCTGAAAAAGCCGATGCCATCCGCGCCGACATTGCCGGACTGATCGGCCACGATCTGTCGAAGCTGAAGCCCGGTTCGCCCGAAGCGATGGAGATCAAGGCCAAGCTCATCGCGCGCGGCGCCTGGTCGCAATATCTGGAAGTAGGCATAGGCCCCGATGCCGAGATCTTCACCAAGTGCCAGCCGATGGCCTCGGTCGGCTTCGGCGCCGATGTCGGCCTGCACCCGGTGTCGACCTGGAACAATCCGGAGCCCGAGATCGCCATGATCGCCGCCAGCAGCGGCAGGATCGTCGGCGCCACCATCGGCAACGACGTCAATCTGCGCGACGTCGAAGGGCGTTCGGCGCTGCTGCTCGGCAAGGCGAAGGACAACAATGCCTCGGCCGCGCTCGGCCCCTTCATCCGCCTGTTGGACGACAAATTCTCGATCGACGACGTCAAGCGGGCCGTCGTGCGCCTGAAGGTCGAGGGGGAGGATGGGTTCTCGCTGGAGGGCGCAAGCTCGATGGCCGAGATCAGCCGCTCGCCGGAAGAGCTGGTGGCCGCCGCCATGGGGCCGCACCATCAGTATCCGGACGGGCTGGCGCTCTATCTCGGCACCATGTTCGTGCCGTCGAAGGATCGCGGCGAAAAGGGCAAGGGCTTTACCCACAAGGTCGGCGACATCGTCACCATCTCGTCGGAAAAATTTGGTGCGCTGGTCAACCGGGTGCGGCTGTCGCCCGATTGCCCGCACTGGACCTATGGCGCCAGCCATCTGATGCGGGAACTGGCGAAGGCCGATCTCATCTAGCATCTTTGATACCCCAGCCAGGATGCGGTTGTTGACGCCGGTCCGGATAGGCGTGGGGTGGCCGCCGGCGTCATCCATATCGGCACTGGTTGCGCTATCGCGGCCCGAGGCAAGGACTATCCGCTCGGCTAAGCCTCGACGCCAATTATCCGACAGTCGGAAAATCACCTCAACTGATGCAATCTGATGGGACCGTTGATGGCGCCCCGTCAGGCGCCAACTACATCTGCAGATGGAGGCTTGCCATCCGTCGAAAAAGGGAATGCTCTCACGCATCCAACCGGCGCTGGCAAAAGACGCAATCCGGCTGTTGCCGGAACACAAGGACGGATTGAGAACTGACCATCTACAAACGGGAGGAAATCAAATGCTGACACGGCTAAGACTCGTTCTATACGGCCTGTTGGTGGCGCTGACGATTGTTCCGGCAGCGGCACAGGCCAAGACGTTCTACTGGATTTCGCATGGTGGCCCGGCCGATCCGGTCTGGACCTACTTCCTCGCCGGCGCCAAGCAATGGGCCAAGGACACCGGCAACACCGTCAACACCTCGTTCCACAATGGCGACGTTGCCTCGCAGCAGGAAGCTGTGCGCGCAGCCCTCTCCGCCAAGGCCGACGGTATCGTCACGACCAGCCCCGATCCGGGCAGCCTGATCGAGATCGCCAAGGAAGCGAACACCGCCAAGATTCCGATCATCAATTTCAACACGCCAGATCCCAAGGCGAGTTTCAACGCCTATGTCGGCGGCGACAATGTCACCTTCGGCAAGCACTGGGCGCAGTATCTGGTCGACAAGGGCCTGGTGAAGAAGGGCGACTTCGTCTGGATGCCGGTCGAGATCCCGGGCGCCACCTATGGTGTGCAGGAGGAAGAAGGCATCAAGAGCGTCTTCGAGCCGCTCGGCATCACCTATGAAATCACCGAAGCGACGCTCGACCAGGCCGAAGCCATCAACCGCATGGTCGATTACCTCACCGCCAACAAGGCCAAGGTCAAGGCGATCATCGGTCTCGGCGATCTCGTCACCGGTTCGATCAAGCGGGTGTTCGACCAGGCCGGCATCAAGCCGGGCGAAATCCCGGTGGTCGGCTGGGGCAACTCGCTCGACACCACCCAGGAAGTGCTGAACGGCTACGTCAATGCCGGCCAGTGGCAGGATCCGCAGGCGACCAGCTATGTCGCGCTTTCGCTGGCCAATATGGCCGCCAGCGGCATCCCTCCGGGCTTCAACGTGATCACCGGCGCGCTCTACGAAAAGGACACCGCGCAGGTCTACGACGACATCCTGTCCGGCAAATAAGATCCCGCCTCAACAGTCGCGGCCGCCCCGGCGGTCGCGACTGACGTTCCATTTTCGCCGAGCCTTCGCACGCGAATGTGCAAGGCTCAGCCTTTCCACTCATGTCGCGGGTTGCTCGTGGAAAATCGTTCGCTCATCCAACACCTGGTCGCGCGGCCTGAATTCGGCCCCTTCGTGCTGCTCGTCGTCGAGATCGCCGTTTTCTGGGGCCTCAATCACGACTTCCTGTCGCCGCAGAACATCTCCAACACGCTGGCCTTCACGGTTGAACTCGGCCTGATCGCGTTGGCGATGACGCTGCTGATGACGTCTGGCGAATTCGACCTGTCGGTCGGTTCGCTGTTCGGTTTCTCGCCGGTGCTGATGTGGACGCTGTTCAACAGCGGCCTCACATCGCTGGAAGTCGGCTTTGTCGCCGCACTGCTGGTTGCCGCCTTCATCGGGCTGGTCAACGGCTGGTTCGTGACGCAACTCAAGATCCCGTCCTTCCTGGTGACGCTCGGCATGCTGCTGGTGGTGCGCGGCACCGCCTTGTTCGTCACTGATGGTTTTCCGCAGCGCACCTGGAGCGCCGAAGGCAGCTGGCTGGCGGAGGCGCTGGTCGGCGACTTCTTCATCGGGCCGTTCCGCATCTACATGTCGCTGTTCTGGTTCATCGCTGCGGCAATAGCGCTCGGCTATGTCCTGACACAGAGCAGGACCGGCAACTGGATCCAGGCGGCCGGCGGCAATCCCAATGCGGCACGCGCCCGCGGCGTGAATGTCAGCGGCGTCAAGATCGGCCTGTTCGTGCTGTCATCGGTCATGGCCTCGCTCGCCGGCGTCATTTCTTCGTTACGCACCTCGGCGGCCAATCCCAACAGCGGCACCGGCTATGAGCTGGAGGTCATCGCCATGGTGGTGATCGGCGGCACGGCACTGACCGGCGGGCGCGGCACCATCATCGGCACCGTGCTCGGCATCCTGATCCTGCGGGTGATGCGCAACGGCATCGTGCTGATCGGCGTGCCCGGCCTTGCCTACAACATCTTCATCGGCGCGATCATCCTTGGCATGATGGCGCTTCATTCATGGCTGGAACGCCGGCATCAGGCAGGGACTTGAACCATGGCCGAGCCACTGATCCGCATGCAGAACATCCGCAAGTCCTATGGCCGCGTGCAGGCGCTGGTGGATGCCAATTTCCATGTCAACGAACGGGAGATCGTCGGCCTGCTCGGCGACAATGGCGCCGGCAAGTCGACGCTCATCAAGGTGCTTTCGGGGGCTGTGCCGCTGACCAGCGGCGACATCTTCATCCGCGGCAAGAAGGTGAATTTGCGCCACACCAGCGACGCTATCGCCCAGGGCATCGAAACGATCTACCAGGATTCGGCGCTGGTTACGCAATTGTCGATCGCCCGCAATTTGTTCCTAGGGCGCGAGCCGATCAAGCCGCCGCGCTTCCTCAACCGGATGGACCAGGACGCCATGAACGTGGTCGCCCGCGACCTGCTCAAGCAGGTCGGCATTTCCAAGAACATCCCGCCGACGACGCCGATCGGCTCGCTGTCGGGCGGCGAGCGCCAGGCGGTGGCGATCGCGCGCGCCATGCATTTCGACAGCGACCTGATCATCCTCGACGAGCCGACCAACAATCTCGGCGTCGCCGAGACGCAAGGCGTGCTGAGCTTCGTGCGCAACGCCCGCGATTCCGGTCACTCCTGCATTTTCATCGCCCATAACATTCACCATGTCTTCCAGGTGGTCGACCGCATCGTCGTCATGCGCCGGGGCAAGGTGGTCGCCGACGATATCGACCCGAAGAAAACCAGCGTGGCGGAGGTCGAACGGATCATCACCGGCATGTCGGACAAGGAAATCCGCGATGCCATCGCCGATGGCAAGCCATCGCACTGACTATCAGGGGATGGGCGGCAATCATCCGTCACCTCAGATCGCATCGCTCGTCTGGCGCGGCATCGCATCGGTGCATAGGATTGCGGCATGAAAGCCACCGTCTCCGATATCGCGCGCAATTGCGGGCTGTCGACCGCAACCGTCGACAGGGTGCTCAACAACCGGCCGGGTGCGAGCGCCGCCAACCGGCAGCGGGTCATGGAGGCAGCCAAGCAGCTCGGCTATCTGCCGGTCGCCGACCAGGTGACGCTTCCCTCGCGGCCCGCCCACCTCGAATTCCTGCTGCCGATTGGCAGCAATGCCTTCATGCGCGATCTCGCCGGGCACATCGAGGACTATGCCGCGCGCCTGCCGCTTGTCGCCTCGTGCCGGATCCACAACCTCGCCGGTATCTCGCCGAACGCGCTGCAGACCGCCGTCGAAAACCTCTCGCTCAGGGCCAATGGCGTCGGTGTCATCGCCGTCGATCATCCGCGTACGCGCAACATCCTGCGCGACATCGTCGACGCCGGCATGCGCCTGGTGACGCTGGTGTCGGACGTTCCGGCGGCCCCACGCTCGGCCTATGTCGGCATCGACAACCGGGTGGCGGGACGAACGGCGGCGCTATTGATGGGACGCTTCCTTGGCGGCCGCACAGGCCATCTGGCGATGGTCGTCGGCTCACGCTCCTATCGCGGCCACGAGGAACGCGAAATGGGTTTCCGCTCGGTGCTCAATGAAGAGTTTCCCAATCTGACCATCAGCAGCGCCGTCGAGATCAACGACGAGCCTGATGTCAGCTATGCCGAGACCATGAAGGCGCTGCACAACGAGCCGGAACTGCTCGGCATCTATTGCGTCGGAGCCGGACACTCGGGCGTTGCAAAGGCGATCCGGGAGGCCCGGCCGAACCGCAAGCCGGTGTTCATCTGCCACGACCTCACCAAGGACACTCGCGGCCATCTCGTCGACGACCTGCTCGATGTCGTCATCGACCAGAATGCCAGGCTGATCGCGGAACAGTCGGTCATTCGCCTGCTCGGCTCGATTGCATCCTCGGCGCCCTATCTGACGCGGAAGTTCATCGAACCGAGACTGATCTTCAGGGAAAACGTGCCGGTGCAGTAAGGCGGAGCGGCTTGGCAGACCTTATTTCCGGATTTGTATGATAATTGACACGGCAAATCTGCACAGCAGCTATGCAGGATTCATGATTGCCGAATCATTGGGCAAATCGTAGGTTCTGGTTGTCGGCCATCTACTCCTCCCAGATGCGATGCCGACGCTGAGTGGGGTGCACCTCCTCCCGCGCCACATTCGAAATCGAGCCCGCTGCCACCTCCTCCCGGCAGCGGGCTTTTTTCGTTCTGGCGACGGTTGCAACATTGCTCACGTCAAAAGACGCGAGACATCGTTCGCTCTCGGGTCGCAAGATTGAATAAAGGCCATCAGCTGCCGCAGTAAAACTTCAGCCGGCGGCGGTGCCCCTGAAGGAGACGATCAGCCCTTCCGCCATGCGGACGAACTGCGCGCTCGGGCCTTCCGTGCCGACGCTCTGAACACTGACACGAGCGCCTTCAAGCAGAAGCGACAGCGTGTCGGCAAGCAGCTCGGCCTGGCCGATGCCGGCATCCCTGCACAGCGTCACGAGGCGATCGCGCTGAGCTTCCTTGAGTTCCTTGATCACGCGCCTGGCCGGATGATCGGTCTCACTGAGTTCGACGGCGGCATTGGCCATATCGCAGCCGCGGCCATCCGCCCTGAGCATATCGGCGGCGACCCGGACCCAGGCATGCAGTTGTGCCAGCTTGTCGCCAGGGTGCTCGGTTTCGAACTTTTCCCACATTGCACCAGCCTTGCAGGCGGTGGCGCGCAGGCATTGGATGATGAGGTCGTCCTTTGAATCGAAATGACGATAGAGCGTCATCTTGTTGGTTCCGGCGGCCTCAGTGATCGCGTCGATGCCGACGCCCTTGATGCCATGCTTGTGAAACATGTCCTGCGCCGTCTCCAGGATCCTGTCCCGGGGGCGAGCGCGCTCCACAGTGCCGTCTTCCATCAAAACCTCCTTGGTTTCCCAAAAATCCCTCGGTACGCCTCTTGACTAGGGTGTTACCGGTCTGTAACGTCACGAATGTTACTTACTGGTAACACCTATGTCGTCTTTCGTCAATCACAAGGCCGTGAACTGGTCCTACCAGATCAAAACAGCCCAGATCGAGACAGGCGAAAAATTGCAGATCATGCGGCCTCGGCCGGTGAAGAGATGAAAACGGTTCGCGAGCATGGGCTGCGAATCGACAGACAAGGAGCCGGCCAATGCCACAGCGCCGCGATCTTACCATAGATGAAGCCGTCCGGGATCCGATGATCCGGCTGGTCATGAAAGCCGATGGCGTCGACCCGCGCGCCTTCGAGACGATGCTGCGCTCGCTCGCCGATGCACAGCGCCGCGAGGTGCCGTTGCTGCGTTCTCTGGAGGAACGCAGTGACGGGCGCGGCCAAAGGCTGTCCAGGGTTGCCAGCGCCTTCGGACGGGCAAGAGCAGTCGGAGAGGCGTGCGTGTCGTGGTAAACTTTTTCATCCACCGTCCGATCTTCGCCTCGGCGATCGCCATCATCATGGTGCTCGCCGGGACGATTTGTTATTTCCTGCTGCCCGTTTCGCAGTTTCCCGACATCACGCCGCCACAGGTCGTGGTCAGCGCCCACTATCCGGGCGCCAGCGCGCAGGTGGTCGCAGACACGGTGACGACGCCGCTGGAGCAGCAGATCAACGGCGTGCAAGGCATGACCTACATGTCGTCGACGAGCTCCAATGACGGCTCCTCGACCATCACCATCACCTTCGATGTCGGTTATTCGCTCAGCACTGCCGCCGTCGACGTCCAGAACCGCGTCTCGCAGGCTGCTTCATCGCTACCGGCGATCGTCAATCAGGGTGGCGTGACGATCAAGAAGCAGAATCCGAACTTCGTCCTCATCGTCAACCTGACCTCGCCCGACAGTTCGGTCGATCCGGTGGCGCTGAGCAATCTTGCCTATCTGCAGGTGGTCGATCCGCTGAAGCGGTTGCCCGGCGTCGGCGACGTGCAGATCTTCGGCGAGCGGCGCTATTCGATGCGCGTCTGGCTCGATCCGGACAAGCTTGCCAATCTCGGCATCACCGCGGTCGATGTCCAAAACGCCATCTCCGAGCAAAACGTCCAGGTGGCGGCCGGCAAGATCGGCCAGTCGCCGGCCCCGGCCGGCACCGCCTTCGAGATGCAGGTCAACGCTATAGGCCGCTTGAGCGATCCCAAGGAATTCGGCGATATCGTGGTGCGCGCCAACACCGACACCGGCTCGCTGGTGCGGCTGCGCGACGTCGCCCGCATCGAACTCGGCGCGCTGCAATATTCGTCGTCGGCCTTCTTCGGCAAGGACCCGACCGTGGTGCTCGCCGTCTATCAGATGCCCGGTTCCAACGCGCTCGATCTTCAGCAGCGCGTCAAGGACAAGATGCAGGAGCTTTCGGGCCGTTTCCCCAAGGGCGTCTCCTATGCGATGCACTACGACACGACCCGCTTCGTCTCGGCGTCGATGCATGACGTGCTGATCACGCTCGGCGAAGCGCTGGTGCTGGTCGTCGCCGTGGTGTTCATCTTCCTGCAAAGCTGGCGCACGACTATCATCCCGACCATCGCCATTCCGGTGTCGCTGGTGGCGACGCTGGTCGTTATGGAGATGCTCGGTTTCTCGCTCAACATGCTATCCCTGCTCGGAATGGTGCTGGCGATCGGCCTGGTCGTCGACGACGCCATCGTGGTGGTCGAGAATGTCGAACGACAACTGGAGGCCGGGCTCAAGCCGCTGGCGGCGACAAAGGCCGCGATGGCCGAAGTCACCGGTCCGATCATCGCCACCACAGCCGTGCTGATGGCGGTGTTCGTGCCGGTCGCTTTCATCCCCGGCGTCTCAGGCAAGCTTTACAACCAGTTCGCGCTGACAGTGGCGATTTCCGTCGGCATCTCTGCCTTCAACTCGCTGACGCTCAGCCCCGCGCTCAGTGCCGCCTTCCTGCGGCATCGCGGGTCGACGCAGTTCGTGCTGTTCCGCTGGTTCAACACAGGCTTCGACAGGCTGTCGCATGCCTATGCGAACGGCGTGCGCATTCTCATCCGCCTGCGCTGGATCATGCTCGGCCTGTTCGCGGCCGGGCTGGTCGCCACTTACTTCGTCTGGCAGCGACTGCCCTCGACCTTCCTTCCGGTCGAGGACCAGGGCTACTTCTTCGTCGTCATCCAGTTGCCAGACGGCGCTTCGCTCGAGCGCACCGACGCGGTGGCGCAAAAGGCGCGCGACATCCTGCAGGCGACACCCGGCGTCGACATCGTCGGTTCGATCAGCGGCCTGAACTTCCTGACCAGTGCCGCGCAATCGAATTCGGCGGTCGAATTCGCCATCCTGAAGCCATGGGAGGAACGCGGTCCAGACCAGAGCGCCTCGAAGCTCGTCGCCGACGTGCGCGGCAAGCTGATGCAGATTCCGGAAGCCTTCGCGCTGAGCTTCGATCCGCCGTCGATCCCCGGCATAGGCACTACGGGCGGCTTCGAATTCGTCGTCGAGGACCTCACCGGTCGCGGCAGTTCAGCTCTCAACGACGCCACGCAAGCCGTGATCGCCGAGGCGCGCAAGCAGCCGGAGATCAATCCGCAACAGCTGTTCTCGCCGTTCTCGACCTCGACGCCGCAGTTCAACTACGACCTCGACCGCAGCAAGGCGAAGCTGCTCGGCCTCAACCTGCCCGATGTGTTCAGCACGCTGCAGATCTATCTCGGCTCGCTCTACGTGAACGATTTCAACCTGTTCGGCCGCACCTTCCGCGTGACCATCCAGGCTGACAAGGATGCACGTGCGGGCGCCGCCGACATTTCGCGGCTCTATGTGCGCAATGCCTCCGGTGGCATGGTGCCGCTCAGCACGCTGGGCAAGCTTGTGCCGTTCGTCGGCCCGGAAACCGTCCCGCACTACAACAACAACGCCTCGGCCTCGATCAATGGCGGCGCTGCACCCGGCTTTTCCTCGGGCCAGGCGGTCGCCGCGATGGAACGGGCCGCCGCCACCGCGCTGCCCAGGGATTTCGGTTTCGAATGGACCGGCATCACCTTCCAGGAACTAAAGGCAGGATCGATCGCGTCCGTCGTCTTCGGCCTCGCCATCGTCTTCGTCTTCCTGATCCTGGCGGCGCAGTATGAGAGCTGGGCGATGCCGTTCATGGTGCTGCTGGCGGTGCCGCTCGCTCTGTTCGGCGCGTTCGTGGTGCTGTGGATGCGCGGCATGCAGATCGACGTCTACTCGCAGATCGGCTTCGTCATGCTGATCGGCCTGGCGGCGAAGAACGCGATCCTGATCGTCGAGTTCGCCCGGCGACGGCGCGAGGAAGGCTTGAGCATTGTCGAGGCGGCGATGGAAGCCGCACGGCTGCGGCTGCGGCCGATCCTGATGACGGCCTTCGCCTTCATCCTCGGCGTGCTGCCGCTGATGTTCGCGACCGGCGCCGGTGCTGCAAGCCGGCAGTCGATCGGCACCACCGTGTTCGGCGGCATGGTCGCGGCGACCATCCTGTCGCTGGTGTTCGTGCCGGTCTTCTACGCGGTCATCGAACAGCTGCGCGAACGCCGTGGCAATGACGAACCCGCCTCTCAAGACAATGAACCAACGACTAAGCCCGCCTTCCCGCCCCTGGCGGAAGCGGCCGAATAAGATTGGAGACTGATCATGCGTAAATGGAAAATCGCGTTGGGAACGGCTGTCGCGCTGGGTGCAATCTCGGTGGCCAGCGTCCACCTGCTCGACATGGGCAATCTCAGCCTCAATGCCGGCACGGCTGGCGCGGCGCCCGCCCCGGCGGCATTCGTCATGCCGGTGCCGGTGGTCAGCGTCGTCAAGAAGACGATCCCGATCTACCTCGACTATGCCGCGCGGACCGAACCGATCCGTAGCATCACCTTGCAGGCCAGGATTCCTGGCTATCTGCAGGAGCAGACCGCTGCCGACGGTGTCGATGTCCGGCAGGGCGATCTTCTCTACAAGATCTCCCCGGATGACTTCCAGGCCGCTCTCGAGCAGGCGAAGGCGCAGGTGCAGCGCGACACGGCAACGCTCGACTATGCCCGCTCCAACCTTGGCCGCGGCACCGAACTCGCCAAGAGCGGCTACCTCGCCAAGGACGGCTTCGACCAGCGCACCAGCACCTTGCGCGAAGCACAGGCATCGCTGGCTCTCAACCAGGCGGCGGTCCGCACCGCCGAACTCAATCTGAGCTACGCCGAAATCCGTGCGCCGTTTGGCGGGCGCCTTGGCCGCAACCAGGCCTCGGTCGGAACGCTGGTCAGCGTCGCCGGCACCGTGCTCAACACGCTGATTCAGCTCGACCCGATCTACGTCACCTTCAACCCGAGCGAGACGGATCTGGCCGAGATCGAGCAAGCCCGTGCGAACGGCCCGATCGAGGTCGAGGTCCTGCTCCCCGGCCAGACCGAGGCAAGCCAGAAGGGTGAGCTTACCTTCATCGACAATTCGGTCGACCGCTCGACCGGCACCATCACCGCACGCGCGACGATCGGCAACGGCAAGTTCACGCTGCTGCCGGGCCAATATGTTCGTGTCCGGCTGCATGTGAGAGAGCAGGCCGACGCGCTCATGGTGCCACAGACGGCGCTGGGCTCGAGCCAGCTCGGCAAATATCTCTATGTCGTCGGCAAGGGCAACACGGTCGACCAGCGGTTGGTTTCGCTCGGACCGACGAGCGGCGATCAGGTCGCCATCTTGAGTGGCGTCGCCGAGGGCGACCAGGTGATCACGGGCAATCTGCAAAAGATCGGACCCGGAGCGCCTGTATCGCCGATACCGGAAAAGCCGGCCACCTGAACACCCCCGTCAGGACCCGGCTTCAGCGCGGCGCCCCGGCCTTCCCACAGGTCGCGGGCGCCGCTTTCATGAGCAGTTCCACCAGACCGGCAACATCGGCGCGGTCGGCCTTGGCCGGCGGCATGAATGCACAGTAGGGGTGCCCGAGGCGCACCGAGACGGAGGAGAGCGCGATCAAGCGGCCGGCCTCCAGATCGGCTCCCGCCATAACCCGCTGGCCAAGGGCGATGCCCAGACCCAACCTCGCCGAGGCGATCGCCAGGCTGGACAGGCCGACGCGGCGACCGTGCGACGGGTCGGGCGAACGGCTGCCGCCAGATGCCGCGAACCAATCCGCCCAGGTCGGGTGCGAGGCATAGTTCGGCCCCCAATTGGTGTGGATGAACAGGCTCTCGTGCAAATCCGTCAGACCTGAATCGCCATTGCCGTGCCGGTGCCAGAATTCGGGCGCGCAGACGGGCACGACGTCATCATGGACGAGCCGGACAAGTTTCAATCCGGGATAGTGATAGTCGCCATAGCTGATGCGCAGATCGATGTTCTGGCGCATCAGATCGACCGGATCGTCCTCGACGCGGACGTCGATCGCCATTTGCGGAAAGGCATCGAGAAGCACGGCCAGCCTCGGCGCCAGCCACAGTTCGGCCAGGGAGAATGGCACGCTGACGACAAGGCGCGTGCGCAAGCCGCCCTCCAGCATGCGCCGGCCGATCGCGGCGATGTCGCCCAAGGCCTTCGCGGTCTGCGGATAGATGGCGTGGCCGGCGTCGGTGAGCGCGATGCGGTTGCCGCTGCGCACGAACAACTGCTTGCCGAACCAGCTCTCGAGGTTGCGGATCTGCTGGCTGACCGCTGCCGACGATACGCCGAGTTCAGAGGCGGCCAAAGTGAAGCTGCCGGCACGCGCCGCAACCTCGAAAGCCTTGATCGCATTCAGCGGCGGCAACCGTTCCACACCCGGCTCCATAAGTTTTTCTTGCTCAATCCTAATTATTTTCCACGTTGAGAGAAAGATTTTTTTTGCCATCTCATAGGCTCGAAACCTCGGAGCTTATGATTATGAAAGACATCCTCGATCTCGACCGCTATCCGCTCGACCGCGAAGGCAGCGCCGACTGGCTGCGCCTTGTCGAACAATCAGTCGCCGCGCTCGAAGCCGACGGCATGTTCAATCTCGAAGGGTTTTTGCGCTCCGGCATGGCGGAACAAGCCGCGCGCGAAATCCAGCCAGTGATGGCCGCGCGATCGCATGTGCACAAGCGCATGCACAACATCTACTTCAAGCCGGATATTCCCGAGCTTGCGCCTGACCATCCGGCGCTGCGCAAGGTCGAGACGATCAGCCATACCGTCTGTGCCGACCAGATTCCGGGCAGCGTCGTGCTCGCCATCTACGAATATGAGCCGCTGCTGCGCTTCCTGGCCGCAACGATGGGCAAGACCAGACTGCATATCATGCAGGATCCGCTGGCTCGCACCAATGTCATGGCCTATCGCGCCGGCGAGGCGTTGAACTGGCATTTCGATCGTTCGGAATTCACGACGACGCTGTTGTTGCAGGCAGCGGAGCGCGGCGGCGATCTCGAATACCGCACCGATCTGCGGTCGGACGACAATCCCAATTATGACGGCGTCGCCAGATTGCTCGAAGGGCGTGACCCCGATGCCAAGATCCTGCGCATGAGACCGGGCACGCTCAACGTCTTTCGCGGCAAGAACACCGCGCATCGCGTCACCACGGTCGAAGGCGAGCGCGAGCGCATGATCGCGGTGTTTTCCTACTATGAGAAGCCGGGCGTGATGTTCAGCCCCGAGGAGCGCGTCGGCTTCTACGGCCGCGCGGCCTGAGACTGAAGAAGCAACATGGCAGCGGTCCCCAAGAATCCGACGATGACCTCTTGTTAGATTGTCGACAATCTGCTTGTCTTGCTTTCGGTTTCCTTGGGAGCAGCCGAATGGGGAAAGCGGATTTCAGTCCGATCGCGGACACCACGCGCCGCGCCGAGATCGTCGCGCTGCTGCGGCGCGCGATCCTTACCGGCCAGCTCGAACCCGGCCAGAAGCTCAACGAGCTCCGTATCTCCGAACAAATGCGCGTGAGCCGCGCACCGCTGCGCGAGGCGATGCGCGAGCTGGTGCAGGAAGGCATCCTGACCAGCATTCCCTATGCCGGCACCTTCGTCATCGAGGTCACAGCCAAGGACATCGACGATGCCTATTCGTTCAACAAGGTGATGGACGAGCTGGCCATCGAGCGGGCGTGGCCGCTGCGCGACCAGCGCTTCTTCGACGAGCTCGACCGGCGCCACGAAGCCGTGAAGCAGGCGACCCGTGCGTTGGACACGACACGCCAAATCGAAACCGCGCTGCAACTGCATGGCCTGATCTACGAATGGGCCGACAATTCGGTGCTGCTGGAAACGTGGCAGCGGCTGACCAGCCGCTTGCAGATGTATTTCGCCCTGCACCAGCAGGCACGCAATGAGGCGGTGCCAGCCGAAGACGTTCACGAGACCTATGCGCGGTTGCTCAAAGGCACCGACATGCGCGCCGCCCAGCGCCATGCCCGCGAGCATATCGACCTCGATTTCGAAGAGCTTCTTTCCTACGCGCGCGGCCTCGAACAGCGCCCGTCGAAAGGCGTTTGACCCGACCCCAACATCGCAGCCAACGGAAAAGACACGTGCAGATCGAGACCATCAAAGCCTACCATGTCGTGCAGCCCTTCGTGGACGGGCCCTATCGCATGTCGAAGGGGCGCGAGGCCGACGCCTTCGACGCGGTGATCGTGTCCATTACATCAGACAGCGGCATCACCGGCTGGGGCGAGATGGCACCGCTCGGCAATTTCTACTCGCCTGCCTTCGCCGCCGGCGTTCGCGCCGGCGTGGTGGAGATCGCGCCGCATCTGATCGGCCACGATCCACGCGGACTGGCCGGCATCGGCCGGCTGATGGACACAGTGTTCAAGGGCCACCCCTACATCAAGTCGGCGCTCGACATGGCCTGCTGGGATCTCGCCGCGCGTGCCGCCGATGTGCCGCTGGTGACGCTGCTCGGCGGCAGGGAGAGCGAGACCGCCGAACTCTACAAGGTCGTCACCCATGGCAGCGTCGACGCCATGGCAGCACTTGCCAAGCGGATCGTCAAGGACGGCTTCCACCGGCTGCAGGTCAAGGTCGGCGGCAATGTCCATGACGACATCGAGCGCGTCGCCGCGGTCGCCGCCTCGGTGCCGAAAGGCACGGTCATCTTCTGCGACGCCAATGCCGGCTGGACACCCTACCAGGCGCGCCAGTTCGCCGATGCGACCCGCGCCATCGACTACACATTCGAGCAACCCTGCACGACGATCGACGAATGCATGTCGGTGCGCCGCTCGCTCGACAAGCCGATGGTGCTCGACGAGTCCGTAGCCTCGCTGGACGACATGCTCGACATCCACCGCAAGGGTGCGGCCGACGGGCTGACCTTGAAGATTTCGCGGCTCGGCGGCGTGACCAAGACGCGGCAGATCCGCGACCTCGCCGTCGACCTCGGCTTCATGATCACCGTCGAGGACACCGGCGGCGCCGAGATCGACACCGCGGCCATGGCGCATCTATCGCTGTCGACGCCGGAGGAGCGCCGGCTGCATGCCATCGCCTTCCATGAATGGGTGACGGTGCGCACGGCGTCGAACATGCCGCCGGTCACCGGCAGCCGCATGGGCATTCCGGATGGACCGGGCCTTGGCATCGACGTCGTTCCCGACCTGCTCGGGAAGCCTTTCTTCGAAGTCGGCCGTTGAGATGAAAATCCGCGGCATCAAAGCCACGCCGATCAATCTGCGCCTCGAAGCGCCCTACGCCTGGGTGTTCGGCGAGCTCGACGGGTTTTCGCCGACCATTGTCGAGGTCGAGACCGAGGATGGGCTGATCGGCCTCGGCGAAGCACCGACGCCGGCAGCGGCGGCGATCATCAATGATGTCCTAGCGCCACGGCTGGTCGACCGCGATGCCTTCGACATCGCCGGCGCCGAGAACGTCTGCCTGCCCTACTGGACCGGTGTGCAGTCGATCAACGACCGCACCCGCATCATGGCTTTCGGCGCCATCGAGATGGCATTGTGGGATCTGCGCGGCAAGGCATGGAACCAGCCGCTCTACCAGCTGCTTGGCGGCGCCGTGCGCAAGGACATCCCGTTCACCGACTATTTTCGCTGCGTGGCGGTGGGCCTGATGTGAAGGGCGAGACGACGCCGGAAGAGGTCGCCGATTATTGCGTCGAGCTGCACGAGACGTATGGAACGACCTTCTTCGAAGGTAAATTCTCGACCGAAGATCCGAAAATCTCACTGAGGATGGTCGAACTGATCCGCCGCAAACTTGGCGACGATGCGATGATCCGCATCGATTCCAACCAGGCCTATTCGCTCAGCACCGCGCGGCGGCTGGCGCGGCCGCTGGAAGATCTCGGCGTGCGCAACTGGGAGGATCCGGTGGCGACGATCGAGGAGATGCGCGAGTTGCGGCGCCATTGTTCGATCCCGTTTTCGACCCACAACATCGACATTGCGCGTGCCATGGAAACCAAGGTGCCGGACGCTTTCGTCGGCAACCCGACGACGCATGGCGGCATCGGCCGGCTGCTGCGCTTCGTCGGCGCCTGCGAGCATGCCGGTATCGATTTCTGGTGCTACAGCGGCGACAGCGGCATCGGAAGTGCTGCCTATCTGCATCTGTGCGCGGCACTCGGCTGGACCAGGGAGCCGAACCAGTCGCTGTTTCGCATGCTGCCGACTGACATCACCGAGGAAGAGCCGTTTTCGCCGAGGAACAATGTCGTGCGCGTCCCGGAAGGTCCCGGCCTCGGCGTCATCTTGTCGCGCGAAAACCTCGCTGCCTGTCACAGAGACTTTACCGAGAAAGGACCGTGCAACAAGTATCATGACCCGGCAAAGCCCGGAACCTATCGCCGTTTGCCGCTGAACTAATGACGGCACGCGGCCAGACAAACGGCCAAGACACGAGAAGCCAGCCGCCGCGACTTCGGTCGGGAAGGTCGGACAAAGACGATGGAAGCAGTGCAGCCCGGCGCGTCCGCCACGACTGGATGGACCGAACAAAACCGCATGCTAAGTTCCGGTCGACAGGCCTCTCTGGCAGCCGGAAAAATGGAGAAATCCACGAAATTTCGTCAACCATAAGAAATAGGGGAAAGGGTAAAAACCCATGAGCAAGAACTACAGCATCCTCGACCTGATCCGGCGCAATCGCTCGCCGCTTGAAAACCATCTTATCGACGGCCTGGTCGACGGCAGGGTCAGCCGCCGCGACTTCGTCCGCCACGGCAGCCTGCTCGGTCTGTCGCTGCCGCTGCTGGGCCGTATCGGCATGGCCGCCGGCCTTGGCGGCATGCCGTCGCTGGCGCGCGCCCAGGGCGCGCCCGGCGCCACCATCCGCGTCGCCAGCAGCGTCCCGGCAGCGACGATCGATCCCGTCACCATCGCGGACGCCGGCGGCCTGCTGGTCATGCAGCAGGTTGCCGAGTTCCTGTGCGTCGACGGGCCCGACCTCGTCCTGCAGCCGGCATTGGCCGAAAGCTGGAAGCCGAACGACAACGGCACGGTGTGGACCTTCAAGCTGCGCAAGGGCGTAAAATTCCACAGCGGCGGCGAGATGAAGGCCGACGACGTCGTGGCCAGCATCGACCGCCTTGCCGATCCGGCAAACTCGTCCAACGCGCTGTCGGTGTTCACCGGCATCCTGCAGAAGGGCGCCTCAAAGAAGGTCGATGACTACACGGTGGAATTCCACCTCGACGCGCCGAACGGCAACTTCCCCTACATGCTGTCGTCCGACAACTACAACGCCGTCATCATCCCGGCGAGCTACAAGGGCGACTACGAGAAGAGCTTCGACGGTACCGGGCCGTTCAAGATCGAGAAGTACACGGCAAAGGTCGGTGCGTCCTTCGTCCGCAATGAGGACTATTGGGGGCCGAAGGCATTGCCCGAGCGCACCGAGTTCACCTTCTTCACCGACACGCAGCCGCAGATCCTGGCGCTGCAGGGCGGACAGGTCGACATCATCAACCAACTGCCGGTGCTGGCCGGCGTCGCACTGCTCAACGATCCGAACATCGACATCATCAGCCTGAAGTCGTCGGCCCATCAGCAACTGCACATGCGCTGCGATGAGGGGCCGTTGAAGGATGCGCGCGTGCGTCGGGCCATTGCGCTCTGCCTCGATCGCGACAAGCTGGCCGCCGGCCTGATGAAGGGACGCTCCGCACTGGGCAATGACAGCCCGTTCGCCGCCGTCTACCCTTCGACCGATACAAGCGTGCCGCAACGCAAGCAGGACATCGCCCAGGCCAAGCAGCTCATGGAAGCAGCCGGCCTCGGCCAGGGCTTCAAGATAACGCTGACCACCGAGCGCTACCTGGAAATCCCCGAATATGCCCAGCTGATCCAGAACTGGGTCAAGGAGATCGGTGTCGAACTCGACCTCAACATCCTCGACCAGGGCGGCTATTACGGAGACGCGGTGTTCGGCAAATCGAACTGGCTGGATTCGGTGATGGGCATCACCGACTACGGCCACCGCGGCGTGCCGAATGTCTATCTCGCGGCACCGCTGAAGAGCGAAGGCACCTGGAACGCGGCGCATTTCAACAACAAGGACTATGACGCGCTGGCGACAAGCTATATCGCCGCCCTCGACCTCGAAGCGCAGAAGGCCGACGCCGGCAAGATCCAGAAGCTGCTGCTCGAGGAAACGCCCGTCATCTTCGGCTATTTTTACGACTATCTGACAGCGACGGCGAAAGGCGTGGCCGGCGTGCAGCCGACCGCCATGTCGCAGCTGTTCCTCGACAAGGCATCGAAGGCCTGAACGGAAAGGGAAAGCCAATCCTCTAACAGCTAGCTCCCACACGGGGGCTGGCTCCACAAGGAGTCCTAGCCATTCTCTCCTTCCTTGCCCGGCGTGTGTCGCTGTCGCTCGTCACGCTGTTCCTGCTCAGCATCATGGTGTTTCTGGGCGGCCAGGTGCTGCCCGGCAATGTTGGGCGCGCCATATTGGGTCCGTTCGCCGACCAACGCGCGGTCGACACGCTCAATCACACGCTCGGCGTCGATCGCCCGCTGCTTGCGCAGTACTGGGGCTGGATCTCCAGCTTCGTCCAGGGCGACATGGGCACGTCCTATATCTTCCGCTCGCCGGTCGCCCCCTTCGTCATCGATGCGCTCGGCAATTCGATGAAGCTGGCGGCGGTCGCCTTCGTGCTGGTGGTGCCGATCGGTATCCTCGGCGGCGTCGTTGCCGCGCTCAATCTCAACCGCCCACTCGACCGCATCATCAGCCTCGGCGGCCTGTCGGTGACGGTGCTGCCGGAGTTCGTGACCGGCATCATCCTGATCCTGATCTTCGGCGTCTGGCTGCGCTGGCTGCCGATATCGGCCGCATGGCCGCGCAATGCCGGCTTCTTCACGCAGCTCTATTATCTTATCCTGCCCTCGCTGCCGCTGTTCCTGGTGCTGTTCGGCTACATCGCCCGCATGGCACGCTCCGGCATGATCGAAGCGCTCGATTCCGACTACACGCGAACGGCCGTGCTGAAAGGCCTGCCCTGGCGCACGGTGATCTGGCGACATGTGCTGCGCAATGCGCTGCTGCCGACCATCACCGTGATTGCAACGCAGACCGGCTATCTCATCGGCGGCCTCGTCGTCATCGAGACGCTGTTCCGTTACCAGGGCATCGGCTCGCTGATCTTCACCGCGGCGCGCGGCAAGGATTTCCCGATGCTGGAATCGGGAATCCTGACCATCGGCATTGTCTATGCGGTGGCGACGCTTGCCGCCGACTTTCTCTATTCTGTGCTCAATCCGCGCATCCGGCTGGGGTCAGACTAATGAGCGCCGTCCAGACCACCTCCCCCACACCAGACGACACGCGCCGGCGCGGCCCGCTTGCCGAGGTCTTTTTTTCCCTGCTGCGCTCGCGAACGTTCCTTGTCGGGTTCGCCATCGTGCTGTTTTGGGTTGCCTGCGCGCTGTTCGGCGAGCATTTCGCACCCTATGATCCGCTTACCGACGACATCATCAATGCGCTGGCGCCGCCTTCGGCCGAACACTGGTTCGGTACCGACCAGATCGGCCGCGACGTCTTCTCGCGCGTTATCGTCGGCTCGCGCGATATCCTGACCGTCGCACCGCTGGCAACCTTGCTGGCGACGGTGGCCGGCACGGCGCTCGGCCTGCTCACCGGTTATTTTCGTGGCCTCGTCGACGATGTCGTCAGCCGCATCCTCGAAGCCTTCATGGCGATCCCGGTGGTCATTGTCGCGCTGCTGGCCATCGTGGCGCTCGGCACCTCCAAGACGACGGTCATCGTCGTCATTGGCCTCAGCTTCGCGCCGATCATCGCCCGCACCGTGCGCTCCGCCGTGCTCGCCGAGCGCGAACTCGACTATGTCGCCGCCGCACAGCTCAGGCATGAAAGCGCACTGCATACGATGTTCGTCGAGATCCTGCCCAACGTCATCCCGCCGATCCTGGTCGAGACCACGGTGCGGCTCGGCTATGCTATCTTCGCGGTCGCCACGCTCTCCTTCATGGGTTTTGGCATCCAGCCGCCCTCGCCCGACTGGGGGCTCTCTATCTCCAACAATTACGGCATGATCGGCGGCGGCTTCTGGTGGACGGTGCTGTTCGATGCGCTCGCCATCGCCTCGCTGGTGATTGGCGTCAATCTGGCGGCAGACGGCGTTCACGGAGCGCTCAATGACTAAGCCCGCCAAGGCCAAAAACGCGCTCGAACTGCACGATTTGTCGGTCGCTTATCGCGTCGCCGGTCGCAATCGCGTGGTGCTGCGCAACCTCAGCCTCACCATCGGCCAAGGCGAAGCCTATGGGCTGGTCGGCGAATCCGGCTGTGGCAAATCCACCGTGGCGCTCACCGTCGTGCGCTATCTGCCGCGCAACGGCTCGATCACTGGCGGCGCTATCTCGCTCGACGGCCAGGATGTGATGAAGCTGGATGCCGAGGCACTCAGGCGCGCCCGCGCGGAAAGCGTCTCGATGGTCTACCAGGACCCGGGCAAGGCGCTGAACCCGTCGATCCGCGTCGGCCGCCAGCTGACCGAGATTTTTGAACTCGGCGGTAAAACGGGTAAGGCGGCCGAGGACCGGGCGATCGCCATGCTGAACCGGGTGCGCATCTCCGATCCCGTCAGCGTTATGCAACGCTACCCGCATCAGCTTTCCGGCGGAATGCAGCAGCGCGTGGCGATTGCCATGGCGCTGGCCAACGATCCCTCGATGCTGATCCTCGACGAGCCGACCACCGGCCTCGATGCGACGGTGGAGGCCGAAGTGCTCGACCTGATCGCGCAGCTGCGGCAGGAACTGTCGGCCTCGATCCTGTTCATCAGCCACAACCTGGCCGTCGTTTCCAACATGTGCGACCGGGTCGGCGTGCTCTATGCCGGCATGCTGGTCGAGGAAGGGCCGACGGAGGTCGTGTTCAACGATCCGCGCCATCCCTATACAGTCGCACTGCTGCGCTGCCTGCCGCGAGGCGGCCAGCGCAAGGATCAGGGCCGTCTCGACACCATTCCGGGTTTCCTGCCCGGCATCGGTGCCGACATCAAAGGCTGCGCCTTCGCCGACCGTTGCGCACTCGCCGACGACCGCTGCCGCAGCGAGTTGCCGCCACTTTACGAGTTGGGTGACGAGCGCGGGGGGCGGCTGTCGCGCTGCTTCCATCACGACAAGGCACAAGCGCTGCCGCGTGCAACCCCGAGCGATGTGGCGCCTGTGCCAAAGGCGGAGGCAGCACCAGTGTTGCGCGTCGCGGGGCTGAACAAGACCTATGCCAGCCATGGCCATGCGCTGCGCGCCGTCAAGGATGTCTCGCTCGACCTGCGGCCCGGCGAGACGCTCGGGCTGGTCGGCGAGTCCGGCAGCGGCAAGACGACCTTCGCCAGGCTGCTGCTCGGCCTGGTGCCGCCGGATGAAGGCGGCACCATCGAGCTTGAGGGCAAGGCGCTGGCGCCCAGGCTGGAGAACCGCAGCGACGACCAGATCAAGGCGATGCAGATCGTCTTCCAGAATCCGGACTCGGCGCTGAACCGCTCGCATTCGATCCGCCATCTGATCGGCCGTGCGTTGAAGCGGTTGGCGGGTCTCTCCGGCAAGGCGCTGGAGGCGCGTCTCAACGACCTCGTCCGTTCGGTCCGGCTTACCGACCGGCATCTGGCCGTCAAGCCACGCCAGCTTTCTGGCGGCTTGAAGCAGCGCGTTGCCATTGCTCGCGCCTTCGCCGGCGATCCGCGCATCGTCGTCTGCGACGAGCCGACTTCGGCACTCGACGTCTCGGTGCAGGCTGCCATCCTCAATCTACTCGCCGACCTGCAGTCGAAGGAAGATGTCAGCTACATCTTCATCTCGCATGATCTTGCCGTGGTGCGTTACCTCTCCGACAAGATCGCCGTGCTCTATCTCGGCCGCATCATGGAACTCGGACCGTCCGAAGACGTCTTTTCCGGCCCGCATCATCCCTATACCGAAGCGCTGCTGTCGGCCGTGCCCAAACTCGACCAGACCGAGACCGCGCGCATTCGTCTCGACGGTGAAATCCCCAGCGCCACCAACCCGCCGTCGGGCTGCGTGTTCCACACGCGCTGCCCGCGAAAGATCGGTCCGATCTGCGAACGGCAGGAGCCGCCACTGAGCGAGGCGCAGCCCGGCCATTCGATCCGATGCCACATTCCCTACGCCGAACTGGCCAGGTTACAGAAAGCGGCCGTGACCGAGCCGGCATAGCGAGCGTCACCGTCGCTCGTGTGGCTTGGCCAGTCAGATCTGGCCGGCCATGCTCAGGGAACGATCACCTTCCGAAAAGCCCTGCCCTTCGGCCCAGTCCCTGGCCAACGTGCGCAGTCCTGCGAGCGCGACATCCAGAACGTCCGACGAGAGGATTCGAGGGGTAGGCGAGATAGATCGGCCGCTGGAACACCGGGGCGTTGTCGATGCGCCGCATCTCGCCGCGCTCGATATGACCGCTGACGGTGCTGAGCGGCAGATAGGCGGCCGCCTGCTGCGACAGCACATGCTGCAGCCCGATGAAGACCAGCCCGGCCGATATGGCCGGCTTGACCATGCCGGCAAAGGCGCGGTCATGCTCGATGCGGAATTCCAGCCCCCAATCCATCAGAATGTAGTTTTCGGTCCACGGCTTCGTCTGCGCGGCGTGCTGGACAAGCACCACCTGATCGACGGCCAGTGTTTCGTAGACGATGCCTGGATGCGGGCGCGGCAGATAGAGGATGCAGATATCGAGCAGGCCCTCCGCCAATTGGTCGATCGCCAGATCCGGGAAACTGCCTTCCAGCCGCAGCGCCACGTTCGGCCGCCTGGCACGCATCCATTCAACCCATGGCGAGGTTATGCGGTCCCACAAATAGGCAGGCGCGGTCAGCCGCAGCAAGGTCTCATAGCCATCGGGAACGGCGATGTCCTGTCTGGATTGTTCCCAGGTGCGGGTGATTGAAGAAGCATGCGGCAGGAACTGCCGGCCGGTCGGCGTCAGCGTGACGCCATCGCGGTCGCGCACGAAAAGCCGGCGTCCCAACTGCTCCTCCAGCCCCCTGATCCGCGCGCTGACGGTGGACTGGGCGAGGTTGAGCCGGCTGGCCGCGACAGTGAAGCTGCCATGCGTGGCGACTTCGAGAAAGCTGCGCAGATTTTCAGTGTCCATGGCTCATCTTGCATCGAAAATTTCGATGGCCCCTATCAAAAAATATCGCTTTCCGGCGGCAGTCAACAATGAACTAGATAGCCAAACCCCAAGACAAGCGAGGAATCCAGCCATGCCCAAGCATTTCAGGATGATCGACAACGCTCGCAAAACGCTCACCGCAATCGAAAATTCCGCTGTCGACGAATTGCTGGCCGGCAGGATGGGCCGCCGCGATTTCCTGCGCCATGGCAGCGTGCTCGGCCTCTCCCTGCCGTTCCTCGGCAGCCTTGTCGCGGCTGCCGGCCTCAACACGCAGCCGGCACGCGCCGAGGGCAAGCCCGGCGGCACCGTGCGCGCCGGCGTCGCGACGCCCGGCGGCGCCATCGATCCCGTCACCTACTATGACAGCGGCAGCTACCAGCTGGTTTTCCAGACCGCTGCATTCTCTGCGTAACCCAGCCGGACCTCACCCTGAGACCGGTGCTGGCGGAGAGCTGGGCGCCGAACGAGGACGGCAGCGTGTGGACCTTCAAGCTGCGCAAGGGCGTGAAATTCCACAATGGCGAGGACTTTAAGGCGGACGACGTCGTCGCGACCTTCGAGCGGCTGGCCGACCCCAACGGCGCTTCCAATGCGCTGTCGGTGTTCAAAGGCCTGCTGTCGAAGGGCGGTACCCAGAAGGTCGACGACCACACCGTCGCCTTCCATCTCGATGCGCCGAATGGCAGCTTTCCCTATTCGGTGTCGATCGACAATTACAACGCCGTGATCCTGCCGGCGAGCTACAAGGGCGACTACGAAAAGACGTTTGAAGGCACGGGGCCGTTCCGGCTGGAGACCTACACACCGAAGGTTGGTGCGACCTTCATCCGCAACCCCGGCTATTGGGGCGAGAAGGCATTGCCCGACCGTCTCGAGTTCAAGTTCTACGGAGATGTGCAGCCACGCATCCTGGCGCTGCAGGCCGGCGAGGTCGACATTCTCGACGCGGTTCCGCTCGATGTCAGTCAGGTGGTGCTGAACAGCCCCGATATCACCGTGCTGCGTGTCGCCTCGACCGCGCACCGCCAGTTGCATATACGCTGCGACACCGGCCCCTTCACCGACAAGCGCGTGCGTCAGGCGCTGGCGCTGTGCATCGATCGCTCCAAGCTGGTCGACGGCCTGTGCCGTGGCATGGCCGCGACCGGCAATGACAGCCCCTTCGCGCCGGCCTTCCCCGCGACCGACAAGACGGTGCCGCAGCGCGTCCAGGACATCGCCAAGGCCAAGCAACTGCTCGAAGCGGCGGGCCTCGCCAGCGGCTTCGATATCACGCTGACGACGCTGCGCTATTCCGACATTCCCGGCTACGCGCAGCTGTTCCAGAATTTCGCCAAGGAGATCGGTGCGCGCATCTCGCTCAACATCGAGGACCAAGACAAATATTACGGCAAGGCGGTGTTCGGCCAGTCGGACTGGCTGGACAGCCCGCTCGGCATCACCGACTACGCTCATCGCAGCGTGCCGAACGTCTTCCTCAAGAGCCCGCTGGTCAGCGACGGCCCGTGGAATGCGGCGCATTTCAAGAGCCCGGCCTATGATGGTATGGTCGCCAGCTATCTCAAGGCGCTCGACGTCGGCGCGCAGCGCAGTGCCGCCTCCGACATCCAGAAACTGCTGCTCGACGAGACGCCGGTGATTTTCAGCTATTTCCCCGATCTGCTGGTGCCGGTGCGCAAGAATGTCAGCGGCTTGCCGCCGATCGCCGCCGGGCTGCTGCTTGATCGCGTATCATTGAGCTGATCGTGCGACAACGCCCGATCACGAAAGAAAAGAAACGGGAGACTACCATTCGCAAACCCCATCTGCGCGGCCGCGGGCCGCATTTTCCGCTGCTCGACAACATCGTGCAGTACGAATTCGAGCCTGGCTATGTCGCCTTCACCATGCCCACGCAAAAGCGATTGCGGGTGCAGGTTGGGTCAATGATCGTGGCCGATACGACCAACGCCTTGGTGTTCTACGAATCCGATCACCTGCCGGTCTACTACTTCCCGATCGGCGACGTTCGCGAGGAGTTCCTGCTGCCGAGCAAGACGACGACAGAGGACCCTTTCAAGGGCATAGCCACCCACTATTCGCTCAACACCGGCATCACGCTGGTCGAGGATGCGGCCTGGCGCTATCTCGATCCGGTCAAGGGCTGTCCGCCAATATCGGACTACATGTCGTTCACCTGGAGCAAGATGGGACACTGGTTCGAGGAAGACGAGGAGATCTTCGTCCACGCCCGCGATCCGTTCCGCCGGGTCGATTGCCTGCCCTCCTCGCGGCGCGTGCGGGTCATTCTCGACGGCGAACAGGTCGCCGATTCACGCCGTGGCGTGTTCCTGTTCGAGACCGGCCATCCGGTGCGCCACTATCTGCCGATCGCCGACACGCGGCTCGATATGTTTGCGCCCAGCCGTTACATCTCGCGCTGCCCCTACAAGGGCATCTCCAACTATTATCACGTGACGACCAAGGCCAAGCGCCACGAGAACCTGGTCTGGTATTATCCCGAGCCGGTACACGAGGCCGAGCGCATCAAGGGGCTGGTCTGCTTCCACCACGAACTGGTCGACAAGATCCTGGTCGACGGCGTCGAAATTCCCAAGGAAGCCACGGCCGCGTCGAGCGGCTATTTCTGAACGACAACGCTCTTTGTCCGATTGCGCGCTGGGAGCTTGCTCGAAACACAGCGCAGCGCGTACCCTCCCTGAAGCAGGGAGGGCTATCGATGGATATTTTCAAGCTGGGCGGCGATGTCGCGCTGGTCACCGGCGCCGGCAGCGGCATCGGACAGGCGATCGCGATCGGACTGGCCAAGGCGGGTGCCGATGTTGCCTGTTTCGGTCATGCGTCGAAGGGTGGACTGGACGAAACCGCGCACCGGATCGCGGCACTCGGCCGCAAGGCGATAGTGCTGACCGGCACGGTGACGTCGCAGAGCGATCTCGCGGCGGCAATCGATCGCGTCGAGAGCGAACTCGGTGCGCTGACCGTCGCCGTCAACAATGCCGGCATTGCCGGCTCCGAGCCCGCCGAGACAATGCCGCTGGAAACATGGCAGAAGGTGCACGAGGTCAATGTCGCCGGCGTGTTCCTGTCCTGTCAGGCCGAAGCCCGCAAGATGCTGGCGCGACGCAAGGGCTCGATCATCAACATCGCCTCGATGTCGGGCACCATCGTCAATCGGGGCCTGACGCAGGCGCACTACAATTCCTCGAAAGCCGCCGTCATCCACATGTCGAAGAGCCTCGCCATGGAGTGGGCCGACCGTGGGCTGCGGGTCAACGTCGTCAGCCCGGGTTACACGCTGACGCCGATGAACAAGCGCCCGGAGGTGGCGGAAGAGGTGAAGATCTTCAAGCGCGACACACCGATGGGGCGCATGGCGGCGCCGGAGGAAATGGTCGGACCGACGGTGTTCCTGGCCAGCCGCGCCTCTAGCTTCGTCACCGGCCTCGACCTGATCGTCGATGGCGGCTACGTCTGCTGGTAGGCTTCGACTTCGCCTGCAGTCTGAATTTATGCGTCCCGCAGGCGTTAGTCGTTGCGCGACATGAACCTTGGTATATATAATTTCATCCTGTGAAACGGCCTTGGCGAGATGGGGCTTGCTGGGCCAGCAGCCGAGAGCAATTCCAGCAAAAGTGCTAAGCGGTTTTGCGTCCGGAATTGCGTAAAAAACAAACGGATAGAGCATGGAGGCGATCGTGTTTCGCCGGAAATGCTCTGGGTCATGGGAACACATTGCAGGGCGCCGCAGGACTGGCAATTGATCCGCAGATGATCGCTCCCGCAGCGATCCGTCGGCAGCCATGACGCTGAGACTCCCAGCATTTTTCACCATCACCAGAATTGAGCACCATCTTGCCTGCGTTGGCCAGGGCCAGGGCAACAATTTGGCGCCGACGGCCTTGCGCAACGAACCGCCTTTCCAACACAATCAAGAAAAGCCGCAAGAAGGGAACGACCGATAATTGTCACAGCTTGAAGGAGAACAAGCATGTCATTTCGCAGTCACATCTCGAAACTCTCGATGGGCGCCGTCGCGCTGGCGACGTTAAGCCTGCTGACGCCTTCCGCCCAAGCCGCCGCACCGGAATCCAACGATCCGATCAAGATCGCGCTGTTCGACTGGACCAGTGTCAATCTGAACGCCAAGATCCTTGGCGGCATCCTGGAAAAGCTCGGCTATACCGTCGAATATCCGACCGCCGACTACCTCTCCAGCCTGACCACCGGTCTCACCAACGGCGATCTCGATGTCGGCCTGGAATTCTGGGACACGACCGCCGGCGAGGCGATGAAAGCCTCCGATGCGACCGGCCAGACCGAACGGCTGGGCAAGCTCGGACCCAAGGCCAAGGAAGAGTGGTGGTTTCCCGAATACATGAAAGAGAAATGCCCCGGCCTGCCCAATTGGGAAGCGCTGAAAGACCCGAAATGCGCCGAAGCCTTCTCGACGGCGGAGACCGTGCCGAAGGGCCGTTATCTCGGCGGCCCGGTAACATGGGAAGGCTTTGACGACGAGCGCGTCGAGGCGCTGAAACTGCCCTTCACCGTCATCCATGCCGGCACCGACGCGGCGATGTTCGCCGAACTGGACTCTGCCTATCAGCGCAAGGCGCCGATCATGCTGTGGATCTATTCGCCGCATTGGGCGCCGGCCAAATACAAGGGCGAGTGGATTGAATTCCCCGAATACACAGCCGAGTGCTACAGCGACCCGAAATGGGGCGTGAACCCCGACGCCAAATATGATTGCGGCAAGCCGCATGGCGAGATCTGGAAGTATTCCTGGGCCGGCATGAAGGACAAATGGCCGGTCGCCTACAAGGTGGCGAAGTCCTACACGGTCGACACCGACGAGCTCAACAAGATGAGCGGCGAGATCGATCTCGGCGGCAAGACGCCGGAAGATGTCGCCGCAGCCTGGATCGCGGCCCACGAGGCCGACTGGAAAGCCTGGGCGCAGTGATCGTTCCAACTGGAAAAATGAGACCCGGCTGCTTGATCAGCCGGGTCTCAATTCTTGATGTTCCAGAAGGACGTTTGAATGACGGACAAGATTGAACAGGAGCCAAACGTGGCGGGCACGCCAAAGGATGCCCGTCCGATAAAACTTGCCTGCCGCAATGTCTGGAAGCTGTTCGGATCGAATGCGGCGAACTTCATCCGCGAACGCGACGGCAAGGCCAGCATGGCCGACGTCACTGCCGCCGGACTGGTCGGCGCGGTGCGCGCCGTCGACCTCGAAATCCGCCAGGGCGAGATCTTCATCATCATGGGCCTATCGGGCTCCGGCAAGTCGACGCTGGTGCGCTGCATGTCCAGGCTGGTCGAGCCGACCCACGGCAAGGTCGAATTCGAGGGCAAGGACCTGCTGAAAATCTCGGATGCAGCACTGATCGAATTGCGGCGACACCGCATGGGCATGGTGTTCCAGAATTTTGCGCTTCTGCCGCATCTCAACGTGCTGGAGAACATCGCCTTCCCACTCAGCATCCAGGGGCAGGACCGGCCGACACGCGAAGCAAGGGCGCGCGAGGTCATCGAGCTTGTGGGCTTAAGCGGCCGCGAGCATTTCTATCCGCGCGAGCTTTCCGGCGGCCAGCAGCAGCGTGTCGGCATCGCCCGCAGCCTGGCGACCAAACCGGAAATCTGGTTTCTCGACGAACCGTTCTCGGCGCTCGACCCGCTGATCCGCCGCGAGATGCAGGATGAACTGATGCGGCTGCAGACCATGCTGCACAAGACCATCGTCTTCATCACCCATGATTTCGACGAGGCGATACGGCTGGCCGACCGCATCGCCATCATGAAGGACGGCGAGGTCATCCAGATCGGCACGCCGGAGGAGCTGGTGGTCAATCCGGCGACCGACTATGTCGCCGAGTTCACCCGCGACGTCGACCGCGCCAAGGTGATCTCGGCACGCAGCCTGATGCGCCCCTGCGACGGCTCGGAGCATGGCGGCACGGTGGCACCCGATGCCAAGATCGCCAGCTTTTCGGCCGGTATCGTTGCCGCCAACAAGCCGTTCGCGGTGATCAACGGCACCGGCGAGCCGATCGGCGAGGTGACGCCGCAAGCGGTGATCGATCTGCTGGCCGGCATCGACCGCTCGAGGGCCGGCGCATGACGGTGACGGCAAGCGCCAATGAGGCAAGGGCGCGGCCGGTTCAGATCTGGCTGCTGATCTGGGCGTTCGCGCTTGCCGCCGTGCTTGTCGTGTTCCTGCTGCAGGACCGCCTGCCCTGGGCGGTCAATTATCCGGCAAGCGCCGTCGTGCCGGTCGCCGACTGGGTCAGCGCGCTGATGCGCTGGATCAAGTCGAACCTGTCGTGGCTGACCCGCTCGATCACCGCAGTGCTCGGCGTTCCCCTTGATTTCGCGCTCAATCTGCTCGCCAAGAATTTCAAGATCGGCCACGGCACTGAGGCCTATGTCCTGCCGCGCCTGTCCTGGGTCGGCGTCTGCGCTGCCGCCTTCTTCGCCGGACGTGCCGTTGGAGGCCGGAAACTCAGCCTGCTGGTTGGTGGCTGCTTCCTCTACATCGCGCTGTTCGGCCAATGGACCAGCGCCATGCTGACGCTGGCGCTGATCTCCATCGCCGTGCCGTTCTGCATCGTCACCGGCCTGTTCGCCGGCATCTGGGCGTGGCGCAAGCCATGGGCGGAAAGGCTCGTCGTCTCCCCTGCCCTTGACCTGATGCAGACGATCCCGACCTTCGCCTACCTCATCCCCATGCTACTGCTGTTCGGCAACAGCCCGGTGTCGGCGATGATCGCGACGGCCATCTTCGCCACGCCGCCGATGGTGCGGGCGACGATGCTGGGGCTGTCGCGGGTGCCGTCCGAGATCGACGATTTCAGCGAGATGGCCGGCTGCACGGCGCGGCAGAAACTGTGGCGGGTGCTTTTGCCCTCGGCACGGCCGACGCTGATGGTCGGCGTCAACCAGGTGATCATGCTGGCGCTGAACATGGTGATCATCGCTTCAATGATCGGCGCCGGCGGGTTAGGTTACGATGTGCTGCTGGCGCTGCGCGCGCTAAAGGTCGGCGAAGCGATGGAAGCCGGTCTTGCCATCGTGGCGCTGGCCATCGCACTCGACCGGCTGAGCCAGGCCATCGCGCACAAACAGGCCACGGGTCATGTCCATCGGGAGGTGAGCCCGAGCGTCTGGCGGCGCTACCCCAATCTGACGCTGGCCATCGCCATCCTTGTCGTGACCACACTGCTCGGCCTGCTCATCCCGGCCTTCGCGGCGGTGCCGAAGGCGGTCACCTTCACCACCGCGCCGCTGTGGAAGGCGGCGGTGACCTGGGTGACGATCAATTTCTTCGACACGATCGAAGCGTTTCGCGTGGCGCTCATCCTCAACGTGCTGAACCCGCTGCGCGCCTTCTGCGAAGGGTTTCCGTGGCTGGGTGCCGTCTTCCTGCTCGGCCTTGCCGGCTATCAGCTCTCCGGCGTGCGTCTGGCCGCTTTGGTAGCCGCGCTGACCGCCTTCTGCGCCATCACCGGCCTTTGGGAAAAGACCATGGCGACGGTCTATCTCTGCGGCATCTCGGCCTTCATCGCCTGCCTGATCGGCATCCCCATCGGGCTCGCGGCCTCGCGCAGCGACCGCTTCGAGAAGATCGTCACGCCCATCATCGACACGTTGCAGGTGCTGCCATCCTTCTGCTTCATCATTCCGGTGGTGATGCTGTTTCGGGTCGGTGACGTCACCGCGATGATCGCCACAGTCGCCTTCGCCGTGGTGCCGGCGATCCGCTACACCAATCACGGCATCAGGCAGGTGCCGCCGGCGCTGATCGAGGCGGCCAAGGTTTCGGGCTGCACGCCGCGCCAGACATTCTTTCGTGTGCAATTGCCGCTGGCGCTGCCCGAGATCATGCTGGGCGTCAACCAGACGATCCTGATGGCGCTGGCGATGATCATCATCTGCGCCATGGTCGGCACGCGCGATCTCGGCCAGGAAGTGTTCATCGCGCTGTCCAAGGCCGATTCCGGCCGCGGCATCGTCGCTGGTCTCGCCATCGCCTTCATCGGTATCGTCGCCGACCGGCTGTTCGGCGCCTGGACGGGGAAGGCCAGGGCCAGGCTGGGATAGGATTCTGCCGCCCCAATACAGGAGAGAATGATGACTGGCCGGATCGCTTGCTGCACCTGCGGTCAATTGCAGATCCGCTGCCCGCAGGAGCCGGCCAAGGTCTCGCTTTGCCATTGCCTGGACTGTCAGCGGCGGACCGGCAGTGCGTTCGGGATCGCAGCTTTCTTTGATGCCGCCGCGACCGAGATCAGCGGCTCATTCCAGACATACCAACGCGATTCCGACAGCGGCTTTCCCGTCACCTTCCATTTCTGCGGAACGTGTGGCTCGACGGTCTTCTGGTATCCGTCACGAAAACCGGCGGCAGTGGCCGTTGCCGTCGGCTGTTTCGGAGACCCGTCATTCCCGGCGCCAACGCAGTCTGTCTACGGCGAGAGTCGCCACGGCTGGGTCGCGGTGCCCGCCTGACGGCAAGCTGAGCTACTACTCCGCTGCAACCCCCTTCACGTCGAGATAGCTCTCCATCGAATCGTCCAGCGCCTGCAGCCACGGCGTATGATGCAGCGGTGCCATGGTGCCGGTCATCAGCGAGCGGTAGGCGTGGTCGCGGAAGCTCATGATGTCTTCGCCCTTGTGATGCTCCCACTCCATGAAGGTCTTGTTGACCGCCTCGACGTCAAAGCCGGGATAGTCGGTCTGGTCCATCAGTTCCTTGGTGTAATCGCCCTGGAACCAGATCATCTGCTCGGCGTCTTCCAGCGTCTCTTCACGCGCGCGCCACTTGGCGCCATGCGCTGCCATCGCCTCGGCAGAGGGGAGCTTGATGCGGCCCATGATGATGTCGCGCGCAAACCAGGCCTGCGCGTCGAACATGTTGAAAGTGTAGAACTGGTCCTGCATGCCGATGAAGGACAGTTGAGGGTTTTTCTCCCAGACGACGCCCTCATAGAGTCCGTCCGGCCACATGCGGTTTGCGGTCTTGAGCTTCAGGTCCTCGGTGAGGAACGGGAACGAGTGGAGATAGCCGGTGCACAGGATGATGGCATCGACATCCTTGGTGGTGCCGTCCTTGAAATGGGCTGTCTTGCCGACGACCTTCTGCAGCAGCGGCACCTCTTTCCAATTCTCCGGCCATTTGAAGCCCATCGGCTTCGAGCGGTAGCTGGAGGTGATCGATTTGGCACCGTATTTGTAGCATTGCGAGCCGATGTCCTCGGCCGAATAGGAGCGGCCGATGATCAATATATCCTTGCCCTTGAACTCCATCGCGTCGCGGAAATCATGGCTGTGCAGGATGCGGCCGTTGAAGGTGGAGAAACCCTCGAAATAGGGCACGTTGGGCACCGAGAAATGGCCGGAAGCGACGACGACATTGTCGAACTCTTCCGAATAGGTGACGTCGCTGGTGCGGTCATGCGCGGTGACGGTGAATTTCTTCGTCGCCTCTGAGAAGGTCACCATGCGCACCGGGCTGTTGAAGCGCACCCATTTGCGCAAGCCGGATTTTTCGACGCGGCCCTTGATGTAGTCCCACAGCACGGCGCGCGGCGGATAGGAGCCGATCGGCCGGCCGAAATGCTCCTCGAAGGTATAGTCGGCAAATTCCAGGCATTCCTTCGGTCCGTTCGACCAGAGGTAGCGGTACATCGAGCCGTGCACCGGGTCGCCATGCTCGTCGAGGCCGGTGCGCCAGGTGTAATTCCAAAGGCCGCCCCAGTCCGACTGCTTTTCGAAGCAGACGATTTCGGGAATCTCGGCGCCCTTGTCGGCCGCCGACTTGAAAGCCCTGAGCTGTGCCAGGCCGGATGGTCCGGCTCCGATGACGGCAACGCGACTTTTCATTGCAGGCCTCCTTTTGTGATTTCCCCAACGAAACAAATTTCACTGACAGGACAGTAATTGGCCCTTCAATGCTGTCAACTGGGTTGTGGCGAAAGCTCGTTTGGCCACACCGGATTTTCTGGCAAAACCCGACGCCTCCCGAAATCCCAAAGAACGCCATTCGACTTAAGGGGGCTTGCTGTCACCATTGCGTTTCTGTATCGGCACCGAATATGTTCACCTTGAGTGAAATAAATCGGCAGATCCTGGGGCGGTTACATGGCGAAAACAGCATCCAATCCCAAGCCCGGCGCCGTTCCCAAGGCAAAGCCATCGTCAAAGGCAGCTGACGGGCGGACGATCCGTGCGCCGCTGACGCAGAACCCGCATGCCATTCGCGACACGCGTGAAAAAGTGCTGGAGGTGGCGATCGGCCGCGAGGTGCGGGCCTTCCGCAAGAAGCTCGGCATCACCGTCGCCGACCTGGCGGTCGCCACCGACATTTCGCTGGGCATGCTGTCGAAGATCGAGAACGGCATCACCTCGCCGTCGCTGACCACCTTGCAGGCGCTGTCGCGGGCGCTCGGCGTTCCTGTCACCGCCTTCTTCCGCCGTTTCGAGGAAGAGCGCAGCGCCGTCTTCGTCAAGGCCGGCCAAGGTCTCGATGTCGAGCGCCGCGGCACCCGCGCCGGCCACCAGTACAATTTGCTCGGCCATATCGGCTCCAACACCAGCGGCGTCGTCGTCGAGCCCTATCTGATCACGCTGACCGAGGATTCCGACGTGTTCCCGACCTTCCAGCATGAGGGGATGGAGTTCCTCTACATGCTCGAGGGCGAGGTCGTTTACCGACACGGCAGCAACCTCTACCCGATGAAGCCCGGCGACAGCCTGTTCTTCGACGCCGACGCGCCGCATGGACCGGAACAGCTGACGAAACTGCCGATGCGCTATCTCTCGATCATCTGCTATCCGCAGAGTGCGGGCTGAGCGGGACGCAAGCAGCCCCCTCACCCGGATTGCCAACCGAATTGCGAAGGGCAATTCGGGGCAATCCGACCTCTCCCCGAGGGGAGAGGAGGCTGGCGCCAACGTTGGCTATTTCTTCTCCCCTCGGGGAGAAGGTGGCCGCGTAGCGGCCGGATGAGGGGGCCTTGCTCAATCCGGCCCAAACCCCGGACTTGTCGCACCCCCATCATCGAGCTTCGACAGCCACTCGACCAACGCCGGGCGGTATCGTGTCAGGCCCTTATAATTGGCGAGTTCGTCGGGAAGATCGCGGATGACGCGGTGCAGGCGCCGTGCCCATTTTGGCTGCGTCACCAGCTCGTCCATCTTGATCAGATAGCAGCGGATCGGAAAGACGATGCCGTTCGAGCGCGGCAGGCGCCAGAAGCTCTGCAGTTCGACGCGCAGATGCACCTTGTCACCGACATTTTCAGGCGTCACCGTCGCCCGGTCCGGCCCCCATTTGTGGTAGTTTTCCGGGCTCGTATCGAGGCGTGGATTGATGGTCATCGTCCAGTTCAGGCGCCGGGCCGGCTTGCCTTGCTGGATGTTGGTCAGGAATTTCAGCGCCCTGACGAAAATCCCCTTCTCATGCGCCAGCGGCACCGGTGCGTGCCACTCGAAGAAGTTCATGCCGATGTCGAAATCGAGCGACCAGTCGGCCTGAGTGGTGACCATGCCGGCATCCATCCACAGATTGCCGTCGCGCTGGTCGAGGATACAGAAATCGCCCTGGCTCTGGCGAGTGATGTATTCCATCGGCCCGTAAGGCAGTGTCGAGGTGTCGCCGAAGGTGAAGGTATCGTCGATGCCGAGCGGCCGGTTGATCCAGCGCCAGCGGTCGCCATCGCGTGTCAGCGTGAAGTGCTCGGGATAGCCGAGCGCCTGCTGCTCCATCAGGAGTTCCAGCAGGTCCCAGCCGGCCAGCGTCATGTGCGGAAGCGATTGGCAGCGCAGCGGATCCTCGGCCAGCACCAGCGCACGATCCTGCATCTCGGCGACATAGTGCTCGTCGACGTCGATCAGGTTTTCCAGCACGCTGCCCTTCGGGCCGACGACATGCGGCTCGATGTTGACCGCATACATGTAGGCGTCTTCGTGGAACGGAAACGGGAAGCGCCTTATGTGCTCCGGGCTGTTCTTGAAGGTGAAATCGTCGCGGAACGTTTCCTTGCGAAAGGTGATGCCCATGATTTTCTCCTACCGTTCCAAGACCAGCGACCGGCCCTCGAAGCGCGACACGCACGGCATGATCTTGCAGCCCGAACGGTGCTCTTCCTCGCTCAGCCAGTGGTCGTTGTGGATGAACTTGCCGTCACAAGAGATGACGTTGGTTTCGCACTGGCCGCAGACGCCGCCGCGGCAGAGATAGGGCGGATCGACGCCGGCCGCCTCGATCGCCTCAAGCAGGCTCTGCTGTTCATCGACGCGAATCGTCTTGCCGCTGACGGCAAGCGTCACGTCGAACGGCAACCCGGGCTGGGGTGCCGCGAAATGCTCGAAATGCACGGTCTCCGACGGCCAGCCAAGGGCAGTGGCGCGGTCGCGCACCCAGCCGATCATGCCGGCCGGACCGCAGACATAGAGATGCGTGCCGAGCGGCTGTGTCGACAGCAACCGGTCGAGCTCGATGCGCTCCTCACGGTCGTCGTGATAGACCCTGATGCGGCGGCCGTAGCGCTCGCGCAGCACATCGGCATAGGTGCCGAGCGATGCGGTGCGGCAGGTGTAGTGCAGTTCGAAATTGCCTCCTTCCGCCGCCAGCTGCGCGGTCTGCGCCATGAACGGGGTGATGCCGATGCCGCCCGCCAGCATCAGGTGCTTCCTGGCGCGCAGGTCGAGCGAGAACAAATTGACGGGATAGCTGACCACCATCTCCATGCCGGGGCGAACATGCCTGTGCATGAACAGTGAGCCGCCGCGGCCGACATCGTCGCGGCGTACCGAGATCGTGTATTCGCGCGTGTCGAGCGGCGAGCCCATCAGCGAATAGGGGTTGAGCCTGGTGCGCTCGCCGTCGCGCATCTCGACCACGACATGGGCGCCGCCGGAAAAGGTCGGCAAAAGCTCGCCGTCGCGCCGGCGGAAATGGAAACGGGTGACCAGGTCGTTGACCGGTACGACATCGCTGACGACGACGTCGAGTTTTGTTGTTCCGGTGCTCATCGGAAGACCTCCTCCATCGGAGGACTCTCCGAGCGATCTTCCGCATTGATGCAGACGCCCTGGAAGGCGGCGATGCGCCTGGAATAGTGGTCGCGCACCAGGAGCAGCAGCCCGCAATGTGCACAGGTCGCCGGCTGCGTCGTCACATTCTCGGTGATGCCCTTGCAGTGCACGCACTGCATGCGCCGCGCCAGCGAGCCGCGATGCTCGGTCTGGATCGAGGTGTGGTCGATGCCGGCTTCAAGCGCCACCTGCATGGCCTGGCCGATCAGGCCTTCAGTGCCCGAGAGATAGAGGCGCAAGCCCATATGCGCGTTGGCGAGTGTCTGCCTGAGCCGTGGCAGCAGGCTGGCGAAGGACGGCGCCTGATGAAACTGTGCCGGCTTCAACGCTTCGAGGGCGGCGATGTGTTTGCCGTCAGGCCCAGGAATGTAGACGATCTCGGCCCCTTCGAAGAACCCGGCCGGCGCGCCCCCGGCCATGTCCCTTATCGCCAGCGCCCCTTCTGCATCCGCGATAAAAAGATGGTGCTTGCCGGGTTGGGGAGACAGGGTTCCGTAAACGGGCCGGCTGATGATGCTTTTGACTGCCATCTAACTCTTCGTGCCTCGAACCTCTCGCCGTTGACTATGCCTCAACCTTTCGCCGTGCGCTTGGTCTTCTTGGGATCATCGAAGGGAAGCGGCTGCGCGGTGGCCTTGATCGCACCGCTCTTGTTGCGGATTTCGAGCTTGGTGTCCTTGACCGCGCAGTCGACGTCGAGCCGGGCGATGCCCATCGATTTCTCGACCAGCGGCGAATACATGGCGCAGGTCACCACGCCGACCTTTTTGCCGTCGCGATAGACGGGCGCGCCTTCGTCTGCCGGCTCCTTGCCATCGAGCAGAACGCCATAAATCTTGAAGCGTTCCTTGCCCTTGAGGCGGTAATGTTCCTCCGCGCCTCGGAAACCCGTCTTGCCGGGGCTGACGGTAAAGTCGAGGCCGAGCTCCCACAGCGTGTCGCCGGGGCCTTCATTGTCGAACGGGTATTTCTGCGAATTGTCGTAGGGATAAAAGAGCAAATAGCTTTCGACGCGCAGCATGTCGAGCGTGGTGAAGCGGCATGGAATGATGCCGGCGCTCTTGCCCTCGTCGAGTATCCTGTCCCAGATCGTGCCGGCATCCTGGCCGCGGCAGAAAATCTCGTAGCCGCGCTCGCCGGTGTAGCCGGTGCGCGAGATCATCACCGGAAAGCCGAACAGCTGCGTCTGCACATGATGGAAATAGTTCAGATCGCGGATGCCAGGCACATGCTTGGCCAGATAGTCGACGGCGGTTGGCCCCTGCAGCGACAGGTCGTGCAGATTGTCGTCGAAGCGGAGCGAGACGTCGCGTCCTACGGAAGCTCGCTGCAACTCCTCATGGCCGGTGCCGGAACCATGCACGACCATCCAGGCGTTCGGTCCGGTGCGGTAGAGGATGCAATCGTCGGTGAATTTTCCCGCCTCGTTCAACATGCAGGCATAGGCCGACTTGCCGGGATAGATCTTTTCAACATCGCGCGTCGTCGCCAGATCGATCAGGTGCGAGGCATGCGGCCCGGTGATGTGGACCTTCTTGAGGCCGGAGACATCCATCAACCCAGCCTTGGTGCGGATGGCGATGTACTCCTCGTCGGCATCCTTGTCGTAGGTCCAGGCGGTCCCCATGCCGCTCCAGTCTTCGAGCTTCGAACCAAGCGCGCGATGGCGATCCGCCAGGGTCGAAAATCTCCAGGATGCCGTCATCCGCTCGTCCTCCGTTTCGAAAGTCTTTGCTGTTCCCTGCTCCCTGCGCAGCGGCGGGAGCTTTGGTCGAATATTGACCGCAAACGTTGCGGCGCCGCAATACCCATAAGCAATTAATTTCATTGTCAGGCAAAATCCGCTGCGCGAAGCAAACGGTTAACCTGACGTAAATCGCGCTTGACAATTGCGGAATTCGGACGGAATTTATGAAAAAAATTTCACTCTCTTGAAAGAGGGCAGCGGGCGGCCAATTCGGGGTCGACCGTTGGAAAAAGGGGAAAACCGATGTCAGACATGCACCAGCGCATCGAAGCGCTGTACCGTTCCGACGTGCGCGGATCCGCGCTCCTGATCGTCTGCCTGTGGGCGACGATCCTCTTCGTGCTCCTCATGACATGGCCCTACATCCCGCACGGCGGCATCAAGGCCGTCGTCGCGGTCGCCGCCGCCGCCGTGCTGATCTTCAACACGGCCGCCATCCTGGCGATGGTCAAGCACTACAAGGAAGACAAGGAATTCATCTACGGGCTCGATATCAAGAACGCCGACGCGTTCCGCAACCGCAAGTCCTGAGGGGTAGAAGAGATGCCGCGCTACACGCCACCGGAGCAAAGCAAGGCTGGGCAGGTTTTCGACATCGCCGTCGTCGTGGTCGCCATTTTCGTGGCGCTGTGGCTGCCGCTCAAGCTGGGCCTTGCCGGTGCGGCGAAATCCATCGACGCGCTCGACGCCAAGACGTGGGAAGCGCTCGGCCAGAACCCGACCATGGCGTCGATCTGGGAAAAGCTCGGCTACACGCCCGAGACCGCGCACGACATCATCCAGAACCGCTTCCACTACGTCATCGACTGGCCGACGCTGATCATCATGGCCGCGGTGCTGATCGGCTATTTCGTCTTCCTGTTTCGCGCATCCGACCGCGAATATCGCGACGTCATCAACGAAAAATTCGACGACAAGTAAGAGTTTCGACGAACAAGTAAACTTTTGACGACAAGTAATTTGGGGACACGATCATGTGGGTGGCACTCTCTTACGCATGCTGGGGTATCTCGATCGTGCTCGCTTTGTGGATGCTCTACGACTGGTTCAAGGTCGACACGACCTTCTCCGAAGAGGTGCTGACCTCATCGCGCGAAGGTGAGCTTGAAGCCGTTTCCGAAAAACACCGGATCTGAGTGGGGATTGAACAATGACAGTCACACTTGAACCGGCAGTTCACGGGGACAGGGTTTCACTGCTCCGCGTGCTTGGCCCGGCCCATGTCTGGGCACTCGGCGTCGGCATCGTTCTCGTCGGCGAATTCACCGGCTGGAATTTTGCCGCCGACAAGGGCGGTGCGCTTGCCGCGCTGATCGTCTGCTGGGTCGTCGGATTGCTCTACACCTCGGTCGCGATGATCGATTCCGAGGTCACTTCGACCGTCGCCGCCGCCGGCGGCCAGTATGCGCAGGCAAAGCACATCGTCGGACCGCTGATGGCGTTCAATGTCGCGTTGTTCCTGGTCTTTGCCTACACCATGCTCGAAGTGTCCGACGCCATCCTGCTCGGCGACACCGTCGTCGCCAAGGCCGGGGTCGAAGGGCTCACCCATAATTCCTTCATCGCCGCGACCATCGTCGTGCTGGCGTGGCTGAACTATCGCGGCGTGCTGATGACGCTCAACGTCAACTTCGTCATCACCGCAATCGCCTATATCTCGATCGTCATCCTGTTCTTTTCGGTCAGCCCGTGGACGCAAGGCGCGGTGCTGAAGCTGAACGAACTGGTCACTCCCGGCAATGCGCTCCCCTATGGCTGGATCGGCGTCATCGCCGCCTTCCAGTTCGGCATCTGGTACTATCTCGGCATCGAGGGCACTACGCAGGCCGCCGAGGAAGTGCGCTCGCCGGCGCGTTCGCTGCCTTACGGCACCATGGCCGGCATGATCACGCTTTTGATCGCCGCCGCCATGACCTGGTATGTCTGCGCCTCGATGATGCCGTGGGAATATCTGGGCATCACCTATTATCCGCTATGGGACGCGGGCAAGCTGACCGGCAGCCCACTGCTCGAAAACCTGTTGTTCGTCGCGACGCTGCTTGCCGCGCTGGCGTCGGCCAATGGCTGTATCAACGATGCGGCGCGCGCCTGGTTCTCGCTCGGCCGTGACCGCTATCTGCCGACCTGGTTTTCGGCCGTGCATCCGAGATACCGCACGCCCTACCGCTCGATCCTGTTCCTGCTGCCGATCGCGCTGGCCTTCGCCTTCATCGCCGACCTCAACCAGGCGATCACCTTCTCGATCCTGTCGGGCGTGTTGCAATACACGTTCATGAGCATCAACATCATCATGTTCCGCAAGAAGTGGCCGCTGGGCTCTATCCGCCGCGGCTACACGCATCCCTTCCACCCGGTCCCGGCCATCGTGCTGTTTTGCCTTTGCGTGGTGACCTTCTTCGCCATCTTCCTCGGCTTCGGCTCGCAGCTGATCGCCATGGTCGCCTTCTACTTCCTGATCTCGCTGTGGTTCCATTTCTACCGCTACAGATTCGTGCGGCGCGGCGACCAGTTCACCATGCCGTGGCCAAAGCCGCAGGGATATTGATGGCAATAGGCCCGTCCAGATCCAGGGCGGGCCTGGCAATGAGAAAATGTCCGAGTTGACGTCAGCACTGCTTGCCGGGGCCATGATCCTGGCTCTCGTCCTCCACCTAGTCTGGCAGGCGCGTGCCAGCCGCAACAGGGCATCGATGGCGCTCGCCGTCGAGCAGGACCGCATCCGCACAGTCATCGCCGACGCAGCCAATGTTTCGGACGGCACCGCCGGCATCATCACCTGGGAAGGATCGTGGAACGGCCAACGCGTCCAGGTGCGCACCATCGTCGATACGCTGGCGACGCGGAAACTGCCGGCACGTTGGCTCAGTGTTTCGATCACCGAAAAGGTCGCGGTGCCAGCGACCTTCGACATGATGATGCGGCCGGGCTCGCCGACGACCTTCTCCAATTTCGATCACCTCGAGCATACGCTGCCCAAAGCTCCGGGATTTCCTGCCGAGGCGGTGCTGCGCACCGACCGCAGGGCAGCGCGCTTTCCCCAGGGCCTCATCGCCAGCCATATCGAGATCTTTTCCGAAGGGCGCGCCAAGGAACTGCTGATCACCCCGAACGGAGTGCGCATCGTCTGGCTGCTGGCGGAGGCCGAACGGGCGCGCTACGGCGTTTTCCGGCAAGCCGAATTTGGCGAGGCCACTCTTGAGCCGGCGCTGATTGAAAGGCTGCTGGTGTCGGCGTCGGCGCTTCGCGACGCCATCGACAAAAGCGAACGGCAGGCCGCATGACCAGTTCGGCCACTGCACCCACCAACCCCTATCTGGTTCTCGGCGCGGCAATCGTGCTGCCGGCAAGCGGTCACGTCATTCTGGGCGTGCCGGTGCGCGGCCTTCAGTTCCTTTTCTTCATGGTGATCCTGGCATGGGTCACTGCCAAGATCGCGCCGCCGGACGCCAGCTTTGTCGGCCGTCACGCCGGCGGCTTCCTGATCTATGCCTTGTCGATTCTCGATGCATACAAGATCGCCCGCATTCGCACCGCCAAATGGGTTCACAATACCCGGCGAGAAGGCGGCAGTGCGCAGAGCGACATCGAGACGCATACGTAACTAGAGGAATATTTTTTTCATATGATTGAATTTATAAGACTCATTCGATACATCATCTCTTAGCTGCAAACGCCGGGAGGCTGACATGTGTGGAATTGTCGGACTGTTCTTGAAGGACAAGTCCCTGGAACCCCAGCTTGGTGCGATGCTGTCGCAGATGCTGATCTCGCTTAGCGATCGTGGTCCGGACAGCGCCGGCATCGCCATCTACGGCGCGCCTTCCAAAAATGAGGCCAAGATCACAATCCAGTCGGCCAAGCCCGACCGCGATTTCCGCGGCCTCGAGGCGGAGCTCGCCAAAGCGATCGGCACGCCGGTGACGATCGCGGTGAAATCCACCCATGCCGTCGTCAGGACAACGCCCGCCAAGATCGATGAAGCGCGCGAAACCATCCAGGCGTTGCGCCCCGACATCCGCATCATGGGCGCGGGCGACGTTGTCGAGATCTACAAGGAAGTCGGCCTGCCCGAGGCGGTCGTCGATCGCTTCGACGTCCGCAAGATGACCGGCACGCATGGCATCGGCCATACCCGCATGGCGACGGAATCGGCGGTGACGACGATGGGCGCGCATCCGTTCTCGACCGGCGCCGACCAGTGCCTGGTGCACAATGGTTCGCTATCCAACCACAACAATGTCCGCCGCGAGCTGATCCGCGAAGGCATGACCTTCGAGACCGAGAACGACACCGAAGTGGCGGCCGCCTATCTCTCATCGCAGATGGCGCATGGCAAGAATCTCGGCGAGGCACTGGAAGGCACGCTCTCGGATCTCGACGGCTTCTTCACTTTCGTCGTCGGCACCAAGAACGGTTTTGGCGTGGTGCGCGATCCGATCGCCTGCAAGCCCGCCGTGATGGCCGAAACCGACCAGTATGTCGCCTTCGGCTCGGAATATCGCGCGCTGACCAAACTGCCCGGCATAGACAATGCGAGGGTCTGGGAACCCGAGCCCGCAACCGTCTATTTCTGGGAGCATTGAATTCATGCCGGCAACCACGCTTTCAAAGACGGCGGCGCACGACCCCCGGGTCTTCGATCTCGACCAGCTGTCGCTGCGCGAACTCAACCAGGCGCTGCACAATCTGGCTCCCGGCTCGAATGAAACAGCATGGGAAGTGCTGAACCCGAAAGGCAGCCATTCGGTCGCCGTCGGCGTCGACCAGCCAGTTGCCATCGATGTGCGCGGCAGCGTCGGTTATTACTGCGGCGGCATGAATTCCGGCAGCACGATCACCGTGCATGGTTCGGCGGGCCCCGGCGTCGGCGAGAACATGATGTCAGGCTCGATCACCATCAAGGGCGACGCCAGCCAGTATGCCGGCGCCACCGGCAAGGGCGGCCTTCTGGTCATCGAAGGCAACGCCTCGTCGCGCTGCGGCATTTCGATGAAGGGCATCAACATCGTCGTGCACGGCAATATCGGCCACATGTCGGCCTTCATGGCGCAGTCGGGCAATCTGGTGGTGCTGGGCGACGCCGGCGACGCGCTGGGCGATTCCATCTACGAGGCGCGGCTGTTCGTGCGCGGCAAGGTCGACAGCCTGGGCGCCGACTGCATCGCCAAGGAGATGCGGCCAGAACACCTGGAATTGCTACAGGGTCTGCTCGACCGCGCCGGCGTCACTGGCGTCAAGCCGTCGGAATTCAAGCGCTATGGCTCGGCGCGCACGCTCTACAATTTCAATATCGACAACGCCGACGCGTATTGAGGCAGCATGACCTACAGGAACCCGCCGACGACGCCGCGCAAATCCGCGACCTTCGACGACTACACGCTTTCCGAAATCCGCCGTGCCGCCGCGACCGGCATCTATGATATCCGTGGCGCCGGCGCCAAACGCAAGCTGCCGCATTTCGACGACCTCCTGTTCCTCGGCGCCTCGATCTCGCGCTATCCGCTCGAAGGTTATCGCGAGCGCTGCGACACCAGCGTCGTGCTGGGCTCTCGCCATGCCAGGAAGCCGATCGAGCTGAAGATCCCGATCACCATCGCCGGCATGAGCTTCGGCTCGCTGTCAGGCCCCGCCAAGGAAGCGCTCGGGCGTGGCGCAACCCTGTCGGGCACCTCGACCACCACCGGCGACGGCGGCATGACCGAAGAAGAGCGCGGCCATTCCAAGCAGTTGGTCTATCAATACCTGCCGTCTCGCTACGGCATGAATCCACGCGATTTACGCCGGGCCGATGCGATCGAAGTCGTCGTCGGCCAGGGCGCCAAGCCCGGTGGCGGCGGCATGCTGCTTGGCCAGAAGATTTCCGACCGCGTCGCCGAAATGCGCACGCTGCCGAAAGGCATCGACCAACGCTCGGCGTCGCGCCACCCGGACTGGACCGGGCCCGACGATCTCGAGATCAAGATCCTCGAACTGCGTGAAATCACCGACTGGGAAAAGCCGATCTACGTCAAGGTCGGCGGCGCGCGCCCCTATTATGATACCGCGCTTGCCGTGAAGGCCGGCGCCGATGTCGTCGTCGTCGACGGCATGCAAGGCGGCACCGCCGCGACCCAGGAAGTGTTCATCGAAAATGTCGGCATGCCGACGCTTGCCTGCATCAGGCCGGCGGTGCAGGCGCTGCAGGATCTCGGCATGCACCGCAAGGTGCAGTTGATCGTCTCTGGCGGCATCCGCAACGGCGCCGATGTCGCCAAGGCGCTGGCGCTCGGCGTCGACGCGGTTTCGGTCGGCACGGCTGCCCTTGTCGCGCTCGGCGACAACGATCCCCGCTGGGAGGCGGAATACAACGAGCTCGGCACCACGGCCGGCGCCTATGACGACTGGCACGAGGGCCGCGACCCCGCCGGCATCACCACGCAGGACCCCGAACTGATGAAGCGGGTTGATCCGGTGGCCGCCGGACGCAGGCTGGCGAACTACCTCAAGGTGATGACGCTTGAGGCGCAGACCATCGCGCGTGCTTGCGGCAAGAACAGCCTGCACAATCTCGAACCCGAGGACCTCGTCGCGCTGACGATCGAGGCAGCCGCAATGGCCGGCGTACCGCTGGCCGGCACCAACTGGATACCGGGGAAGAACGGCTTCTGATCAACGAAGGGCCGAAGCCCACAGGCTCTGGGGCCAACAATCGACAAAAAATGGGGAACTGCGGTGACAATTGATCTTGCTGAATTCGCAAGGGCGAAAAACGTCAAATACTTCATGATTTCCTACACCGACCTGTTCAGCGGGCAACGCGCCAAGCTGGTGCCCGCGCAGGCGATCGCCGACATGCAGAAGGACGGCGCCGGCTTTGCCGGCTTCGCCACCTGGCTCGATCTGACGCCGGCGCATCCCGACATGCTGGCGGTACCGGATCCGGATTCAGTCATCCAGCTGCCATGGAAGCCTGAAGTCGCCTGGGTCGCCGCCAATTGCATCATGGACGACAAGGAGGTCGACCAGGCGCCGCGCAACACGCTGAATCGGCTGATAGCGGAAGCTGCCAGCGACGGCATGCACGTCAAGACCGGCGTCGAGGCCGAGTTCTTCCTGATCTCGCCAGACGGCAAGACGATTTCCGATGAGTACGACACGGCGTCAAAACCTTGCTACGACCAGCAAGCGGTGATGCGCCGCTACGATGTCATCGCCGAGATCTGCGACCACATGCTGGCGCTCGGCTGGGGCGCCTACCAGAACGACCACGAGGATGCCAACGGCCAGTTCGAGATGAACTGGGCCTTTGACGACGCGCTGGCGACCGCGGACAAGCACTCGTTCTTCAAGTTCATGGTCAAGTCGATCGCGGAAAAGCATGGCTTGCGCGCGACCTTCATGCCCAAACCCTTCCAGGGGCTGACCGGCAATGGCTGCCATGCCCATATCTCGGTGTGGGACAAGGCCGGCAAGACCAACGTCTTCGCCGACAATTCGATGGAACTTGGCCTGTCGGCGAAGGGCAGGAATTTCCTCGGCGGCATCATGAAGCATGCTTCGGCACTGGCCGCCATCACCAATCCGACGGTCAATTCCTACAAGCGCATCAACGCGCCGCGCACCATTTCGGGCGCGACCTGGGCGCCGAACACGGTGACGTGGACCGGCAACAACCGCACCCACATGGTGCGCGTGCCCGGCCCTGGCCGCTTCGAACTGCGGCTGCCGGATGGTGCCGCCAACCCCTATCTCCTGCAGGCGGTCATCATCGCGGCGGGCCTCGACGGTATCCGCTCGAAGGCCGATCCCGGCAAGCGCTACGACATCGACATGTACCAGAACGGCCATACGGTGAAGGGCGCGCCGAAGCTGCCGCTCAACCTGCTCGACGCCTTGCGCGAGTTCGACAAGGACAAATCGCTCAAGGCGGCGCTGGGTGAGGAATTTTCGTCGGCCTACCTAAAGCTGAAGCACCAGGAATGGAATTCCTATGCTTCGCACTTCACGCAATGGGAGCGCGACCACACGCTGGATATTTAACGGCCTGCGTGGTGCGAGCGACCTCGGAATGAACGTATGAAATACTCGATCTTCTCGCTCGCCCGCGCCGCCCTGTCCGGCCACAAGAACTGGCAACGCACCTGGCGCGATGCCACGCCGAAGGACCACTACGACGTGGTGATCATCGGCGGTGGCGGCCACGGCCTGGCCACCGCCTGGTTCCTGGCCAGCGAGTACGGCATCAAAAATGTCGCCGTGCTCGAAAAAGGCTGGATCGGCTCCGGCAATGCCGGCCGCAACACCACCATCATCCGCTCCAATTACGGTCTGCCCGGCAACACCGGCTTCTACGAATTGTCGATGAAGCTGTGGGAAAGGATGGAGCAGGACCTCAACTACAACACGATGGTCAGCCAGCGCGGTGTCATCAACCTCTACCATTCCGACGCGCAGCGCGACGCCTATGCGCGGCGCGGCAACACCATGCGCATCAACGGCATCGACGCCGAACTGCTCGACCTCACCGCAGTCAGGAAGATGATACCGTTCCTGAACTTCGACAACGCACGCTTTCCGGTGCAAGGCGGCCTCTTGCAGCGGCGCGGCGGCACGGCGCGTCACGACGCGGTGGTCTGGGGCTACGCGCATGCGGCGAGCGCACTCGGCGTCGACATCATCCAGAACTGCGAGGTCACAGGGTTCACCCGCGACGGCAACGGCAAGGTGACCGGCGTCGAGACATCGCGCGGCAAGATCGGCGCCGGCAAGGTCGGCATGGCTGTTGCCGGCAGTTCCTCGCGCGTCGCGGCGATGGCCGGCCTGCGCCTGCCGATCGAAAGCCATGTGCTGCAAGCCTTCGTCTCCGAGGCGATCAAACCGCTCATACCCGGCGTCATGACCTTCGGCGCCGGCCATTTCTATGTCAGCCAGTCCGACAAGGGCGGGCTGGTCTTCGGCGGCGACATAGACGGCTACAATTCCTACGCCCAGCGCGGCAACATGCCTGTGATGGAAGACGTCTGCGAGGGCGGTATGGCGCTGATGCCGATGATCGGCCGTGTGCGTCTTTTGCGCCAGTGGGGCGGCATCATGGACATGTCGATGGATGGTTCGCCGATCATCGACAAGACGCCCGTAGAAGGGCTCTACCTCAATGCCGGCTGGTGCTATGGCGGCTTCAAGGCGACACCGGGATCAGGCTTCGTGTTCGCCCACCTTCTGGCCCGCGACACGCCGCACGAAGAGGCGGCGCGGTTCCGCCTCGACCGGTTCCGGACTGGTGCGATGATCGACGAAAAGGGCCAGGGCGCCCAACCGAACCTGCATTGAAGGCGGTCTAGAACAGCATGCGCATTGTCTGTCCCTTCTGCGGCGAACGTGAACTCGGCGAGTTCACCTATCTCGGCGACGCCAAGCCGGTGCGGCCCGAAGCCGGCGCCTCACAAGACGAGGTCTTCGACTATGTCTATCTGCGCGACAACGTCGCCGGCGAGACAAGCGAATACTGGTATCATGGCGGCGGCTGCCGGGCCTGGCTGAAGGTCACCCGCAACACGCTGACGCACGAGATTTCGGCGGTGGAGCCGGCGGTCGGCGCTGGGGCGAGGCAGGTCGCGCGATGAGCTTTTCTGTTCAGCTCAGTGCTGCTGCGAAGGGCGCCACGCCCCTACCTCCCCCTTGTGGGGAGGTCGGACCGCAGGTCCGGGTGGGGGTCGGCGCCGCGGGGGGCGCCCCCCCCCCGGGGGGCGCGCCCCCCCCCCCCCCCGCGGGCGGGGGGGGGGTGGAGGGCAGCCGCCCGGCACGAGGCAAGGGGACGCTGGGCGGGGG